>NZ_JBAGKE010000002.1:0-584495 GCF_037034165.1 Geodermatophilus sp. FMUSA9-8 | reverse complement strand
GGTCGGAAGCCGCGCCGCCCGCTCCACGCCCACACCGCGCCCACACCGCCACCGCCCCCCCCCCGCACCGCCCCCACAGGACGCCCGCAGAAGGGGCCAGCCGGGCCAACCGTGGCCGCACACGACCAATGGCAACAGGCCAGCTCAGAGGCCGGATCGGTCGAGACCGAGCTGGTCAGAACAGTGTCCCAGAGGGGCTCTTGATCCGCGGGTTGCGGGTTCGATCCCCACGGGGCCCACCGCGCCGAATCGGACCCGGGGTGTGGAAGCGGGCCGGTGCGCCGTCGGCGGCGCGGCGGGTGCTCGCGACGTCCCGGTCCGCGCATCGACCGCGGCCCCGCCGGTGCGGTGGGGCCCTGGTGCGCTGCCGTCCGGGCCCGCAGTGCCCGCGCCGGGGCGCGTCCCCGGGATTGGGGGTCCCGGAACCCCTCACCCGGGCCCTACGGACGTATTCGTTCCGCCATCCGATGCGGCATGATCGGTGTGTCGGCCATCCGGCCGCCCGGCACCACGTCGCGTAGCCCTCGCCCAGGAGGTGGCCGGTGATTGAGGTCCTCGTCGCTGACGACCACGCCTTCTTCCGTGCATCCGTGGTCGACGTCCTCGACAGCGCGGCCGACACGACGGTGGTCGCGGAGTGCCGCGGAGGCGCCGAGGTCCTGCCCGCCTTCCGCCGGCACCGACCCGACGTCCTCCTCCTCGACCTGGCGATGCCCGGGGTGACGGGCCTCGAGGCAGCCCGGGAGGTGCTCGCCGTCGACGCCTCCGCCCGGGTCGTCATGCTGACGGGAGACGCGTCCCCCGGATCGGTCCGTGAGGCCCGCCGGATCGGGGTGGCGGGGTACCTGCTCAAGGACGACGACCCGACGCTGCTCGCGGCGCGCGTGCGCGCGGTGGCCGAGGGGGGCGTCGCCTGGTCGGCCGGCGTCCACGCGCTCGGCGAGGCGTCCGCCGACTGAGCGCTTGCGTGAAACGTCGAGCACGATCTGTCACAACCTGCTGCGCCGGACCCCTCGGACGAGGGACCTTGGTCCCAGCCGCGGGGCACGGCCTTCTCCGCGAGGTCACGGCGTGTCGTAATGCGCGTCACACCGCGGACCCGCGGTGGATCTCGTGGAGTCGGGGGGCTTCCGTGACGCTCGCGTCCATCGCCGGGACGGCCAGTGCTACCCGCACCGTGCTGGTCGTCGACGACCACGTGACCTTCGCCGAACTGCTGGCGGGCGCGCTGGAGTCATCGGGCATGGTCGCGGTCGGCATCGCGTCGTCCGCCGCGCAGGCGATCGCGATGGCGCGGGAGCTGCAGCCCGACGTCGTCGTCATGGACATCGAGATGCCGCAGCAGGACGGCCTGGCGGCGACCCGTCGGGTCCGGGAGGTGGCACCCGACGCGGTGGTCGCCGTCGTCACCGCCCACCGTGATCCCGACTGGGTCGTGCGGGCGGCGCAGGCCGGGGCGTCCGCCTTCGTCCCGAAAGACGGCTCGCTCGCCGAGATGATCGACGTCCTGGGTCGCGTCGAGGCGGGGTCGATGCTCGTCGCGCCCTCGACGTTCGCGAGCGGCGCCTCCGCGATCCCGGCTCCCCGGGGGCCGATGCGGCCGCAGCTGACCCGGCGTGAGCAGGAGGTCCTCGACTGCCTGGGGCGGGGGATGCAGGTCAAGAACATCGCCCGCGTCCTCGGGATCACCCTGGAGACCTGCCGGGGGTACGTGAAGTCGATCCACGCCAAGCTCGGTGTCCGCTGCCAGCTCGAAGCGGTCGTCAAGGCCCAGGAACTGGGGCTGCTCACCCCCAGTGCCCACTGACCCGCGGGGTCGCGCGAGGAACGGCGCGAGGCGGCAGTTCGCCGCCTTCGTCGCCGCGGCGCTCCTGGTCCTCGTGGCGGTCGGCACCACGACCGTCCTGATCAGCGACCGCATCGCTCGCGACAACGCGCTCGCGGAGGCCGAACGCATCGCCGTCCGGCTCGCCGACCTGATCGTGGCCCCGCTGGTCCGGGAGGCCGTCAGCGGGATGCCCGAGCGGTGGGAGGAGCTCGACCGCGTCCTCACGAACCGGCTGAGCGACGGCTCGATCACCTCGGTGGTCGTCTGGACCGACCGCGGCGAGGTGGTCTACGCGACCATCGAGCAGCTGATCGGACGGCAGGAACCGCCCTCCGACGACCTGGTGGCGGCGCTCGGCGGAGTGGTGGTCGCCCACGTCGACGACGAACCGGAGACCGCGTACGGGGACGTCCAGGGACCGCTCCTCGAGGTCTACGTGCCCATCGACGTCGGCGCCGAGAGGATGGCGGTCGAGGCCTACTTCGCCACGGACGCCGTCGACGAGCAGGCGGCGCTCCTGCGGGGCGAGATCGTGCCCCTGGCGGTCGGGGCGCTGGTCGTCCTCCAGCTCGTCCAGTTGCCCATCGCCGCCTCACTCGCCCGGCGCGTGCGCCGTCAGGAGGCCGAGCGCCTCGACCTGGTGACGCGCAGCCTCGCCGCCTCCGATCGCGAGCGCCGGTCCATCGCCGCCGACGTCCACGACGGCCCGGTACAGGACCTGGCCGGCGTGAGCTACGCCCTCACCGCCCTGCGCTCCTCGGTCCCCGACGACCGGCAGCCGCACGTCGACCGGCTGGTCTCCACCGTCCGGCACGCGGTGACCTCGCTGCGCCGGCTCATGTTCGACATCTACCCGCCCGACCTCAGCCCCGAGGGGTTGGTCGCCGCCCTCGACGACCTCGCCGAGCGGCTCCGCTCCGACGGCGTCGACGTGGAGGTCCGGACGGAGCCGCTGCCCGAGGTGGGGCCCGAGGTGGCCGCCGTCCTCTACCGGACGGTCAAGGAGGCCCTGGCCAACGTCGCCCGTCATGCGCGGGCCGACCGTGCGGAGGTGCGCCTGGCCCCGACCGGTGCCGACGGCGACCGCGCGGTGGTCCTGACGGTGGCCGACGACGGTGTGGGGGTCGACGACGGGTACGACGCCGGCGCGGGACACCTGGGCCTGCGGCTCGTGCACGACCGGGTGCGCGACCTCGGCGGCACCGTCAGCGTCGAGCCCGGGGCGGACGGCGGCACCGTGCTGACCGCGCTGCTGCCGATTCCACACGGTGCGTGACGACACCCATGTCGACCACCCACATCTAGGGGGCTCCCCCTCCCCCTCCTCGCGGCTGGGATCCCCCCGCTGACCTCGGCAGATTGGCGTCGTACACGCGCCAGTCCGAGGAGTTCCCGTGAGTGCACCCGCCGTCAGCCGACGAGACCTGCTCAAGATCGGCGCCCTGGGCGCGGCCGCCCTGGCCATCCCGTGGCAGGGAGTGCTGTCGGCCAAGTCGGCGTCGCGGATCGCCAGCAACAAGATCCCCCGGCCCTACACCGTGCCGTTCGCCGTGCCGCCGGTGCTCCGTGCCGTGCGCAGCGACGCCACGACGGACTACTACCGGGTCGTGCAGCGGCCGTTCGTCGGCCAGATCCTCCCGGGCGTGCAGACGCCGCTGTGGGGATACGAGGGCATGGTCCCCGGGCCCACGATCAAGGCCACGCGCGGCCGGCGCACGATCGTGCGACAGGTCAACGCACTGCCGGCGGTCCACCCGACGCTGGGGTACACCCCCTGGACGTCCACCCACCTGCACGGGATGCCGTCGGAGCCGCAGTACGACGGGTACGCCGGGGACAACTCCATGCCCGGGCAGTGGAAGGACTACGTCTACCCGAACAGCTGCGAGGCGCGGACGCTCTGGTACCACGACCACGGGGTGCACCACACGGCCGAGAACGTCTACATGGGCCTGGCCGGGCAGTACCACGTCAGCGACCCCGTCGAGGCGGCGCTGCCCATCCCCCGGGGTGCCTACGACGTCCCCCTGACCATCGGCGACGTCGCCTTCGCGGAGAACGGCTCGCTGCTCTGGGACGACAACAGCCACTCCGGCGTCTACGGCGACGTCATCCTGGTCAACGGCCGTCCCTGGCCGACCATGCGCGTGGAGCAGCGCAAGTACCGCTTCCGCATCCTCAACGCGTCGATCGCCCGCGGCTACCGCCTGCGGTTGAGCAACGGGCAGCCGTTCCAGGTGATCGCCACCGACGGCGGTCTCATGTCCGCTCCGCAGACGGTCACCCAGATCACCGTCGGCATGGCCGAGCGCTACGAGATCGTCGTCGACTTCGCCGCCATCACCGCCGGGCAGAAGATCCAGCTGGTCAACCTCGGCGTCAACAACGCCGTCGACTACGACCACACCGGCAAGGTCATGCAGTTCGAGGTCAGCGGTCCGGCCACCGACACCCGGAACAACAGCGTCCCCGCGACGCTGGCCCCGCCGCACCCCGCCATGGCGCTGACCGCCGGGATGTCGACGGCGACCCGCCGCATGCGGCTGGAGCGCACCGGCGAGCCCGGGCTGTGGTCGATCAACGGCAAGACGTGGAAGGACGTCGAGGACGGCGAGTACGAGCCGCTGTTCGCGCGCGTCGACCCCGGCGCGGTGGAGATCTGGGAGGTCGAGAACCGCTCCGGTGGCTGGTTCCACCCCCTGCACATCCACCTGGTCGACTTCCAGGTCCTCTCCCGCAACGGCCGCCCCCCGCGTCCCGAGGAGCGCGGGCCGAAGGACGTCGTCTACGTCGGCGAGAACGAGACCGTCCGGCTGCTGATGCGGTTCTCCTCGCCCGACGGCCCGCACGGCCGCTACATGGTCCACTGCCACAACCTCAGCCACGAGGACCACGACATGATGACCCAGTTCCAGGTCGGGGCCCACGACCCCGACTGCGACCCCATCCACGCGGCCCCGCCGAGCTCGGCGCCGGAGCCCGCGCTGTGACCGCCGGGACCGCCGCTGCCGAGCCGGCCGTCGCGGCCGCACCGCGGATGACGGGCCTCCGCTGGGCCGCGGCGGCGGCCACCGCGGCCGCCGCGGGCCTGCACGTCCTGGCCGCGGTCGACCACCTGGGCACCAGCGACCTCGTCGTCGGGTTCTTCCTCCTCACGGCGCTCGCCCAGTTCGGAGCCGCCGCCTGGCTGGCCCTGGGGCCCGACGGGGCGCGGGACCCGCGCTTCCTCACGGCGGTGGTCACCGCCACGGCAGGACTGCTGCTGCTCTACGTCGTCGGGCACACCACCGACCTGCTCGACCCCTTCCTCGGGCACGACCACTCCGCAGCACCTGGCGCAGCGGCCGACCACGCGGCGCACACCACGGCGACCGGTCCGATCGCCCTGGGCACCGAGCCGGTCGAGGCGCCGGAGGCCCCCGTCCTCGGGACGCTGACCGCCGGCGCCGAGTGCCTCGCCCTGGTCGCCCTCGCCGCGCTGCTGCCGACCGGTGCCCGGCGGCGGGTGCTCGACGGGCTGTTCGCGCTCGGCGCCGTCACCTGGCTCCTGTGGCTGACGGGCGTCCTCTCCTGACGCACCGGGAGCCCGCCCCGTCCCTGCGCCGCCGCAGCCGCGCCGGCCGGGTGACGTCGGCCCTGGCGGCGCTCCTCTGTGCACTCGTCGCCGCCTCGGTGGCGGGTCTGCTGCCCCTGCAGCTGATGCGCGTCGACTCCGACAGCATGCGTCCCACCCTGGCGGCGGGGGACCTGGTCCTCGTCGACCACGACACGGGGCCGGTCCGGCGGATGGACGTCGTCGCCGTCCGCTCCCCGGTGACGGGCGGCCTGCTCGTCAAGCGCGTCGTGGGGACCGCGGGTGACCGGGTCGCCCTCGAGGACGGGTGGCTCGTCGTCGACGGGCAGCGGGTGTGCGAGGCCGGTGTCGACCACAGCCGCCTCGACGGGGTCTTCTTCGGCCCCGTGACCGTGCCCGCCGGCGAGCTCTTCCTTCTCGGCGACGCGCGGGGGAGTTCCGTCGACTCCCGGACCTTCGGCACCGTCCCGGCGACCGACGTCGTCGGGGCGGTGCTCGCGCGCGTGTGGCCGGCTCCCGGCCCGCTGCACGAGCACGGCTGCTGAGCCGCCTCCCCACGGTTGGGGGGTGGGGTGCCCCCCCGCCCGGGAGTCGTCCGGAGGGGCCGCTGTCGCGAGTGTCGACCGGGACAGCTTCGTCGGTCGCAGGAGGCCGCGGAGAAGCCGTCCGATGGGGAGACCTCCGATGACAGACAGCACGACCACCACCGCAGGAAGGCACCGGGCCCCGGTGCCCGCCCGGACCCCGATCCCGCCGCGGCGCCGGCGCACGGCACTCGCGGCCTGCGCGCTCACGCTGGCCGGTGCGTCGATCACCGTGGCCCTGGCACCCGCCGCCCGGGCCGCGGTCCCGGCGTTCCCCGACAACATCGTGGTGTTCCCGAACCGCGACATGGTGTCCCTCGAGGGATTCGCCGCCGCCTCCGGCAAGCCCGTGACCATCGAGGTCCGCCGTGGTTCGACGGTCATCGGCTCGACCACCGGGACGGGCGCCTCCCCGGCCGCGATCGCCGCCGGCGAACCGACCGTCGAGGTGAACCACCCCGGCGGCGTCTGCTGGGGAGCCGGTGGCGGCCTGCAGGTCACGCCCGACATCCGGGCCGGCGACGTGATCACCGTGCGCTTCGACGGCCAGACCTACGACACGACCGTCCAGGCGGCCGAGGTGACCGGGGCGACGCGCGACGGCAACCGGCTCGAGGTCACCGGCACGGTCGGCGCGGGCGTCAACACCGCCCAGCTGGAGCAGCGGATCATCAACCCGGAGATGCGCGACGACCCGGCCATCGGCCGTCGGGACGTCCGCGCGGTGCCGCCGGCGGGACTCGTGCAGGCCCCCAAGGGTGACTACCGCTCGGGTCTCGCGGTGTCCGGTGGGTCCTTCACCGCCACCTACGAGTTCCCGACCCCGGGCACCGCCGAGGCGGCCGAGGCCGGGCAGCTGCGCGTGATGGCGTGGCAGGACGAGGACGCGGACGGCAACCGCCAGGGCCTCACCATCAGCGAGTTCGGCGAGATCGACGGTCCCGGCATGGGCGGATGCCCGGCCGGCGCCGCGGGACAGGGTCCCCGGTCGCCGAGCAGCGTGACCGCCGCGCAGCAGGGCGACCGGATCCGCGTGACGTGGACGCCCGCCCAGCAGAACCCCGGCACCGCACCGGTCCAGGGCTGGTCGGTCCGGGCGGTCTCGACCGCCAGCACGGGCGGGGTGCAGACGGAGTTCGGCGTGCGCCTGAGCAACCCGGCGGCGACCACGGTCGACCTGCCGGGCACCCTCGCCGGCAACCGCGTCGAGGTCCGGGCCATCACGGCCAACGGGGAGTCCTGGCCGCCCGCCCTCAACGGCACCTCCACCGGCACGCCCGGTGGCGGCGACGGTGACACCACGGCGCCGACCGTCCGGCTCAGCCCCGCGGGTGGAACCTTCACCCAGGACGTGTCCGTCAGCTTCACCCCCGAGGCCGGCTCCGACGTCTTCTACACCCTCGACGGATCGAGCCCGCTGGACGCACCGGACGCGGCCAGCGCGGGCGCACTCAAGTACGAGGGCACGCCCGTGCCGCTGGGGCTCAGCAGCGCCACGCCGACCGTCACGCTGCGGTACGTCGCCATCGACGCCGCCGGCAACACCTCCATGGTGACGACGGAGACCTACACCTTCGGCACCAGCGCTGCGCCCGGCGCCCCGACCGTCGGCACCGTCACCGCCGGCGACCGGCAGGCCGTCGTCAGCTGGACCGCGCCTGCGGCCCCGGGCAGCAGCCCGGTCACCGGCTACCGCATCACCGCGACCCCGGCCGCCGGCTCGCCGGCCGCCGCCGTCCCGGTGTCGGTCGACGCCGGGGCGAACGCCACCCGCGCCACGGTGACCGGCCTGGTCAACGGCGTGACCTACGCGGTGACGGCCACCGCGACGAGCACGGCGGGGACGAGCCAGCCCTCCGCGCCGGTGCAGGTGGTCCCGACGGCGCCGGCCAGCGACACGGTGGCCGTCACCCGGGCCTCCTGGAAGGCCGGTGACCTGCGGATCGAGGGCACGGGCACCCAGCCCGGCGCCACCATCAGCATCCGCGCCAACGGCCCGACCGGCCCGGTCATCGGCACGGCCACGGTCGCTCAGCCGGCCGCCGGCGCCGTGACCGGGGTCTGGACCCTGCGGGTGCGGACCGGCCAGTACGCGACCACCCGGCCCACGAACGTCTTCGCCGTCTCCAGCGGCGGGGGCCAGGTCGGGCCGATCACGCTGGCCAACGGCTGACCGAGGCGGCGGGAGGTTCCGCCCCCGTCCCTCCCGCCGCCCCGGTCCTCGGGCTCGAGGGCACGTCGTCCCCGGTGACGTGCCCTCGAGTCCTGCGGAGCACCCGACCCGGGTCGGGTCGACGCCCCCCCCCGGGACCCACCCACCACCACCGCTCAGAGAGGGACTCCCATGAACCTCGGACCGACCGAGATCGGCCTGATCCTCGTCGCCGTCATGCTGCTCTTCGGGTACAAGAAGCTGCCCGACGCCTCCCGCTCCCTCGGCCGTTCGCTGCGCATCTTCAAGGGCGAGATGAACGGGCTCCGGCAGGAGGACCGCGCGGCGGCGCCGGGCACCGGCTCCGGCCGGGTGGAGTCCCCGGTCCCGGGCCCGACGCCGTAGGGCCCGGACCGCGGCGGCTCGACCACCTCGCGGGGGCGGCCCAGCGACGAGATCGGGTTCAAGCAATCCTGCGGGACGCCCGATGGTCGTGTGCAACGGGAGGAAGACGTTCCGGTCCACAACCGAACGCCGACCGCCCGGAGCCCGCCACGACCCGCACCTGCACCTGCCCCTGCAGCGCCGACCAGCCGATGTCCATCCGCCCCGAGCGCCGCCTGCGCCGCCGGATCGGCGTCATCGGGATCGTC
Organism: Geodermatophilus sp. FMUSA9-8; assembly: GCF_037034165.1. NCBI lineage: Bacteria > Bacillati > Actinomycetota > Actinomycetes > Geodermatophilales > Geodermatophilaceae > Geodermatophilus > Geodermatophilus sp. FMUSA9-8. Next base: position 575,704 of record NZ_JBAGKE010000002.1, on the reverse strand, counting down.
GCCCTGCTGATGATCGGCGGCGGCGTCGTCGCCACGGCCTCGTGGCTGGCCACCGGCACCGGCGCTGCGTCCGCCGCGGCGACCACCGTGCAGAACCTGGTCGCAGCCTGACGCCCGCACCCGGGGCGCCGAGCCGCGCGGCTCGCCGTTCCGGGCGACTCCACCCGTCCCCCGATCGGCGGACCCCGCGGCCGTCCCTTTGCGACGGCGTGGGACTGCCGTCAGGGTCGGCGGCGAGCGTCCGAGCCGGCCGGCGATCGACAGCTGGGGGGAGCTGCGCCGGACTCCGCTGCCGGAGGGATGCCCGGATGGGTGCGAGGCGGGACGGGGCGTGGCACAGCCGGTACGAGGCGGCGAAGGCGGAGGACGAGGCGGGCAACGCCGCCTGGGTGCGGAGCCACTTCGGTGGGTCAGTCACGCAGACTCTGGCCAAGGAGCTGCCCTGGATCGCCTTCCTGGCGCTGGTCGGCCTGGTCACGCTGGGCTGGCAGGCTGCCGTGGTCAACGTCGTCCTGCTGCTCGTCGTCGTCCTCGGGTTCCGCGCCTGGGCCCGCCGCCGCTACGGGGTGCGCGGGTGATCGAGGCGCTACTGGTGGTCGGCCTCGGCGTCCTGGTCGTCGTCGTCATCCTGGCGAGGTACGAGCTGCTCGGCAGGCTGGCGGACCGCCGACGGCATCGGCCGCCGGAACACTGATCCGGAAGCGCGACGCGCCCCCGGCCGGGAGGCCGGGGGCGCGTCGGGGACCGGACCTCAGCCGAGGACGGGGACCTCGGTGGCCGGGTCGCCGTCGGCCGCGGCGGCCATGGCCGGGACGACCTCGTCGACCAGGTAGGGCAGCGACAGCGGGCTGCCGAAGCCGAGCGCCGCCGAGACGTCGCCGGAGTAGGTGCCCAGCAGGACCGTGCGGCCCGAGGTGACGACGTCGAGCGCGGAGAACAGCGTGTCCGCGTCGGCGGCGGCCCGGTCGTAGCCGTTCACCGCGAGCACGTCGGCGTCGAGCAGGTCGAGCCGCTCCTGGCTGACGTCGGTGCTGGTCTCGGGGACGGTGAAGCCCAGGTCGGTGAAGAACTGGGTGCGCAGGTCGTCGGAGCCGAGCAGGTAGTGGCCCGAGCCGACGCCCGTCAGGTCGACGGCGATCGACTTCCCGGCGAAGTCGGGGTTCTCCTCGACCGCGGTCTCGAACCGGCCCTCGACGTCGTCGACGAGCGCCTGGGCCTCGTCCTCGCGGCCGAGTGCCTGGCCGATGAGCAGCGTCTGCTCCTGCCAGGGGGTGGCGCCGTCGGCGTACTCGTCGGTCTGCGCGAGCGTCGGGGCGATGCCCGACAGCTGCTCGTACACGGCCTCGTCCATGAACGAGTACACGCCGACGATCAGGTCGGGCTCGAGCGCGGCGACGGCCTCGACGTCGATCTCCTCGCCGCCCACGGTCGGGATCTCCTCGTCGGGGAGCTGCTCCTCCGCCCACGGGCGGGTCGTGGCGTCGTAGTCGCCGAGCAGCTCGCGCTCACCGACCGGCGTGACGCCCAGCGCGAGCACGAAGTCCTGGTCGTTGAAGCCGACGGTGACCACCCGCTGCGGCTCCTCGGGGATCTCCGTGGTGCCGAACTTGTTCTCGATCGTCACGGGGAAGGCGCCCGAGGACGACGAGGACGACGAGCCGGCGTCGGCGGCTGGCTCCTCCTCCGAGCCGCAGGCCGTCAGGCCGCCGGTGAGGGCCAGGACGGCGAGGGGGACGACGAGACGGGACGGGCGCGAGAGACCCGGACGCGGAGACACCCGGGCAGGTTAGCCTGCCCTAACCGCGACGTGATCACGGGGCGTCCGGGAACCACGCCACCAGACGGCCCCGGGACCAGCACCGACCCACCGTGTCGACGCGCAGGCGCCCGCCGTCGGACACCGCCACGGCCAGCAGGCTGTGCCCGGAGGCGGGGCGGTCGCCGAGCGTCGGCACCGACGGCGCCACCCCCACGCCCTCCGCCGACACCCACGCCAGCGCCTGCCCGGCCGCGGCCTCCTCGAGGCGTCCCAGGAACGCGGCGCGGCGCGCGGGCGCGAGCCGGGACAGCGCCCACGTCGTCGTCACCACGGGCAGCGCGCCCGCCGGCACCCGCGCCAGCGCCTCCGGCAGGCCGTCCACCGGGTCGCCGCGCACGAGCTCCGGCGGGGCGGCGGCCGCCAGCGCGACCTCCGCCGCCAGCAGCGCGGCCCGCTCCCGGTCGTCCGCCGGCCCGGACGCCAGCAGCTCCCGGGCGTCGTCCGGATCGGTCACGTCGAGCGGCGCGCGGTCGACGCCAACCCGGGCGACGACCGGCGGGAGCGCCGTCGCCGGTACCGGGCGGCCGCCGACGGTCCCGGCGGTCACCTGCACCGGGGAGGCGGGGTCGCCGAGGACCGGGCCGTCGTCGTAGCGGACCCCCACCCGGTCGACGGCGGTGTTCAGCGCGGCCGGGCGGCCGACGTCGACCAGCCCGACGGCGTCCGCGCCGGCCCGCCGCGCCGCCTCCGCGACCAGCGGGTGGAGGACGGCGTACCGGCCGGTCTCGTCGCGGACCGCCCGCCGGGGCACGGCCTCAGGCGCCGACGTAGGCGGCCAGGTGCTGCCCGGTGAGGGTGGAGCGGGCGGCGACCAGGTCGGCCGGGGTGCCCTCGAAGACGACCCGGCCGCCGTCGTGGCCCGCGCCGGGACCGAGGTCGATGACCCAGTCGGCGTGCGCCATGACCGCCTGGTGGTGCTCGATGACGATGACCGAGCGGCCGGAGTCGACCAGCCGGTCGAGCAGGCCGAGCAGCTGCTCGACGTCGGCCAGGTGCAGGCCGGTGGTGGGCTCGTCGAGCACGTAGACCTCGCCCTTGCCGGCCATGTGGGTGGCCAGCTTGAGCCGCTGCCGCTCGCCGCCGGACAGCGTCGTGAGCGGCTGCCCGAGGGTGAGGTAGCCGAGGCCCACGTCGGACAGGTGGGTGAGCAGCGCGTGCGCCGCCGGCGTGCGCGCCTCCCCGGCGCCGAAGTACTCCAGCGCCTCGGCGACCGACATCGTGAGGACCTCGCTGATGTCGCGCCCGCCCAGCTTGTACTCGAGCACCTCGTCCATGAACCGGCGCCCCTCGCACACCTCGCAGGGGCTGGCGACGCCGGCCATCATCGCCAGGTCGGTGTAGACGACGCCCGCGCCGTTGCAGGTGGGGCAGGCCCCGGCGGAGTTGGGGCTGAACAGCGCGGGCTTCACGCCGTTGGCCTTGGCGAACGCCTTGCGGATCGGGTCGAGCAGGCCGGTGTAGGTGGCCGGGTTGCTGCGCCGCGAGCCCCGGATGGCGCCCTGGTCGACGGTGATCACGCCCTCGCGCCCGGACACCGAGCCGTGGACGAGCGAGCTCTTGCCCGACCCCGCGACCCCGGTGACGACGACGAGCACCCCGAGCGGCACGTCGACGTCGACGCCCTGCAGGTTGTGGGTGGCCGCGCCGCGGACAGCGAGCGCACCGGTGGGCGTGCGCACCGCGGGCTTGAGCGCGGCGCGGTCGTCGAGGTGGCGGCCGGTGAGGGTGCCGCTGGCCCGCAGGCCCTCGACGGTGCCCTCGAAGACGACCTCGCCGCCCGCGGTGCCGGCGCGCGGGCCGAGGTCGACGACGTGGTCGGCGATCGCGATGGCCTCGGGCTTGTGCTCGACGACGAGCACCGTGTTGCCCTTGTCGCGCAGCTGCAGCAGCAGCTCGTTCATCCGGGCGATGTCGTGCGGGTGCAGGCCGATCGTCGGCTCGTCGAAGACGTACGTGACGTCGGTGAGCGAGGAGCCGAGGTGGCGGATCATCTTGGTGCGCTGCGCCTCGCCGCCCGACAGCGTCCCCGACGGCCGGTCGAGGGACAGGTAGCCCAGCCCGATCTCGACGAAGGAGTCGAGGGTGTGCCGCAGCGAGGCCAGCAGCGGCGCGACCGAGGGCTCGTCGAGTTCGCCGACCCAGGCGGCGAGATCACTGATCTGCATCGCGCAGACGTCGGCGATGGACAGCCCGCGGATCCTCGACGACCGGGCGGCCTCGCTCAGCCGGGTGCCGCCGCACTCGGGGCAGGCGGTGAAGGTGACCGCCCGTTCGACGAAGGCGCGCACGTGCGGCTGCATCGCCTCGACGTCCTTGGACAGCATCGACTTCTGGATCTTCGGGATCACACCCTCGTAGGTGAGGTTGACGCCCTCGACCTTGATCTTCGTCGGCTCGCCGTGCAGCAGCGTGTGCAACTGCTTCTCGGTGAACTCCCCGACCGGCACGTCCATGGGCAGCCCCGCGCCGGCGAAGATGCGCCCGTACCAGCCGTCCATGCTGTAGCCGGGCACCTTCAGGGCGCCGTCCTGCAGCGACTTCTCCGCGTCGTAGATCGCGGTCAGGTCGATGTCGTTGACCCGCCCCATGCCCTCGCAGCGCGGGCACATGCCGCCGGTGATGCTGAACTCGCGGCGCTCCTTGACCTCGCGCCCGCCCTTCTCGAACGCGACCGCGCCTGCGCCGCTGATCGAGGCGACGTTGAAGGAGAACGCCTGCGGCCCGCCGACGTGCGGCTGCCCGAGCCGGCTGAACAGGATGCGCAGCATCGCGTTGGCGTCGGTGGCGGTGCCCACCGTGGAGCGCGGGTTGGCGCCCATCCGCTCCTGGTCGACGATGATCGCCGTGGTCAGGCCGTCGAGGACGTCGACGTCGGGGCGGGCCAGCGTGGGCATGAAGCCCTGCACGAAGGCGCTGTAGGTCTCGTTGATCAGCCGCTGCGACTCCGCGGCGATCGTGCCGAACACCAGCGAGCTCTTCCCCGACCCGGAGACGCCGGTGAAGACCGTGAGCCGGCGCTTGGGCAGCTCGACGCTGACGTCCTTGAGGTTGTTCTCGCGGGCTCCGTGCACCCGGATGAGGTCGTGGCTGTCCGCCGCGTGCGGCGAGCTCGGGCGGGCGTCGGGCGTGGCCGTGCTCATCGCAGTCTCCATCCGGGGTGGCGGGGTCGCAGCCGCTGTCTACCGGACGGGGACGACGGGACGGGAGTCCGCCGCCCGTCCGGTGGACGCGCAGGCGGCCGGGGAACGGCTCAGGTGACGGCCTGGATGCGGACCATGTTCCCGGCGGGGTCGCGGAAGGCGCAGTCGCGGACGCCGTAGGGCTGCTCGGTGGGCTCCTGCACCACCTCGGCGCCGGAGGCCTGGATCCGGTCGAACGTGCCGTCGAGGTCCTCCGTCGCGAGGACCAGCGAGGCGTAGGTGCCCTTGGCCATCATCTCGGCGATCACCCGGCGCTCCTCGTCGGTGACGCCCGGGTCGGCGGCCGGCGGGTGCAGGACCAGCGAGGTGGCGGCCTCGTCGGCGGGGCCGACGGTGATCCAGCGCATGCCGGCGTGGCCGACGTCGTTGCGCACCTCAAAGCCGAGCGCGTCCCGGTAGAACGCCAGCGAGGCCTCGGGGTCGTCGTGGGGGAGGAAGGCGTGGTGGATGGTGAGGGTCATGCCGCTCACGCTAGGGACGGCGCCCCCACGGGTGCTTCTCGATTCCTGACCGGTCGCGTGGCCGCCCTGACCACGCACGACGGCATGTCCGCCGCGCGCGCCGCCTCCCGCCGGTAGGTGCTCGGCGGCACGCCCACGAGCTCGGTGAACCGGGTGCTGAAGGTGCCGAGGGACGAGCAGCCGACGGCGAAGCAGACCTCGGTGACGGTGAGGTCGCCGCGGCGCAGCAGGGCCATCGCGCGCTCGATCCGGCGCGTCATCAGGTACGAGTACGGCGACTCGCCGTAGGCCCGCCGGAACTCGCGGCTCAGGTGGCCGGCCGACACGTGCACGCCCCGGGCCAGCGCCTCCACGTCGAGCGGCTGGGCGTACTCCCGGTCGATCCGGTCGCGCACGCGGCGCGGCCGCGCGAGGTCGCGCAGGTGCTCGCGGTCGTCCGGTGGCCTGGTCACGGGCGGATGGTGCCACCGGAGCCGCCGCGGGGACAGTCCGTGCGCGACGGACCATCGACCGACGGCGTGTACCGATTGACAATCGATAGCAAGTGCGCGACGTTCGATGCATGCCTCCGCTGTCCCGCGTGGTGCGCCCGCTGCGCGTCCTGCTCGTCCTGGTGCTCGCCACCCTCCTCGCCGCCCAGGTGGCGGGCCTCCCCTGGGCGGTGGGGCAGCTGGCCGACGACGGGCTGCGCGGCCCGCTGCTGGTCGCCGGCGTGCTGGTGCTCGCCTGCGCCGAGGCCGTCGTCGTCTGCACCTGGCGGCTGCTGGCGCTGGTGGCCGGGGACCGGGTGTTCAGCGCGGCGTCCCGGCCCTGGGTCGACGCCGTCGTCCTGCTGGTCGCCGCCGCGGAGGTGCTGCTGCTGGCCGCCACCGCGTACGCGGCCGCAGCCGGGGCGCCGCCGGGGCTGCCCCCCGCGCTGCTCGGGCTGGCGGTGGTCGGCGCGGCGGTCGGGCTGCTCGTCGTGGTCCTGCGGGCGCTGCTGCGCTCCGCCACGACCCTGCACGACGACCTCGAGGCGGTCATCTGATGGCGATCGTCGTCCGGATCGACGTGGAGCTGGCCCGCCGCAAGATGAGCGTGGGGGAGTTCGCCGAGCGCGTCGGGCTCACCCCGGCCAACGTCGCGGTCCTCAAGAACGGCCGGGCCAAGGCGGTGCGGTTCAGCACGCTCGAGGCCATGTGCCGGGTGCTCGGCTGCCAGCCCGGCGACCTGCTGGAGTGGGTGCCCGACGAGCAGGACGCGCCGGCCGCCGTGCAGGAGGCCCGCCGGTGAGCGCCGACGGGAAGGGGCACGACGGCGCCGACGTCGTCGTGGTGGGGGCGGGTCTCGCCGGGCTGCACGCGGCCACGCTGCTCGCCCGGGGCGGGCACGACGTGCTGCTCGCCGACCGGCGGCCGCGGCTGACCGGGGCGGTCCGCACCACCGGGATCTTCGTGCGCCGGACCCTCGACGACTTCGACCTGCCGCCCGAGCACCTCGGCCCGCCCATCCGCCGCGTCGCCCTGTACCCGCCGGGTCTGCGCCGCCCGGTGGTGCTCGACAGCGACCGCGACGAGTACCGCGTCGGCGACATGGGCCCGCTGTACGAGGCGGGCGCGCGCGCCGCCGTGGCGGCCGGCGTGCGGCTGGCGCTCGGCACCCGCTACGAGGGCCGCGCCGACGACGGCGCCGTCGTCCTCACCGGCCCCGGCGGCCCGCTGCGGGTGCGGACGCGGTTCCTCGTCGGTGCCGACGGCGCCCGCTCCCGGGTGGCCCGCGACCTCGGCCTGGACCGCAACACCGAGCTGCTCACCGGCGCGGAGGAGGTGTACGCCGTCCCGGACACCGGCCGCACGCCCACCTTCCACTGCGTGCTCGACCCGACGCTGGCGCCGGGCTACCTCGCCTGGGTGGTGGACGACGGGCGGCACGCGCACGTCGGGGTCGCGGGGTACGCGCACCGCTTCCCGTCCGGGCTGCGCGCCGCGCTCGACCGGTTCGCCGCGACCGCGCCCGGGCTGCCCGGCCCGCGGCCGGAGGCGGTCGAACGGCGCGGCGGCCCCATCCCGGTCGGCGGCCTGCTGCGCCGGATCGGCTGCCCGGAGGGGCTGCTCGTCGGCGACGCCGCCGGCGCGGTCTCCCCGCTGACCGCCGGCGGCCTCGACCCGTGCCTGCGGCTGTCGGCGCACGCCGCCGAGGTCCTCGACGACGCGCTGCGCACCGGCCGCCGCGACGCGCTCGCCGCCTACGACGGCGCCACGCTGCGCGCGTCGTTCCGTGGCCGGCTGCTCCTGCGGCGGGGCCTCGCCGCGGTGCGCACGCCCGCCGTCGCCGGGGCCGGCGTTGCGCTGCTGCGCACCCCGCCCGGCCGGGCCGCCGCCCGGCGCGTGCTCTTCGGTGACCGCTCCTTCCCCGACCCGGCGCCGGTGCGCCGGACGGCGGCCGCCGTGCCCGCCTGAGGGCTCAGCCCTCCGGCAGCGAGAACTGCGCGCGGCGGGCGGCCGGGACGAGCGCGACGTAGTCGGGGTGCCGCTCGATCCAGCTGCGGATGAAGGGGCAGAACGGCAGCACCGGCACGCCCTCGGCGCGCGCGGCGTCGAGGGCACCCCGGGCCAGCACCGACCCCAGCCCGCGGCCCTCGAAGGCCGGGTCGACGACGGTGTGGGTGAAGGCCAGCGACGACGCCGTCCGCCGGTACTCGGCGAAGCCGGCGGCGGCGCCGTCCACCCGCACCTCGAAGCGGCCGGCCTCCGGCACGTCCACCACCTGCGGCGTCGCATCGCTCATGGCGGTGATCCTGGCGCAGGAGAGGGTCAGGCGGGGACGGTGCGCCGGTCGGCCGCCGGGCCGAGCAGCACCGGCAGCGTGTCGTGCCCGCGCAGGATGATCGTGCGGCGCCGCCGGGCGGGCCCGGCCGGGGCGAGGTCGGGGAACCGCTCGAACAGGGCCTGCAGCGCCACCTCGCCCTCCATCCGCGCGAGCGCGGCGCCCAGGCAGTAGTGGATGCCGCTGGAGAAGGCGACGTGCTCGCGGGCGTTGGCGCGGGTGACGTCGAAGGCGTGCGGGTCGTCGAAGACGCGCGGGTCCCGGTTGGCCGCGGCCAGCACGAGGATCACCAGGTCGCCGGCCCGCACCGGCACGCCGGCGACGGTGGTGTCGCGCAGCGCCCGCCGGCCGGTGCGCTGCACGGGCGACTCCACGCGCAGCACCTCGTCGACGGCGTTGGGCCACAGCGCGGGGTCCTCCGCCAGCAGCCGCCGCTGGTCCGGGTAGGCGAACAGCCGGTCGACGCCGTTGCCGATGAGGTTCACCGTCGTCTCGAAGCCGGCGCCGAACACCAGCAGGGCGGTGGCCAGCAACTCCTGCTCGGTCAGCCCGCTGCCGTCGTCGTCGGCCGTGGTCACCAGGGCCGACAGCAGGTCGTCGCCGGGGGAGCGGGGCAGCTCCCGCAGGTGCCCGCGGAACCAGGTGTCGAGCTCGCCGAGGCTGCGCTCGACGCCGCGGTGGGTGCGCCAGTCCAGCCCCATGTCGAGGCTGGGGCTCGCGGCGTCGCCCCAGGCGAGGAACTGCTCCCGCATGGCGACCGGGACGCCGAGCATTTCGGAGATGACGGTGACCGGCAGCAGGCTGGCGTAGCGCGCCACGAGGTCGGTGCGCCCGCCCGACGCGGCGGCGTCGCGCTCGAGGTCGTCGAGCAGCTCCTCGGCGATGGCGCGGGTGCGCTCGCGCAGCCGCGCGACGGCCCGCGCGCTGAACGCCCGGGTGACCAGCCGCCGGTAGCGGGTGTGCTCGGGCGGGTCGACGGCGAGCATCGACGGCGGGTCGATCGGGCCGACGCTCGCCCGCGGCCCGGCCAGGCGCAGCGCGGTGCGCAGGACCGGCGGCAGGCCCTCGGTGCGGGAGCCGCCGATCTGCCCGAAGTCGGCGCTGCGCAGCACCTCGGTGCAGACGTCCTGGTGGACGCTCACCTTCGAGAACGCGCCGCCGACCAGCGGCGCGGCGGTCCGCAGCCGCTCGTAGTGCGCGAACGGGTCCTCCCGGACGGCCGGGTCGCGCAGCACCTCGGCGTCGGGGTCGCCGGCCCGGGCGCGGGCCCGGATCGCCAGCCGCATCACCCCGTGCGTCGCCGCCCACCGGACCGCGCTGCGCGCCGTCGTCCCCGCGGTCGTCCGCGCGGTCGTCCCCGCGGTCGTCCGCGCCGTCGTCCCCGCCGTCATCCCCGTCGCCTCCCTCGCGCCCGGCGACCGGTACGGCCGGGTACCCCATCCTGCGCAGCCGCCGGGGCGCCGTCCACCCGTCCCGCGGGACGCGCCGGGGACTCCAGCCGAAACGGGGTGACCGGCCGGGTTCGGCAACTCCCCACGCCCGGGGGAGCGCGGAACGGTCGACATGTGGGCGGTTGGGGAGGCGGGTCACCGGCTGTGCTACGCGGCTTCGCAACGATCCGGGAACGCCGCGTCCCGGAGGGGCGCAACGGCGTGTGGCGGGCGTCGCGCCGCCCTACCGTTCTGCCATCCGCACCGCCTCCCCACGGCGGTGCGGGTGCCGTCGCACTTCCCCTCGACGGCCCCATGGACGGGACGAACGGTGGACACGGTGGTTCTGCGCAGCAGTGAGGTCCGGCTCGACGGCGAGGCACGCCTGGGCTGGTGGTTGGTGAGCGAGGACGGGCTCGGGCCCGGCCGGCTGGTGGACGGGCCCTTCCCCGACCGCTCCGGCGCGGCCTGGGCGGCGGCCGGGCACGCGGTGGACGAGGGCAGCAGCCTGCGCCCGGTCTACGGCCTGCGCCGGCCCGACGGCGGGCTGCACCGCCGCCCGTCGCCGCAGGAGCTGGCGTGGCTGGCCCACCTCGGTGACCAGCTCGACCGGCTGCCCGACGACTGGGACGCCGCGCTCGGCGAGGAGGACCCGCTGGCCACCCTCGTCGTCGAGGTCGCCGCGGCGCTCACCGAGGCCGGCCTCCCGCTGTGGGACGCCTCCGGCGCCGGCGGCGCGCTGGGCGGCGCCTGCCTGAGCGCCGAGCCCGCCCTCGACGGCGTCGTCGTCGGCTGGCGGCAGCACGACCGGATGAGCGTCGAGCAGGTGCACGGCCTGGTCGCCGACATCTCCGTCCAGGCGGTCATGAACCGCGCGCTGGCCGACGTCCTCTGGCTGCGCGGCCTCGACGTCACCCCGCTCGGCGAGGAGGCCGGCGGCCACGTCGTCCGCTACGCCGACTGAAGGACCCCACCCCGCTCCACCCCCCTCAGGGACGCCGTCGATGTCGACGGCGTCCCTGTGGCGTTCCCGGGGACGGTCGGTGCCCCGTGGCAGGCTGCCGCACGTGCCGCAGGCAGCCTTCCCCGACGAGGGGCTCCACGAGGAGCGCCACCGCGACGGGTCGCTGCGCGCCCGCGGCCCCGTCGCCGGCGGTCAGCCGCACGGGTACTGGGAGTGGTTCCGGCTCGACGGGACGCTCCTGCGGTCGGGCACCTTCGACGCCGGCCGGCAGACCGGCGAGTGGACGACGTACGACCGCTCCGGCGCGCCGTACAAGACGACGACGTTCGGCTGACCGGACCGACACGCCGCGCGTCCCGGGCCCGTCCGGGGTGACCGGCGGCCCGGCGGGCGCTCCCACGCGGGAGAGCGCACGGCGAGTCGACATGACGTCGGCCGCAGCGGCGGGTGACCCACTCCTGACCAGCACGGACACAACGATCACGTGACGGCGGCGCCGGGGGCGTGCCGGACGGGGGTCCGCGGGGCGCTCCGGGCCCGATGCTCGTCCCGTCCCCGGCACCTTCCCCGGCCGGGACGTCAGTCCGGGAGGAACCCCACCGTGAGCGCGCCCGCCCCGCCGGCCCCCCGCCGGTCCCTGCTCTCCCCGGCCGCGGCCGACGACGGGCTGAGCATCGCCGACCTCGTCGGCCTGCTCGGCCTCGAGACGCCGGCCGACCTCTCCGACGAGACGGCCGGCGAGCCCGCCGACGAGACGGGCGACGTGCCCGCCGACGAGCCCGCCGGCCGCGCGCCGGTGGACGCCGTCGCCCTCGTCCGGAGCTGGGTCCGCCGCGCCGCCGCGTGGGGCGCCGGCCCGCAGCGTTCCTGGTGCGCGTGGTGAACGACCCGGTCCTCCTCTGGCCGCTGGTCGCGGTCCTGGGCTTCCTCGGGCTGGCCGGCCTGGTCGTCGCCCTCGGCCGGGCCTCGACCGCCCGGTACGAGTTCGAGCGCAACCTCGCACGCGCCGGGCAGCAGCGCCCCGCCGACGTCCCGGCCCCTGCCGGCGGCGACGCGGCCGGCCCCGCCGCCCCGGCCGGCCCCGCCCTCGGCGAGACCGGCGGCCCCGGCGGCGAGGGCGCCCGCGCCCGCGTCGACGCCCCGCTGCCCGGCGCCGGCGCGGTGGAGGTGGCCCCCCAGGCGCGCACCGCCGTCGGGCTGGCCACCCACCCGGCCGGCCGCCGGCTCGCCGACCCCGGCGCGCCGACCGCCTGGTGGCTGGTCGACGTCGACGGCGACCGGTCCGCCCCGGCCGCGCTGGCCGGCCCCTTCGCCGACCGCGTCGAGGCCGACTGGGCGGCGGTGGCCAACGGCCTGGACGCCGACGCCCGCGCCGTCCACGGCGTGCTGCGGCCCGATGGCACCGTCTCCCGCCGGCCCTCGGCGCAGGACCGCGCCTGGCTCGCCGAGCTCGGCGAGCAGCTCGACCGCCTCCCCGAGGACTGGGACGAGCTGCTCACCGACGAGGACGCGCTCACCACGCTCGTCGTGGAGGTGACCGCCGCGCTCGTGGAGGCGGGCCTGCCGCTACACGACTGCTCCGGCGCCGACACGGGCGAGACCCCGTCGGGCGGGGTGTGCCTGACCCCGGAGCCGCTGCACGGCGGGATCCTGGTCAGCTGGCGCCAGCACGACCGGATGAGCCTGCAGCAGGTGCGCGGCGCCGCCCTGGACACCGCCGTCCAGCGGACCATGAACGGCACCCTCGGCACGCTGCTGGTGCAGTTCGGCTTCGTCGTGGAGGAGTTCGCCGAGGCCGGCTGCCACCTGGTGACCGCCATCCGGACCCACCCGTCGGGGGGGTAGCCGGGCCCTGCGGGTCGAGATCGGCCGGAACCCGGCCGTAGTCGACGGCATGACGAGCACGACGACGGACCGGGTGCGGCGGCGTGGCATCGCCCTCTGGTGCCACCTCACCGCCCTCGTCGCCGTCCCGCTCCTCGGCGTGGGCGTCCTGACGACGATCACCGCCGGCGCGCGGACGGACGCGGTGGAGAGCGCGGCGCGGGCCGAGGACGCGGTCCGCGCCGTCGCCCGGCTCGACGCCATCCGGGCGGCCGTGGAGCAGGAGATCCTCCCGGCGCTCGCACTCACCGTCATCGACGACCCGGCCGCCGCCGTGGAGCTCGGCGTCCAGCCCTGGCTGCTCGGCGGGGTCCGGACCACCGCCCTCGACGCGATCGAGGCGCGCCGCAGGATCACCGACACGGCGCTGCAGGCGGTGCCGGACGGGGCGATCGGCACCGAGGTCGCCGGGCGGGTCACCGAGGCGCTGACCTGGCTGCGTGCCCGCAGCGACACCGGAGGCGAGCGGCTCGAGTCGATCTACCTGGGCTACCTCGACGTCTCCAACGAGGTGATGACCGCCGAGCGCGCCGCGGCCTCGGCCGCCGTCTCCGAGGGCGTGCCCGCCCGGACGGTCCGCGCCGTGCAGGACGTGCAGACCGTCGCCCAGCTCGCCCAGGACGCGAGCCGGCAGATGCCGCTCTACCTCGGGTCCCTCTTCGCCTCCGACAACGCCCTGATCGGCTCCCGCCTCGCCTGGGACACCGGCTGGCTGGCCTACACCGACGCCAAGCGGCAGATGGACGAGCTGTCCCAGCCCTCGCTGCGCACCGCCTGGCAGGAGGTGCAGCGGGCGGACCTCATGGTGGACATGGACCGGCTGCTCACCCCGACGGACAGCCCGGAGGTGCAGGTCTCCGACATCACCCGCACGACCGACGTCTTCTTCCGCAGCGGCGACCGGGACGCCCTGCTCGGCGAGCTGGTCGACACCGCCGTCGCGAGTGCGCTGTCCCTGGCCGCCGCCGACCGCGACGAGGCCGCCGCGGACCTGCGCACCACCCTCGCCCTCGGCCTGGGCCTGCTGGCGCTGTCGGGCCTGGGCGCCTGGTGGCTGGGCCGCACCGTCGCCCGCTCCCTCGGCCTGCTCGCCGGGCAGGCGACGCAGATCAGCCAGGGCGAGCTCGTCGAGGTCGAGGTGGCCGGGCCGCGCGAGGTGCGCACCGTGTCCGCCGCGCTCGGGGACGCCGTCGCCGGCCTGCGCCGGATCCAGGACCAGGCGCAGGCGGTGGCCCGCGGCGACCTCGACGACGCCCTGCTGCACCGGCCGCTGCCCGGCCCGCTCGGCGAGGTCGTGCACGCCTCCGTGCAGCAGATCGTGTCCTCGGTCCGGCAGCGCGAGGAGCTGCAGTTCGCCCTCGCCCACCGGGCCACCCACGACCCGCTCACCGAGCTGCCCAACCGCGCGCAGGCGCTGACGCTGGTCACGGCCGCGCTGCACCGCGCCCGCCGCTCGGGCGAGACGACCGGGCTGCTGTTCGTCGACCTGGACGGGTTCAAGGCGGTCAACGACGGCCACGGCCACGCCGCCGGCGACACCGTGCTGCGCGAGGTCGCGGCGCGGATGACGGCCCGGGTGCGGCCCGGCGACGTCGTCTGCCGGCTGGGCGGCGACGAGTTCGTCGTGCTGGTCGAGCCGGCCGGCACCGAGCGCGACCTCGTGGACCTCGCCGAGCGGCTGATCGCGACGGTCAGCGAGCCGGTCGACGTCCCGGGCGGGCCGGTGCGGGTCGGCGCCAGCATCGGCATCGCGGTCAGCCGCGACGGCGGCGCCGACGCCGACGTGCTGTTCGCCGAGGCCGACACCGCCGCCCACCGCGCCAAGCAGCGCGGCCGCGGGCGCGCCGAGCTCTTCGACGACGCGCTGCGCCGCCAGCTGGCCGCCCGGGCCGAGACCGAGGCGGCGATCAGCGCGGCGCTGGCCGACGGCGGCATGCGGCTGCACTACCAGCCGGTGGTCGACGTCGCGGGCCAGCGGCTGCACGGGTTCGAGGCGCTGGTGCGCTGGGAGCGCGACGGCCGGCTGGTGCCGCCGGACGAGTTCATCCCGGTGGCCGAGGCCAGCCGGCTCATCTGCGACGTCGACCGCTGGGTGCTGCACGAGGCCACCCGGCAGCTCGCCGCCTGGCGGGCCGCGTCGCCGGTGCCGGCGGGGGAGCCCGAGCCGACGATCGCGGTCAACCTGTCCGGCCGGCACCTGACCGACCGGCGGGTCGTGGCCGATGTCGCCGACGCGCTCGCCGCGTCGGGGCTGCCGGCGCACCTGCTCGTCCTCGAGGTCACCGAGACCCTGCTCGTCGACGACCCGGTGGCGATGACCCACCTCGCGGAGCTGCGGGCGCTGGGCGTCTCGATCGCGATCGACGACTTCGGCACCGGCTACACCTCGATCGGGCAGCTGCGGCACATGCCGGCGGACACCCTGAAGATCGACCGGAGTTTCGTCACGTCGCCGGACCCCGGTCAGTGCGAGCTGGTGGCGCTGGTGATCCGCGCGGCGCACACCTTCGGGCTGACCGTGGTGGCCGAGGGCGTCGAGGAGCCGGCGCAGCTGGAGCGGCTGCGCGCGCAGGGCTGCGACCACGCGCAGGGCTACCTGTTCCACCGCCCGCTGCCGGCGGGGGAGGCCGGCGCCCTGCTGCGGCGCGCGCCCGCCGCCGCTCCCCTCGCGTCCGCCTGAGGACCGCCGGGACGCCGCGCGGCGGGTTGACCGGGGCCGTCCGGCCGGGAGAGCCTCCTGCCGCCGGCCCGGACGCCCCCCCCACCGGCCCGAGCGGAGGTGTCCCGTGCGTGACCATCCCGGGCGCACCGGTCCCGGGCGCACCGTCCGCGCCGCCGCGGGGCTGCTGCTCGCCGCGGTGGTCGCCCTCACCGGCTGCACCGGCGTCGTCGTCGGCACCGCGTACCCGCCGGGCGGCGGCCTGCGCACCGACGCCACGGACGCCGACGTGCCGGTGCGGCTGGCCGAGCCCGGCGGCGAGACCGACCGCATCGCCCGCAACGCCATCGCCGACGTCCTCGCCTACTGGGAGGAGACGTACCCGCAGGTCTACGGCGGATCGTTCGGCGAGGTGGAGGGCGGCTTCTGGTCGATCGACCCCGACGAGACCGACGCCGACGACCTGCCCGGCGGCGACTGCTTCGCCGAGGACGTCGCCGAGCTCGCGGAGAACGCCTACTACTGCGGGGGCGACGACGTCATCGTGTACGACCGGGCCTGGCTGGAGGAGCTGGCGGGCGACTACGGGCCCTTCATGATCGCCGAGGTCATGGCGCACGAGATCGCGCACGCCGTGCAGGCGCACGCCGGTCTCGACGACCCGTCGATCGTCGCCGAGACCCAGGCGGAGTGCTTCGCCGGCGGGTGGACGCGCTGGGTGGTCGAGGGGCGGTCGCGGCACTTCGCGGTCCAGCCGAAGGAGCTCGACCCCTACCTGCTCGGCTACCTGTACTTCGGCGACGCGGTGGGCACCTCGCCCGACGCCGAGGACGCGCACGGCTCGCTGTTCGACCAGCTGTCGGCGTTCCAGGAGGGGTACGCCGACGGGCCGCAGGCGTGCGCCGCCTTCGACGAGGCGCGGGTGTTCACCGAGCAGGAGTCCGACTCCTCCGACGGCAGCGGCGACCTGCCCTACGAGCAGATCCTGGACACCACCGACGACGTCCTCGACGCCTTCTGGCAGCAGGCGGTGACCGCGGGCTTCCCGGGCACCGGGGCACTGGGCGGGGCGCTGGACGAGCCCGAGGTCCGCGCGGCCGACGGGGCGGGCATGGTGTGCGGCGGCGGGGGCGCCGAGCTGGACCTGCAGTTCTGCCCGGAGGACGGATCGGTCCGCTACGACGCCGCGGGGCTGCTCGAGCCGGCCTACGACGAGGTGGGCGACTTCGCCGTCACCACGCTGCTCGGGCTGCCCTACGCGCTGTCGGTGCGCGAGCAGCGCGGCCTGCCGGTCACCGGCACCGACGCCGTCACCAGCGCCGTCTGCGCCACCGGCTGGCTCGCGCGCGAGATGTACCTCGGCGAGATCGACGCGGCGCAGCTGGCGATCTCGCCGGGCGACGTCGACGAGGCCGCCGTCGTGCTGCTGCAGTACGCGACCGACCCCGCCGTCGTCCCCGACTCCGGGCTATCGGGCTTCCAGCTCGTCGACTCCTTCCGCCAGGGCTTCGTCGACGGCGGCGGCAGCTGCGGCCTCTGAACCGTGCTCAGTCCGGGGCGTCGAGGAAGGCGTCCACCACGGGGGCGAGCTCGCTGGCCTCGGTGACCAGCGCCAGGTGCCCGCCGGCGTAGAGGTGCAGCCGGGCGCGCGGGATGCCGCGGGCCAGGATGCGGGCGTTGACCGTCGGGATGATCGGGTCGTCGTCGCCGCAGAGCACCAGCGTCGGTTGCCGGATGAGCGACAGGAACGGCAGGCTGCTCCAGCCCGCGCTCGCCGCCAGCTGGTAGTAGTACCCGCGCTGCGGGCCCAGCCGGGTCTCGGCGTGCAGGGCCCGGGCCGCCCGCGCGGGGTCGGTGCGCACCGAGCCGCCGTAGATCGTCCCGGCGACCCGCTCGGCGTAGGCCGGGTCGCGGTGCCGCCGCGGCGTGAGCATGTGCAAGAGCACCCGCGGCGACGCCGGCACCATGAGCGACCCGGTGCCGGTGGCGGCCAGCACCAGCCGGCGGCACCGGCGCCGGTGCTGGACGGCGAAGTGCTGCGCCAGCCCGCCGCCCCAGGACAGGCCCAGCACGTCGACCGGCCCGTCGTGGCCCAGCCGCCGGAGCAGCCCCGACACCACCGGTGTCAGCGTGGCGAGCACGTAGGGCACCACGGGCGCGGGGGAGCCGCCCACCCCGGGGACGTCGAAGCGGACGATGGTCCGGCGCGGGTCGAGCGCGTCGACGAAGGGCTGCAGCACCTCCAGGCTCGCCCCGATGCCGTTCATGAGCACCAGCGGGGGCCCGGACCCGTCGCCGCGCCGCTCGGCCACCCGCAGCGTGCGCCCGCCGACGGTCAGCGTGCGCACGACCTCACTTGTCGAAGACATAGGTCCCCGGCGCGTCCCCGAGCACGGGCAGGTCGGCGCTGCCCAGCTCCTGCGGCGCCGGCACCTCCGCGCCGGACCGCTCGCCCAGCCAGGCGGTGAAGTCCGGCCACCACGAGCCCTTCTCCTCCTGCGCCGAGGCGAGCCACCGCTCGGGGTCCGCGGGCGTCTCGGGGGCCACCCGGAACGACGCCTTGCGGTTGCCCGGCGGGTTGACCAGCGAGGCGATGTGGCCGCTGGTGGACAGCACGAACCGGCTGTCCCCGCCGAGTAGCTGCGTGGTGCGGTAGCAGGACTGCCAGGGGCAGAGGTGGTCGGCGATCCCGGCGGTGACGTAGGTGTCGACGTCGACCGTGGACAGGTCGACCGGCGTGGCGAGCATCGTCGTCGCGCCGGGCGTCGTCAGCCCGTTGCCGACGGCGACCTCGATGAAGTCGCGGTGCAGCGCCGCGCTCATCCGCGTGGTGTCGGCGTTCCAGTAGAGGATGTCGAAGGCCGGCGGCGGGTTGCCCTGCAGGTAGTTGTTGACCCAGTAGTTCCACACCAGGTCGTTGGGCCGCAGCCAGGCGAACACCTCGGCGAGCATCGCGCCGTCGAGGTAGCCCTTCTTCCGCGACTTCTCCGTGGCCTCCCTGACCGCCTCCGGGTCCATGAGCGCGCCGACCGTGCCGGCCTTCGCCCAGTCCAGGACGGTGACGGCGAAGCTCGCTGCCGCCACCCGGCCCAGGCGGCCGGTCGCAGCGAGGTGCGCGAGCACCATCGCGAGGATGATCCCGCCGCTGCAGAACCCCTGGAGGGACACCGGCTCGCTGCCGGTGATGCGCGCGGCGGCGTCCATCGCGTCGAGGACGGCCTGCCCGTAGGTGTCCAGGCCCCAGTCGGCGTGTCGCTCGTCGGGGTTGCGCCAGCTGATCATGAAGACTTGCTGGCCCGCGGCGACGTAGTTCTCCACGATGCTGCGGCCGGGTGCGAGGTCGGTGACGTAGTACTTGTTGATCGTCGGGGGGACGACGACCAGCGGCACGCTGCGCACCGTCTCCGTCGACGGCCGGTACTGGATCAGCTCGAACACGTCGGTGCGCAGCACCACGGCGCCCGGGGTGACGGCGAGGTCCTCCCCGACGGTGAACGCGTCGGGCTCGACCATCGAAGGCACCCGCGGCGGGGACAGCACGTCGGAGACGAACCGGCGCGCCCCGGTGACCAGGTTGCGCCCGCCGGTGTCGATGACCGCCTTGAGCGCCAGCGGGTTGAGGAACGGCACGTTGCTCGGCGCCAGCGCGTCGACGACGTTGGTCAGGGCGAAGCGGATCCGCTCGTCGTCCTGCCAGCCGAGGTCGACGTCGTCGACGATGCCCGCGGCCGCCCGCGCGGCGGCGATGTGCGCCTGCATCGGGATCCGCAGGAACGGGTTCCCGGTCCACGCCGGGTCGGCGAAGCGGCGGTCCTTCGGCGAGGGCGCCACCTCCGAGCGGCCCACCGCGATCCGGCCGAGCTCACGGACCAGCTCGCCGCCCCGGCCGGTGACGGCGTCGGGCTTCCGGACCAGCGCCGCGCCGAGCGCCCCGAGCGTGCGGACCGGCGGGACCATCCGCCGCAGTGGCCCGCGGGCGGCGTCGACGAGGACCATGTCCAGGCCGGTGACGGCCTCCGAGGCCGCCTCCTCGGCGGAGGTCGCGCCGCCGGCGTCCGCGGCGGCCGGGGCCGGCCGGGGACGGGGGCCGTCGGGGGAGGGACGCGCGGCGGTGGTGGTCATCCCGGACTCCTGGGGATCGACGCCTGTGACCTGGTTCACCCAAGCACAGGCGGCGCGGTCCGGCACACGGACGCTCAGGCGATCGCGCTGCGGCCCGTCACCGCCCGCCCGACGATCAGGCTGTTCACCTCGCGGGTGCCCTCGTAGGAGTAGATCGCCTCGGCGTCGGCGACGAACCGGCCCACGTGGTTCTCCAGCAGGATCCCGTTGCCGCCCATCAGCTCGCGGGCCCAGCCGACGGTCTCGCGCATCCGCATGGTGCTGTAGCCCTTGGCCATCGAGGCGTGCTCGTCGCGCAGCATCCCGCAGTCCTGCAGCTGGGAGGCCCGGGCGCACAGCGCCGCGGAGGCGGTGATGTTGCCGAGCATCCGGAACAGCAGGTCCTGCACCAGCTGGAACGAGGTGATCGGCCGGCCGAACTGCTCGCGGTCCATCGCGTAGCGCAGCGCGTGCTCGTAGGCGCCGCGCGAGCAGCCCACCGCCGACCACGCCACGCTGACCCGCGTCGCCCGCAGCACGTTCGCGGTGTCGCGGAAGGAGTTCGCGTCCTGCAGGCGGTTCTCCTCCGGCACGCGCACCCCCTCGAGGGTGATGTGGGCGTTCTGCACCGCACGCAGCGCGATCTTGTCCTCGAGGTCGACGGCGGAGAAGCCCGGCGTGGGCGTCTCCACGACGAAGCCGAGCACCCGGTCGGTCTCGACGTCGCGGGCCCAGATGACGACCAGGTCGGCGAAGCTGCCGTTGCCGATCCACTTCTTCTGCCCGTCGAGCACCCACTCGTCGCCCTCGCGGCGGGCCGTGGTCTGGATGCCGCGGGCGACGTCGGAGCCGTGCTCGGGCTCGGTCAGGCCGAACGCGCCGATCCGCTCCATCCGCGCCATGGCCGGGAGCCAGCGCTCCTTCTGCTCCTCGGAGGCGCACAGGTGCAGGGTGCCCATCGCCAGGCCGCCGTGGACGCCCATGAACGTGGCCACCGACGGGTCGCCGCGGCCGAGCTCCATCGCCACCATGCCGTCGAACAGCGAGGACCGGCCGGGGGAGCCGTGCCCGGAGTACTGGGCGCCGGCGATGCCCAGCTCGGCCAGGCCGGGGATGAGCTGGCGGGGGAACTGCGCCCGGGTCCAGTACTCGTTGATGATCGGCTCCACCTGCTCGTCCATGAAGGCGCGGACGCGGTGCAGCGTCGCCCGGTCCTGCTCGTCGAGCAGCGCCTCGAGGTCGTAGAAGTCCGACGTGACGGGTGGCCGGTCTGCCATGGGTGCCTCCTGGCGACAGCGGGACCGCGGCGTCCCGTCCGCCCGACCTACCCGCCGTCCGCCCGGGCAACCCGGTGTGGCCGACGCCGGCGGCGGGCAGGAGCGGACGATTCCGTCCGCACACCCCGCAGGAGGGTCCCGTGCCCCGTTCCATCGCCGACCAGACCGAGGCCGAGCTCGGCGGTCCCGGCAGCGTGCTGGTGCGCCAGCGCGCCGACCACGTCGCGCTCGACCGGCTGCTGCACGAGCTCGACGGCACCACCGGCCGGCAGCAGGAGGAGGTGCTCACCCGCATCGACCGGCTGGTGTTCAGCCACGCCTTCGCCGAGGAGACCGTGCTGTGGCCGGTGGTCCGCCGCGTGCTGCCCGACGGCGACGAGATCACCCGCCGGGTCGAGATCGAGCACCAGGAGGTCAACGAGCTCGTCGCCGCCCTCGAGGAGGGCGGGCCCGACTCCCCCGAGCGCCCGGCCCGGCTCGCCCGGCTGGTGCAGGTGCTGCGCGAGGACGTCCGCGACGAGGAGGACGTGATGTTCCCCCGCCTGCAGGAGCGTCTCGACGCCGCCGAGCTGCGCCGCCTGGGCCGCCGCTGGGAGGTCATGCGCCGCATCTCGCCGACCCGGGCGCACCCCACGGTGTCCCGCCGTCCGCCCGGGAACGCGCTCTCGGGGCTGCCGCTGTCGCTGCTCGACCGCAGCCGCGACGCCGTCGACGCCGTCGTCCGCCGGGTGCCCGCCGTCGCCCCGGCGGGTCAGGTCGTGAGCCGCGGCCTGGCCGCGGTGGCCGGCGTCGTCGAGCGCACCCCGCCCGCCCGCCGCGGCGACGGGCCGCCCACCGCCCGCTGACCACACTGCAGAGGCCCCCTCCCCGGCCGGGGAGGGGGCCTCTGCGGTGCAGCGGTCAGTTCGTGTTGCGGTCCTTGGGCTCGGCGCGGGCGTCGAGCTGGATCTCCTTCTCGGCGGCCGGGACGCCCTCCTTCATCTCCTTGGTCCGCTCCATCTCGGCGTCGAACTCGATGCCGAACAGCAGCGCCAGGTTGATCAGCCAGAACCAGATGAGGAAGACGACGACGCCGGCCAGCGTGCCGTACGTCTTGTTGTAGCTGCCGAAGTTGCCCACGTAGAAGGCGAACGCGGCCGAGGCCACGACCGCGACGAGGATCGCGACGCCGGCACCCGGGCTGACCCACTGGAACCCGCGCAGCTTCACGTTCGGGGTCGAGTAGTAGAGGACGGCGATCATCAGGGCCAGGATCACCAGGATCACGGGCCACTTGACGACGTTCCACACGGTCAGGGCGGTGTCACCCAGGCCGATGGCCGAGCCGACGGCCTCGACGACCGGGCCGCTGAGCACCAGCATCAGGACGATGGTGGCGGCGAACAGGATGCCGATCAGCGTGACCAGCAGCTGCAGCGGCTTGAGCTTCCAGATCTTGCGGCCCTCGGGCGTCTCGTAGACGACGTTGGCGGCCCGGGTGAAGGCCCCGACGTAGCCCGACGCCGACCAGATCGCACCGAGCAGACCGACGACGAGGCCGATGCCGGCGGCGCTCTGGTTGCCGGCGACCTGCTCGATGACCGGGCCCAGCGTGTCGGCCGCCTGCCCCGGCAGGACCGTGGTGAGCGCGCTGGTCAGCTGCTCGGGCGTCGTCAGCAGGCCCACGATCGAGACCAGCGCGATGATCGCCGGGAACAGCGCCTGGATGCCGTAGTAGGTGAGCGCGGCGGCCCAGTCGGTGAGGTTGTCCTCGCTGAACTCCTTGAGGGTCCGCTTGACCGTGCCCATGGTCGTGGTCGTGCGCTCGTGGCCCTTGGGGGCGCTGTCGAAGCGCGTGGAGTTCACCTTGTCGTCGTGCGGCGCGGGATCACCGGCGGAGTTGCCGGAGAAGCGCGTCGGCTTCGACGCCTCGGTGCTCGCGGCGCGTGAGCCGTGGGGTCGGGCCATCGTGGTCCTCCGGTGCAGGGAGCGTGGGCGTTCCGGTGATCGATTCCCCGGACGGTCCCGTTCCATGCACCCGGGTGATCACCCGGCGTGTCCGCTCAGCGGATTCCCGACATCGGCGACCACTCGCCGGCCCGCGCGCAGGCCCGCTCCACCTCGGCCAGGTCGTCGGGCTCGCCGGGCCCCCGCCGGCGGGCCTGCACCATCCCGGCGACGCTGACCAGCACGACCGCCGCGGCCGCGCCCGCGCCGAGCAGCGACACCGCCGTGAACGCCGAGGCGCGGGGGAAGCCGGTGGCCGGGTCGAGGCCCGCGCCGAGCAGCGCGACGGTGAGCGTGCTGCCCACCGCCTGGCCGGTGGAGCGGGCGATGGAGTTCACCGCGTTGGCCACGCCGGTCTCGCTGCGGCGCACCGCCGAGACCACCAGGGACGGCAGCGCGGCGTAGGCCACCGTCACCCAGGCCTGCGACAGCAGCCCGGCCACCACCACCCACGCGGGCTCCGCACGGCCCAGCGCGAGCACGAGGAAGCCGGCCAGCCCGGTGACCGAGCCGACGAGCAGCGTGGGCAGGGCGCCGATCCGGTCGACGACCCGGCCGGCCAGCGGGGCCAGGGCGATGCCCAGCACGCCGCCGGGCAGCAGGTAGACGACGGCGGCCTCGAGCACCGGGGCGCCGAAGCCGTAGCCGGCGGCCGCGGGCGGGGTCTGCACGTACTGCATGACCACGAGGAAGGAGACGAACAGCCCGACGCCGGTGGCCAGGCCCGCGAGGTTGGGGACGAGCATCCGCGGGTCGGCCAGCAGCGCCGGGCGCACCAGCGGATCGGCGCGGCGGCGCTGCAGCAGCACCCAGCCGGTGAGCACCACAAGCGCGCCGGCGGCGCAGCCGAGCGTCAGCGGCGACGTCCAGCCCCAGCCGTTGCCCTGCGAGACCGGCAGCAGCAGGAGCACCAGGCCGGCACCGAGGACGACCGCGCCGGCCCAGTCGACGCGGCCGGTCGCGGTCGCCGGGCGGCGCGGCAGCACGACGGCGGCCAGCGCCAGCGAGGCGAGGGTGACGCCGAGGCCGATCCAGAAGGGGCGGTGGTAGTCGCCGCCGTCGCCGGTGAGCAGCCCGGCGGCCACCAGTCCGACGACGCCGCCCACCCCGAGCGTGCTGCTGACGATCGACATGGCCACGCTCAGCCGCTCGGGCGGGAGCTCGCGGCGCAGCAGGCTGATCGACAGGGGGAACAGGCCGTAGGAGGAGCCCTGCAGCACCCGGGCCACGATGAGCAGCGGCAGCGAGCGGGTGACGATGGCGAGCAGCGTGCCGACGGCGACCGCCGCCAGGACGCCGAGCACGACCGGGCGCTCCCCGTGGATGTCGCCGAGCCGGCCGAGGACCGGCGTGAGCACCGCCGCCGCCAGCAGGTTCGCCGTCAGCACCCAGCTCGCGGCGGCGGTCGAGACGCCGAGCTGCTCGCCGATCGGGCCGAGCACCGGGACGACCAGGCTCTGCAGCAACGACAGGGTCGTGACACCCAGTGACAGGGTCAGGACCAGGAGCGCGGGACGCGTCGGGCGGGTGCCGGAGGCCGTGCCGGGTGGTCGGGCCTGCGCACCTGCGGACACGTCCCGATGACACCATGCGTCCGCCCTCGGCACCGTCCGGGCTCCGCGCGGGCCCGGTTGTGCTTCCGATCACAGTCCGTCAGGTGAACATCACGTGCCGACGATTGAGAGGGCGATCGGCTGGGGACACAGTCCCCAGACGACGAGCCGCGGGGCCCGGTCCCGGCGGCGCGAGACGAGACGAGCAAGGGGTAGTTCGAGATGGTTCTGTGGCCCGCTGTCGCCCTCGTCGGTTTCCTGGTCCTCACCGGCCTGGTGATCGTGATGGGCGCCTCGACGACCGCGCGCTACGAGCAGGAGCAGCGGGCGGCCCGCGCCGCCACGCCCGCCCCCGCCGGTGCCGAGGCCGTGGGGGTCGCACAGGCCGCCTGACCGCGCCGCACCTCCCGCGACGACCCGCGCCCCGCCGCTCCGCTCCGGAGCCGCGGGGCGCGAGTGCGTCCGGGGGCGGTCACAGGTGCGCCTCGGGGGCGTCGAGCACCGTGCGGTCCAGCGACTCGAGCAGGTCCAGCCAGGTGTGCACCTTCGGCAGCTCCCAGCGCTGGAACCACCGCGCCGCGGTGCGCTTGCCCTCGTGGAAGTCGCTGGTCTCGTCGCGGGTGGCCAGCGCCTGCTCCAGCCACAGCCAGGCGACGACGGTGTGCCCGGCGGCGTCGAGGTAGGCGCTCGCGTTGGCCAGCGCCAGCGCCGGGTCGCCGGTGCCCCACAGCGTGCCGGTGACCTCGACCAGGCGGCGCACCGCGGTGTCGACGTCGGCCGCGAGGTCGGCGAACGGGGTGCCGGCCGCCCGCGCCGTCGTCGCCCCGATGGTCTCGGCGAGCAGCCGCAGGCCGGCGCCGCCGTGCATCGTCACCTTGCGGCCGAGCAGGTCGAGGGCCTGGATGCCGTTGGTGCCCTCGTGGATCGGGTTGAGCCGGTTGTCCCGGTAGAACTGCTCGACCGGGTAGTCGCGGGTGTAGCCGTAGCCGCCGTGCACCTGGATGGCCAGGTCGTCGGCGACCGGGCCCCACTGCGACGGCCAGGCCTTGGCGATCGGCGTGAGGGTGTCGAGCAGCAGGTGGGCGCGCTCGCGCTCCTCCTGGGTCTCCGCCGTCCGCTCCTCGTCGACCAGCCGGGCGCAGTAGAGGCCCAGCGCCAGCCCGCCCTGGGCGTAGCTCTTGGCGGCCAGCAGCATCCGGCGGACGTCGGGGTGGTCGACCAGCCGCACCATCGGCGAGGAGGCGTCCCGGTTGCTCGCCGGACGACCCTGCGTGCGGGTGCGCGCGTACTCCAGCGCGTGCAGGTAGCCGGTGTAGCCGAGGACCGTGGCGCCCATACCGACGCCGATCCGGGCCTCGTTCATCATGTGGAACATGTAGGACAGGCCCTTGTGGGGCTCGCCCACGAGGTAGCCGACGGCGCCCGCGCGGCCGCCCGGGGTGTGCACGCCCTCGCCGAAGTTGAGCAGCGTGTTCGTCGTCCCGCGGTAGCCCATCTTGTGGTTGAGCCCGGCCAGGACGACGTCGTTGCGCTCGCCCACCGAGCCGTCGTCGGCGACCAGGTACTTCGGCACGACGAACAGCGAGATGCCCTTCACGCCGGGCGGGCCGCCGGGGATCTTCGCCAGCACCAGGTGGACGATGTTCTCGGTCAGCTCGTGGTCGCCGGCCGAGATCCACATCTTGTTGCCGGTGAGCCGGTACGTGCCGTCGTCCTGGGGCTCGGCGCGGGTGGTGATGTCGGCGAGCGAGGACCCGGCCTGCGGCTCGGACAGCGCCATCGTGCCGAACCAGCGGCCCTCCAGCATCGGCCGCACATAGCGGTCCTTCTGCTCCTGCGAGCCGTGCGCCAGCAGCAGCCGGGCGTTGCCCATGGTCAGGAACGGGTAGCTCGACGTGCCGACGTTGGCCGCCTTGAACCACGCGAACGCGGCCTGCCCGACGGTCTGCGGCAGCTGCATGCCGCCGTACTCCTCGTCGAAGGTCCCGGCCATGATCCCGGAGTCGCGGAAGACCTCGAGCGCCCGCCCGACCTCGGGGATCATCTCGACCCGGCCGTCGACGAACCGGGGCTCGTTCTCGTCGGCCTTCCGGTTGTGCGGCGCGAAGTGCTCGGTGGCGATCTGCTCGGCGAGCTCCATCACGGCGTCGAACGTCTCGCGGGAGTGCTCGGCGAACCGGGGCCGCTTGGTCAGCGTCTCGACCTCCAGCCACTCGTGCAGGAGGAACTCCAGGTCGCGGCGGGACAGGATGAGCGAGGACACGACGGCCTCCACGGACGACGGCGGCGGGAGAGGCGGGCGCGCGGCCCGACCGGCCCACGATAGGCCGGGGCCGCGGCCGGGTAGCAGGTCCGCCATGGACCTCGACCAGCTCATCAGCCGGGCCACCGGCCTGACCACCGGCGCGGGGGCGGCGCTGCTCGGGCGGCTGCAGTCCGTGCGGCTGCCCGGCGTCGGCACCGCCTCGGCCAAGGACGACCCGGCCACCGCCGCGCGGCGCTGGCGCGCGGTCACGGTGCTCGCCGCACCCGACCGGCTGGCCGACCTGCCCTCCCCGCTGGCCGCGCTGGGGGACCGGGTCGAGACGCGGGTGACCCCCGCGCCCGGCGACAAGGGCACCGAGCTCGCCGCCCGGTTCCGCGGGCCGGCCACCGACGACGACCTCGGCCGGCTGCGGCAGGCGCTGCGGGAGGCCAAGCAGCTCGTGGAGGTGGGTGAGGTGCTCCGGATGGACCCGCGCCCGCACGGTGAGCGCGCCGACACCCCCGGTGGCCGGCTGCTCGACGGCGCGGTGGCCGCGTCGCGGAAGGAGGGCCTGCTGTGAGGGCGCTGACCTGGACCGGGGTGAACCAGCTGTCGGTGGAGGACGTCCCGGAGCCGCAGCTGCTCAACGACCACGACGTGATCCTGAAGATCACCCGGACGACCACCTGCGGGTCGGACCTGCACCTGCTCTCCGGCTACATCCCGTTCATGCGCGCCGGCGACGTCATCGGCCACGAGTTCATGGGCGAGGTGGTCGAGGTGGGCAGCGGCGTCCGCAACCGCCGGGTGGGCGACCGCGTCGTCGTCGCCTCCTTCGTCTCCTGCGGGAACTGCTGGTACTGCCGCAACGAGCTCTACTCGCTGTGCGACAACAGCAACCCCAACCCGGGCATCACCGAGGGGCTGTGGGGCCAGGCCATCGGCGGCTGCCTCGGTTACTCGCACGCCGTCGGCGGCTACGCCGGCAGCCACGCGGAGTACATGCGGGTGCCCTTCGCCGACGTCGGCAGCTTCGTCGTCCCCGACGGCGTCCCCGACGACCGGGCGCTGTTCGCCTCCGACGCCGCGTCGACCGCCTTCACCGGCGTCGACCTGGGCGGCGTGCGGCCCGGCGACACCGTCGCGGTGTGGGGAGCCGGCGCCGTCGGTCAGATGGCCGCCCGGATCTCCGCCCTGGTGGGCGCGGAGCAGGTCGTCGTCATCGACCGGCTGCCCGAGCGGCTCGAGCAGGCCCGCACGCACGCCGGCGCGGACGTGATCGACTACTCGAGCACCGACGTCGCCGCGGAGCTGCGCGAGCGCACCGGCGGCCGCGGCCCGGACGTGTGCATCGAGGCGGTGGGCATGGAGGCGCACAGCCCCGGCCCGCAGGGCGTCTACGACCAGGTCAAGCAGCAGCTGCGGCTGCAGACCGACCGGACGTCGGCGGTGCGCGAGGCGATCATGGCGTGCCGCAAGGGCGGCAGCGTGTTCACGCTCGGCGTCTTCGCCGCGATGGTGGACAAGTTCCCGCTCGGCGCGGTGATGAACAAGGGCCTCACCCTGCGCGGCGCCCAGGTGCACGGCCCGCGCTACATCCCGCGGCTGCTCGAGTGGATGGAGAGCGGCGAGCTGGTCACCGAGCACCTGGCCACGCACGTCATGCCGCTGGAGGAGGCGGCGCGCGGCTACGAGCTGTTCAAGGAGAAGCAGGACGGCTGCGTGCGCGCGGTCTTCCTGCCGCACGGCTGACCCGCGGGCGGCGATCCGTGTTGATCATCGGCTGCGTGCACGGGACACGGTGCGACACGCCGCCGGGGCGTGCACGCGTCCGATGATCAACCGCCGAGACGGTTGATCCGGCCCCGGGACGGCGAGAGGCCCCTCCCCGCAGCTCGCGGGGAGGGGCCTCTCGTGGTGCGTGGAGGTCAGCCGGAGGAGCGGCCGGTGGTCTCCGCGTCGCCGGGACGGCCGACGGGCGGGGCGGTCGACGTCGGCGCGGACGCCCCGGCCGACTGCACGGCCTGCTCGGCGCCGTCGTGGTCGGCCGCGTGGCCGCCGGCGGTCTGCTCGCCGGCCTGCCGCGCCTGGATGCCGGACTTGTTCGACAGCGCCAGCTGCGGCAGGAACAGGAACACGAAGAACCCGACGGCCACCACGCACGCGGCGATGAGGAACACCAGGTCGATCGAGTTCGAGAACCCGGTCTTGAACGGCGCCGCGAGGAACGACGGCAGCGTCTGGATGAACGAGGTGTCCGAGAGCGCGTCGCCGCCCGCGGGCAGCTGACCGCCCTGCACCGCCTCGGCCACCCGCGGGTCGGAGGCCGCGGCGGAGGTGACGGCGTCGCCGATGTCCTGCGGCAGCCGGCTGAACAGCACCGACAGGAAGACGGCGGTGCCGATCGTGCCGCCCATCTGCCGGAAGAAGGTCACCGACGAGGTGGCCACGCCCATCTCCCGCGGCGACACGGCGTTCTGCACCGCGAGGATCGCCGGCTGGAAGTTGAAGCCGAGGCCGAGACCCAGCAGCACCATGAAGGGCACCAGGGTCCACACCGAGGTGTCGGCGTCGACGACGAACGACATCGCCAGGAGCGCGCCGGTCATCAGCGCGATGCCCACGAGCGGGAAGACCTTGTACCGGCCGGTCTTCGAGATCGCGATGCCCGAGCTCATCGCGCCGGTCATGATGCCCGCGACCAGCGGGATCATCTGCAGGCCGGCGACCGTGGCGCTGGAGCCGTGCACGATCTGCAGGTACTGCGGCAGGAGCAGCAGCCCGCCGAACATGCCGGCGCCCATGACGACGCTGCCGACGCCGACCACCGAGAAGCTGCGGTTGCGGAACAGGCGCAGCGGCAGCAGGGCGTCGTCGCGGTAGGCGCGCTCGGCCAGGATGAACAGCACGAAGCCGACGGCGCCGATGGCGTAGCAGGCGAGCGAGCGGCCCGAGGTCCAGCCCCAGAGCCGGCCCTGCTCGGCGACGACGAGCAGCGGCACGAGGAACGTGATGAGCGCGAGCGCGCCCGGCCAGTCGATGCGGTGCTCGCGGCGCTCGTGCGGCAGGTGCAGCACGCGGAAGACGGCGACGAAGGCGAGCACGCCCAGCGGCACGTTGACGTAGAAGATCCAGCGCCAGCCGTCGACGCCGAGCAGCGAGCCCTGGCCCGCGAAGAAGCCGCCGATGACCGGGCCGAGCACGCTCGAGGTGCCGAAGACGGCCATGAAGTAGCCCTGGTACCGCGAGCGCTCCCGCGGCGGGACGATGTCGCCGATGATCGCGAGCGCGAGCGACATCAGGCCGCCGGCGCCGATGCCCTGCACTGCGCGGAAGGCGGCCAGCTCGTACATCGACGTCGCCATGCCGCACAGCACCGAGCCGACGACGAACACGGCGATGGCGAACAGGTAGAAGGGCCGTCGGCCGTAGATGTCGGAGAGCTTGCCGTAGAGCGGCGTGGCGATCGTCGAGGTGATGAGGAACGCCGTCGTCGCCCAGGCCTGCAGGTCGTAGCCCTGCAGGTCGTCGGCGATGGTGCGGATGGCGGTGGAGACGACCGTCTGGTCGAGGGCCGCGAGGAACATCGCGACCATCAGCCCGACGAGGATCGTGACGATCTGGCGGTGGGTGAACGCGCCGGAGGAGTCCGGTGCTGCCGCCGCGGCGCGGGCGCCGCTGCGCCCGCCGGCGGGGCGGGCGGTGGTCTGGCTCATGGCTTCTCTCTCGGGACGGGGAGTGCGGAGGGGGACGGCAGCGCTGCCGTGAGGTCGTCGAGCAGGCGCCCGAAGAGCCCGGTGAGGGCGGCGAGGTCGTCGTCGGACCAGCCGGCGAGCATCGCCTCGAGCTGCGTGGCGCGCTCCTGCGCGAGCCGCTCGACGGCGTCGCGGCCGGCGTCGGTGGCGACCAGCCGGGTGGCTCGGCCGTCGGTCTCGTCGGCGACGCGCTGCACGAGGCCCTGCTCGACGAGCGAGGCGACGTGCCGGCTGACCGTGGAGGGGTCGGCGTGCACGAGCTCGGCGAGCGCGCTCTGGCGGAGCGGGCCGATCCGCGTCAGCGGGAACAGCAGCACCAGCGCGGCGCGCTCACGGCCGTCGCCGGCGGCCTGCTGGCTCTTGAACGCGTGCACCAGCCGCATGAAGCGCGGCATCTGCTCCGACAGCCGCCGGACCTCGGCGGAGCGGGCGCCTGCCGGAGGCAGGGCGGGGGAGGGCACAGGAGGACTCCGGGACGGAGGGACGGGTGCATGTACCGTACAAACCGTTGCGCGGTACATGCAACCAGTTGTGTCGTGCACGCACTGTGAGCCGTGCGACTCCGGTACCCCGCGGTGCCGGAGGAGGAACAGCCACCGGCCTGCGGGCGTTGACCCCGTCGGCCCCGGACGCCGACGGCGCGGGCCCCACCGGTGCGATCCTGGGCGAGACCCGACCCGCACCGGGCCCTCTCTCGATGGATGGAGCCGAGCACCGCCGTGACCGCGACCCTCCCGGACCTCCGGTCCCGGCTGGCCGCGCTGACCCTCGAGGACGAGCACCGTCTCGGCCGCCGCCTGGAGGGGCTGCGCCGCACCCGCGACGCCGCGGCCCGCGAGCGGGCACTGGAGCGGATCACCGCCGACGTCGTCGCCGCCGAAGAGCGCATCGCCCGCCGCCGCGCCGCCGTGCCCGCGGTCACCTATCCCGAGGGGCTGCCCGTCAGCGCCCGGCGCGACGACATCGCCGCCGCCCTGCGCGAGTCCCAGGTCGTCGTCGTCGCCGGCGAGACCGGCTCGGGCAAGACCACCCAGCTGCCCAAGATCGCCCTCGAGCTCGGCCGCGGCGTGCGCGGCCGCATCGGCCACACCCAGCCGCGGCGGATCGCCGCCCGCACGGTGGCCGAGCGGATCGCCGAGGAGCTGGAGACCCCGCTCGGCGGCGCGGTCGGGTGGAAGGTGCGCTTCACCGACCAGGTCGGCGACGCCACCTCGGTCAAGCTCATGACCGACGGCGTCCTGCTCGCCGAGATCGCCCACGACCGGCTGCTGCGGCAGTACGACACGATCATCGTCGACGAGGCGCACGAGCGGAGCCTCACCATCGACTTCCTGCTGGGCTACCTCGCCCAGCTGCTGCCGCGCCGTCCCGACCTCAAGGTCGTCATCACCTCGGCCACCATCGACGTCGAGCGGATCGCGAAGCACTTCGGCCTCGACGGCGCCGAGGTGCCCGTGGTCGAGGTCAGCGGCCGCACCTACCCGGTCGAGGTGCGCTACCGGCCCGTCCTCGACCCCGACGGGCGGGCGGGGGACGGGGCAGCCGACCCCGACCGCGACCAGGTGACCGCCATCGGCGACGCCGTCGAGGAGTTGGCCGCCGAGGGCCCCGGCGACGTCCTCGTGTTCCTCGCCGGCGAGCGGGAGATCCGCGACGCCGCCGACGTGCTCACCGAGCGCTTCCCCGGCACCGAGGTGCTGCCGCTCTACTCGCGCCTGTCGGCCGCCGACCAGCACCGCGTCTTCCAGCCGCACACCGGCCGGCGCATCGTGCTGGCCACCAACGTGGCCGAGACGTCGCTGACCGTGCCGGGCATCCGCTACGTCGTCGACCCCGGCACCGCCCGCATCTCCCGCTACAGCGCGCGCACGAAGGTGCAGCGGCTGCCGATCGAGCCGATCAGCCAGGCCTCCGCGCGGCAGCGCTCGGGGCGCTGCGGCCGCGTCGCCGACGGCATCGCCATCCGGCTCTACACCGAGGAGGACTTCGAGGGCCGGCCGGAGTACACCGACCCGGAGATCCTGCGCACCAGCCTCGCCTCGGTGCTGCTGCAGATGGCCGCGCTCGACCTCGGCGCGGTGGAGGACTTCCCGTTCGTCGACCCGCCCGACCGCCGCGCCGTCACCGACGGCCGCGCCCTGCTCGAGGAGCTCGGGGCACTGGAGGACGGGCGGCTCACCGACACCGGCCGGGCGCTCGCCCAGCTGCCCCTGGACCCGCGGCTGGGTCGCATGGTCGTCGAGGCCGACCGCCGCGGCGTGCTCGAGGAGGTCCTCGTCATCGCCGCGGGCCTGACGATCCAGGACCCGCGCGAGCGTCCCGCCGAGCACCAGCAGGCCGCCGACCAGATGCACGCCCGGTTCGCCGACGAGCACTCCGACTTCCTCGCGCTGCTCAACCTGTGGCGGTACCTCACCGAGCAGCAGGACGCGCTCTCCGGCAGCCAGTTCCGGAAGACGGTCAAGCGCGAGTTCCTGCACTACGTGCGCATCCGCGAGTGGCAGGACCTGCACGGCCAGCTGCGCGGCACCGCCCGCCGCCTCGGCATGACCGTCGGCGCCCTCGCCGCCGAGCCCGACGAGCGCGGCGTCTCCACCGCGCTGCTCGCCGGGCTGCTGTCCCAGGTCGGCCTCCAGCTGGAGGAGAAGCGGAAGGACGGCGACCGGCGGCGCGGCGGCCGCGAGTACCTCGGCGCCCGCGGCGCCCGGTTCGTCATCGCGCCCGGCACCCCGCTGGCGAGGAAGCCGCCGCGCTGGGTGGTGGCCGCGGAGCTGGTCGAGACCAGCCGGCTGTTCGCCCGCACCGTCGCGCGCGTCGACCCCGAGGACGTCGAGCGGCTGGCCGGCCACATGGTCTCCCGCGAGTACTCCGAGCCGCGGTGGGACGCCAGGCGCGGCTCCGTCGTCGCCACCGAGCGGGTCACCCTGTACGGCATCCCGCTCGTGGTCGGCCGGCGCGTGCAGTACGGCTCGATCGACCCGGTCGTCTCCCGTGAGCTGTTCATCCGGCACGCGCTCGTCCAGGGTGAGTGGACGACGCACCACCGGTTCTGGGCCGACAACCAGCGCGCGCTGGAGCGGGTGGCCGAGCTGGAGGAGCGCGCCCGGCGGCGCGACATCCGGGTCGACGACGAGACGTTGTTCGAGCTCTACGACGCGCGCGTCCCGGCCGACGTCGTCTCCACCCGGCACTTCGACCGCTGGTGGAAGACCGCGCGCCAGCGCACCCCCGACCTGCTCACCCTCACGCCCGAGATGCTCACCGACGCGGCCGCCGCAGGGCAGGTGCGCGTCGAGGACTTCCCGGACGAGGTGCCGCTCACCCAGGGGCTGACCCTGCCGCTGTCCTACGCCTTCGCGCCCGGGGCGCCGGAGGACGGCGTCACCGTCGACGTCCCGCTCGCCGTCCTCGACTCCGTGGTCGAGCAGACGTCGGGGGAGTCGCTGGCCTTCACCGTCCCCGGACTGCGGGAGGAACTGGTGACGGCGCTGCTCCGCACGCTGCCCAAGCAGCTCCGGCGCGCGCTCGTGCCGATCCCCGACCGGGTCCGCGAGGTGCTGCCGCGCATCGCCCCCACCGAGCCGCTGCTGCCGGCCCTGGAGCGCGAGCTGCGGCGCGCGGCGGCCGTCGTCGTCCCGCCGGACGCCTGGCAGCCGGCGCAGGTCCCCGGCCACCTGCGCGCGACCTTCCGCGTGGTCGACGACCGGCAGCGCGCGCTGGCCACCGGCAAGGACCTGCAGGCGCTGCGCCGCGAGGTCGCCCCGCAGGCGCGGGCGAGCCTCGCCGCGGCCGCCTCCGACGTCGAACGCACCGGGCTGACGGCCTGGACGATCGGCGAGCTGCCGCGCACCGTCGAGGTGCGGCGCGGCGGGCACGCGGTCACCGCGTACCCGGCGCTGGTCGACGAGGGCGCCACCGTCGGCGTGCGGGTCGTCTCCACCGAGGCCGAGGCCGCGCGCCTGTCCTGGCGCGGCGCCCGCCGGCTGCTCGTGCTCGTGGCGGGCTCGCCCACCCGGCAGGTGGTCAAGGGGCTGTCACCGAGGAGCCGGCTGGCCCTGCAGTTCAACCCCGACGGCGAGATCCCGGCGCTGGTCGACGACTGCGTCGACGCCGCCGCCGACGAACTGGTCGCCGCCGCGGGCGGGCCGCCGCGCGACGGGGCGGCCTTCGCCGCGCTGGTCGCGACGGCGAAGGAGCAGCTGCTGCCGCTCACCCAGGACACCGTCCGGCGGGTCGAGGCGGTGCTCACCCAGGCCCGCGAGGTCGCCGTCGCGATCGGCGCGGCGCCCGGCCGGTGGGTGCCCGAGGCGGCCGTCGCCGACCTGCGCCGGCAGATGGGCGGCCTGCTGCACCGCGGCTTCGTCGCCGATGCCGGCCGGCGGCGGCTGCCCGACCTGGTCCGCTACCTGAGGGCCATGGCCTACCGGCTGGAGAAGCTGCCGGCCAACGCGGTGCGCGACGCCCTCTGGACGGACCAGGTCGCCGCCGTGACCGCCGAGTACGAGCAGCTGCGCCGCGAGGTGCCGCCCACCGGCGCCCCCGACGACCCGGTCACCCGCATCCGGTGGATGGTCGAGGAGCTGCGCGTCGGGCTGTTCGCGCAGCAGATCGGCACGCCCCGCCCGGTGTCGGAGCAGCGGCTCTACAAGGCGATCGACGCGCTCACGGCGTAGACCGCCCCGGCGCTCAGGCCGGGGGCGCGGCGTCCGGGTCCGGCACGGGGTCCGACGCCGGCTCGCGCAGCAGCGCGGAGATGCGCTGCCGGGTGACGCCGAACAGGGCGGCGATGCGGTTGATGCTCACCTGCTCGTCCTGCAGGGCGCGGGCCTGCGCGCGGCGCCAGGCGGAGCCCGCGCCCGCGAGGGCCGACAGCACCGTGGTGATCCGCTCGACGACCAGCGGCCGGGCCTCGGCGCTGACGATGTCGAGCCACGCCCGCCCGGTGCGGCGCTCGGCCAGCAGGAGCTCGGCGCGCTCGCGCGCGCCCTGCAGCTCGACGGCGCAGCGGTCGATCTCGCGCACCAGGTCCTGCAGCGCGGCCAGCGCGGTGTCCCGCTCGCGCCCGTCGTCCTGCGGTCCGGTCTGCTCCGGCTCCACCGGAAGCTGCTGCGGTCCTGCCACGGTCGTCCTCCCGCGTCCTCCCCGGCGGTCTGCTCCACCGGGAACGGTTGCACACTACCTTGTTGAACGGGCGTTGCGTGCAACACGCGTGACACGCAAGGGGTGGTTGCACACCGGCCGCCGACCTGGGAGGGTCGTCCCCGATCCGATAGTGCACAACCGAGACTGCTCCGTGTCGGTCCGGTGCCGTTCCAGGGAGACCGATGTCGACGCTCACCGCCCGGGTGGACCTGCCACCGTCCCCCCGGAGCGTGCCCGTGGCACGCCACGTCGCACGGGAGGTGCTGCGCGCCTGGCGGGCCCCGCAGGACGCGGGCGACGTCGAGCTGCTGGTCACCGAGCTCGTGGCCAACGTCGTCGACCACGTCGAGGGAGAGGCCGTGCTCTCCCTGGAGCTCGAGTACTCCGACGGCTGGCTGCGGGTCGCCGTCGCCGACGGCAGCGCCGTCCGCCCCGTGGTGGGCGAGCTGCGCGGCGACCAGCCGCGCGGCCGCGGCATGCAGATCGTCGCGGCCATCGCCAACGACTGGGGCGTCGAGGACGCCGGCGACGGCAAGCGGGTGTGGTTCGTCCTGGACTCCCGGTCGGCGGGCTGAGACGCACCGCGCGTTTGCCCCGGCGGCTCCCCGGGGAGGGCTGGGGAGACCGATGCCGTCCGACGGAGGAGACGTGATGAGCGAGCCCACCAGCCACACCGAGGCAGCCGGCGAGGGCCTGTCCGACGAGGAGATGGTGGAGGCCGTCGCCGACCAGACCGACAGCGCCTCCGGTCACGCCTACAAGGCGGGCAAGGACTGGGACGGCGACGCGAGCCAGGCCCCCGAGCCGTCCGACACCGACCGGTAGGTCCTGCGACACTGCCTCCCGCCCGGCGAGCGCCGGGCGGGAGGTGCCCATGACGACGACGTCCCCGCGCCCGGCCCCGGCCGTCCCCGCCGAGCCGCCGCGGTCGCCACTGCTGCGCCCGGTGCGCACCGCGGCCCGCTACGCCGTGCGGCACGGCCTCCCGGCGGTGTACCTCTCCCGGGCCGCCCGCCGCGGCGACCCCCTCGCCCGCCTGCTGCGCGACCCGGCCGCCCGCGAGGACCCGTACGACCTCCACGAGCGGCTGCGCGACCGCGGGCCGGTCACCGCCGGCGCGCTGGGGCCGGTGACCACCTCGCACGCCGTGGCCGCCGCCGTGCTGCGCTCCGACGCCGCAGGCGTGGGCTGGGACCGCTCGCAGGCGCCGGCACCCATCCGCTGGGCCCTGCGGCTGGGCGACGAGCTCGACGCCACGGGCGTGGCCGAGCCGCCGTCGATGCTGGTCACCGACCCGCCCGACCACCCGCTTCCGCCGCCTGGTCGGCCGCGCCTTCACCCCGCGCGCCACGCTCGCCTCCGCGCCGATGGTCCGGCGCACCGCCGAGGCGCTGCTCGACGACCTCGCCGGCCGCGACGGCGTCGTCGACCTCGTCGGCGCCTACGCCGCGCAGCTGCCGGTGCTCGTCATCGCCGACCTGCTCGCCGTCCCCGCCGACCGGCGCGAGGACTTCCTGCGCTGGGGCGCCGCGGCCGCCGCCACCCTCGACGCCGGCCTGTCCCCGCGCCGCTACCTCGCCGCGGAGCGCGGGCTGCGCGCCATGCACGCCTTCCTGCGCGGCCACTTCGCCCGGCTGCGCGCCGACCCCGGCGACGACCTGGTCAGCCGCCTGGTGACGCTGGACGGCGACGAGGCGCTGAGCGAGCGCGAGCTGCACGCCACCGTGATGCTGCTGCTCGGCGCCGGCTTCGAGACGACGGTCAACCTGCTCGGCAACGCCGTCGTGCTGCTCGACGCCCACCGCGACCAGTGGGACGCGCTGCGGGAGCACCCCGCCGGCTGGGACGGCGCCGTCGAGGAGGTGCTGCGCGCCGACAGCCCCGTGCAGCTCACCGGCCGCAGCCTGACCCGGGACGCGGAGCTCGCCGGCGTCCCGCTGCCGGCCGGCACCCGCGTCACCGTGCTGCTCGGCGCGGCCAACCGCGACCCCGCCGTCTTCGCCGACCCGGGGCGGTTCGACGTCACCCGCCCCAACGCCCGCGACCACCTGGCCTTCTCCGGCGGCGTCCACTACTGCCTGGGCGCCGGGCTGGCCCGCCTGGAGGGCACCGTGGGCCTGCAGGTGCTCACCGAGCGCTTCCCGCGGCTGCGGGTGGCCGGGACGCCGGTGCGCCGCGACCTGCGGACGCTGCGCCGCTGGGCGACCCTGCCGGTCGCCCTGCGCTGACCCCGGGTCAGTGGGGGACGAGCATCCCGGCGCCGACGGTGGCGTTGGTGGCCTCGTCGACGAGGATGAACCGGCCCGTGGCGCGGTTGTGCGTGTAGTCGTCGACGAACAGCGGCTGGGTGGTGCGCAGCCGCACCCGGCCGATGTCGTTCAGGCCGAGCTCGCCGGCCTCCTCCTCGTGGTCGAGGGTGTTGACGTCGAGCCGGTGCACGACCTCCTTGACCATCGCGCGCACCGACCGGGTGGTGTGCTTGACCGCCAGGCGCTGCCGGGGGCGCAGCGGCTCCTCGGCCATCCAGCAGACCAGCGCGTCGAGGTCCTGGGTGGCCTCCGGGCCGCCGTCGGGGCCGCAGAGCATGTCGCCGCGGGACACGTCGAGGTCGTCGGCGAGGCGCACGGTCACCGACATGGGCGGGACGGCGACGTCGACCGGGCCGCGCGGGCCGTCGATGCCGGCGATCGTCGTCGTCCGGCCGGACGGCAGGACCGCCACCGCGTCGCCGGGCCGCAGCACGCCGCTGGCCACCGTGCCGGCGTAGCCGCGGTAGTCGTGGAACGCGTCCGACTGCGGGCGGATGACGTACTGCACGGGGAAGCGGACGTCGGTGAGGTTGGCGTCGCCGGCCACCTCGACCGACTCGAGGTGCTCGAGCAGCGACGGGCCGTCGTACCAGGGGGCGGCGTCGGAGCGGGTGACGACGTTGTCGCCGCGCAGCGCCGAGACCGGCACGACGGTCAGGTCGGGGACGTGCAGGCGCGCGGCGAAGGCGCGGAACTCGTCGCGGATCGCCTCGAACGCCTCCTGCGACCAGTCGACGAGGTCCATCTTGTTCACCGCGACCACCAGGTGCGGCACCCGCAGCAGCGCGGCGAGGTAGGCGTGCCGGCGGCTCTGCTCGAGGATCCCCTTGCGGGCGTCGACCAGCACGATCGCGAGGTCGGCGGTCGAGGCGCCGGTGACCATGTTGCGCGTGTACTGCACGTGCCCCGGGGTGTCGGCGAGGACGAACGTGCGCCGCGGGGTGCTGAAGTACCGGTAGGCGACGTCGATGGTGATGCCCTGCTCCCGCTCGGCGCGCAGGCCGTCGGTGAGCAGCGCCAGGTCGACGTAGTCGCCGCGGCTGGCGCGCTCGATCGCCGCGTACTGGTCCTCGAAGACGGCCTTGCTGTCGAACAGCAGGCGGCCGATGAGCGTGCTCTTGCCGTCGTCGACCGAGCCGGCCGTGGCGATGCGGGCGATGTCCCGGCGGGCCGTCGCGATCTCTGCCGCCTGCTCGGCGGCAGCGGAGTGGACGTCGACGGCGGGCAGGTCGGACATGGCCCCCATCGTCCCAGCCGTGACACGCGGCGCCGCGAGCGGGGACGCTGGTGTGAGCGGCGCCACCGGGCGCCCGCGGGGAGGAGCCGCAGTGGGCGGTCTGGTGTTCCTGGTGCCGGTGCTGCTGGTCGTCGTCGCCGGCTACTCGGTGGGCTACGTCGTGGCCGAGGCGCTCGGCGTGGGCGCGCCGGAGGCGGTGGGGTGGCCGGCGGGCCTCCTGCTGCTCGCCGTCACCGTCGTCGTCCTGCTGCGCCGGTACCGCAGGCGGGCGCGGGCTAGAAGTAGCCCTCCTTCTTCCGGTCCTCCATCGCGGCGTCGCTGACCTTGTCGTCGCCGCGGGTGGCGCCGCGCTCGGTCAGCCGGGTCACCGCGATCTCGGCGATGACCTCCTCGACCGTCGTCGCCCGCGAGCGGACCGCCGCGGTGAGGTTGGCGTCGCCGACGGTCCGGTAGCGGACGGTCTCGCGGGTCACCTGCTCGCCCTCGCGCGGGCGGACGAACTCGTTGACGGCGTAGAGCATCCCCTGCCGCTCGACGACCTCGCGCTCCTGCGCCAGGTACAGCGGCGGGATCGCGATGCCCTCCTGGGCGATGTACTGCCAGATGTCGAGCTCGGTCCAGTTCGACAGCGGGAACACCCGGATCGACTCGCCGAGGTGGATCCGGCCGTTGTAGAGGTCCCACAGCTCCGGCCGCTGGTTCTTCGGGTCCCACTGGCCGAACTCGTCGCGGAAGCTGAACACCCGCTCCTTGGCCCGCGCCTTGTCCTCGTCGCGGCGGGCGCCGCCGAACAGGGCGGTGAACCCGTGCTCCTCGACCGCCTCGAGCAGCACCGGCGTCTGGATGCGGTTGCGCGAGCCGTTGGGCTCCTCGCGCACCAGCCCGCGGGCCATCGCGTCGGGCACCGAGGCGACGACGAGCTCCACGCCGAGCTCGGCCACCCGCTTGTCGCGGAATTCGAGCACGTCGGGGAAGTTCAGCCCGGTGTCGACGTGCATCACCGGGAACGGGATGCGCGCCGGGGCGAACGCCTTGCGGGCGAGCTCCAGCATGACGATGGAGTCCTTGCCGCCGGAGAACAGCAGAACCGGGCGTTCGAGCTCGGCGGCCACCTCGCGGATGACGTGGATCGACTCGGCCTCGAGGGTCTCCAGCTGGGTGAGCCGGTGGGCGGGGGTCGTCACGTCCCCAGTGTCCGTCACGTCGTGCCGCGGACGGCGGCCAGGAGGTCCGCGGCCAGCTCCGGCCGGCACACCAGCAGGTCGGGCAGCGACGGGTCGGGCTCGTTGTAGCGCAGCGGCGACCCGTCCAACCGCAGCGCGGTCAGGCCCGCGGCCAGGGCGACGGCGACCGGCGCCGCGGAGTCCCACTGGTACATCCCGCCGGCGTGCACGTAGGCGTCGACCTCGCCGCGCA
This sequence comes from Geodermatophilus sp. FMUSA9-8, assembly GCF_037034165.1. Lineage (NCBI taxonomy): Bacteria > Bacillati > Actinomycetota > Actinomycetes > Geodermatophilales > Geodermatophilaceae > Geodermatophilus > Geodermatophilus sp. FMUSA9-8. The sequence continues at coordinate 535,461 of NZ_JBAGKE010000002.1, read as the reverse complement.
CCACCGCGGTGACCTTGTAGCCGGCCGACCCCAGGGGCACGAGCTCGCCGCCGACCGCGGCCGCCGCGGCGGCCGCCTGCGCGGGCGGACGGGTGCGGCTGACCGCGATCCGGGGCGCCCGCGCGACGGCGGCGGGCAGGGCCGGCGCCGGGTCGGTGACCAGCACCTCGCCGGCGGCGGGCAGCGCCACGGCCGCGGCGGTCAGCGTCCCGGCTGCCCACAGCGCCACGTGGACGGCGAAGTCGGACCGGTCCGTCTCGCCGTACTCGCGGGTGCCGTCGAGCGGGTCGACGATCCACACCCGCCCGGCCTCCAGGCGGCTGCGGTCGTCGGCGGCCTCCTCGCTGAACACGACGTCGTCGGGCCGGTGCGCGGCGAGGACCCCGGCGATGGCCTCCTGCGCGGCCGCGTCCCCGGCGTCGCCGAGCGCCCGCCCGGTCAGCCCGCTGGCCCGCAGCTCCACCAGCACGTCCGCGGCGGCCCGGGCGGCGGCCGCGGCCACCTCGACGTCCCTCACCGGGCACCTCCGCGGACGGGCGCGTCGCCCGGGTCGGCGACCGGGGCCGTCAGCGCGGGGTCGGAGGGGCTGCCCTCGGCGTCACGAGTCACCCGCGGACGGTACGTCCGCGCCCGCCGGCGCCTGTCCGGGGACCCCGCCCGCGTCGGGCCCGGAGCGCGGCAGGCGGACGGTGAACACCGCGCCCCGCCCAGGGGCGGTGTCCAGCGAGACGTCGCCGCCGTGCGCGGCCACCAGCGAGGAGACGATCGCCAGGCCCAGCCCCGTGCCGCCGGCCACCCGGCTGCGGGAGGCGTCGGCCCGGTAGAAGCGCTCGAACACCCGCGCGGCGTCCTCCGGGGCCATGCCCGGGCCCTCGTCGGCCACCCGCAGCACCACCCGGTCGCCGCCGTCGCTGGTGTCCTCGCCGAGGGAGACGGTGACCCGCGCCGTCGGCGGGGTGTGCACCACCGCGTTGGTGACGAGGTTGCCCACCACCTGGCGCAGCCGCGCCTCGTCGCCGAGCACCACGGGCACCTCGGTGAGGGAGTCCTCGAGGTGCAGCGAGACCGGCCGGTCGGGCTGGAGCACCCGCGCGTCGTGGACGGCGTCGCCCGCGACCTCGGCCAGGTCGACCGGGGTGAGCGACAGCGGGCGCTGCTGGTCGAGGCGGGCGAGCTGCAGCAGGTCCTCGACCAGCACGCCCATCCGCGAGCCCTCGCTCTCGATGCGGGCCATCAGCCGCCCGGTCTCCTCGGCGCTGCCGACGGCGCCCTGCCGGTAGAGCTCGGCGAAGCCGCGGATCGACGTCAGCGGGGTGCGCAGCTCGTGGCTCGCGTCGGCGACGAACCGGCGCATCCGCTCCTCCGACGCCCGCGCCTGCTCCTCGGAGCGCTGCTGGGCGCGGAAGGCGCTCTCGATGCGGGCGAGCATGCCGTTGAGCGCCTGGGACAGCCGGCCGACCTCGGTGCGGCCGTCGCCCTCGGGCACCCGCTGGGACAGGTCGCCGGCCGCGATCGCCTGCGCGGTGCGCTCGACGGCCGCCAGCGGCCGCAGGCTGCTGCGCACCAGGGCGTACCCGGCCACCCCGAGCGCGGCGAGCACGACCAGCCCGACGACCACCTCGATCACGACGAGCCGGGCGATCACCCGGTCGTCGCGGTCCAGGTCGCCGCCGGCGACGAGCACCAGGCCGCCGGGCAGCTCCACGGCGGTCACCCGCCAGTAGGTGTCCCGGTCCGCGGAGGCGACGGTGTGGGCGCCGTGGCCGCCGGGGCCGGGGCGGCCGCGCCCGGCCTCCGAGGTCAGCTCCTCGACCGTGTCGTCGTCGAGGGCGGGCAGGTCGTCGTCGGACAGCGGGCCGGAGAGCACCACCGGCCGTTCGTCGCCGGGGACGAGGCAGGCCTGGTAGTCGCCGGGGGTGACGTAGCGCTGCCGCCCGCCGAACAGGCAGGCGGTGACGTAGTTCTCCTGCTCCACCGACTGGCGCAGCGTGCTCTCCAGCTGCTGGTCGAGCTGGTCGACGAGGTAGCGCTTGAGCAGCGACGTCGCCGCCACGCCGGTGGCGACCAGCGCGACGGTGACCAGCACGAGCAGCAGCGCCACCAGCGTGATCCGCAGCGGGACCCGCGGCAGGGGGGAGCCGCCGCGGGCCGCGGGCGGGGCCCCGGCGGGCGTGCTCACGAACCGCGCGGCAGGCGCAGCGTGTAGCCGACGCCGCGGATGGTGTGCAGCAGGCGGGGCTCGGTGGTGTCGACCTTGCGCCGCAGGTAGGAGATGTAGGACTCGACGACGTTCGCCTCGCCGTTGAAGTCGTAGTTCCACACGTGGTCGAGGATCTGCGCCTTCGACAGCACGCGCCCGGCGTTGGCCATCAGGTAGCGCAGCAGCTTGAACTCCGTCGGCGAGAGGCTGACGACCTCGCCGGCCTTCACGACCTCGTGCGACTCCTCGTCGAGCTCGATGTCGGCGAAGGACAGCCGGGGGCTCTCGGCGGCGCGCTGCTGGCCGGTGCTGCGGCGCAGGACGGCCCGGATGCGGGCGAGCACCTCGTCGAGGCTGAAGGGCTTGGTGACGTAGTCGTCGCCGCCGAGGGTCAGCCCGGAGACCTTGTCCTCCGCGGCGTCGCGCGCGGTGAGGAACAGCACCGGGGTGTGCCGGCCGCTCTCGCGCAGCCGCCGGACGACGCCGAAGCCGTCGAGCCCCGGCATCATCACGTCGAGCACCAGCAGGTCGGGCCGGAAGGACGCGGCCAGCGCGAGCGCCTGCTGCCCGTCGGCCGCCGTCGCCACCTCGAAGCCGGCGTAGCGCAGGCTCGCCGAGAGCAGCTCGCGGATGTTCGGCTCGTCGTCGACCACCAGGAGGCGGGCCTCCGGTCCGGTGGCGCGAGCGCTGCGGGTCCCCGTCACGACATCTCCCGTCGGACGCCTGGCTACCGTCGTCATGGCACCCACGGTGCGGGGCGCGGCTGCGGGTGCACTGGACGGTACCTGTGAGCTCCCTGGACGTCGGTGGTCAGGACGTCCCGCGGTCCGGACGTCGCCGCTCAGCCGGCGGGGGACATCGCCCGGCCGCGCCGCCAGTAGCCGATCGCGTGGTGCTGGGCGCGGGACAGGCCCCAACGGCCGCGCAGGTCGGCCCGCACCACCCGGACGGCGGCGGACTCGGCGGCCACCCAGGCGAACAGGTCGTCCCCGGCCGGGCGGTCGAGGGCGGCGACGGCGTCGGCGAGCAGCGTGCCCTCCCCGGGCGGGGTGCCGCCGCGGTGCAGCCAGCGCACCTCGACGCCGGCCGGGGCGGCCAGGGACTGCTCCTCCTCGGGGCCCGCCACCTCCAGCAGCGCGGTGCCGGTGGTGTCCGGCGCGGCCGCGGCGAGGATCCGGCTGATCGCCGGCAGCGCCGTCTCGTCACCGGCCAGCAGGAGCGTGCGCGCGGGCCGGTCGCCCAGGGCCCCGCTCCCGGCCACCCCGAGCAGGGCGCCCGGGGCCGCGGCGGCCGCCCACGACGCCGCGGGGCCGTCGCCGTGCAGCACGAAGTCGATCTCCACCTCGCCGCGCTGCACGTCCTGCCGGCGGGCCGTGTAGCTGCGCAGGCTCACCCCGTGCGCGCCCACCGGCCAGACCACGCGCCCGTCGCGGGCGACCGACGGCCAGCGCGGGTCCGGGTCGCCGACCCGGGGCACGAGCAGGTTGACCGTCGGGCCGGCCGCGGCGACGGCGTCCGCCGTGCCGGACAGGACCACCCGCCGCACCGACGGCGTCGCGTCCGCGACGCAGGTGACGGTGAGGACGTCGACGCTGCGGGGATCGCCGGGCTCGGACACGCAGCGAGCGTAGGGACCGGGGGCCGATGCGGGCCGACCCGGCCGACCCCGGGGGAATGAGGTCGACCGGGCCGGCGATCGAGGACGAAGGACCTCACGCTCCGTCACTGCCCCTCGACTCGGAGCAGCGGGTTCGTGTCGGTGACCCCCGTCGACGTGAACGCTACGTGACCGCCGCGTCCGCGGCACTGCCCGATCGGGTGGACCTCCCCGCCGCCGGGGTGATCTGGGTCGCTCGCCGGCCGGCCCGGGCGGCATGTGTGCCCCCCGGACGGGCCGGGCACCGGGGGAGGACCACACGGACGACCGAGGACGGGGTCATGGCCGACGAGTTCACGAAGGGTGACCACGTCACCTGGAACAGCCACGGCAGCAAGGCCGAGGGCGAGGTCACCAAGAAGATCACGAAGGACACCGAGGCCGGCGGCCGGAAGGTCAAGGCCAGCTCCGACGAGCCGCAGTACGAGGTCAAGAGCGACAAGAGCGGGAAGACGGCGGTGCACAAGCCGTCCGCGCTCGACGAGAAGTAGGAGATGCCGTGAGCGAGATGGACGACCGATTCGCCGGGGTGTCGTCGCGCAGCGACAAGCACAACCCGCGTCTCGACGAGGAGATCGAGCACGAGATCCAGGGGATGCTCAAGTCCGGGCGCGCCACCCGGTCCGAGGAGTTCCGCGAGGTGGAGCCCGTGGCCGAGGGCGAGCCGGACCCCGCCGGCAGCCCGAACAGCACGCTGATCGGCGGCGTCCCGGTCGGCATGACCGAGGACGCCGTGGTCGCGCGGGCCGAGCTCGCGCGCTGGCTCGTCCGGGCCGACTTCCCGGCCGACGGCCCCGCCCTGGTCGAGGCCGCGCAGGACCACCGCGCCCCGGACGCCGTCGTCGCCGAGCTGGAGCGGCTGCCCGAGGGCGAGACCTACGAGCGCATCGGCGACGTCGCCCGGGCGCTGGGGTACCCGACCGAGACCTGACCTGGTCCCGCGGCCCCTCGGGGCCGGCCGAGGAGGCTCAGGAGCCGGTGCGCTCCTGGGCCTCCTGGCCGTCCGGGGAGCCGTTGTCGGCCTCGTCGGCGATCTCCTCGCGACCCCGGCGGCGGAACAGCTTCGAGCCGGGGAAGCCCTTCACCACCTCGCGGATGTCCTGCATGGTGTCGAGCAGGTCGTGCACGTCGGTGCCGACGTCGCCGAGCCCCTCGAGCACCGGGATCACGCCCTCGTCGAGGTGCGTGACCAGCGAGGGCAGCCGGTCGACGAGCTGCACCAGCGCCTCGACCTCGTGCGGGTCCAGCGTCTCGGCCAGCCGGCGGACCGACGGCGTCAGCCGGGTCAGCGGCTCCTCGTAGCCGGCGAGCAGCGGGTCGATCCGGCCGACCAGCCCCTCGGTGCGCTCCACGGCGCCCTGCGCGCCGTCGATCGTCCGGCCGACCGCACCGATCGCCTCGTCGGCCCGTTGCTGGGTCTGCTCGACGGCGGAGATCGCCGCGTCGGCCTTCTGCTGGGTCGCCTCGACGTTGCTGATCGCAGCATCCGCCTTCTGCTGCGTCAGCTCGACCGCGGAGATGGCGGCGTCGGCCTTTAGCTGCGTCTGCTCGACGGCCGAGATGGCGGCGTCGGCCTTCTGCTGCGTCCGCTCGACGTTCCCGATGGCCTCGTCGGCGCGCTGCTGCGTCGCTTGGACGTTCCCGATCGCGGCGTCGGCGCGCTGCTGGGTCGCCTCGACGTTGCCGATGGCGGCGTCCGCCCGCTGCTGCGTCCGCTCGACGTTATCGATGGCGGCATCGGCGCGCTGCTGGGTCGCCTGGACGTTGCCGATGGCGGCGTCCGCCCGCTGCTGCGTCTCCTCGACGCTCGCGATCGCCTCGTCCGCCCGCTGCCGCGTCCGGGCGACGTCGGCGATGGCGGCGTCCGCGCGCTCGCGGGTGCTGCCCACCGCCTCGATCGCACGGTCGGCGGCGGCGATCGTCCCGCCGGCGTGCTCCACCAGGCCCTCCGCCCGGCCGACCACCCGGTCCACGCGGTCGAGCAGGTCGTCGAGCCGGTCCACCGCCGCCGCCACCCGCGGCACGAGAGCGAGGGCCTCGGCGACGCCGTCGCGCAGGCTCTCGACGGCGGAGAAGACGTCGGACGGGCCGGGGATCGAGGGGAGCCGCACGCGCCGACGCTACGTCCGGGGGCGGCGCGACGCCCGGTCGGCGAGTGGTCCGCCCCCCGCACGGGTAGCCCCGGACGCATCCCGGAGCCCGCCGGTCCCGCGCGTCGGCCCGCGATCCGGCCCGCGGGCCGTATCGTCGAGTGCTGCCGCGTGTGCGGGGAGCAACCGCGGACGACGGACACGGAACGACGACGATGGGATGTCGACACCGGTGGGCGACGAGCGGGGGCGGGACGACCGGGCCGACGGCCGCGGGTCCGACGCGCCGGGCCCGATCACCGTGGAGCAGTTGATCGCCCGGTCCGGCAACGCCACCGGCCGCCGCGCCGCGCGCCGGACCGGTGAGGTCCCCATCCCGCTCGAGCCGGGGGAATCACTGCCGTCGCACCGCGGGCCCCGCCCGCCCGTGCCGCCGGCCGCCGACCGGGCCGCACCGCCCGCCGCACCGCCCGCCTCGCAGCCGCCTGCCCAGCCCGCCTCGCAGCCGCCCGCCCAGCCCGCCGACGAGACGCCACGCCGTGGCCTGCCCCCGGTGCCCGGCGGCGTGCAGCGCTCGCAGCCCGTGCCGCCGCTCCCGGGGCAGGGGACCGGGCCGGTGCACCGCTCCGGCCCGGTCCCGCCGCTGCCGGGCGCCCAGCCGTCCGCGCCCGTGCCGCCGCTGCCGGGCGCCGTCCACCGCTCGCAGCCGGTGCCGCCGCTGCCCGGCGCCGTGCACCGCTCCGCGCCCGTGCCGCCGCTGCCGGGGACGCCGGGCGCCCGCCCCTCCACCCCGCTGTTCCCGCCGCTCGGGCCGCCCACCGGCGCCACCCGCCGGCCGGCACCGCTGCCGCCCATCCCGGGCATCGACGCGCCGGCCATGTCCGGCGCCGGCAGCACGCGGCGGCCGTCGCCGCCCCGGCCGCCGCGCAGCCCCGCCCGCCGCCGGATCCGCCGGGCGCTGATCGGCGCGGGGGCGCTGGTCGGCGTCGTCGCCGCGTACCACCTGGGCCTGTACTCCTACGTCGACCAGAGCATCACCCGCGTCTCCGCGCTGGCCCCCGAGGGCCCGGAGGTCATCGCGGCGCAGCTGCAGGAGGGTGCGACCACCTACCTCGTCGTCGGCACCGGCCTGCCCGGCACCGAGGGCGCCGCGTCGGTCACGACCATGCTGGTGCACGTGTCGTCCGACGGGGAGCGGGCGGCGCTGGTCAGCGTCCCGCCGACCGCGCTGGTCGACACCCCGGGCTGCCGCACCGACGACGGCGAGTTCCGCGAGCCGGTCTCGGAGGCCTTCGCCACCTCCCTGCTCGACGGCGGGCCCGCGTGCACCGTGCGCGCCGTCCAGCAGCTGTCGGGCCTGCGGGTCGACCACTACCTCGGCCTCGACCTCGGCCGCCTGCCCGCCCTGGTCGACGCCGTCGGCGGGGTGAGCGTCTGCCTGCCCACCGCCGACGCCGACGCCTCCTCCGCCGCGCCCCTCCCGGCCGGCACCACGGAGCTCGACGGCGAGCGTGCGAGCAGCTACCTCACGCCGGGGGAGGCCGGGTCCGACGTCACCGGCGCCGCCGCGGCGCAGCGGACCCAGCTGCTGCTGTCGGCGACGCTGCGCACCGCGGTGAGCGCCGGCACACTGCTCGACACCCCCGAGCTCACCACCTTCCTCACCCGCGCCGCCGGCGCGCTGACCCTCGACGAGCAGACGACGCTCGGCGACCTGCGCACGCTGGCCTCGGCGCTCGGCGACCTCGAGGGCGGCGCCGTCCAGCGCGCCGCCCTGCCCGTGTCCCAGGTCGGCTACGTGCCGGCCGGCACCGACCAGGCGTACGTGCTGCTCGACGGCACCGGCGTCCGCTCCCTGTTCGACGGCGTCATCGAGGACACCCGCGTGCCCGCCGAGCTCGCCGCCCCCGCGGTGGCCGCGGCCACCGCGGCGGCGCCCGACCCCGCCGCCGCGGCCGCCCCGGCGCCGGAGCCCTCCGCGGCCGCGCCGGCCCCGCAGGCGCTCACCGTGGCCCCGTCCGGCGTGACCGTCGACGTCCTCAACGGCACCGCCACCAGCGGGCTGGCCTCCACGGTCGCCGACCTGCTGCGCGCCCAGGGCTTCACCGTCGGCCAGGTCGGCAACGAGACCGGCGTCGTCAACGAGACCGTGGTCCGGCACGGCCCCGGCGTGGCCGAGCAGGCGCGCACGGTGGCCGCCGCGGTGCCCGGCGCCGTGCTGCAGCCCAGCGACGCGATCGGCGACACGGTGCAGCTGGTCCTCGGCCCCGGCTACACCGGCGTCGTGCCGGTGCAGGTGGCCGCGCCCGTGCCCGTCGTCGCCGAGACCCCGGCGGACACCCCGGCCCCCGCGGACACCACCGCCCCGGCCCCGGACCCGGCGACCACCACCGGCCCGGTCAACTGCGGCTGACCCGCCCGTCCTTCCCGGCGGCTGAGCCCTCCCGCGGACGACGAGGCTCCCCGCGCAGACGACGGGGCCCCCGCGAGCTGCTGCTCGCGGGGGCCCCGTCGGTCCGAGGAGCGCTCAGCTCACCCGAAGCGGCCCGAGATGTAGTCCTCGGTGGCCTTCTGGTCGGGGTTGCTGAAGATCTTCTCGGTGGGGTTGAACTCGATGAGCCGGCCGGGCTGGCCCACCCCGTTGAGGTTGAAGAAGCCGGTCGACGTGCTCACCCGTGCCGCCTGCTGCATGTTGTGCGTGACGATCACGATGGTGAAGCGGTCCTTGAGCTCGGCCATGAGGTCCTCGATCGCCAGGGTGGAGATCGGGTCCAGCGCCGAGCAGGGCTCGTCCATGAGCAGCACGTCGGGCTCGACGGCGATCGCGCGGGCGATGCACAGCCGCTGCTGCTGGCCGCCCGAGAGGCCCGAGCCCGGGCGGTCGAGCCGGTCCTTGACCTCGTTCCAGAGGTTCGCGCCACGCAGGGCCCGCTCCACCAGCTCGTCGGTCTCGGCCTTCTTCATCTTCTTGTTGTTGAGCCGGTTGCCGGCGATGACGTTGTCGTAGATCGACATCGTCGGGAACGGGTTGGGCCGCTGGAAGACCATGCCGATCTGCCGGCGGACGTCGACCGGGTCCGTGTCAGCGCCGTAGAGGTCGACGCCGTCCATGACGACCTTGCCCTCGACGCGCGCGCCCGGGATGACCTCGTGCATGCGGTTGAGCGACCGCAGGAACGTCGACTTGCCACAGCCCGAGGGGCCGATCAGCGCCGTGATGCTGCGGGGCTCGATCGAGACGTTGACGCCCTCCACGGCCAGGAAGTTGCCGTAGTAGATGTTGAGGTCGGAGACCTCGATGCGCTTGGCCACGGGGAGATCCTCCGGGTCGGGGCCGGTCAGCGACCGGTCTTGGGGGCGAAGAAACGGCTGATCAGGCGGGCCACGACGTTGAGGACCATGACCAGGATGATGAGGACGAGCGCCGCCGTCCAGGCCCGGTCCAGGAACGCCTGGGTGTCGGTTCCCGGCTGGGTCAGCTGGTAGTAGGCGAACACCGGCAGCGTCGCCATCCGTCCGTCGAACGGGTTGAGGTTCGTCCCCGTGATGAGGCCCACGGTGATGAGCAGCGGCGCGGTCTCACCGATGACGCGGGCGACGGCGAGGGTGATGCCGGTGCCGAGACCGGCGACGGCGGTCGGCAGGACGACCTTCACGATCGTCCGCCACTTCGGCACGCCCAGGGCGTAGCTGGCCTCGCGCAGCTCGTTGGGGACGAGCTTGAGGACCTCCTCGCAGGAGCGCACGACCACCGGGATCATCAGCACCGACAGCGCCGCGGCGCCCATGAGGCCGAGCCGGACGTCGTTGCCGAACAGCAGCGTGAACAGCGCGAAGGCGAACAGGCCGGCGACGATCGACGGGATGCCGGTCATGACGTCGACGAAGAAGGTGATCGCCTTCTTGAGCCGGCCGGTGCCGTACTCCACCAGGTAGATGGCGGTGAGCAGGCCGATCGGCACCGAGATCACCGCGGTGACCGCGGTGATGATCACGGTGCCGAGGATGGCGTGGTAGGCACCGCCGCCCTCGCCCACGACCCGGAACATCGAGTTGGAGAAGAACTGGGCGTCGAAGCGGGCCAGGCCCTTGTCGAGGACCGTGTACACCAGCGACACCAGCGGGATCATCGCGATCCCGAAGGCCGTGGTGACCAGCGCCGTGACCAGCCGGTCGGTGGCCTTCCGGGTGCCCTCGACGGCTCGCGAGCCGACGTACACCGCCAGGGTGCCGAGGACGACGCCGTAGACGACGGCGAGGGCGATGCCGGAGCCGGTGAGGGCCGCCAGCAGGGCGCCGGCGGCGAGGCCGGCGACGTAGAGGCCGAGGCCCGCGTAGCGGGGGAGCTTGCGCTGCGGCCGGATCGGGCCGGAGGGCTCCTCGGCGACCCGGACGGGGGACTGCGTCGAGGTGCTCATCAGTTGGCTCCGGAGAAGTCGGCGCGCCGGTTGACGATCCAGCGGGCGAGCATGTTGACCGCCAGCGTGATGACGAACAGCACCAGGCCGCTGGCGACCAGGGTGTTGATGCCCAGGCCGGTGGCCTCGGGGAACCGCAGGGCGATGTTCGACGCGATCGTCGAGGGGTTCGAGCTGCTGATCAGGTTCAGCGTGGCGCCGGCACCACCGGAGAGCACGATGGCGACCGCCATCGTCTCGCCGAGCGCGCGGCCCAGGCCCAGCATCGCGCCGGCGATCACGCCGGACTTGCCGTAGGGCAGGACGGCCATCTTGATCATCTCCCAGCGCGTGGCGCCGAGGGCCAGGGCGGCCTCGCGGTGCAGCGCCGGCGCCTGGCCGAACACCTCGCGAGCGATGGCCGAGATGATCGGCAGGATCATGACCGCGAGCACCAGGCCGACGGTCAGCATCGTGCGGCCGCTGGTGGAGGCGGGGCCGGCGAAGATCGGCAGCCAGCTCAGGTTGTCGGCGGCCCACACGTGGAAGGGCACGAGCGCCGGGGCGAGCACCGCGAGGCCCCAGAAGCCGTAGACGACGCTGGGGATCGCCGCCAGCAGGTCGATCACGTAGCCGAGGCCGGCAGCGATGCGGCGGGGCGCGTAGTAGGTGACGAACAGCGCGATGCCCACGGCCAGCGGGGTGGCGACGAGGAGGGCGAGGACGGCGCCGAGCAGCGTCCCGAGGACCAGCGGCGCGATGTAGGAGCCGAGGCCCTCGCCGCCGGGGATGTCCTCCGCGGGCGCGGTGAGGGCCGGGATCGCCTCGCTGATCAGGAAGGCGGCGACGCCGGCCAGCACGAGCAGGATGAAGATGCCGGAGCCCTTGGCGCTGCCGGCGAAGATGCGGTCACCCGCCCGGCGCACGACGCGCTGCTGCACGGGGGGTGGGGTGGGGGCCTTCGTGGCGGTCACCGCTGCTCCGGGTGGTCGGGGTGGTGCGGGACGCCCGTCGCCGGGCGGGGTGGTGGCCCGGGGCGTCGGTCGACGCCCCGGGCCACCGGGAGTGTGACGGATCAGCCCGCGGCGGTGATGGCGTCGACGGCGCCCTGGGCCTGCTCGCGGAGCGTGTCGGAGATCGGCGCGTTGCCGGCGTTGTCGGCCGCGGCCTGCTGGCCGTCCTCGCTGACCACGTAGGTCATGAAGGCCTTGACGTTGTCGGCGGTGGACTGGTCGTCGTACTCGACGCAACCGACGTGGTAGCTGACCAGCACGATCGGGTACTCGCCCGAGCCCTCGGTCTGCCGGTTGACCTCGATGGCGAAGTCGTACTCGCCGCGGCCCTCGACGGCCGGGGAGTTCTCGACGACGGCGGCGGCGGCCTCGGCCGACGGGGCCACGAACTCCGAGCCGACGCCGACGTTGGCGACACCGAGCTCACCGGCGCGGCTGGCGTCGGCGTAGGTCACGGCGCCGGCCGTGCTCTCGACGACGCCCACGACGCCGGAGGTGCCGTTCGCGGCCTCGCCACCGGGCAGCGGCCACACGCCGTCGGGCTCGGCGGTCCACACGTCACCGGCGGCCTGGAACAGGTAGTCGGTGAAGTTGTCCGTGGTGCCCGAGTCGTCGGCGCGGTGCACGGGGGTGATCGCGGTGTCGGGGAGCTCGACGTCCGGGTTCGCCTCGGCGATCGCCGAGTCGTTCCAGGTGGTGATCTGGCCGGTGAAGATCCGGGCGATCACCTCGGGCGAGAGGTTGAGCTGGTCGACGCCCTCGAGGTTGAAGATGACCGCGATCGGCGAGATGTAGTTCGGCAGCTCGAAGACCTCGCCGCCGCCGCAGCGCTCCTGGGCGGCGGTCAGCTCCTCCTCGTCGAGCGCGGCGTCGGAGCCGGCGAAGTCGGCGCGGCCGTCGATGAACTGCTCGCGGCCCGCGCCCGAGCCGGCCGGGTCGTAGCTGAACTGGACGTCGGGGTACTCGCCCTCGAAGCCGGCCTGCCACGCCTCCATGGCGGCCTGCTGGCTGCTGGCGCCGGCGCCCACGAGGTCACCGCTGAGCTCGGCGGCGCTCGAGCCGCTGCCGCTGTCGCTGCCGCCCGAGGAGGCCTCGGACTCGTTCGCGGCGCCACACGCGGCGAGCGCGAGGGTGCTGGCCAGTGCCGTCGAGAGGACGGCGGCGCGCGACCTGGTGCTGAGCTTCAACTCTGTGCCTTTCGGAGAGGGGGACCCGGACCTCGTTGCCGGGCAGAGCGGGACCAACGGCGAGGACGGTAGGCAGCACAGGTGGCCGGTCCCGGGTCGCTCGGTGAACGGGTGGTGAACGCCCGCGGGACCTTTCCCGACCGGGTGAGAACGGCGTCACGTCCAGCAGGTGAACGCGTGCGCGTCAGGTGGCGACGGCCACTCCGCGTGCGGCAGAAAGGGGCGTTTGCGCCCGGTCGGGCGCTCCGCGCGTCAGCGGGAGAGGCGCCAGGAGACGTCGACGGCGAACCGCGTGAACCCGGTGCGCTCGTACAGCGCGACCGCGGGCACGTTGTCCTCCTCGACGTAGAGCAGCACCTGCCCGAGGCCGGTCCGGCGCAGGTGCGCGAGCCCCAGCGCGGTCAGCGCGCGGCCGAGCCCGAGCCCCTGGGCGCCGGGGTCGATGCCGAGGACGTACACCTCGCCGGCCGGGTCGGGGCCGGCGTCGCCGGGCGGGTGGACCTTCGTCCAGTGCGAGCCGAGCAGCGTGCCGCCGCCGGCCGGGTCGCCGCGCCAGGCGAGCAGGAAGCCGGCGGGGTCGAACCACGGCTCGGCCTCGCGCAGCGCGAGGTCCGTCGCGGTCCACGAGCCCTGCTCGGGGTGGGTGGCGAACGCGCGGGCGTTCACCCGCAGCCACGCCTCCTCGTCGCGGCCGGGCCGGAACGCCTCGACGTGCACGCCCTCGGGCAGCGGGGCCGGGGCGTCGAGGTCGGCGTCGGTGAGCGGGCGGCGCATCTGCAGCAGCACCCGCGCGCGGGTGTAGCCGCGGGCACCGGCCAGGGCGGCCGCGGCCGGCAGGTCGCCGTGCGCCCAGACCCGCAGCGGGCGCCCGCCGGCGAGCTCCTCGAGCCGGGCCAGCAGCGCGCGGCCGGTGCCGCGACCCCGGGCGGCGGGGGCGACGACGAGCTCGGCCTCGGCGTCGTCGGCCGACCCGGGCTCCCCGAGCTCCAGGCGGGCGTAGCCCAGCGGCACGCCGTCGGCGTCGGTGGCGAGCACGTCGCGCCCGCCGGGCGGGCCGCCGTGCTGCAGCCGCAGCTCGCCCTCCTCCGACAGCGGGCGCACGCCGTCGGCGGCGGCCGCGTCCTTGAGCAGGGCGAGGACGGCGGCGGTCTCCGCGGGCGCGAAGCCCGCGGAGTCCCGGACGGCGGGCGTGCTCAGAGCAGCGGCGCCGTGCTGCGCGAGGGGTCGGCCTCGGCCTCGGCGCGCGCGGCAGCGGCGGTGGCGTCGGCGACCTGCTGGTCGAGCTTGTAGCCGACGTTGCGCACCGTGCCGATCAGCGCCTCGTGCTCGGTGCCGAGCTTCGCGCGCAGCCGCCGGACGTGGACGTCGACGGTGCGGGTGCCGCCGAAGTAGTCGTAGCCCCAGATCTCCTGTAGCAGCTGGGCGCGGGAGAACACGCGGCCCGGGTGCTGGGCGAGGTACTTGAGGAGCTCGAACTCCTTGTAGGTGAGGTCGAGCGGGCGGCCGCGGAGCTTGGCGGAGTAGCTGTGCTCGTCGATGACCAGCTCGCCGGCCTGGGTGACGCCGCCGTCGGCGCCGTCGGCGGGGGTGGCGGCGGCCATCCGGCGCGCGGTGGCCCACTTGAGCCGGGCGTCGACCTCGGCGGGGCCGGCGGTGTCGAGCAGGACGTCGTCGACGCCCCAGTCGGCCGACAGCGCGACCAGGCCGCCCTCCGACAGCACGGCGACCAGTGCGGAGGCCACCCCGGTGGAGGACAGCAGGCTGCACAGCGTGCGCGCCTGGATCAGGTCGTGGCGGGCGTCGACGAGCACCACGTCGCCGGAGTCGCCGTCGAGCAGGCTCGACAGCTCGGGTGCCACCACGCGCACCTGGTGACCGAGCAGGCCCAGGGCGGGCAGCACCTCGGTCGTGGCCTGACGCGCCGCGGTCATGAGCACGAGTCGCATGTCGTCTCCTCGGGGAGGGCGTCGACGGCGCTGTCGAACCGAGACCGCAGGATAGCCGACGGCCGGCCACCTCCCTGTGACCTCGCCGACACGCGGGCGCACGCGGCTCGCCGGCGGGCCGTCCGGCGGGGATCTGCGACGATCGGGGTCCAGCGGGCGCCGGCGGACGCACCCGCCGTCCGCGGGCAGGAGGCGACGTGACGACCGCGCTGCAGACCCCGGCCGCCACGCGCGGGCGGCACGTCGCCGCGGCGGCCGCCGTCGCGCTCGCCGCCGCCGCGCTCGCCTGGGCGCCCGAGGCGGGCGGGGAGGCCGCGCGGCTGGGCGTGGTGCTCGTGCTGCAGGCCGCGCTCGTGGCCGCCTGGGTGCTCGCGGTGGCCCCGGCGGGCGCCCGCGGTGCCGCGGCGCTGGCCCTCGCGGCCGCCGTCGCCGCCGACCTGCTGGCCGCGTCCGCCGACCCGACCGGGGGGCCCGGGCCGGGCGTGCTGCTCGTCGTCGCCGGGCCCGCGCTCGTCGTCGCGGTCGTCCACCAGATGCTGCGCCGCCCGCCGCGGGCCGACGTCGTGGGCTCGCTCGGCACCGTGGCGCTGCTGGTCGCCGCCGTCTGCGCCCTGGCGCTGCTCCTGCTCCCCGAGGTGGCCGGCGACGCGGCGTCCCCGGCCGCCTCGCCGCTGCTGGTCGCCGGGGCGGCCCTGGCCGCGGGCCACCTGGCCGACGCCCTCGTGCCCCGCCCCGCGGTCGCCGACGGCGTCCCGCGCGGCGGGCTCGGCGTGCTCGCAGCCCTCGCCGCGGCGGTGGCCGTGGCCCTGGCCGAGACCGGCACGGCAGAGACCGTCGACGTGCTGGCCGGCCTCACCACCGGGCTGGTGGTCGGCCTGGTCGCCGCGCTCGCGGGCATGACCTCGTCGTTCGCGCTGGCCGACACCGCCGCCTCAGGCCGCCGGGTGCCGGCGGCCGCCGCCGCGGGCGTCGAGGCGCTGCTGCCGCTGGCCGTGTGCGCGCCGGCCCTGCTGGCGCTCGCCGTCGTCTGAGCCCGTGCGCACCCTCCTCGGGCTGCTCGCGCTGCTCGCCGCGCTGCTCCTCGTCGTCGGGCTGGTGGCCGACCCCCTCGCGGAGGGCGTCGCCGAGGACCGGGTGGCGGCGGCCCTGCGCGACGGCGGCGGCCTCGCGGGCACCCCGGAGGTCGACGTCACCGGCTGGCCGTTCCTCACCCAGGCGGTGTCGGGGACCTACGACGACGTCCGCATCTCCCTGACCGCCGAGGACCTCGGCCAGCCCGCCGGCACGCGGGCCGACGTCGTCCTGCAGGGCGTGCACGTGCCGCTGTCGGACGTGCTGTCGGGGTCGGTGCGGCAGGTGCCGGTCGACCGGGTCGACGGCACCGCGACGCTGTCCTACGCGCTGCTGTCGGCGCAGCTCGGCGCGGACACCGTGCTCGAGCGGGCCGGCGACGGGCTGCGGGTCACCCGCACGGTCGAGGTGCTCGGCTACACGCTGCCGCTCACCGCCACCGGGACGGTGTCGCTCGACGGCCAGGACCTCGTCGTCGACGTCGCCGACGCGTCGGCCGCCGGCGTGGACGTGCCGGACTTCGTCGTCGACCGGGCGGTGGACCTGCTCGACCTGCGCTACCCGGTCGTGCTGCCCTTCGGCCTGCAGCTGACCGGCGTCCGCCCGGCCGACGACGGCGTGGTCGTCACCGCCGGGGCCACCGACGCGGTGTTCACCACCGGGTGACGGAATGCCGGCCGGCCCGGCCGGGTTGCCGCCGGGGATGAGCGGGACGGGACTGGCCGTGCTGGCCGCCGCGCTGGTGCTGACCGGGGCCGCGGCGTGGTGGCTGCGCGCCCGCGACGGCGCGGTGCGGGCACCCGCCCGGCAGGAGGAGGACGGCGTGCGCGGACCGGCGGCGGTGCTCGGCGACCTGGGCGTGCGGCCCGGCGAGGCGGACCTGACGGTCGTGCAGTTCTCGACGGCGTTCTGCGGGCCGTGCCGCACCACCCGCGCCCGCCTGCAGCACCTGCAGGTCACCCGGCCGGGCCTGGCCTACGTCCACGTCGACGCCGAGAGCCACCTCGACGCCGTCCGCGAGCTCGACGTCCGGCGCACCCCGACGCTGTTCTACCTGGACCGCGGGGGCGCGGTGCTCGGCCGCAGCAGCGGCGCCCCGCGCCCGGAGGAGCTCACCGCCCTGGTCGACGCCCACACGGGCCCCCGGGCCTGATCGGCTACCCTCGCCGCATGGGCACCCTGCTGACCTCGCGCCGCACAGTGGACCTGTGCCGCGTCGGCAGCTGCCTGTGTCGCGCCTCCTGAGGGCGGTACCGCTCCGCCCAGACGTGCCCTGACCGCCGTCCGGAGAGCCCATCCCATGTCCCAGAGCTCCACGCGCACGGTCGACGTGCGCGGGCCCCGCGCCGCCGCGTGGGTCACCAGCGCCGTGCTGGCCGTCGTCCTGCTCACCGCGAGCGGCCCGCTGGCCGCGGCGCAGGCCGCCGTCTTCGCCGTCGGCGCGGCCGCCGGCCTGCGGTACGCGCCCTACGCCGTGCTGTACCGCACCCTGCTCGCCCCGCGGCTGGGCCCGGTGCGCGAGCGGGAGCCCGAGGCGCCGGTGCGCTTCGCCCAGCTCGTCGGGTTCGTGTTCGCCGCCGTCGGCGCGGCCGGCTACCTGCTCGGCGCGCCGGTCCTCGGCGCCGTCGCCACCGGCCTCGCGCTGGTGGCGGCCCTGCTCAACGCGGCCACGGGCTTCTGCCTCGGCTGCGAGCTGTACCTGACCGTGCGCCGGGTCGTCCCGGCGCGCACCGCCTGACCCGACCGCACACCCACCACAGGGAGGAACACCCCCCATGAGCCGCAACGACGTGCTCGTCAGCGTCGACTGGGTCCAGGAGCACCTGGGCCAGCCCGGCATCGTCCTCGTCGAGGTCGACGAGGACACCAGCGCCTACGACGGCGGCCACATCGAGGGCGCCGTCAAGCTGGACTGGAAGAAGGACCTCCAGGACCCGCTGCGCCGCGACCACCTGGACAAGACCTCGTTCGAGAGCCTGCTGTCCTCGCGCGGCATCGGCAACGACGACACCGTCGTCCTCTACGGCGGCAACAACAACTGGTTCGCCGCCTACGCCTACTGGTACTTCAAGATCTACGGCCACCGCGACGTCAAGCTCATGGACGGCGGCCGCAAGAAGTGGGAGCTGGACGGCCGCCCGCTGTCCAAGGACGCCGTCGAGCGCCCGGCCACGCAGTACCAGGCCTCCGAGCCCGACCTGTCGATCCGGGCCTTCCGCGACGAGGTCGTGGCCTCCATCGGCTCGAAGAACCTCGTCGACGTGCGCTCGCCCGACGAGTTCTCCGGCAAGATCCTCGCCCCCGCCCACCTGCCGCAGGAGCAGTCGCAGCGGGCCGGTCACGTGCCCACCGCGATCAACATCCCGTGGAGCAAGGCGGCCAACGAGGACGGCACGTTCAAGAGCGACGAGCAGCTCGCCGAGCTGTACGCCGAGCAGGGCTTCGACGACAGCCGCCCGACCATCGCCTACTGCCGCATCGGCGAGCGCTCGAGCCACACCTGGTTCGTGCTGCGCGAGCTGCTCGGCAAGTCCGACGTCAAGAACTACGACGGCAGCTGGGTCGAGTACGGCTCGCTCGTCGGCGTGCCGATCGAGAAGTGAGCTGACATGTGCGGAGCCCCGAAGCAGGGCGGTGCCCTCGCCGGCATCGACCTGGACACCCAGACGGTGATCCAGGGCCAGGTGTGGCACGACGGCGCCCCGGTGGCCGGTGCCTACGTCCGGCTGCTCGACGCGACCGACGAGTTCACCGCCGAGGTGGTGACCAGCCCCGAGGGCGAGTTCCGGTTCTTCGCCGCCCCCGGCACCTGGAAGCTGCGCTCGCTGGCCCCCGTCGGCCGCGGTGAGCGCGTCGTCGAGGCCGAGGTCGGGCTGACCGAGACGACCGTCGTCCTCGACTGACGAGGGATCTCCTCGCCCCCACGGAGCCCCTCCCGGCCGCGGCCGGGAGGGGCTCCGTCACGTCGCGGGGTGCTCGGGCGGCAGCCGGTTCGGCCCGGCCTCCGGCGGGCGCGGCCGGTCCTCCGGATAGGCGCGGACGGCCACCAGCGCGACGTCGTCGGCGCCGGCCGCCGGCACCATTCGCGCCAGCAGCGTGTCGCACAGCTCCTCGAGCGGCGTCGTCCCGAGGTCGCGCAGCGCCTCGCGGAGCGCGGCCAGCCCGCTGTCGAGGTCGGCGTCGCGGCGCTCGACCAGCCCGTCGGTGACCAGCAGCAGCGTGTGCCCGTCGGCCAGCTCGGCGGTGTGCTCGGCGCGGCGGGCGTCGGGGTCGACACCGAGCATGAGGTCGGCGCGGGTCTCCAGCAGCGTCGTCGTGCCGTCGGGGGCGAGCAGCACCGGCGGCAGGTGGCCGGCGTTGCTCCACCGCAGCACCCGGGTGCCGGCGACGGGGACGTCGGGGTGCCGCTCCACGCGGGCCAGCACCACCGTCGCGAGCGTGCTGACGTCGAGGCCCCGCGCGACGTGCTCGAGGCGGGCCAGCGTGGCCGCGGGGGAGCGGTCGCCGTCGTAGGCCAGCGCCCGCAGCAGGCCCCGGACCTGACCCATCGCCGCCGCGGCGGAGCTGTCGTGGCCGACGACGTCGCCGATCACCAGCACGGTCGCGCCGTCGGGCTGCAGGAAGGCGTCGTACCAGTCCCCGCCCACCCGGGCGCCGACGGCGGCCGGCCGGTACCGGACGGCGACGTGCAGGTGGTCGGGCTCCGGCGGCGGGGTGAGCAGCGCCCGCTGCAGCCGGTCGGACAGCATGCGGTCGGCGGCGTTCTGGGCGGTCAGCCGGCGCAGCTCCTCGGCCTGCCGCCGGGCGGCCAGCCGGTCGGTGAGGTCGCGGAAGGAGACGACGACGCCGCTGACCCCGCCGTCCTCGACCATCGGCACGGCGACCAGTTCCACCGGCATCGCGGTGCCGTCGGCGCGCCAGAAGACCTCGTCGTCGGCCGACACCGTCCGCCCCGTCGTGAGCGCCTGCCAGACCGGGCACTCGTGGCGCGGGTAGGGCCGTCCGTCGGGCCGGGTGGCGTGCACCAGGGCGTGCTGGTCGTGGCCGAGCTGCTCGGCGGCCGTCCGGCCGGTGATGCGCTCCGCGGACGGGTTGACGAACTCCACGCGGCCGGCCCGGTCCAGGCCGTAGATGCCGTCGGCCACGGTCGCGAGCACCCGCTCGTGCCGGGCCGCCGTCCGCGCCAGCTCGGCCTCCACGCGGGACAGCCCGCCGTCGGCCGCCGGTCCTCGCCTGTCGATCGCGCCGTCCTCCTCGGTCTCGCTGGTGTCACACCAGCCTGCCCCATGGGCTCAGCCGCGGCGCGCCCACAGTGACCAGGCCAGCGCGAGCAGCACCGCGGCGGCCGACGCGGCACCGCCCCCGGCGAAGGCGGCGGCGACCGCGGCCGACCGCGGGTCCGGTGCCCCGGCCGCCTGCGCCGCCCCCGCGGCGGCCGCGACGAGGGCCAGGACCGCCCAGGGCGCCCACCACCACCGCGTGGTCCCCGGGGCCGCCCGCGGCGGTGTCCGCCGCCACCACCGGCCGGTCCAGGCCGCGAGCAGCAGCGCTCCGACCAGCCCGCTCCCGTCCTGCGCCCAGGCCGTGCCCGGCGCGCCGGCCCAGGTGCGCCCGAGGGCGGGCACGAGCTCGGTCCCCAGGCGGCCGGGGTGGGTGAACTCGTCCCACAGCACGTGCGTGGCGGCGCCCACGGCGAGGGCGGCGAGCACCCGCACCGGCGCGCGCAGCCGCCGCCGCAGCCCGGGCGCCGCCGATCCGGGCAGCCGTGCCGCGAGCCCGGCGGGCGCCCAGGCCAGGGCCGGGCGGGCGAGCAGCCCGTGCCAGACCGCCCAGAGCAGCGCGCCGAGCACCACGTCGGTGGTGACGACGGCGAGCGCGGTGTGCGTCCGGAGGCCGAGGGTCGACGGAAGGTACAGCGGGACGTCGGGCGCCAGGCTCCCGGCCACCAGCGCCGAGGCCGGCAACCCGGCCTGCAGGAACGGCAGCACCGCGGCGGGGTGGCTCCCGGTGAACGGCACGGCCGCCATCGTCCCCGGCGCGGCGGGTCCGCCGTCCGACCCCGGCCGGGCGCGCCTACCGTGGCGCCGTGGTCGCCGCGTGGGTCCTCGTCGCGCTCGCCGCGCTGCTGGCGCTGGGCTGCGCGGTCGCCGTCGGGCGGCTGGCCCGGCCCGGGGGCCGCCCGCGCCGGGAGCGCCGGGCCGCCGACCGTGCCGCCGCCCGCAGCGCCGACCGGACCGCCGACCGTGCCGCCGCCCGCAGCGCCGACCGGCCTGCCGCCCGGGCCGCCGTGCCCCCGCCGGGCCGCGGGGCGCGCGGCCGCTGACTACCGTGGCGGGCATGCCTCCGCGGGACGCCGGCCGGTGACCGGCCCGACCGAACTGCCCGTCGCCGACACCGTCGACGTCCGCTCGGGACCCGAGGTGGCCCACGGGCTGCTGTCGGTGCTGCCGCTGCTCGGCGAGTGGCACGGCGAGGGCGTGCTGGCCGGCGGGGACGCCGGCGACCGGCGCTTCGGCCAGTGGATCCGCTTCGCCCACGACGGCCGCGACTTCCTCGCCTACGAGGCCCGCGCCTGGCTGATCGGCGACGACGGCGCCGTGGCGGGGCCCGCCACCCGCGAGTCGGGCTTCTGGCGGCCGCGCGGCGAGGACGACGTCGAGCTGCTGGTCGCCAGCCACGACGGGATCATCGAGCTCTACGTCGGCACGGCGCGGACCACCACCAGCTGGGAGCTGACCAGCGACGTCGTGGCCCGCACGCCCGACGCGCCGGACACCACGCGCGCCGTGCGGCTGTACGGCATCGTCGACGGCGCGCTCATGTACGCCATCGACCGGGCCGGTGCCGACACCGACCTGCGGCCCACCATGTCGGCCCGGCTGGAGCGCCTCCGGTGACCGCCCCGGGCGCCACGCCCCGCCAGGTGGCCGACCGCTACGTCGACGCCGTCTGCGACCTCGACCCGATCGTCGCGACGTCGCTGGGCACCCGGCCCGGCGACGACCGGCTGCCCGACCCGAGCCCCGCGGGCATCGAGGCCGAGGCCGAGCTGACCCGCCGCACACTGGCCGAGCTCGACGCCGTCCTCGCCGCCGACCCCGCGCTGGACGCCGACCCGGTCGAGCGCCGCTGCGCCCGGCTGCTGCGCGAGCGCCTCGGCGCCGAGCTGCTGGCCCACGACGCGGGCGAGGGCTTCCGCGCGCTGTCGAACCTGTTCAGCCCGGTGCACTCGATCCGCTCGGTGTTCCTGCTCATGCCGACCGCGACCGACGACGACTGGGCCGTGGTGGCCCGCCGGATGGCCCGGGTGCCCGGGGCGTACCGCGGCTACCTCGACACCCTGCGCGAGGGCGCCCGGCGCGGCCTGCTCGTGGCGCCGCGGCAGGTGTCCACCGTCGTCGGCCAGCTCGGCGAGTGGCTGTCCGGGCCGTTCTTCGCCGGCCTGGCCGCCTCCGGCCCCGACGCCGTGCGCCGCGACCTCGACGCCGCCGCCCGCGCGGCCGACGCCGCGGTGGCCGAGGTCCGCGACTTCCTGCGCGACGAGTACCTCCCGCGGGCCGAGGGGACGCCGGACGCCGTCGGCCGCGACCGCTACGCCGTCGCCGCCCGCCGGTGGAACGGCTCGGACCTCGGCGCCGGGCAGGGCCTGGAGGAGGCCTACGCCTGGGGGTGGGGCGAGCACCGGCGGCTGCTGGCCGAGCAGCGGGCCGAGGCGGAGGCGCTGCGGCCGGGGTCCTCGCCGAGGGAGGCGATGGCCTGGCTCGACGAGCACGGGCCCGCCGTCGACGGCGTCGAGGCGATCCGGCAGCGCCTCCAGGCGATGATGGACGAGGCGATCACCGCGCTCGACGGCACGCACTTCGACCTCGCCGAGCCGGTGCGCCGGGTGGAGGCGATGATCGCGCCGCCCGGCAGCGCGGCCGCGCCGTACTACACCCGACCGGCGCAGGACTTCTCCCGCCCGGGCCGCACCTGGCTGCCGACGCTGGGCCGCGAGCGCTTCCCGCTCTGGGACCTCGTCTCGATCTGGTACCACGAGGGCGTCCCCGGCCACCACCTGCAGCTCGCGCAGTGGGCGTACGTCTCCGGCGACCTGTCCACCTACCAGACGTCGCTGGGCTCGGTCAGCGCCAACGTCGAGGGCTGGGCGCTGTACGCCGAGCGGCTCATGGACGAGCTCGGGTACCTCACCGAGCCCGGCGCCCGCCTCGGCTACCTCGACGCCCAGCAGCTGCGCGCGATCCGGGTGGTCATCGACATCGGCATGCACCTGCGGCTGCCCGTCCCCGCCGACGCCGAGGGCGTGCTCGCCGGGCACCGCGGGGAGCCGTGGACGCCGGAGCTCGCGCGGGCGTTCGCCGGCGAGCACCTGGGCAGTGACCCGGCCTTCCTCGACAGCGAGCTCATCCGCTACCTGGGCCTGCCCGGGCAGGCGATCAGCTACAAGCTGGGGGAGCGGGCCTGGCTGGCCGGCCGGGCGGCGGCGCAGCGGGCCCGCGGTGCCGCGTTCGACCTCAAGGCGTGGCACATGGCGGCGCTGTCGCAGGGGTCCCTCGGCCTCGACGACCTCGAGGCGGAGCTCGCGGCGCTCTAGCGGGCCGGGCCCAGCCCGACCAGCGTCCCCAGCTCGGCGACCACGCGGGCGAAGTAGGCGTCGGCGTCCTCGACCGACCCCACGAGGTGGCCGAACAGCTCGAAGCTGATGCTGCCGAACAGCGAGCTCCAGGCCAGCAGGGCGCGCACGCGGACGGCGTCGTCGACCCCCGGGGCGCCCTTCCCCAGGACCTCGACGGCGGCGTCGCCGATCAGCCCGGGCACCCGGCGGTTCCCACCGTCCCCGCTGCCGCCGGTCAGCCGGCCGGCGCGGGCTGCGTCGCCCAGGATCGTGCCCAGCACGATCCCGACCCGCGACGCGGCCGGCACCGTGTCGCGCGGCGCCGAGTAGCCGGGCACCGGCGAGCCGTAGAGCAGCGCGTACTCGTGCGGGTGCGCCCGCGCCCAGTCCCGCACCGCACCGCACACCGCGGCCCAGCGCTCCTCCGGCCCGGCGGCCGGGTCGTCGGCGGTCTCGGCCGCCGTCCCGAGGGCGTCGTAGCCGTCGATGATCAGGCGGGTCAGCAGGTCGTCGCGGCTCGGGAAGTAGCGGTAGACCGCCGACGACACCATCCCGACGTCGCGGGCCACCGCCCGCAGCGAGAGCGCGGCCGCGCCCACCTCGGCGAGCTGCCGGCGCGCGGCCGCGGTGATCTCGGCGGTGATCTCGGCGCGGACGCGCTCGCGGGCGGTGGGCACCCCCGCATCCTCCGCCGACGAGAGCGGCGGACGCAAGAGAGAGCACCGCTCTTGACACCGGACCGGACCGGTGGGAGCGTCGTCCTCGGACGAGAGCACCGCTCTCGCGGACCGGACGAGGAGTCCTCATGGCACTGCACGTGATCGTGGGCAAGGGCCCCGTGGGCACGACGACGGCGGACCTGCTGGCCGCCCGGGGGCACGAGGTGCGCGTCCTGTCGCGCAGTGGCGGGATCTCCACCGGCGCCGTCGAGCACCGCCGGGTGGACGCGGCCGACGCCGCCGCGCTCACCGCCGCCACCGCCGGCGCGGCCGCGCTCTACAACGCCGTCAACCCGGCCTACCACCGCTGGACCACCGACTGGCCACCGGTCGCGACCGCGCTGCTCACCGCCGCCGAGCGCTCCGGCGCCGTGCTGGTGACCATGTCGAACCTCTACGTCTACGGCCGCCCTGCCGGGCCGATGACCCCGGACAGCCCGCTGGCGGCCACCGACACCAAGGGCCGGGTGCGGGTGGCGATGTGGCGCGACGCGCTCGCCGCCCACGAGGCCGGCCGCATCCGGATGGCCGAGGCGCGCGCCGGCGACTTCGTCGGCCCGCAGGTGCCGGCCGCCCAGTCGCACCTGGTGCGGCAGCTGCCGGCGCTGTGCCGCGGCCGGCGCGCCTGGGTGGTGGGCGACCCCGACGCCCCGCGCAGCTGGACCTACCTGCCCGACGTCGCCGCGACCCTGGCCGTCCTCGGCACCGACGAGCGCGCGCTCGGGCGGGCCTGGCACGTGCCGAGCAACGCGCCGCGCTCCCAGCGCCAGGCGCTCGGTGACCTGTCCCGCGCGCTGGGCCGGGCGCCGGCCCCGGTGAGCGGGCTGCCCTGGCCGGTGCTCACCGCGATGGGCTGGTTCTCGCCGATGATGCGCGAGGTGGTCGACGTGCGGCACCAGTTCGACCAGGAGTACGTGCTGGACGCCTCGGCGACCGAGCGGACCTTCGGCCTGGCCGCCACCCCGTGGGACGAGGTGGTCGCGGCGACCGCCGGCGCCCCGGTGGGCGCGGGGGTCTGAGGCGGGTTCAGCCCCGGGCGTCGACCCGGTTGACCGGGTCGCTGTCGGGGGTGACCGGGTCGCCGGGCAGCGCCGGCGCGACCTCCAGCCGGCTGGCCAGCAGCTCGTCGACGGCGGCGACGCTCGCGCCCACGTACGTGCTGGTCAGCGCCGGGTCGGTGACCACGCACCAGGACCGGTCGGCCGGCCACCACAGCGTCGCGCTCTGCTCGCGCGGCTCGGGGGCGAAGTTGGTGGCCGCCCGGTCGACCGGCGCGCGGACGAGCAGCAGGTCGCTGCGGGGGAGGCGCAGCCGCGGCAGGTCGGCCGCCCCCTCGTCGTCCCAGCCGAACCAGCACTCGCCGGGGCCGGCGGTGTGCGCGGCCAGGACGGCGGCGAGCTCGCCGGCGACGTGCGCGGCGAGGTGCCCCTCGGCGGGGGCGTCGTTCCACAGCCCGGGCTGGTCGTCCTCGCCGAGGTACTCCCACGAGCCGGTGATGCCGGGCCACTGCATGAGCCGGTGCGGCGTCGTCCCGTTGGCCGCGGCCACCTCGTCCCAGCGGACGAAGACGTCGGTGTCGCCCTCGTAGCGGACGGCGGGGTGGAACACCCGGGCGTGCGCGGGGAACACGGCGGGCACGAGGGCGGCCACGGTGTCGGGCGGAGCGGCGCGGACGGCGTCGGCGATCCAGCGGCCGGCCTGTGCGGTGCGCCCAGCGGTCTGCACGGCCGCTGCTCCCTCCCCCGGAGAACGGACAACCCCCGGGCTGCTCCGCGGCGCCTCGAGAGGAGGCAGCTCGCGGGCCGACTGGACAAGTGTCGGCGGCCCGGGGGTCGGGTGACTGTCCGGTTCTCGCTCGCCGCCGTGCGACGGACGGGCGATCAGTGCCTCCGCTCGGATTCCACTCCGAACGGGCGGCCCATCTGGACGGCGGCTAGCGGACAGCCACCTCACGAGTCCGATAAGAATTCAATTGTTCGGACCACCTCCCCTCTCGTGTAGCTCGACGGTACGTCGCCGTTCCGGGGGTCTGCAACGCCGTTCTTCAGCCGTCGGTGAACGGCCGCGGACGGGGGGTCCCCGAGGCGTCCGGTCCGCGCTGGTAGACGTCGGGGATGCCGTCGGCGTCCTCGTCGACGGACTCGAGTTCCTCGATGCGCCGGTACCGGCGGTTGCGCAGCCTCAGCACCACGGCGGCCAGCAGCGCCGACACGACCGTCCCCACCAGGACGCCGACCTTGACGTGGTCGTCGCGCTCGCTGCCGGTGCCGAACGCCAGCTCGCCGATGAGCAGCGACACCGTGAAGCCGATGCCGCCGAGCAGCGCCATGCCGACGAGGTCGGGCCAGCCCAGCTCGTCGGCGAACTCCGCCCGGGTGAACCGGGTGACCAGCCAGGTCGCCCCGACGATGCCCACCACCTTGCCCACGACCAGTCCGGCGACGATCCCGAGCGCGACCCGGTCGCCGAGCGACTCCACCAGCCCGGACAGGCCGCCCACGGTGACGCCCGCGGCGAAGAACGCGAAGACCGGCACGGCGATCCCGGCCGAGATCGGCCGGAAGCGGTGCTCGAGGTGCTCGGCGAGCCCCGGGCCGGCGTCCGGGCCGCCGGCGGCCTCGCTGCGCACCACCGGGACGGTGAACGCCAGCAGGACGCCCGCGACCGTGGCGTGCACCCCGGACTCGTGGACGAACACCCAGGTGAGCACCGCCAGCGGCAGCAGCAGCCACCAGGAGCGGACCCGCCGCTGCACGAGGAACCCGAAGACGGCGAGCGGGACGAGCGCCAGCGCGAGCCACCCCGCCGCCAGGGACGACGTGTAGAAGACCGCGATGATCGTGATGGCCAGCAGGTCGTCGACGACGGCGAGCGTGAGCAGGAACGTCCGCAGGGCGCTCGGCAGGTGCGTGCTGATGACGGCCAGCACGGCGAGCGCGAAGGCGATGTCGGTGGCCGTCGGGACGGCCCAGCCGCGCAGGCCGTCGCCGCCCAGGTTGACCAGCACGTAGAGCACCGCCGGCACGACCATCCCGCCGACCGCGGCCGCGACCGGCAGCACCGCCCGGCGCGGGTCGCGCAGGTCGCCGGCGACGAACTCGCGCTTGAGCTCCAGGCCCGCGACGAAGAAGAAGACCGCGAGCAGCCCGTCGGCCGCCCAGGTGCCGAGCGTCAGGTCCAGGTGCAGCGAGGCCGGGCCCACGCGGGTGTCGCGCAGCGCCTCGTACGCCCCGCTCCAGGGGGAGTTGGCCCAGGCGAGCGCGACGACCGTGCCGGCCAGCAGCAGCAGGCCGCCGACGGTCTCGCGGCGCAGGACCGCGGCGATCCGGCTGGCCTCGGCCCAGGAGCCGCGGGCGAAGACGCGGGTGGACCCGTGGGGGGCGTTCATGGGGCGGCTCCGGCGGGAGAGGGGTCGGCTCGGCCCTGCCCGCTCAGGGGCAGCCCGCCGACCAGACTTCCCGGCACACCGTCGTCCACCGTATCGGCACCCGCCCGTCGTCGCCGTCCGGAGTGGAGGGCGCTCCGTAGAGTGGTCGCCGTGGACCCCCGCCCGGCGCCTCCCCCGCGGGAGCGGTCCCTCCGGCTGGCCGAGCTGGCCGGCCGCCGGGTGGGCGTGTGGGGCCACGGCCGCGAGGGGCGCGCCGCCGTCCGGGCCGCGCTGGACGCCGGCGCGGCCGCCGTCCTCGTCGCCGACAGCCGGCCGGTCGACCCCGCCGCGCTGCCGCCGGGCGTGACCGCCACCGCCGACGTCGCCGACCTCGCCGGCTGCGACGTCGTCTTCCGGTCGCCGGGGATCAGTCCCTACCGCGGGGAGGCGCGGTCGCTCGCCGACCGCACCGTGGTGACCACCGGCACCGGCGTCGCCCTGGCCGAGGCCGCCGCCCGCGGGGTCCCGGTGCTGTGCGTCACCGGCACCAAGGGCAAGAGCACCACCAGCGCGCTGGCCGCCGCCGTCCTCACCGCCGCCGGGCGCCCGGCCGTGCACGCCGGGAACATCGGCACCCCGCTGCTCGACGCCGTGCTGGACGGCGTCGGCGACCGCACGCTGGTCGTCGAGGTGTCGAGCTACCAGGCCGCCGCCGTCCCCGACTTCGCCGGCCGCGGCGCGCTCACCTCGCTGGCGCCCGAGCACCTGGACTGGCACGGCTCGGAGGCCACCTACTTCCGCGACAAGCTGCGCGTCTTCGCCGGCTGCCCCGACCGCTCTGTCGCGGTCGGCGCGCAGGCCCGCCCGGTCGCCGAGCGGTACCTGCGGCCCGCGCAGCTCGTCGACCCCGCCGAGGTGCTGCCCGCGGGCCTCGCCGACGCCGTCCAGCCGGTGCACCTGCCCGGCGCGCACAACCGCAGCAACGTCGAGGTGGCGCTGGCCGCCTGCGCCCTGCTGGGCCTCGACCTCGCCGCGACCGCGGACGCCGTCGCCGCCGCCGTCGCGGGCTTCCGGGCGCTGCCGCACCGGCTCGCACCCGTGGCCACGCTCGGCGGCGTCACCTTCGTCGACGACACGCTGTCGACCACGCCGGTGTCCGTGCTGGCCGCGCTCGACGCGCTCGCCGGGCGCCCGCTCACCCTCATCGCCGGCGGGCAGGACCGGGGCCTGGACTACACCGGCCTGGCCGCGACGTTGGTGCAGCGGCGGGACACCGTCGCGCTGGTCACTGTCCCCGACACGGGGGCGCGGCTGGCCGACGACGTCCGCCGGGAGGCCGCCGGGGCGGCGGTGCGCCTCACCGAGACGCAGTCCCTGGCCGAGGCGGTGTCGGCGGCGATCGCCGGCACCCCGCCGGGCGGGGTCGTGCTCCTCTCACCCGGCGCCCCCAGCTACAACCGCTTCCGCGACTTCGAGGAGTTGGCAGCCACCTATGAGCAGATCCTCGTCGACTCCGGCGCCGAGCGCGTCCCCGGTGTCTGAGACCGGCGCGTTCGTCGTCGCCGGACGGTCCCTCGACCTCTCCACCGGCGAGGCGGCCTTCTCCTACCGCCTCGGCGCCGACGAGTTCACCGAGCGGCTCGTGCTCGACCCGGTGCTGCTCGGCAGCGGGCCGGCCCCGGCGGCGCTCGACGCCGCCCTCGACCTCGTCCACCTGGTCATGGGCACCAGCTACTACAAGCTGGCCGCGCCCGGCCGGGTGGTCGTCGAGCGACCGGTGACCGCCGCGCAGCTCGCCGTCGCGCGCGCCGCCTACACCGACGGCCTCGGCGAGTTCGCCGCCGTCAACCGGCTGCCGGTGCCGCACCGGGTGGAGTTCGACGCCGAGGTGCGCGAGCCGGGCCAGGCGGTCGAGCCCGGCGGCCGCGGCGCGCTGCTGCCGGTCGGCGGGGGGAAGGACTCCGCGCTCGCGCTCGTGGTCATCCCCGACGGGACGGCGCTGGCGGTCAACCCGACCGGCGCGCAGCGCGACGTCGCCCGCGCGGCCGGAGTCCCGCTGGTCGAGGTGCGGCGCCGGCTCGCCCCGCTGCTGGCCGAGCGCACCGCGCAGGGCGGGCTCAACGGGCACGTGCCGGTCACCGCGATCAACTCCGCCATCGCCACCCTGGTCGCCGTCCTCGGCGGGTACGACCCGGTGGTCTTCGCCAACGAGCGGTCCGCCGACGAGGAGACCCTCACCGTCGACGGCGCCAGCGTGAACCACCAGTACTCGAAGTCGTACGCCTTCGAGCGGCTGTTCACCGCGGCCGCCGCGGAGGTGGGCACCGGGTACTTCAGCCTGACCCGGCAGCTCTCGGAGCTGGCGACGGTCGCCGCCGTGGCCGCCCTGCCGCTGCGGGGCGACATCCTCAGCTGCAACCGCTCGTACACGCAGAAGCACATGGGCATCGGCGGGCAGGCCGAGCAGCGCTGGTGCCTGCACTGCGACAAGTGCCTGTTCACCTTCCTCTGCTTCGCGGTGTTCCTCCCGCCGGCCGAGGCGGAGGAGATGTTCGGCGGCAACCCGCTCGCCGACCCGTCGCTGGCCGACGGCTTCCGGCGGCTGTGGGCCACCGAGAAGCCGTTCGACTGCGTGGGGGAGCGGGCCGAGAGCGCCGCCGCGATGGCGCACCTGGCCGCGTCCCGCTCGTGGGGCTCGCAGCCGGTGGTCCGCCTGCTGGGCGCCGAGGCCGCCGACGCCGCGCAGGTCACCGACGCCACCGTCGCCCGGTTCCTCCCGCCGCGCGGCGAGCACGGCATCCCGGCGCGGTACCTGGAGTCGCTGCGGCGGGTGCTGGAGGCCTCGCGCAGCGCCGTCCCGTGAGCACGGGCCGGTCCTAGGCTGTCGCGCGTGTCCGATCCCGGTGCCCCCCTCGCGGAGCGGCTGCGTGCGCAGGGCCTGCGGCTGACGCACCAGCGCCAGCAGGTGCTGGCGGCGGTCGCGGAGCTCGACCACGCCACCCCGGAGGCGATCGGCGCCCGGCTGCGCGAACAGGCCGGGCCGGGCGGCGCCGCGCCGGACACCTCGACGGTCTACCGCACGCTGGAGCTGCTCGAGCGGCTCGGCCTGGTCTGGCACACCCACGTCGCCAAGGGCGCGCCGGTCTACCACGCCTCCGAGCACCCGCACCTGCACGTGGTCTGCGCCTCCTGCGGGGAGATCTCCTCCGCCGACCCGGAGGTGCTCGAGCAGGCGGCGGAACGTCTGGCGGCCGACCTGGGTTTCACCCTGGACGTGGGGCACGTGGCGCTGTCGGGCACGTGCCGCCGCTGCCGAGAGTCCGGGACGTCCCAGGAGTGACCGCATGAGCACCACCTCCCCCCTCGCCGCGCGAGCGGGCGCCGTCGTCGCCGAGGGCGGCTCCGTCGCCGCCCACCACGGCGACCCGCTGCGCGAGCAGCGCCTGCTCGCCGAGGGCGCCGGGCTCGTCGACCGCAGCGACCGCGACGTCCTCGCGATCCCCGGCCCCGACCGGCTCTCGTGGCTGCACAGCCTCACCAGCCAGCACCTCGAGCGGCTCGCCGACGGCACCGGCACCCAGGCGCTGGTCCTCTCGCCGCAGGGCCACGTGGAGCACCACCTCGTGCTCGCCGAGCTCGGCGGCACCACCTGGGCCGACGTCGAGCCGGGCACCGGCGCCGCGCTGGCGACCTTCCTGCAGCGGATGGTCTTCATGCTCCGCGTCGAGCCCGCCCTGGTGACCGGCGACTGGGC
This sequence comes from Geodermatophilus sp. FMUSA9-8, assembly GCF_037034165.1. Classification (NCBI taxonomy): domain Bacteria; kingdom Bacillati; phylum Actinomycetota; class Actinomycetes; order Geodermatophilales; family Geodermatophilaceae; genus Geodermatophilus; species Geodermatophilus sp. FMUSA9-8. The sequence continues at coordinate 504,445 of NZ_JBAGKE010000002.1, read as the reverse complement.
GCTGCTGACGCTCGTCGGCCCCCGCGGGTCCGACGTGCTCGCCGCCGCCGGCCTGCCCGCGCCGGAGGCCCCGTACGCCGTCGCCGCCCTGCCCGGCGGCGGCTGGGTGCGCCGGATGCCGGCCCTCGGCGACGGCGTCCCCGCGGTCGACCTGCTGGTGCCGCGCGCCGAGCTCGCCGCCCGCGCCGACGCGCTCGCGGCCGCCGGCGCCGGGACCGCCGGCCTGGACGCCTACGAGGCGCTGCGCGTGGAGGCCCGCCGTCCGCGGCTGGGCGCCGACACCGACCACCGCACCATCCCCAACGAGCTGGAGTGGCTCGACAGCGCCGTCCACCTCCAGAAGGGCTGCTACCGCGGCCAGGAGACCGTCGCGCGCGTGCACAACCTCGGCCGCCCGCCGCGGCGGCTGGTGCTGCTGCACCTCGACGGCGTCAGCGAGGACCTGCCGGCCGCGGGCGCGCCGGTGCTGCGCGGCGAGCGCGAGGTCGGCCGCGCCGGCACGGTCGTGCGCCACCACGAGCTCGGCGTCGTCGCGCTCGCCCTGGTCAAGCAGTCGGTGGGCACCGGCGACGAGCTGACGGTGGGCGGATCGCGGGCCGTGATCGACCCCGACGACGCCCCCGCTGCGCTCGACGACACCCGGGCCGCCGCCCGCGACCGCGTCCGCGCCGTCCGGTCTGCCACCATCGGGCGGTGACCTCCGCGAGCACCCCTCCGACCCCCGCCGGCGGCGCGGCCGTCGACGAGCTGCTCGACCCGGCCTTCCTCGCCGGCGTCGAGTCCCGCCCGATGGCCGACGTCCGCGGGCTGCGCCGCCGGGCCGAGCAGGAGGAGGTCAACCTCTCCTACACGCGGCGGCTGCTGCAGGGGCGGCTGGACATCGTGCGCCGGGAGCTGCAGCGCCGGGCCGAGCACGACGGCCGCTCGCTGGTCGACCTGCTGCCGGAGATCCTCGCCGAGAAGGGCCGCGGCCCCGCGCACGGCCTGGGCCGCCACCAGACGGTGCAGCCGGCCGCGCCCGAGCGCTACGAGTCCTGGGTGAACGGCCTGACCCGCGGCGTCGACCTGTCCGACGTCGCCGGGCTCCCCGACGCCGACCTCGAGCAGGCCGCCCGCGCCCTGGCCGCCGCGGAGGGCTCCCTCTCCGAGCGCCGCCGCGGTGTGCAGCAGGTGATGGACGCCCTCGCCGGCGAGCTCGCCCGCCGCTACCGCAACGGCGAAGCCGACGTCGCCGCGCTCCTCGCCGACGAGGCCCGGCACTGAGCGCGCCCTGGCCCGACGCGCCGGTCCTCGTCGAGGTCTGGCGCTCCGGCTTCCTCGAGTCGGTGCACCGCGGCGCCGTCGTCGTGCTCGGCCCCGACGGGGACGTGCGCTGGTCGGCCGGCGACGTCGCCCGCCCCGTGCTGCCCCGCTCGTCCAACAAGCCGGTGCAGGCCACCACCTACCTCGCCGCCGGCTGGCGCCCGCGCACGGGCGAGGAGCTGTCCATCGCCGCCGGCTCGCACGCCGGCGAGGACGGCCACCGCGACCGCGCCGAGGCGATCCTCGCCTCCGCCGGTCTCGACGCGGGCGCCCTCGGCTGCCCGGCCGCGCTGCCCGGGCACGAGGCGACGCGCGCCGCCTGGATCACCGGCGGCCGCGCACCCGAGCGCCTGGCGTTCAACTGCTCGGGCAAGCACGCCGCGATGCTCGCCACCTGCGTCGCGGCCGGCTGGCCGACCGAGGGCTACCTCGACCCGCAGCACCCGCTGCAGCAGGCGATCGAGGCCCGCCTGTCCGCGGCCGCCGGCGAGCCGGTGGCCGCCGTCGTCGTCGACGGCTGCGGCGCCCCGCAGCACGGGCTGTCGCTGACCGGGCTCGCGCGCGGCGTCGGCCGGCTGGTCGAGGCGCCCGGGGGCAGCCCCGAGCGGGCGGTGGCCGACGCGATGCGGGCGCACCCCTGGTACGTCGCCGGCACCGACCGCGACGACACCCTGCTCATGGAGGCCGTGCCCGGCCTGCTGGTCAAGGGCGGGGCCGACGGCGTGCACGTCGCCGCGCTGCCCGGCCGCGGTGCGATCGCCTACAAGCTCGACGACGGCGGCGACCGCGGCCGCGCGCCGGTGCTCGCCGCCGCGCTGCGCCGCCTCGGGGTCGACGCCGACGTGCTCGCCCGCTGGTCGGCCCCGCCCGTCACCGGCGGCGACGGCGTCGTCGGTGAGGTGCGGCCGTCGGCGGTGCTGACCGCCTGACCCGCGCCCCGGCGGGGGACACGCCGGGTGTGAGAGGACTCACCCAGAGGTGCTAGCAGCTGCGCTTGCAGTTGCTAGCACCCCTGGTTACCGTCTAGTACGTGCAGACCCCCGGCGAGTTCGTGAGCGGTCAGGTGAGGTCGGTCCGCGAGAAGGTGGACCAGCTCGCCGGCAGCGTCGCGGAGACCGTCGCGGCCGAGGCCCAGCAGGTCTCGACCGTGCGCTCGCAGGTGGGGGAGTTCATCCGGGAGCAGCGCAGCGTCGCCCGGGTGTCCCTGCGCGAGCTCGCCCGCACCGCGGGGGTGAGCAACCCCTACCTGTCGCAGGTGGAGCGGGGGCTGCGCAAGCCGTCGGCGGAGATCCTGGCCGCCATCGCCAAGGGCCTGGAGATCTCCGCCGAGACGCTCTACGAGCAGGCGGGCATCCTCGACCGGCGCCCCGGCAACCCCGACACGATCGCGGCGATCCGGTCCGACGAGCAGCTCTTCGAACGGCACAAGGCCGTGCTCCTCGAGCTGTACGAGACCTACGTGCGCGAGCACGCCGCCGCCCCGCGGACACCCGGCACCTCCCCGAGCACCGCCCCGAGCCCCGCCCCGCACCGCGTCCCCGCGGACGGGCCCACGATCTCCGAGGAGACAGCATGACCACCGCCACCTCCCTGCTCGAGCAGGTCGCCGAGCGCGGCCGCACCCCGCTGCTGGTCGCCGTCGGCGCCGGTGACCTCGCCGTCACGCAGGCCCGCACCGTCCTCGCCACGCTGCGCTCCCGCGCCGAGGCCCTCCCCGGTGAGGCCCAGGTCCAGGTCGACCTGGCCACCAAGGAGGCCCGCACCCGCGCCGAGCTCGCCGCCGACCGCGCCCGCGGCCTGGCCGGCGCCGTCCGCCCCGAGGCCGTCGTCGGCACCCTGAACACGCTGGTCGAGCAGGCCCGCGCCCAGGCCGCCGGCACCGTCGAGGTGCTGGCCGAGCGCGGCGCCGACGTGCTGCAGGAGCTGCGCCGCCAGCCCGGCTTCCGCCGCTTCGCCGCCAAGGCCGAGGCCGCCGTCGACACCGTCGAGGAGACCGTCGAGGAGGTCATCGAGGACGCCGCCGAGGCCGTGACCGAGGCCTCCGACGAGATCACCTCGCGCGTCCAGAAGGCCGCCTCGAAGACCACCAAGGCCGCCGCCCGCGCGGAGGAGGCCGTCGAGGAGGCCGCCGACTCGGCCAAGGCCACCATCGAGGAGACCGCCGAGGCCGCCGACGAGGCGACCGCGAAGGCCGCCCGCAAGCCGGCCAAGCGCACCACTGCCGCGCGCGGCAAGGCCGCCGGCACCTCGACCCGCGTGAGCCGCACCCGCACCGCCAAGACCACCGACTGACCTCGGTACCCGACCAGGGCCCCGGAGCTGCCGCAGGCGCTCCGGGGCCCTGTCGCGTCCCTGGCCGTGTCCTCCCTGCGGAGGGATCCCGCGGTCCCTCCCGGCGGGTACCCTGCCCGGCATGGCGTTCGACGCGGTCCTGCTCGAGGCCCTGTACTGGGCCACCCTCGCGCTGACCGTCTGGGCCCTCGCCGACGCGGTCATCCGCCCGGCGCCCAACTACGAGGCCGCCGGGAAGCTCACCAAGCCGGCCTGGGCGGCGATCACCGCGCTGGCCGCGGTGGTGCTCTACCTGTCCGGGCCGATGACCTTCCTCGGCCTGCCCGCCGTCATCGCCGCCGTCGTCTACCTGGTCGACGTGCGGCCCGCGGTCCGCGGGGTGCAGCGGGGCAACAGCCCCTGGTGACCGCGGGCGGCCGGGTCAGTACCGGTCGTCGCGCGGCATGAGCACCCACAGGACCAGGTAGGCGATGAACTGCGGTCCGGGCAGGATGCACGAGACCACGAAGGCCAGCCGCAGGGCGCCGGTCGAGATGCCGTAGCGGCGGGCGATGCCGGAGCAGACGCCGGCGATCATCTTGTTGCGGGTGTCGCGGGCGAGCCGGCGCGGGGCCGGTGCGGGATAGGTCATGCCCCGACCCTAGGCGCGCTCCGGGCACACCGGCATCGGGGAAGACCCTGGTCAGCGGCTGAACACGCCCGGCGGCGGCTCCGGGGAGGCGACCGCCCCGGCGTCGGTCACCGGCTGAGCGCGGCCCACGAACCGGGCCAGGTCCTCGCCCTCGACCACCCGCGCGGGCATGGGGTCGGCGGCGCAGCGCCGGGTCAGGGCGGCCACCGGCAGCGACGCGTCCGAGGCCACCGCGACGAGGTTGCCGAACCGCCGCCCGCGCAGCGTGCCGGGCTCGGCGAGCACGCAGACGTGCGCGAAGACCGCCCGCAGCGTGGCCACCTGCCCGCGGGCGAAGCGCAGTGGCGGGCCGTCGGCGACGTTGACGGCCAGGACGCCGCCGTGCCGCAGCACCCGGTGCGCCTCCGCGGCGTACTCGACGGTGGTCAGGTGCGCCGGCGTCCGCGCCCCGGCGAAGACGTCGCTGACGACGACGTCGGCGCTCGCCGGCGGCAGCGCCGCCAGCCCGGCGCGGGCGTCCGCGGCGCGCACCCGCACTCGCGCGTCGCGGGGCAGCGGCAGGTGTGCGCGGACCAGGTCGGTGAGCCGCTGGTCGACTTCCACCACCCGCTGCCGGGAGCCGGGCCGGGTCACCGCGAGGTAGCGGGCCAACGTGAGCGCGCCGCCGCCGAGGTGCACGGCGTCGACCGGCTGCCCCTCGGGCGCCGCCAGGTCGAGCACGTGGCCCATCCGGCGGACGTACTCGAACTCCAGGTGGGCGGGGTCGTCGAGGTCGACGTGCGACTGCGGCGTCCCCTCGACCATCAGCACCCACGAGCCGTCGCGGTCGGCGTCGCCGAGCAGCTCGGCCGTGCCGCCGTCGACCTCGGTGGGACCCGGCGGCACCACCGGGGGGCGCTCGCCGCGCCTCACGACGGCGCCACCGCCGACCAGCGCACCGTCAGCTCGCCGTGCCGCCAGCGCCGCGTGGAGCCCACCAGCGGCCACCCGTCGTCGGCGAGGGCCTGCACCGCGGCGACCCACCGCTGGCGCGGGCCGAACGCGGTCAGCCCCGCCGCGGCGGCCCAGGCGGCGTCGAGGGCGCGCAGCAGGTCGTGCACGGGCTGCCCGGGCACGTTGTGGTGGATGAGCGCCTTGGGCAGCCGCTCGGCGAGGTCGGAGGGCCGGTCGAGCTCGGCGACGCGGGCGGCGAGGGTCAGCGTGAGCGGGCCGTCGGCGTCGAGGGCCACCCAGGTCGCCCGCCGTCCCCACTCGTCACAGGTGCCCTCCACCAGCAGACCGCCGGGGCCCAGCGCCGCGCAGGTGGTCTCCCAGGCGCGTGCCGCGGACGCCTCGTCGTACTGGCGCAGCACGTTGAACTCGCGCACCAGCACCGGGCGCAGCCCCGCGAGCTCGAACCCGCCGACGCGGAAGTCGACCCGCGGCGGGTCGCGGTCGGCCTCGACGGCGGCCACCCGGGCGGGGTCGATCTCCAGCCCGACGACCTCGAGGCCGGGCACGGCGGGGGCCAGCCGGTCGACGAGTTCCAGGGTGGTCACCGCCGACGCGCCGTAGCCGAGGTCGACGACGAGCGGGCGGGCGGCGTCGCGCAGGCGGGGGAGCTGGGTGGCGAGGATCCAGCGGTCGACCCGGCGCAGCCGGTTGGCGTTCGTGGTGCCGCGGGTGGGCAGGCCCAGCGCGCGGGCCCGGCCGGCGGCCAGGCGCGGGTTGGCCCTGCGGGGGGTGAGCGACGCCCGGCGCTTGTGCCCGCTGTCGCCCTCGCTCACCGGACCCGAGCGTAGTCCGCCTCCCCGGCGGGCTGGCGGGCCGTGGCTACCGTGGGCGGGTGCTCGTCCGCTCCGACGCCCGTCTCGCCGACCTCACGACGCTCGGGGTCGGTGGGCCCGTCGACCGGCTGGTCGAGGTCACCACCGCCGCCGACCTGGTCGCCGCCGTCCGCGAGGCCGACGACGCGGGGCGCCCGCTGTTCGTGCTCGGCGGCGGCTCGAACGTCGTCGCCCCCGACGCGGGCTGGTCCGGCGACGTCGTGGCGGTGCGCAGCCGCGGCGTGCAGCGGCGCGGCGACGTCGTCGAGGTGCAGGCCGGCGAGCCGTGGGACGACCTCGTGGCGCTCACCGTGGAGCAGGAGCTGGCCGGGATGGAGGCGCTGTCGGGGATCCCCGGCTCCACCGGCGCGACGCCGGTGCAGAACGTCGGCGCGTACGGCCAGGAGGTCGCGCAGACGGTCACCGAGGTGCGCGTCTGGGACCGGACCTCCCGCGAGGAGCGGGTGCTGTCGAACGCCGACTGCGCGTTCGGCTACCGCGACAGCCGGCTCAAGCGCGAGCCCGGCCGGTTCGTCGTCCTCACCGTCACCTTCGCGCTCGACGCGGGTCCGCTGTCCCGCCCCGTGCAGTACGCCGAGCTCGCAAAGCGCCTCGACGTCGAGCTGGGCGGGCGGGCGCCGCTGGCCGACGTCCGGGCGGCCGTGCTGGAGCTGCGGCGCGGCAAGGGCATGGTGGTCGACCCGGCGGACCCCGACACCCGCAGCGCCGGCTCGTTCTTCACCAACCCGGTGGTCCCGCCCGAGCAGGCGGTGCCGGGCTGCCCGAGCTGGCCCGCCGCCGACGGCCGGGTGAAGCTCAGCGCCGCCTGGCTGGTGCAGTCGGCGGGCTTCGGCCGCGGCACCCGCGACGGGCGGGTGGGCACCTCGTCGCGGCACAGCCTGGCGCTGACCACCGAGCCCGGCGCCACGGCGGAGGAGCTGATGGCCTTCGCCGACCGCGTCGTCACCGCCGTCCACGACCGGTTCGGCGTCACGCTGGTCCCCGAGCCGCAGCGGCTGTGACGTGGTCGGCCTGCCGGCCGACACCGCGGCCAGGGGCCGTTCCCCGGCTGCGCTGAGCCCTGCCACGGCGTCCCGGGCCACCCTCGTCCCGCGGTGCCCGGCCTCGCCCCGTAGCGCGAGGTCGGGCACCGCGGCGCGAGGCTGGCGGGAGTGTCGGCCGGCGTCCCGCGCCGACGACGACTGCGGGGAAGTCGCCGTCAGCGGACCCGTCCGACTAGCGACTCCCCGGGAGTCGCGGGTGCGGCGGCCGTCAGTCCTCGCGGTGGACCTTGTGCTGCGCGGCCTGGGCGCGGGGGCGGACGACGAGCAGGTCGACGTTCACGTGGTGCGGCCGGGTGAGCGCCCAGGCGATGCAGTCGGCGACGTCCTCGGCCACCAGCGGCTCCCGCACGCCGCGGTAGACGGCGTCGGCCTTCTCCTGGCTGCCCGTGCGGTTGAGCGAGAACTCCTCCGTGCGCACCATCCCCGGCGCGATCTCGATGACCCGCACCGGCTCGGCCACCAGCTCCAGGCGCAGCGTCCCGGCCAGCGTGTGCACGCCGTGCTTGGCCGCCGTGTACGACGCCCCGCCCTCGTAGCTGACCAGCCCGGCCGTGGAGCCCACGAACAGCAGGTCGCCGGCGCCCGAGGCCCGCAGTGCCGGCAGCAGCGCCTTGGTCAGCCGCACGGTGCCGAGCACGTTGACGTCGTAGGTGCGCGCCCACGAGTCGAGGTCGGCGTCGGCCACCGGGTTGGTGTCGAAGGCCCCGCCGGCGTTGTTCACCAGGACGTCGACCCGCGGCAGCGCGGCGGCGAACGCCTCCACCGACGCCGGGTCGGTGACGTCCAGCTGCAGCGCGCGGCCGCCGGTGCGCTCGGCCAGCGCCTCGAGCCGGTCCAGCCGCCGGGCGCCCAGGACGACGTCGAAGCCGTCCGCGGCCAGGCGCTCCGCGGTGGCCGCGCCGATGCCGCTGGAGGCCCCGGTGACGACGGCGGTGCGCCCGGACCCCGGCAGGGGACGGGCGGTGGACGGTGAGAGATCGGCGACACCGGGCATGTGGCCATCCTGTCCCTGTTGCAGGATGGAGAGCCGACAGGGGTGCCGCGACGGCACCCAGGACGGCGCGAGGCGGGAGGTCGCGGGTGCCTGCTCGCCGACGCCTCGGCTCCCGCGCGCTGCGCCGGGTCGCGACGATCTCGGTGCACACCAGCCCCCTCGACCAGCCCGGTGCCGGCGACGCCGGGGGCATGAACGTCTACATCGTCGAGGTGTCCCGGCGGCTGGCCGCGCGCGGCATCGCCGTCGACGTGTTCACCCGCGCCACCTCCAGCGACCTGCCGCCGGTGGTCGAGATGAGCCCCGGCGTCACCGTGCGGCACGTCAGCGCCGGACCGTTCGAGGGCCTCGGCAAGGAGGAGCTGCCCGGCCAGCTGTGCGCCTTCACCGCCGGCGTGCTGCGCGAGGAGGCCCTGCACGAGCCCGGGCACTACGACGTCGTCCACTCGCACTACTGGCTGTCGGGCCAGGTCGGCTGGCTGGCGCGGGACCGCTGGAGCGTGCCGCTCATCCACACCGCGCACACCCTCGCGAAGGTGAAGAACGCCGCCCTGGCCGACGGCGACCGCCCCGAGCCGCGGGCGCGGGTGATCGGTGAGGAACAGGTGGTGGCCGAGGCCGACCGGCTGGTCGCCAACACCGAGGAGGAGGCCCGCCAGCTCGTCGAGCACTACGGGGCCGACCCCCGGCGCACGCTGGTCGTCCCGCCCGGCGTCGACCTCGACCGGTTCACCCCCGGCGACCGCGCCGCCGCCCGCCGCGCGCTGGGCGTCCCCGCCGACGCCGTCGTGCTGACCTTCGTCGGGCGGATCCAGCCGCTCAAGGCGCCCGACCTGCTGCTCGCCGCCGCCGCGCGGATGCTCGACGACGACCCGTCGCTGCGTGGTCGGCTGCGCGTGCACGTGGTCGGCGCGCCCAGCGGCTCCGGGCTGGAGGCGCCGCGGCAGCTCGAGGAGCTCGCCGCGCACCTCGGCATCGGCGACCTGGTGCGCTTCCTGCCGCCGCAGAGCCCCGACCGGCTGGCCCTGCACTACCGCGCCGCCGACGTCGCCGTCGTCCCCAGCCACAACGAGTCCTTCGGGCTGGTGGCCCTGGAGGCCCAGGCGTGCGGCACGCCGGTCGTGGCCGCCGCGGTGGGCGGCCTGCCCACGGCCGTGCGCGACGGCGTCTCCGGCGTGCTCGTCGGCAGCCGCGATCCCGGCGCCTACGCCGCGGCGATCCGCGCGGTGCTCGCCCGCCGCCCGATGCTCGCCGCCGGCGCCCGCCGGCACGCCGCGGCGTTCTCCTGGGACCGCACGGCCGGCGCGCTGGTCGACGCCTACGCGGCGGCCGCCGCCGAGATGGCCGCCGCCGGGCGCCCGGCGCTGCGGCCGGTGGCCGGCCTCCCGACGGTCCCGCAGGTGGCCTGGTGAGCGGCCCGGAGGAGGTCCGCACCGCGCGGGGCGACGTCGTCGCGGCGCTCGACGCCGTCATCGACGCCACGCTGCGCGAGGCCGAGCTGGTGCACGAGCACCCCGCGCCCGGCCGCTGGCTGGTCGACCTGCCCGGCACGAAGAAGCTCAAGACGGTCTGCGGCCTCGTCGTCGGCGAGCACGCGCTGCGCGTGGAGGCCTTCGTCTGCCGCCAGCCCGACGAGAACCGCGAGCAGCTGTGGACCCACCTGCTGCAGCGCAACGCCCGCATGTACGGCGTCGCGTGGTCGATCGACGGGGTCGGCGACATCTACCTGACCGGCCGGCTGCCGCACGCCGCGGTCACGCCCGAGGAGCTCGACCGCGTGCTCGGCGCGGTGCTCAGCTACGCCGACGACTCGTTCAACACGCTGCTCGAGATCGGCTTCGGCACCTCGATCCGGCGCGAGTGGGAGTGGCGGGTCAGGCGCGGGGAGTCGCTGCGCAACCTGGAGGCCTTCGCCGCCTTCGCGCAGGCCGGGGGAGCCGACCGGAGGGACGGCGGGGGAGCGCCCGCACCGGACGGCGGGGGATGACCGCTCCCGGGCGGGAGGACCTGGCCGCCCCCGCCGAGGAGCGCCCCGGCTACGCCCGGCGCTGGTGGGTGCTGGCCACCATGACGGTCTGCCTGCTCGTGGTGATCATGGGCAACACGACGCTCAACGTCGCGATCCCGACCCTGCAGCGCGAGCTCGGCGCCACCCAGGGCGAGCTGCAGTGGGCCGTCGACGCCTACATCGTCGTGTTCGCCGGGCTGCTGTTCTCCTGGGGCGTCATCGGCGACCGGATCGGCCGCCGCCGGGTGCTGCTGATCGGGCTCACCGTCTTCGCCGCCGGGTCGGTCCTCGCCGCGTTCTCCGACAGCCCCCTGGAGCTCATCGCCTGGCGCGCGGTCATGGGCGTCGGCGGCGCGGCGGTGCAGCCGACCACCCTCGCCGTGCTCACCAACGTCTTCCCGCCCGGCGAGCGCGGCCGCGCCATCGGCATCTGGGCGGCCACCGCCGGGCTCGCCGTCGCGGGCGGGCCGCTGGCCAGCGGCGCCGTCCTCACGCACTACTGGTGGGGCGCGATCTTCCTGATCGGCGTGCCGGTCGCCGTCCTCGGCGTCGTGGCCACGCTGGTGTTCGTCCCCGAGTCGCGCGACCCGGCGCCCGGCCGCCTCGACGTCCCCGGCGTCCTGCTGTCGATCGCGGCGCTCGCCGGCCTGGTCTACGGGATCATCCACGGCGGCTCCGGGGTGGGCTGGACGACGCCGGGCGTGCTCGTGCCGCTGCTCGGCGGCGCGCTGCTGCTGGCGCTGTTCGTCTGGCTGCAGCGGCGCTCCTCGCACCCGGCGCTCGACGTCTCGCTGTTCCGCAACCCGGCCTTCTCCGCGGCCGCCGCGGCGCTGGGCCTGAACTTCTTCGCGCTGATGGGCGCCACGTTCTACCTCGTCTACTACCTGCAGGGCGCCCGCGGCTACGACCCGCTGCAGTCCGGCGCCGCGCTGATCCCGGTGGCGCTGGGCATGGCGCTGATGGCCCCGCGCAGCTCGCGGCTGGCCGAGCGGTTCGGCGCCAAGGCCGTCTGCGCCGGCGGCTTCGTGCTCATCACGCTGTCGTTCCTGGGCTTCCAGCTGCTCGACCAGGCCGCACCGCTGTGGCTGCTGCTGACCGCGCTGACCGTGCAGGGCCTCGGCATGGGCGCGGTGATGGCGCCGGCCACCGAGTCGATCATGGCCGTGGTGCCGCGCGAGAAGGCCGGCGCCGGCGCCGCGGTGAACAACACCGTCCGCCAGGTCGGCGGCGCGCTCGGCGTGGCCATCCTCGGGTCGGTGCTGGCCACCGCCTACGCCGCGAACGTCGGCCGCGCGGTCGACGTGCTGCCCGCCGGCGTCCGCGCGGAGGCGAGCACGTCGATCGCGGCCACGCTGGAGGCGGCCCGGACGACGGCCGAGCGGGCCCGCGCCGCCGGGGACGCGCAGACCGTCGCCGCCGCCGGGGCGCTCGAGGACACCGCCCGCGACGCGTTCGTCTCGGCGATGCACCTGACCGCCGTCGGCACCGCCGCGGCCTCCGCGGTCGCCGCCGTCGTCGTCCTGGTGTGGCTGCCAGGCCGCCGCCGGCCGGGCGCGCGGGAGGCCTCCGCCGCCTAGCGTGGGGGCGTGCAGGAGCCACCCGCGCAGCAGGAGCGGCTCGGCCGCGCGCTGATGGGCGTGGTGGCCGCCTCCGGCCTGGTGTACCCGCTGCTGCTGTGCGCCGTGCAGCTCGTGCTCGCCCAGCTGTTCGTGGTCGACGTCGGCGCCACCGTGCTGTGGCTCGCGGTCGCCGTGGGCTGCTGCGTCGCGCTGGTGGCGGCGGTGCGGTGGGGCGCCGCCCGGCGGGTGCGCAGCCCCTGGCTGCTGGCCGGCCTGGCGCCCCCGGCGCTCTACGAGGCCTGGGTGCTCTGGCCACTGGTCACCCGCTGAGGACGGCGTCGGGCAGGATGGACCCGTGACCATGTCTGCGGGAACCACGCCCGGGACCCTCGTGCTGCTCCGCCACGGCGAGAGCGAGTGGAACAGGGCCAACCTGTTCACCGGCTGGGTCGACGTCGAGCTGTCGGAGAAGGGACGCGCCGAGGCCGCGCGCGGCGGGCAGCTGCTGGCCGAGCACGGCCTGCTGCCCGACGTGCTGCACACGTCGCTGCTCAGGCGCGCCATCACCACCGCCGAGCTGGCGCTCGCCGCCGCCGACCGGCAGTGGATCCCGGTGCGCCGGTCGTGGCGGCTCAACGAGCGGCACTACGGCGCGCTGCAGGGCAAGGACAAGGCCGCCACCCTCGCCGAGTACGGCGAGGAGCAGTTCATGACCTGGCGCCGCTCCTACAGCACCCCGCCGCCGCCGATCGACCTCGGCAGCGAGTACTCCCAGGACGCCGACCCGCGCTACGGCTTCCTGCCCCCGGAGGTGCGGCCGGCCACCGAGTGCCTGGCCGACGTCGTCGTCCGGATGCTCCCGTACTGGTACGACTCGATCGTCCCCGACCTGCGCACCGGCGCGACCGTGCTGGTCGCCGCGCACGGCAACAGCCTGCGGGCGCTGGTCAAGCACCTCGACGGCATGGGCGAGGACGAGGTCGTCGGGCTCAACATCCCCACCGGCGTCCCGCTGCGCTACGACCTCGACGCCGACCTCAAGCCGGTCAAGGCGGGCGGGGAGTACCTCGACCCCGAGGCCGCCGCGGCCGCCATCGAGGCCGTGAAGAACCAGGGCAAGAAGTAGCGAGCGGCAGCGAGCTCGCGCTGACGAGTGGGGGCCGGAGGCCTCCGCGAGGAAGCGCGGTCGGTGCTCCACGCGACTCGGGCTGCACGTGGCCGCGGTGGGAGCCCGGTAGGGCGACGATGTGACGAGGGCCCCCGCACCGTCCGGTGCGGGGGCCCTCGTCGTGCGGCGGCTCAGTTGGGGAGCGCGACCATGTCCCGCTCGCCGGTGACCAGGAAGACCACCCGGCGGGCGACGCTGACGGCGTGGTCGGCGAAGCGCTCGTAGTAGCGGCCGAGCAGCGTGATGTCGATGGCCGACTCCATGCCGTGCGGCCAGCCGGGGCTCAGCAGCTCGGTGAACAGCTGGCGGTGCAGCTGGTCCATGAGGTCGTCGTCGCGCTCCAGCTGGGCGGCGCCCTGGACGTCGAGCTTGGCGATCACCGTGCCGACCTGGGTCACCAGGCTCTGCGCGACGTGGCCGGCCTCGAGGAAGATCGGCCGGACCTCGGTGGGGACGGCGGACTCGGGGAACCGCATCCGGGCCAGCTTGGCCACGTGGACGGCGAGGTCGCCCATGCGCTCGAGGTCCCCGACGATCCGCATGGCGGTGGTGACCGTGCGCAGGTCGGTGGCGACCGGCTGCTGGCGGGCGAGGAGGGTGAAGCAGCGCTCCTCGATGCTCTCGCGCACCGCGTCGATGTGCTCGTCGCCGGCGATCACCAGGTCGGCGAGGGCGACGTCGGCGTCGAGCAGCGCGGTGGTGGCCTTGCTCATGGCCGAGCCCACGGAGTTCGACATCTCCACGAGGCAGTTGTTGATGTCCTCGAGCTCTTCGCGGTAGTGCTCGCGCACGGGTCCTCCTCGTCGGGCCGGCCCTCACCGGTCACGCCGTCCGGACACCTCTGCTCGGCGGCCGTCCCCAGGACACCGAGGGTAGGTGCTCACCGGACGCCGCGAGATCCCGCCCGGTGAACGCGGGGGCACCCGGGCATGAACAATCGGTCTACCCGGTTCCGCGACCACTCACACGGGGGATGTCCCGGGCCCCGCGACGCCTAGCATCGGCGGCGTGAGCCTGCTGGTCGCCGTCGTGGCCGGCCTCGTCGTCGGTGCGGCGCTGGGAGCCGTCGCGGTCGTCCTGGCCCGCCGGCCGTCCGACGCGGCCGCGCGGGCCGCCGCCGACCCCGGCGACGCCGCCCGCGAGGCCGCGCTGGCCCGGCGGCTCATCGACCTCATGGACCCCGCCGTCCTGGTGCTCGACAAGGACGACGCCGTCGTCGTGGCCAACCCGGCCGCCCGCGCCCTGGGCCTGGTCCGTGACCGGCGCCTGCTGGTGCCGGCCCTGTCGGACCTCGTCCGCACGGTGCGCACCTCCGGCAGCCGGCGCGCCGACGTCTCCCTGCCCGGCGAGGTCGTCGGCGGCGGCACCCGCCTGGTCGGGGCGCACGGCGTCCCGCTGGACGCCGCGCCCACCGTCGTCCCCGGCCCCGTCGCGCTCGTCCTGCAGGACGTCACCGAGGCGCGCCGCGTGGAGGCGGTCCGCCGCGACTTCGTCGCCAACGTCGGACACGAGCTCAAGACGCCGGTCGGCGCGCTGGGGCTGCTCGCCGAGGCGATGCAGGGTGCGGCCGACGACCCGGACACGGTGCAGCGCTTCGCCGCCCGGATGGCGCACGAGGCCGACCGGCTGGCCAAGCTGGTGCGCGAGCTCATCGACCTGTCCCGGCTGCAGGGCGCCGAGCCGCTGCCCGAGCTCGCGCCGGTCGACGTCGACACCGTGCTCACCGAGGCCGTCGACCGCACCGGCCTCGCCGCCGCCGCCAAGGGCATCACCATCGCCGTCGGCGGGCGTCGCGGCCTCGCCGTCCGCGGCGTGGAGAACCAGCTGACGACGGCGGTCACGAACCTGCTGGCCAACGCCGTCGCCTACAGCCCGGAGAACACGAAGATCGCCGTCGGCGCGCGGTCCCGCGGCGGGTTCGCCGAGATCGCCGTCACCGACAGCGGCATCGGCATCCCCCGGGCCGACCGGGAGCGGGTGTTCGAGCGCTTCTACCGGGTCGACCAGTCAAGGGCCACCAGCACCGGCGGGACCGGGCTGGGTCTGGCGATCGTCAAGCACGTGGCCAGCAACCACGGTGGCTCGGTGAGCGTGTGGAGCGAGGAGGGCCTCGGCTCCACGTTCACCCTGCGCATCCCCCTCGCGGTCGAGGACCCCTCCGACCGCCCCGAACCTCCCGGCGCGGCGGACGACGCCCCGGCCGGGGTCCTCCAGGAAGGACGGAAATGACGCGAGTGCTCGTGGTGGAGGACGAGGAGTCCTTCTCCGACGCGCTGTCCTACATGCTCGGCCGTGAGGGCTTCGAGGCGGTCGTGGCCGCCACCGGGCCCGAGGCGCTGGCCGAGTTCGACCGCGCCGGAGCGGACATCGTCCTGCTCGACCTCATGCTCCCGGGCCTGCCCGGCACCGAGGTCTGCCGGGCGCTGCGCTCCCGCAGCAACGTCCCGATCATCATGCTCACGGCCAAGGACTCCGAGGTCGACAAGGTCGTGGGCCTCGAGCTCGGCGCCGACGACTACGTCACCAAGCCGTACTCGGCGCGCGAGCTCGTCGCCCGCATCCGCGCGGTGCTGCGCCGCCGCGGCGACGTCGACGCCCCCGTCGAGGGCGCGCTCGAGGCCGGCCCGGTGCGCATGGACGTCGAGCGGCACGTCGTCGCCGTCGACGGCGAGCAGGTGGCCCTGCCGCTCAAGGAGTTCGACCTGCTCGAGCTGCTGCTGCGCAACGCCGGGCGGGTGCTCACCCGCGGCCAGCTCATCGACCGCGTCTGGGGCTCGGACTACGTGGGGGACACCAAGACCCTCGACGTCCACGTCAAGCGCCTGCGGGCCAAGATCGAGCCCGACCCGGCCAACCCCAAGCACCTGGTGACCGTCCGCGGCCTGGGCTACAAGTTCGAGCAGTAGAAGGACCCCGTCGCCCCCCACCCCTCGCAAGCTCAGGGCGGGTCCCTGCGACAGGGCCGTTCCAGCACGTCACCACGAGCCTCCGGCCCCGCGACCGGTCCACCGTCCTCGCAGGGCGATCACACCGTCGGCCTACCGGCCGACACCGCGACCAAGTGCCGTCCCGGCCTGCGCTGAGCCCTGCCACGGCGTGCCGGTCGGGAGCCTCCGGCCCCGCGACCGGTCCGCCGTCCTGCGCAGAGCGACTGCGGTCGGGTGACGCGGCTCCGTGCCGCTCACCTCGTACCGCGCGCTCCCGTCAGCTCGGGGGTGGGTCCTCCGGACCCGCCGCCCGAGCTGACCGACCGGGGTCACTGGCCCCGGCCGGTCTCCTCCTGGAGCTCGTCGATCTTCTTCGACGCGTCGGCCTTCGTGATGTCCTCCGGCACGTCCTCGCCGGCCTGGCGGGCCAGCGTGTGGAGGTAGCTCTTCTGCGCGCCCGTGGCGGGCTCGTCGCCGGTCACCCAGTCCGACGGGTCCTTCTCCGCCGTGGGGTCGCCGGCCTGACCGGTGTTGACGTTCGATTCGCTCATGTGTTCGAGCCTAGGCGCGCGCGAGCTCCGGCGCAGGTCGAGCGGCCGCGGCGGCCGGCGCGGCCTCGCGGGACTCCCAGCGGCGGCCGGTCCGGTAGACGTGCACGCTGCCGCAGGAGGGGCACTCCACGGCCAGCGCGACGTGGGTCGGGTGGTTGGTGACCGATCGGATCCGCCGGTCGGCGACCAGCTCGTCGGTCCGGGTCACGGGGCAGGTGATCAGCAACATGGGACGAGCGTGCTCCGGCCGACCTGCGCCGACGAGTGGCAGGGGTGACATGGACCGCGTCTTTCCTGCCATGATGTCGGCGTGACCGGAACCGACCGTCCCGTCGTCGTCAGCCTCCTCGCCGGGGACGGCGTCCTGGGCGCCTTCGGCCTGGGCGTCGCCGCGGAGGTCTTCGGCTACGACCACTCCCGCTTCGGCCTGCCGCGCTTCGACTTCGCGATCGTCAGCACCGCGCCGGGGGTGGTGCGCACCGACACGGGGCTCGCCGTCCACGCCGAGCACGGCCTCGAGCGGCTCGCGGTCTCCGACGTCGTCCTGGTCACCGCCTGGGAGAAGTTGTCGAAGCCGGTGCCGGACGAGGTCCTCGAGGCGCTGCGCGCCGTGCACGCCCGCGGCGGCCAGATCATCAGCCACTGCACGGGCGCGTTCGTCGTCGCGTCGGCCGGGCTGCTCGACGGGAAGCGGGCCACCACCCACTGGCGCTACGCGGGCGAGCTCGCCGCCCGGTACCCGGCGGTCGACGTCGACCCGCGCGTCCTCTACGTCGACGAGGGCACCCTGATCACCGGTGCCGGCACGGCCGCCGGCGTCGACGCGCTGCTGCACTTCGTGCGCCGCGAGTGGGGCTCGGCGGCGGCCAACGCGCTGGCCCGCGAGATGGTCGTGCCGCCGCACCGCGACGGCGGCCAGGCCCAGTACATCGACGAGCCCGTCGCCCGCTGCGAGGACGACCTGCTGGGCCTCGTCCTCGACTGGGCCCGCGCGCACCTCGCCGAGGACATCAGCGTCGAGGTCCTCGCCCGGCGTGCGCTCATGAGCCCGCGCAGCTTCGCCCGCCGTTTCAAGGCCACCACGGGGACGACGCCGCACGCGTGGCTGCTCGCCCAGCGCCTCGCCGCGGCCGAGACGCTGCTCGAGGAGAGCGACGCCCCGGTCGAGGAGATCGCCCGGCTCGTCGGGTTCGGCACCGCGGCCGGCTTCCGCGAGCAGTTCGGCCGCCGCCGGGGCGTCTCACCGCGGGCTTACCGGCAGACCTTCCGCGCCGCGGCCCTGGTACCGGTCGGCGAGGGCTCGGCCGCCTGAGGGCGGAGGAGGGTCAGACCGGGATCGGCCGGGCGACGCCCACCAGGCTGTCCAGCCGGCCGGCGTTGCTCGGCGCGAGCGGGCTGCGCACCACCTGCGTCAGGGCGAAGCCGGCGCGCGCCAGCACCATCGCGTGCGTGCGCGGGGTGAAGTGCCAGATGTGCTCGGCGGGCTTGAGCGTCCACCAGCGGGTGCCCAGCAGCCGCGCCGGCAGCGACGACACGTAGGGCGTGGAGAACAGCACGACGCCGTCCTCGGCCATCAGCGAGCGCGCCGTCCGCCAGAAGTCGAGCGGGTCGGGCACGTGCTCGACGGTGTCCCAGGCGCAGACGACGTCGAAGCCCGGGGTCAACGGCGCGTCGGCGAGTTGGCCGCAGAAGACGTCGAGGTCGAGCGCGTCCACCGCGTGCTGCGCGCCGGTGCGGGAGAGCTCCACGCCGCTGGTCGTCCAGCCGGCGCGGCGCGCGGCGTCGAGGAACAGCCCGTAGCCGGCGCCGACCTCGAGCAGCCGGCCCCCGGCCGCGCGACCGCGCACCCGGTCGAGCAGGGCGAGCCGGCCCGCCGTCCAGGTGCGCTGCAGGACCATCGCCGGGTCGAACCGCCCCGTCTCCTGCGCCCCGCCGTCGGCGGACCCGCCGTCGACCGCACCGCCGTAGACGCCGCCCTCGAAGTAGCCGACGTCGTCGTAGAGGCGCTGCAGGGCCTCCGGGCGCAGCCGCGGGCTGACGAACACCAGGCCGCAGGACGGGCAGCGGACGACGCCGAAGGGTGCCAGGTCGTGCACGAGCCGGCCGCGGACGCCGCAGAGGCAGCAGTCGACCTCCTCGGTGTCCTCGGCCGTCCAGGTCGGCGGGGGAGGGGTCACCGGGGCAGCCACGGCGGTCAGCCTACGGAGCCTCCCGGGACGGTCCCGGTACCGGTCCGGCCCGCGCCGACCGGCGCGTCGGCCGGGCCGCTCGCGCCGTCGGAGGCATCCGCGGGGGCCGGTATGCCGCTCTCGGGGTAGCGCTGGGCCAGCAGCGTGCCCAGTCGGCGCCGCACCGCGGCCGACACCAGCCCGTCGCCGTCGTGCGGCGCGTCGGCGTCGAGCAGCTCCCCGGGGACGACGACGTAGCGGTCGGGCGCGGCGTCGGCCCGGGCGAGGAACCCCGCGCGCACGGCGTCGGCGTCGGCACCGTCGGGCCCGGCGGTGACCGGCGAGTCGACCAGCACGGTCAGGTCGGGCAGCAGGCCGCGGGTGGCCCACAGCGACGTGCGCAGGATGCGGTCGGCGTCGAGGCCCTGGCCGGCTCCGTGGAAGGCCATCGAGGTGTCCACGTAGTGGTTGCACACCACGATCTCGCGCCGCTGCAGCGCCGGGCGGATGACCGTGGCCACGTGCTCGGCGCGGTCGGCGGCGGCCAGCAGCGCCGCGGTGTAGGCCGCCACCGGGCGGCCCTCGTCGTCGGTGACCGTGCGGCCGTCCGTCGCCGTTCGGCCGTCGGCGGGCGGCGGGGCCGGCGGGAACAGCAGCCCGCGCACCTGGCGGCCGAGCGCGGTGTCGCTGGGCTCGTGCGTGGTGACCACCGGGCGGTCGTCCGCGCGCAGCACGCGGGCGAGGTCGGCGGTGTAGCGGCGGGTGAGGTCGCGGTCGGCGCCCTCGACGACGACGAACAGGCCCACCCCGCTGGAGGACGCCGACAGCAGGTCCGAGCTGCCCCACAGCAGCCGGAACACGTCGCGAGCCCGCGTGCCGGGGCGCCCGCGCGGCGCCACCTGCCGGACGGCGTAGGCGCTGACCCCGAGCGCGAGCAGCGCGCCGACCAGCAGCGTCAGGCCCGGGCCGCTGACGGTGAACCGCAGCTCGCCGACGTTCAGCTCGTGCGAGCCGAGCAGCCCGGCGAGGCCGGGGCCGACGGCGACGGCGAGCAGCAGCTCGATGCGCACCGAGGAGAAGACGAAGGCGAACACCCGCCCGCGCAGCCGGTCCTCGACCTCGAAGCCGATCAGGGTGTAGCCGATGATCCAGGAGACGCCGGCGAACAGGCCGACGAGGAACGCCGCGGCCGCGGCCAGCACGAACTCCTGCAGCAGCGACATCGCGAGCAGCGCGAGGCCGGCCAGGCCGATGGAGCGGGCGAACAGGGTGCGCCGGGGGATGGTCGGCAGGATCCGCGGGCCGACCAGCATGCCCATCGCCAGGCCCGTGAAGACGACGCCGAAGAGGATGCCGTAGCCCGCGGCACCGGCGTCGAGGGTGACGACGTAGAGCTGGGCGACGCCGACGGTCAGCCCGCCCGCGCCGAAGGCCCCGATGACGCCGACGTAGAGGGCGCGCATGAGCGGCTGCCCGCGCAGGAAGGAGACGCCCTCGACGACGAGGGAGAAGACGTTCGCCGGTGCCTCGCGGTCGACCTGCGTGGCCGGTATCAGCGCCCGCGACAGCAGCACGATGCCCGCCGACAGCGCGAAGGTCAGCGAGTTGAACACCAGCGCGACGACGATCGCCGTCCGGGTGTCGCCGGCCTCCCCGCCCGGGAACACCCGCGAGACGGTGGACAGCAGGGCGAACAGCAGCGCGGCGACGGGCACCGACCCGTACACGCTGAACAGCGACACCTGGTTCGCGGTCGCCAGCCGCTCGCGCGGGACGATGGCCACCCAGTTGGCCTGCTTGGCCGGGTTGGTGAACAGGCCGACGGCCTCGACCAGGAACTGCGCGACGTACAGCCAGGTCAGCTCGTAGCTCAGCGCGATGGAGAGGTACAGGCCGCAGGCGAGCAGGTCGCCGACGATGACGGTGGTGCGGCGGTCGAGCCGGTCGGCCAGGGCACCGGCGATCGGGCCGAGGAGCAGGTCGGGCAGCAGCCGGACGAGGATGACGCCGGAGATGGCGACGCCCTGCACCGCCGTCGACTCGTCGCGGGTGAGCTGCTGGGCCATCGCGGTGGTGGCGAGCAGGCCCAGCCAGTCGCCGAGGCTGGAGACGGCGATCGCCGCCCACATGCGCCGGAAGACCGGGATCCGCAGCAGCGCGACCAGCGCGTTGTCGGTGCCCCGACCGGTCGCCGACGACCCGGGCCCGTGCGTGCCCGGGCTCGCCGCATGTCCGTCGCTCACAGTCCTCGCCGTCCGGTCGTCGCGGTCGTCCTCCGCAGGGTAGTGGCGGACCGTGATCGTCAGGCCCCGCCGCACCCGGACGGGCGAGCGGTCTCAGGCTCCCGGCCGCCGGGGGAGGAGCGTCAGCGGCACCGGCGCGGGGCTGGCCGGGTGCGGCGCGACGAGCCCCTGGTCCAGCCGCGCCTCGGTGAGCCGGCGCAGCTCGGCGTAGGCGTCGGGGCCGACCAGCGCGGTCAGCTCGGCGGCGTAGGTGAGGACCAGCGGCTCGGGGGAGACGTGCGCGGCGGGGGAGCCGGTGCACCACCAGTGCAGGTCGGCGCCGCCCGGGCCCCAGCCCCGGCGGTCGAACTCGCCGATGGTGCTCACCAGGACGGTGCTGCCGTCGCCCCGCTCGACCTCCTCCTGCTCGCGGCGCACCGGCAGCTGCCAGCAGACGTCGGGCTTGGTGAGCAGCGGGTGCAGGTCCTCGCGCAGGGCCATGCGGTGCAGCGCGCAGCCGGTGCCGCCGGCGAAGCCGGGCCGGTTGAGGAAGACGCAGGCGCCGTCGACCAGGCGGGTGCGCAGGGAGCGGACGCCGCCCTCCGCGGGGGCCTCGTCGTCGGCCTCGTCGTCGGCGTCGTCCTCCTCGGTCCAGGCTCCGCGGCCGACGGGGGCGAGCTGCCAGTCGTCGTCGGTGAGGTCGGCGACGGCGGCGGTCACCCGGGCGAGGTCGTCCTCGTCGCTGAAGAAAGCGCCGTGGCTGCAGCAGCCGTCGTCGGCCCGGCCGGGGACGACGCCGGCGCAGCCCCGCCCGAACACGCAGGTCCAGGCCGAGGACAGCCAGGTCAGGTCGGCGCGGACGCGGTGCCGCGGGTCGGCCGGGTCGGGGAACTCCACCCACTCGCGGGCGAAGTCGGGGTCGACCTCGGGCGGCACGTCCTGCACCCGATCAGGCTAGGTCGGCTCCCGCGGTCGGCCCGCCGCGGGCCCGCGGGGGGCCCGCCCGGCAGACTGGTGCCCATGCGGCTCGGGGTGCTGGACGTCGGCTCGAACACCGTGCACCTGCTGGTGGTCGACGCCCACCGCGGCGCGGAGCCCACCGCGCAGCACGACGACCGCTGGCTACTGCGCCTCTCCGAGCACGTCGGCGCCGACGACGTGCTGTCCAAGGAGGGCGAGAAGGCGCTGGTCAAGGCCGTGCAGAAGGCCTGTGACCAGGCGGAGAAGGAGAAGTGCGACGAGGTCCTCGCGCTGGTCACCTCCGCCATCCGCGAGGCGCGCAACGGCATGGAGGTGCTGGACCGGGTCCGCTCGCGCACCGGCGTCGACCTGCAGGTGACCAGCGGGGAGGAGGAGGCGCGGCTGACCTTCCTCGCCGTCCGCCGCTGGTACGGGTGGAGCGCCGGGCGGCTGCTGGTCCTCGACATCGGCGGCGGCTCGCTGGAACTGGCGACCGGCACCGACGAGGACCCCGACATGGCGCTGTCGGTGCCGCTGGGTGCCGGCCGGATGACCCGCCGCTTCCTGCCCGAGGCCGCGACCGGCGGCCGTCCCGACCTCGCCGCCCTCAACGCGCTGCGCGAGCACGCCTCCGACGTGCTGCGGCCCGCGGCGAAGAAGCTGCGCGCGGCCGGGCCGCCGGACCTGGTGGCCGCGACGAGCAAGACGTTCCGCACGCTCGCCCGGCTCACCGGCGCGGCGCCCTACTCGGCGGGGCTGCGGGTGCCGCGGGAGCTCAGCGCCGACGGGCTGGGCCAGCTGATCGGCTTCGTCTCCCGGATCGAGTCCCGCGCGCTGGCCGAGCTGCGCGGCGTGTCGCCCGACCGCGCGCACCAGGTGCCCGCCGGTGCCGTGGTGGCGCAGGCCGCCATGCAGGCTCTGGATCTACCCTCCGTGCGGATCTGCCCGTGGGCCCTGCGGGAGGGCGTCATCCTCCGGCGGCTCGACACCCTGGGAGGCGCGTGATGTCACAGCCCGGTCCGGAGACCGGTGGCCGGCCGCTGGCCGACATCCTGCGCGAGGCGGGCATCGAGGCACCCCGCAGCGCCCGGCGCCGCCGCGGCGACACCGGTGACATCCCGGTCAAGCAGCGCCAGCGCGAGCCCGACACCGACGGCGGCCGCCCCAACCCCGGCCGGCGGGCCAGCGACACGGGCCGGGTCTCGGACACGGGCCGCGTCTCCGACACCGGCCGGAGGCGGGAGGCCGTCCGCCCGGCCCGTGACGCCGACCGGGACACCGGGCGCAGCGCCCCGGCGAAGGCCGGCCGCGGACCCGACGGCCCGACGACGGCCGCCATCCCCGGTCTCGGCGGGCCCTCGCGCAAGCCCGGCGTCCCCGGCGCCTCCGACCCCGCGCCCGCCACCGGCCCGATCCCCGTGACCCGGGCCGGCGAGACCGACGTCCTCGACGAGCCGCTCGGCGCCAAGGAGGGCGCGCTCGCCTGGCTGCGCTTCGCCGGCGAGCTGGTGCTGGCCCTCGCCGCCGGCGTCGGCATCTACTTCCTGTCCACCGTCGTCTGGGAGCAGCTGCCCCAGGTGGCCGTGGTGCTCGCCCCGCTCGCGGTGACCGCCCTGGTCGCCGGCGTCGGCGCCTGGCGCAGCCGCACCGGCCGGGAGCCGGTGGGGCCGAAGGTGGTCGCCGTCCTCGTCTTCGCCGGGACGCTGCTCACCATCGCCCCGGCCGCCGGGCTGCTCGCCGCCGCCTCCTGACGGGGCGAGCGGCCCGGCCGGGGCTCACTCGTCCTCGTCGTCCCCGGCGTCGGCCTGCGCGAACTGCTCCACGATGGCTGCGGAGAACGCGTCGAGGTCGTCGGGGTTGCGGCTGGTGACCAGGTTGCCGTCGACGACGACCTCCTCGTCCACCCACTTGGCGCCGGCGTTGCGCAGGTCGGTCTGCAGCGAGGGCCACGACGTCATCCGCCGCCCGCGCACGACGTCGGCCTCGGCGAGCACCCACGGCGCGTGGCAGATGGCCGCCACCGGCTTGTCCGCCTCGAAGAAGGCCTTCACGAACGCCACGGCGTCGGCGTCGGCCCGCACGAAGTCCCCGTTGATGACGCCGCCGGGCAGGACCAGCGCGGCGTAGTCCTCGGGGTCGGCCGAGGCGACGGTGGTGTCGACCTTCTTGGTGTCGCCCTTGTCGATGTGCTGGTACATGGTGATCGAGCCGCCGTCGAGCGACACGAGCTCCGGTTCGGCCCCCGCCTCCTCGAGCGCCTGCCACGGCCGCTCGAGCTCGACCTGCTCGACGCCGTCGGTCGCGAGCACGGCCACCTTCATCCCGTCCAGTTCTCCTGCCATGCGGGCGCGGCTACCCGGGGCTCCCGGGCGGCACACCCCGGCGCACTACGGTCCGACCGGTACCTCGACAGGCGGGAGCGGGCGGATGGGCGAGCGGCGGGGCCTGGCGGTCCTGGGCGGCGGCAAGATGGGCGAGGCGCTGCTGGCCGGGCTGGTGAGGCGGCAGGGCGCGGACGGCGTCGTCGTCTGCGAGCGGCACCCGGAGCGCGGCGCGGAGCTCGCGGCGCGCTACGGCATCGACGTCGTCGGCTTCGAGGAGGCGGCGGCGCGCTCGCGGGTGCTGCTGCTGGCCGTCAAGCCGCAGGACCTCCCGGCGCTGCTGGAGCGGCTCGCGCCGTCGGTCGGCCCGGGCCACCTGGTGGTGAGCATCGCCGCGGGCATCTCGACGGCGACCGTCGAGGCGGCCCTGCCCGCCGGCGTGCCCGTGGTGCGGGTCATGCCCAACACCCCGGCGCTGGTCGACGAGGGGATGAGCGTCCTGTCGGCCGGTGCCTCGGCCGGGGAGGCCGAGCTCGACGAGGCCGAGGCGCTGCTGTCGACCGTCGGCCGCGTGGCGCGGGTGCCGGAGTACCAGCAGGACGCGGTGACGGCGCTGTCGGGCAGCGGCCCGGCCTACTTCTTCTACCTCGTCGAGGCGATGGTCGACGCCGGCGTGCTGCTGGGCCTGCCGCGGGCGCTGACGACGGAGCTGGTCGTGCAGACGGCGCTGGGCTCGGCGGTGATGCTGCGCGAGTCCGGCGAGCACCCGGCCCAGCTGCGGGACGCGGTCAGCAGCCCGGGCGGGACGACGATCGCCGGCATCCGGGAGCTGGAGCGGCACTCGGTGCGCTCGGCGCTCATCGCGGCCATCGAGGCGGCCGCGCGGCGCTCGGTGGAGCTGGGCCGCGCCGACGGGAGCCGGTGACCGTACCCCGGCTCAGGCCGGGACGGGTGGACGCTGCGTCACCGTGTCGACACATCTACTCGTGGACGCGCCGATACGGCTGTGAAGCGAGTTGCATAGGTGTAGTTCTGCCAGGGACGGACCGTTCCCCGTGTTCGTTTCTTCCATCGCATCAGTCACGCGGGCCCCCCTACTCTCTGTATCAGCACGTGCGTGTCCCGTAGCCGGTGGGGAAGCCGGCGCCCGACTCGTGCTAGGTCCGGAGAGCTGATCATGACCATGCCCCAGCGCACCAACGCCGCCTACGTCCGCCCGGCCGTCCCCGGCCCGCGCCCGATGGCCCGCCCCATCCCGGCCGCCGCCGTCGCCCGCCCCGTGGGCCCGCAGCACCCCGCCGCCATGCCGGTCGGCCGCCCGGCCGTCCCGCAGCCGCGCGCCGCGGTCACCTTCCTGACCGTCGCCGAGGTCGCCAGCATGATGCGCGTCTCCAAGATGACCGTGTACCGCCTCGTCCACGCCGGCGAGCTGTCCGCCGTCCGCGTCGGCCGGTCGTTCCGCGTCCCGGAGCGCGCCGTCCAGGACTACCTGCGCGACGCCTACACCGACATCGCCTGATCGGTGCCCGCCTGACCGGGCCCGTCCCGGTCGCCGCGGCTCCCGGCCGTGGCAGCACCACCTGAGCACCACGCGGCACCACCGATCGACCGTCGATCGGCGCCCCCACCCCTCGGGGTGGGATCCGTCCGGCCCGGTTCCCGCGGCAGCGTCGCCGCGGGGGCGCCGGGTAGGCTCGGGCGCCGAGCGACAACCCCGGCCCCGGCCGGAACCGTCGCACACGAGCTGATCCACACTCGCGTGGCGTCCGGTTCCGCCCCTGCGGCCACCGGCGCACGCCACGCGGCCAACACGTCGGGAGCAGGACATGGGTTCGGTCATCAAGAAGCGCCGCAAGCGGATGGCGAAGAAGAAGCACCGCAAGCTGCTGAAGAAGACCCGCGTGCAGCGTCGCAACAAGAAGTGAGCTGACGCTCGTGCCGCCCGCGGTCGTCCTGGTCACCGGCGTGAGCCGGTGGCTCGGTGGCGCGCTGGCGGCCGAGCTCGCTCGCGACCCGGCCATCGACCGGGTCATCGGGGTCGACACCGTCCCCCCGTCGGCGGAGCTGCTCCGCCGCCTCGGCCGCACCGAGTTCGTGCGCGCCGACATCCGCAACCCGCTGATCGGCAAGGTCATCGCCACCGCGGGGGTCGACACCGTCGTCCACATGAACATCAGCTCCACGCCCGCCGGTGCCGGCGGGCGCGGGCCGATGAAGGAGCTCAACGTCATCGGGACGATGCAGCTCCTCGCCGCATGCCAGCGCGCCCCGTCGGTCCGCCGGCTCGTGCTCAAGTCGACCAGCGCCGTCTACGGCGCCTCGCCGCGCGACCCGGCCGTCTTCACCGAGCGGATGCAGGCCCGCCGGGTGCCCTCGGGCGGCTTCGCCAAGGACAGCCTCGACATCGAGGGCTACGTGCGGTCGTTCTCGCGCCGCCGTCCCGACGTCGGGGTCGCCGTCCTGCGGTTCACCAACTTCATCGGCCCGCGGATCGACTCGGTGCTCACCGGGTTCCTGCGGATGCCGGTGGTGCCCACGGCGCTCGGCTACGACGCCCGCGTGCAGCTGCTGCACGAGGACGACGCCCTCGGCGTGCTCACCCGCGCCACCACGGGCGGGTTCGCCGGCACCGTGAACGTCGGGGGAGAGGGCACGCTGCTGCTGTCGCAGGTCATCCGCCGCCTCGGCCGGCTCCAGCTCCCGGTGCCCTCGCCGGCGCTGGGGTCGCTGGGCCGGCTCACCCGCCGCTTCGGCTACGTCGACTACTCACCCGAGCAGATGCGCTTCCTCAACTTCGGCCGCGTCGTCGACACCACGGTGCTGCGCACCGAGTTCGGCTACACGCCCCGCTACATCACGTCCGAGGCCCTGGCCGACTACGCGCGCACCGTGCCGCCGGTCGTCGCGCCCGACCTGGTCGGCGAGCTCGCGGGCCGCGCGGAGGGCCTCGTCCACCGGGCCGGATCGGTCGCCTCCTCCGTGGCCTCGACCGTGGGCACCACCGTGCACGGGCGGCTGCGGCCGGCGCCGGCGCCCCCGGGACTGCGGGCGGTGCGGGATGCCTGAGGCCCGCGTCATCCGGTTGCGTCCCGACGACGAGCAGCCGCACGTCCCGCCGCCGTCGGACCCGAGCTGGGACGACCAGGTCGCCGGCGGGCTGGAGTTCCTCCGTCGCCGGCTGACCGGCGACTACGAGACCGACGAGTTCGGCTTCGACCCCGACCTCACCGACCACGTGCTGCTGCCGCTGCTGCGGCCGCTGTTCTCCCGCTGGTTCCGCGTGGAGACCTCCGGCGTCGAGAACGTGCCCACCGACGGCGGCGCGCTCGTGGTGGCCAACCACTCGGGCACGGTCCCGGTCGACGCGCTCATGGCCACCGTGGCGCTGCACGACGACCACCCCGCGCAGCGGCGCTTCCGGCTGCTCGGCGCCGACCTGGTGTTCGACCTGCCGGTCGTCGGCTCCCTGGCCCGCAAGTTCGGCGCCACGCTGGCCTGCAGCGAGGACGCCGAGCGACTGCTGTGCGGCGGCGAGCTGGTCGGCGTCTTCCCCGAGGGCTTCAAGGGGGTCGGCAAGCCGTTCCGCGACCGGTACACCCTGCAGCGGTTCGGCCGCGGGGGTTTCGTCACGGCGGCCCTGCGCACCGGCAAACCGATCATCCCGTGCGCCATCGTCGGCGCCGAGGAGATCTACCCGATGATCGGCAACGCGAAGACGCTGGCCCGCCTGCTCGGGCTGCCGTACTTCCCGGTGACGCCGACCTTCCCCGCGCTCGGCCCGCTCGGCCTCGTGCCGCTGCCGTCCAAGTGGCTGATCGCCTTCGGTGAGCCGATCGAGACGGCGTCCTACGGCCCGGCGGCCGCCGAGGACCCGATGCTGGTGTTCAACCTGACCGACCAGGTCCGCGAGACCATCCAGCAGTCGATCTACCAGCTCCTCCTGCAGCGGAGCTCCGTCTTCAGCTGACCGCGCCGGGCGTCCGGGCGGGTGTCCACGCAGCGCGGTGCGGCCCCACGTCCTGGCGCGTCGTGCGCACGAACCGTCGCGAGCGCGGGGTGGAGGGATGCCCGGCCGAGCGCCACGATCGGTGGTCGCCCGCGGGATGTGCACGTAGCGCGGTGTCCGGCCGCGCTCGGGCGCGGTGTGTGCACAAGACGTGGGGCGAGTGTGCGCCTGTCGGGGTCACGGGGTGGTCCGAGGCCCCGCCGGGCGCACGCTCGATCGCCGGCGGCGGGATGGGCACGCAGCGCGGTGTGCGGCCGCGTTCGAGCGCGATGCGTGCACGAAGCGCGGCGCGAGTGTGCGCCTGCCGGGGGCGCGGGGTGGCGCGGAGAGCCCGCTGGCTGCACTCCCGGTGGAGCGGTCAGACCGTCTTGCGGCGGCGGAAGGCCAGCGCGCCCCCGACGACGCCGCCGGTGAGCGCCGCCGCGGCCACCGTCGGGACGCCGATGCGGGCGGCCTTCCGGCCGGTGCGGAAGTCGCGGATCGTCCAGCCGCGGGACCGGGCGACGGCGCGCAGCTCGGTGTCGGGGTTCACCGCCACCGCGGTGCCGGTCAGCGACAGCATCGGCAGGTCGTTGGCGGAGTCGCTGTAGGCGGTGCAGCGCGAGAGGTCCAGGTCCTCGCGCTCGGCCAGCGCCCGCACCGCCTCCGCCTTGGCCTCGCCGTGCATGAGCTCGCCGACCAGCCGGCCGGTGTAGCGCCCGTCGACCACCTCCGACACGGTGCCGAGCGCGCCGGTCAGCCCGAGCCGGTGGGCGATGATCCGCGCCAGCTCCACCGGCGTCGCGGTCACCAGCCACACCCGCTGCCCGGCGTCGAGGTGCTGCTGGGCGAGGTTGCGGGTGCCCGACCAGATCCGGTCGGCCATCAGCTCGTCGTAGATCTCCTCGCCCGCGTCGACGATCTCGGCCACCTCGCGCCCGGCCACGAAGGCCAGCGCGGTCTCGCGGATCGTCAGCATGTCGCCGGCGCTCTCGTTGCCGGCGACGCGGAACTTGGCCTGCTGCCAGGCGAAGCGGGCGATGTCGCGCGAGGTCAGGTACTTGCGGGAGGCCAGGCCGCGAGCGAACCAGAACAGCGACGCGCCCATCATCATCGTGTTGTCGACGTCGAAGAACGCGGCCGCGGTGCGGTCGTGGACGACGGCCGGGACCGGCTCGACCTCGGCGGCGGCGGCCGACGCCAGACCGGCGACGTGCGCGCGGATCTCCTCCTCCGACGGCGTCGCCGCGTCGGACCGGCGGCGGCCGCGGAACGGCAGTCCCGGCACGGGCTCCCTCCCTGGCTCTGCGGCCCCGCCTCGCGGCGGTCCCCCGCGCCCGACCCTATCGGCCGCCGCCGGGCCACCCGTCGCGGCAGCAGGTCCCGCAGCAGGTGCGGCGGCCGGGCGTCAGCAGACCAGCGGCCAGACGCAGATCGGCAGCGGGAGGTCGACCAGCGGGCCCGGGGACGGCGACGACGTCGTCGGCCCCGTGCCGCCCGGGACCGGCAGCGGGGGCAGCGGCAGCCCCGGGGTCGGGGCCGGCGTCTGCGGTCCGCTGCCGCCGGTCGGCACCGAGGGCGTCGGCTGCGCGCCACCCGGGGGGGCGGGCGCCGGCGCCGGGGCGGGGGTGCCGCCCGTGGGGGAGGAGGGCTCGGGGTCCGCCGGCGGGACCGCCGGGGTCCGGCCGGCCGGCGGTTCGGCGGAGGGGGTGCCGGTGCCCGGTGCGGGGGCGGTGGGCGGAGCCGGCGCCGAGGGGGCGGCCGGCGCGGCGCCGCACTCGCCCGGCAGCGGGCCGAGCGCGTCGCGGCCGGCGGTGGCCGGACCGGACGGGCAGGTCAGCGCCGTCTGCAGGGCGGCGGTGCGGGAGCCGACCCGCTCCACGAGCGCGATCGACGTGCCGGCCTCGGCAGGCAGCGCGGCGCGGATGTCCGACAGCCCGGTGCCCTGCTGCTGCGCCCAGCCGCCGAGCACGGTCAGCGGCGCGGTGTCCGCGGCGTCGACGGCGGTGGTGAGCACGAGCGCTGCGCCCTCGGTGGTCTGCGCGTCCATCGTCGCGAGGGTGTCGCGGACCAGGTCGGCCGGCGGCGCGCCCCCGGTGGCCTCGACCAGCGCGTCGAGCTCCTGCAGCCGGGTGGTGGCGAACTCGAGCAGGGTCAGCCCTCGCTCGTCGCCGGCCAGCGCGAGCTGCGTCTGCTCGGTGCCGCGCTTGAGGCCGTAGAGGACGTCGCCGGGCTGCGCGTCGCTCGACAGCGCCACCAGCGTGCCGAGCGCGGTGACCGCCATCGCGACACCCGCGACCGTGGCCGCCAGGCGGGCGCGCCACGGGTTCGACCGCCGCCGGGACGGCGCGAGCCGGGCCAGGCCGCGGCGGGGCGCCGGCTCCGGGGTGCGGACGGCGGCCATCGCGACCAGCCGGGCGCGGGTGGCGGCGCGGAAGTCGGGCGCCGGGCCGTCGTCGAGGTCGGTGGCCAGGGCCCGCAGCCGCTCCTCGACGGCGAGCTCGCGCTCCTGCACGGACGCGCGGCGCGGCCTGCCCGCGGCGTCGTGCTCGGCGCTCACCTGAGGCCTCCGGTCGGTCGGTCGGGACGGGATCGACCGGAGCAACGACGCAGGTGGGGGGCCGTTACGGGGTACCGGCCGGTAACAACGGCGTGTCCCCCGCCCGGGGTCCCGGCGGTCACCGCAGCCCCTCCGGCAACAGGCTCGCCAGCCGGCGCACCGCCCGGTGCTGCAGCGCCTTGATGGCGCCGTCCTTCTTCCCCATGACCGCGGCGGTCTCCGACACCGAGAGCCCCTGCAGGAACCGCAGCGAGATGCACTCCTGCTGCTCGCTGCCCAGCTGCCGGATGCAGGCCAGCAGCTGCTCGTTGGTCAGCCGGGCGACGACGGCGTCCTCGGGCCCGTCGGTGGCCTGGTCGGCGTCGCGCATGTCCGCCGTCGTGACCTCCAGCCGGAAGCGGCTGCTCTTCACGTGGTCGCGGATGATGTTGCGGGCGATGGTCACGAGCCACGCGCCGACGTCGCGGCCCTGGAACGACAGCGAGTCGATGCGCCGCAGCGCCCTCACGAAGGTCTCGCTGGTGAAGTCCTCGGCCTGCGCCCGGTCGCCCACGCGGTGCAGCACGTAGCGGTACACCAGCGTCACGTAGTGGTCGTAGAGCTGCCCGAACGCCTCGGCGTCGCCGTCCTGGGCGCGGTGCACCAGCCCCCAGACGTCGACCCGGTCCCCGGGCAGCGCCTCCTCGAGGGCGGCGAGCTCCTCGGCCAGCGCGCCGTCGTCCTCGGCGTCCTGCGCCGGCCCGATCGCGGGAGGCTCGACCGCGGGAGGCTCGACGGGGGCCGCGTCCGCCGGCGGGGCGCCCTCCGCGCTGGCACGCGGCTGCGGCGTCGGGCGCGGACGCGGGCCGGGCCGCCGCCCGGTCGGGACGGCGGACGACCGCTCGTCCACCGGGCGCGACTGCGGCATGCGGGACGTCGACCTCCTCGTCGGCCCGCCGAGCGCGGACGGCTCGCCCGACGGGGGCCTCCCCAGCTCGGCGGGGTCCCGCGCTGCTGCGGGTCCTGCCCCATGGTGACAACATGACTGCGAACCGTCCACGCCGGGCGGTCGGCCGGTACTCCGCGGTACCTCCCCCGGGGGACCGCCTCGCCCGGAGGAGGTGCGCGTGACCCCGCCCGCCGCGCCCACGGGCCTCGCCGCGCTCGTGCGGGACGCCGCCCGCCGCCGCCCGGACGCGCCCGCCGTCGTCGACGGCGACACCCGTCTGAGCTGGGGCGAGCTCGACGCGCTGGTCGACCGCAGCGCCGCCGCCCTGGCCGCGCGGGGGCTGCGCCGCGGCGACCGGGTGGCCGTGCAGCTGCCCAACGGCGTCGCCTGGCTGCGCGCGGTCCTCGGGGCGCTGCGCGCCGGGCTGGTCGTCGTCCCGGTGAACACCGCCTACACCGACGCCGAGGTCGCGCACGTGCTGACCGACTCCGGGGCGTCGCTGCTCGTGGCCGCGGGGGAGCGGGAGCCCGTGGCCGGGGTGCCGGTGCTGGCCGGCCCGCCCGACGCCGACGGCGACCCGCCCGCGGACGACGACGACCCCGCCGCGCTGTCCTTCCTCGCCTACACCAGCGGCACGACCGGCCGCCCGCGCGGCGCGATGCTCACCGCGGCGGCGCTGCGGGCCAACCAGGAGCAGTGCCTGGCCCTCGACCCGCCGCCGGTGCGGTCCGACGACCGCGTGCTGCTGGTCCTGCCGCTGTTCCACGTCTACGGCCTCAACGCCGGCTTCGGCCTGGTCGCGGCCACCGGCGCCTGCGCGGTGCTGCTGCCGGCGTTCGACCCGCGGGCCGCGCTCGAGGTGGTCGAGCGGGAGCGGGTCACGGCCGTCCCCGGCGCGCCGCCGATGTACCAGGCCTGGCTCGCGGTGGCCGACGCCGAGGGCGGCGACACCCGGCTGCGCGCGGCCCTCGCCTCGGTGCGCATGGCCTCCTCCGGCGCCGCGCCGCTGCCCGAGGAGACCTGGACGGCGATGCTCGACCGCGCCGGCGTGCGCGTGTGGGAGGGGTACGGCCTCACCGAGGCCTGCCCGGTCGTGGCGAGCACCCTGGCCACCGGCCGGGCCAAGCCCGCCTGCATCGGCGGCCCGCTGCCCGGCGTGGAGGTCGCGCTGCGCGAGGCGGGCGGCGACCCGGACGGCGGCGACCCGGACGCCGGTGAGGGCCCGGGGGAGCTGTGGGTGCGCGGCCCCAACCTCTTCGCCGGCTTCTGGCCCGACGGCGCCGACGGGCCCGACGCCGCGGGCTGGCTGGCCACCGGCGACCTCGCCCACCGCGACGCCGACGGCGACCTGCGCCTGGTCGACCGGCGCAGCGACCTCGTGCTGGTCAGCGGCTTCAACGTCTACCCGGCCGAGGTGGAGCGGGTGCTCGACGCGCACCCCGCCGTCGCCGAGAGCGCGGTCATCGGCGTGCCCGACGCGCGCACCGGCGCCGCCGTCGTCGCCGTGGTGGTGACCGTCCCCGGCGCGGAGGTGGACGCCGCCGCGCTGCGGGCGCACGCCGCCGCGTCGCTGGCCCGCTACAAGGTGCCGACGACCGTGGTGTTCCGCCCGGCGCTGCCGCACTCGCTCACGGGCAAGGTCAGCCGCGCCCGGTTGCGCGAGCTCGGCCTGGAGACCGGCGAGCCGGCGACCGACGAGCCGGCGACCGGGGGCCCGGCGACCGGGGAGCCGTCGACCGGGGACGTGGCCCCGTGACCGGCCCCGAGGCCCGGCTGACGCTGCTCACCCGCGCCGGCTGCCACCTGTGCGTCACCGCCGCCGAGACCCTCGCGCGCCTCGCCGCGGAGGCCGGGGTGACCAGCCGGGAGGTCGACGTCGACGCCGACCCCGACCTGCAGGCCGAGTACGGCGACCGGGTGCCGGTGGTGCTGCTCGACGGCCGCGAGCACTCCTACTTCACCGTCGACGTCCCGCGCCTGCGCCGCGACCTCGGGACCGGCTGACCCCCGGGTCTCCCGTCATCCGCGCGGGTATGGTGTCGGACACAGGTCGCCGCATCCGCGCAGGCCCGGGGCCCGAGGGCCCCCGCGCGACTTTGTTCCTGCGTTCACAAGCGGTTACCGTGGCAGACGCCGGGCGGCCGACCGCCCGGATCCCCGATGTCGTCCGCCCCCCTCGGCTCCCGCCGTCGCCCGGGCGCGACCGCTGTGGAGTAGGCCCGTGATGCAGTCGCGGCCCCGGATCCCGGAGGCCACCGTCGCCCGGCTGGCCGTGTACCTGCGGGTGCTCACCGGCCTGGCCGACGGCGGTCGGCGCACCGTCTCCTCCGGCGAGCTGGCCTCCGCGGCCGGCGTGAACCCGGCCGGCCTGCGCAAGGACCTCTCCCACCTCGGCCCCTGCGGCACCCGCGGCGTCGGCTACGAGGTGTCCACCCTGCGCGACCGCATCGCCGGCGTGCTCGGCATGGAGACCGCCCACGCCTGCGTGCTCGTCGGCATCGGCAACCTCGGCGCGGCGCTCGCCGGCTACGGCGGCTTCGGCAGCCGCGGCTTCGAGTTCGTCGGGCTCTTCGACGCCTCGCCGGCCCGGGTGGGTCAGCAGATCGGCGGCCTCCCGGTGCGCCCGGTGGCCGAGCTCGAGGACGTCGTGGCCGCCACCGGGGCGACGATCGGGGTCATCGCGACACCGGCCGAGGTGGCCCAGCCGGTCTGCGACCGGCTGGCCGCGGCCGGGGTGAGGAGCATCTTGAACTTCGCGCCGGTGACCCTGAGCGCGCCCGCGGGGGTCGACGTCCGCCAGGTCGACCTCTCCGTCGAGCTGCAGGTCCTCGCCTTCCTCGACAAGCAGCGCGGCGCCGTCCCCGGCATCCGGCTGGACGCCCTCGCGCCCGCCGGGGGGATGGCATGAGCCTGCTGTCGGTCGGCATCAGCCACCAGACGGCGCCGGTGGCGCTGCTCGAGCAGTTCGCCATGACCACCGACGACAAGGTCAAGGCGCTGCACGAGCTCGTCGAGAGCGACCACGTCAGCGAGGCGCTGGTCCTCGCCACCTGCAACCGCATCGAGGTCTTCGCCGAGGTCGACCGCTTCCACGGCGGTGTCGCCGAGGTCAGCCGCGTGCTGGCCCGCCAGTCCGGCGCCGGCGTCGAGGAGCTCACCCCGTACGTGACCGTCCACTACGAGGACCAGGCCGTCGCGCACCTGTTCACCGTGGCCGCCGGGCTCGACTCGATGGTCGTCGGCGAGACCCAGGTGCTCGGCCAGCTGCGCGCCGCCTACGCCCTCGCCCAGGAGGAGGGCACGGTCGGCCGGTCGCTGCACCCGGTCGCCCAGCACGCCCTGCGCGTCGGCAAGCGCGTGCACTCCGAGACCGGCATCGACCGCGCCGGCGCCAACCTGGTCACCGTCTCCCTCGACCACGCGGAGGACCGCGTCGGCCCGCTGGCCGGCCGCCGCACCCTGGTCGTCGGCGCCGGCTCGATGGGCGCGCTGGCCGCCACCACGCTGTCGCGGCGCGGCGCCCTGGTCACCGTCGCCAGCCGCTCCCCGGAGTCCGCCGCGCGCCTCGCCGCCGCCGTCGACGGCGGCACCGCCGAGCTCGCCGACCTGCGCGCGGCGATCGCCGACGCCGACGTCGTGGTCACCTGCACCGGCGCCACCGGCCTGGTCGTGGGCACCGACGTCGTCGCCGCCGCCATGGCCGACCGCGGCGGGCGCCCGCTGGCCGTCGTCGACCTGGCCCTGCCGCGCGACGTCGACCCCGGCGTGGCCGCGCTGCCCGGCGTGCACGTCGTCGACCTGGCCCTGCTGCAGGGCGAGCGCTCGGCCGCCGGCGAGGACGGCGCCGGCCCGGTCGCCGCCGACGACGTCTCCGCCGCGCACGCCCTCATCGAGGCCGAGACCGCGCTGCTGCGCGCCGAGCGGCAGGCCGCCGCCGTGGCGCCCACCGTCTCCGCGCTGCGCAGCCAGGCCGCCGAGGTGGTCGACGCCGAGCTGCTGCGCCTGTCCACCCGGCTGCCCGACCTCGACGCCCGCGCCCGCAGCGAGATCGCCCGCACCGTGCGCCGCGTCGTCGACAAGCTGCTGCACGAGCCCACCGTGCGGGTGAAGGAGCTGGCCAGCACGCCCGGCGGCGTCGACTACGCCGACGCCCTGCGCGCGCTGTTCGGCCTGGGCCTCGACGCCGAGGTGCCCGCCGACGGCCCGCGGCTGGCGCAGGCGGTCGCCGTCGACCCCGACGACCTGCGCCCCGGCGGTGCCGCGTGAGCCCGCAGACCACCGCGACCCTGCGGCTGGGCACCCGCGCCAGCCAGCTGGCCCGCACCCAGTCCCAGACCGTCGCCGACGCGCTCAGCGCGGCCGCGGGCGTCCCGGTCGAGCTCGTGCACATCAGCACCGAGGGCGACCGCAACTCCGCGGCGATCGCGCAGCTCGGCGGCACCGGCGTCTTCGTCACCGCGATCCGCCGGGCGCTGCTCGAGGGCACCGTCGACGTCGCCGTGCACAGCTACAAGGACCTGCCCACCGCGCCCGAGCCCGGCCTCGTGCTGGCCGCCGTCCCGCCGCGGGAGGACCCGCGCGACGCCCTCGTCGCCCGCGACCGGCTCACCCTCGGCGAGCTGCCGGCCGGCGCGCGCGTCGGCACCGGCGCCCCGCGCCGCGTCGCGCAGCTGCGGGCGCTGGGCCTGGGGCTGGAGATCGTGCCGATCCGCGGCAACGTCGACACCCGCATGGCCCGCGTCGTCCCCGGCGACCTCGACGCCGTCGTCCTCGCCCGCGCGGGGCTCGCCCGCCTCGGCCGGCTCGAGGTGGTCACCGAGACCCTCGACCCGCTGCAGGTGCTGCCCGCGCCCGCGCAGGGCGCGCTCGCCGTCGAGTGCCGGGCCGACGACGAGCGCACGCGCGCGCTGCTCGCCGCGCTCGACGACCCCGACACCCGCGCCGCCGTGCTCGCCGAGCGGACCACGCTCGCCGCGCTGGAGGCCGGGTGCAGCGCCCCCGTCGCCGCCTACGCGGAGCTCGCCGAGGGCGACGACGGCCCGGAGCTGTACCTGCGCGCGTCGGTGACCGCGATCGACGGCAGCGACGGCGTCCGCGGCTCGCTCACCGGCCCGGTCGGCGACGCGGAGCGGCTCGGCCGCGAGCTCGCCGCCGACCTGCTCGACCGCGGCGCCGCCGCGCTCATGGCGGCCTCCCGGTGACCCGCCGGGACCCGCACCCCCAGACCCCCGCACACGCCCTCCCCAGGGCATCGACCCCCAGAAGGACCAGGAGCTCGCGATGACGCGCTTCCGCAAGACCCCCGGCCGCGTCGTCTTCGTCGGCGCCGGCCCCGGCGACCCCGGGATGCTGACCGCCCGGGCCACGGCCGCGCTGGCCGAGGCCACGGCCGTGCTCGTCGACCCCGACGTGCCGGCCGCCCTCACCGACGCCGTCCGCGAGGAGCGGCCCGGCCTCGAGCCGACCACGGTCAGCGGCGAGCCGGCCGAGGTGGCCAAGACCGCCGTCGCCGCCGCCAAGAACGGCGACGTCGTCGTCCGGCTCGTCGCCGGCGACCCGTACACCTCCGAGGCCGCCGTCAAGGAGGTGCTCGCCGTGTGCCGCACGTCGGTGCCCTTCGACGTCGTCCCCGGCGTCGCCCCGTCCACCGCGGTGCCCGCCTACGCCGGCGTCGCGCTCGGCGGCACCTCGCTGACCGCCGACATCCGCGACGGCGGGACCGACGTCGCCGCGCTCGCCACCGCGGCCGCCGCCCTCGGCGCCCCCGTGGTGCTGCAGGCCGGTGCCGAGCAGCTCCCCGACGCCGCCACCCGGCTCGTCGAGGGCGGCCTGTCCGGCAGCACCCCGGTCGTCGTCACCACCGGCGGCTCGGGCACCGGCCAGAGGAGCGTCACCGCCAAGCTGTCCGCCGTCGCGGAGAAGACCGCCGACCTCGGCGGCCTCACCGGGCCGGTCGTGGCCACCGTCGGCTCGGCCGTCGACAAGCGCGGCAAGCTCTCCTGGTGGGAGAGCCGCCCGCTGTTCGGCTGGCGGGTGCTCGTGCCGCGCACCAAGGACCAGGCCGGCGAGATGAGCGAGCGGCTGCGGGCCTACGGCGCGGTGCCGGTCGAGGTGCCGACGATCGCCGTCGAGCCGCCGCGCAGCGCCGCCCAGATGGACCGCGCCGTCAAGGGCCTGGTCACCGGCCGCTACGGCTGGATCGTGTTCACCTCCGGCAACGCCGTGAAGGCCGTGCGCGAGAAGTTCGCCGAGCTCGGCCTCGACGCCCGCGCGTTCGCCGGCGTGAAGGTCGCCTGCGTCGGCGAGCAGACCGCCGAGGCGGTGCGCTCGTTCGGCATCGTGCCCGAGCTCGTCCCCTCGGGCGCGCAGTCCAGCGAGGGCCTGCTGGCCGACTTCCCCGAGTTCGACGACGTGCTCGACCCGATCAACCGGGTGCTGCTGCCGCGCGCCGACATCGCCACCGAGACCCTCGCCGCGGGCCTGCAGGAGCGCGGCTGGGAGATCGACGACGTCACCGCCTACCGGACCGTCCGGGCGGCCCCGCCGCCGGCGCCGGTCCGCGAGGCGATCAAGGGCGGCGGCTTCGACGCGGTGTGCTTCACCTCGTCGAGCACCGTGCGCAACCTGGTCGGCATCGCGGGCAAGCCGCACGCCAAGACCGTCGTCGCGGTGATCGGCCCCGCCACCGCCGCGACCGCGCAGGAGTTCGGCCTGCGGGTCGACGTGCAGCCGGAGACGGCCGCCGTCGCGCCGCTGGTCGACGCGCTGGCGGAGTACGCCGAGGCCAAGCGGGCGGAGGCCGGGGAGTGACCCCGGCGCAGGGCGGGGCGGTCCCGGGCTTCGCGCGCGGGCGCCGGCTGCGGTCGACGCCCGCGCTGCGCCGCCTCACCGCGCAGACCCGGGTGGCCCCGGCCGACCTGGTGCTGCCGGTGTTCGTCAAGGAGGGCATCTCCGAGCCGGTCCCGATCGGCTCGATGCCCGGCGTCGTCCAGCACACGACCGACTCGCTGCGGAAGGCCGCGCACGAGGCGGCGGAGGCCGGGATCGGCGGCCTCGTCCTCTTCGGCATCCCCGCCGAGAAGGACGAGGCCGGCTCCCAGGCCGACGCCGCCGACGGGATCGTCAACGTCGCGCTCCGCGAGCTGCGGGCCGACCTCGGCGACGAGCTGGTCCTCATCGCCGACCTGTGCCTGTGTGAGTACACCTCGCACGGGCACTGCGGCCTGGTCACGCCCGCAGGCGTCGTCGACAACGACCCGACGCTGGACCGCTACGCCTCGGTGGCCATCGCCCAGGCCGAGGCCGGCGCCCACGTCATCGCCCCCAGCGGGATGATGGACGGGCAGGTCGCGGCGATCCGCCGGGCGCTGGACTCCCGCGCCTTCACGGAGACGCCGATCCTCGCCTACGCGGCGAAGTACGCGAGCGGCTTCTACGGCCCGTTCCGCGAGGCCGCCGAGGGGGCGCCGCAGTTCGGCGACCGCTCGACCTACCAGATGGACCCGCCCAACGCCGACGAGGCGCTGCGCGAGGTCGCGCAGGACCTCGCCGAGGGCGCGGACGCCGTCATGGTCAAGCCCGCGCTGCCCTACCTGGACATCGTCACCCGGGTCGCCGACGCCGTCGACGTCCCGGTCAGCGCCTACCAGGTGAGCGGCGAGTACGCGATGGTCGAGGCGGCCGCCGCCAACGGCTGGATCGACCGCGAGCGGGCCATCCTCGAGACGCTCACCGCCATCCGGCGGGCCGGCGCCGGCCAGGTGCTCACCTACTGGGCGGTCGAGGCCGCGCGGCTGCTCACCCGCTGACCGTGGGACACGTCGAGCCCGGGGGCTCCTGGCGGCCGTTCTGGACGGTCGCCGGGGTCCTCGGGCTCCTCGGCGTCCTGGACCTGGTGCTGCCCGGGCCCGACGTGCCGCCGCTGCTGTGGCTGGTCGCCG
Organism: Geodermatophilus sp. FMUSA9-8; assembly: GCF_037034165.1. Taxonomy (NCBI): domain Bacteria; kingdom Bacillati; phylum Actinomycetota; class Actinomycetes; order Geodermatophilales; family Geodermatophilaceae; genus Geodermatophilus; species Geodermatophilus sp. FMUSA9-8. The sequence goes on along the minus strand of NZ_JBAGKE010000002.1, from coordinate 465,060 downwards.
TCGTCGCGGTCCTCGGCGTCGTCGCCTCCGGCTGCCTCGCCGGGCGACGGGCGTGGACCGTCCGGGTCGACGCCGCGGGCCCCGACGGCGCCCTGTCGGTGGGCCGCGAGCGGGTGCCGCTGGCCGACGTCGACGCCGCCCACCTGCGCGCCGTCCGCGAGGGGACGGCGGGCGTCGACGCCGGCGCGTCCGTGCTCGGCGGCGGCTGGTCGGTGCCGCGCGGGCGCACCGGGCTGCCGCTGCGGCTGACCGACGGGCGCACCGTGCTCGTAGCCACGAGGGACCCCGCGGCGCTGACCGCGGCCCTGCTCGCCGCGGTGCCGGGGAGCGCCCCGCCGCCGAGCCCGATGTCACACCCCGCCGACCGCGACACCCCCGACGGCCGCCCGGCCGGCAGGGGGACACTGGGGCCGTGACCTCGCTGGACACGACCCGGTACGACTACGCGGCCCCCGTCTCGGCCGACCTGTTCGCCCGCGGGCAGCGCCTCACCCCCGGCGGGGTCAACTCGCCGGTGCGCGCCTTCCGCGCCGTGGGCGGCACGCCGCGCTTCATGGCGCAGGCGCAGGGGCCCTGGCTCACCGACGCCGACGGCCGCCGCTACGTGGACCTCGTCGCCTCGTGGGGGCCGATGATCCTGGGCCACGCCCACCCGGCCGTCGTCGAGGCGGTCACCGCGGCCGCCCGCCGCGGCTTCTCCTTCGGCACGCCCACCGAGGGCGAGCTGGACCTCGCGCAGGAGATCGTCGACCGCGTCGCCCCGGTCGAGCGGGTGCGGCTGGTCAACTCCGGCACCGAGGCGGTGCTCTCCGCGCTGCGCCTGGCCCGCGGCGCCACCGGCCGCCCGCTGGTCGTCAAGTTCGCCGGGAACTACCACGGTCACGTCGACGCGCTGCTGGCCTCCGCCGGCTCCGGCGTGGCCACCCTCGGCCTGCCCGACACCCCCGGCGTCACCACCGGCGCGGCCGCCGACACGATCGTGCTGCCCTACAACGACGTCGCCGCGGTCGAGGCCGTCTTCGCCGAGCGCGGGTCCGACATCGCCGTCGTCGTCAGCGAGGCGGCGCCGGGCAACATGGGCGTCGTCCCGCCGCTGGACGGCTTCAACGCCTCCCTCCGCCGGATCACCGCCGAGCACGGCGCGCTGCTGCTGCTCGACGAGGTGATGACCGGCTTCCGGGTGTCCCGCTCGGGCTGGTACGGCCTCGACCCCGTCGACGCCGACCTGTTCACCTTCGGCAAGGTCATGGGCGGCGGGCTGCCGGCCGCGGCGTTCGGCGGCCGCGCCGACCTCATGGAGCAGCTCGCTCCCGTCGGGCCCGTCTACCAGGCCGGCACGCTGTCGGGGAACCCGGTCGCCGTCGCCGCCGGGCTCACCACGCTGCGGCACTGCACCGACGAGGTCTACGCCCGCTGCGACGAGGTCGCCGTGACCCTGCGCGGCGCGGCCAGCGCGGCGCTGTTCGCCGCCGGCGTCCCGCACCGCGTGCAGCAGGCCGGCTCCATGTTCTCGGTGTTCTTCGTCCCCGACGAGCGCCAGGTGCGCGACTACGACGACGCCCGCACCCAGGACGTCGCGGCGCACCGCGCCTTCTTCCACGAGATGCTCGCCCGCGGCGTGTACCTGCCGCCGTCGGCGTTCGAGGCCTGGTTCGTCAGTGCCGCGCTCGACGACGAGGCCGTGGAGCGGGTGCTCGACGCGCTGCCCGCCGCCGCCCGCGCCGCCGCGGCCGCCGACCCCGCCGACGCGCCGTCCGACGAGGACGCCAAGGACGCCCAGGAGCTGCAGCCCTGATGGAGACGACGGTCGTCCACCTGCTGCGGCACGGGGAGGTGCACAACCCCGAGGGCGTGCTCTACGGGCGGCTGCCCGGCTACCGGCTGTCCGAGGCCGGCGAGGACATGGCCCGCCGGGCCGCCGAGTGGCTCACCGGCCGCGGCGTCACGCACCTGGTGTCCAGCCCGCTGGAGCGCGCTCGCCAGACCGCCGCGCCGGTCTCCGACGCGCTCGGCCTGGACGTCGCCGTCGACGAGCGGCTCATCGAGGCCGGCAACGCCTTCGAGGGGCTGCGGGTGGCCGGCGGCCGGGGCGTGTTCCGCTCGCCCGGCAACTGGTGGCGGCTGCGCAACCCGGTGCGGCCCTCGTGGGGCGAGCCGTACGTGGAGATCGCCGCCCGGATGCTGCTCGCCGTCGAGGCCGCCCGCGACGCCGCGCGCGGCGGGGCCGCCGTCTGCGTCAGCCACCAGCTTCCGATCTGGACGCTGCGACTGCACCTGGAGGGCAAGCGGTACGCGCACGACCCGCGCCGCCGGCAGTGCGGGCTGGCCAGCGTCACCTCGGTGACGTACGAGGGCGACTCCGTCGCGCGGATCGACTACGCCGAGCCGGCGGGGGCCACCGACCCCGACGCCGTCCCCGGCGCATGAGACGCGCCCTGCTGGCCGCCGCGGCCGCGCTCGCCGTCCTCACCGGCTGCTCCACCGGCGACGACCAGGTCGACGTCACCAACGGCGGGCAGTTCCGCTTCGTCGCCGGCACCCCCGCCGGCGAGGTGATCCCGGAGGGCGAGCGCCAGTCGGCCCCCGACTTCGGCGGGACGCTGCTCGGCGGCGGCGACTGGACGTCCGACGAGCTCGACGGGCAGATCGCCGTCCTCAACTTCTGGGGCTCGTGGTGCGCGCCCTGCCGGGTGGAGACGCCGCAGTTCCAGGAGGTCTACGCCGAGGTCCGCGACGAGGGCGTGGAGTTCCTCGGGCTCAACGTCAAGGAGGCCGACGAGCAGTTCGGCCAGGCGTTCGTCGACACCCAGGGCATCGAGTTCCCCTCCCTCTACGACCCCGCCGGCGAGGTCGCGCTGACGTTCCGGGACTACCCGGCCAACGCGATCCCGTCCACGATCGTGCTGGACCGGGAGGGCCGGGTCGCGGCCGTCTACACCGGCGAGGTGTCGCAGGACGACCTGCGGGCCGTGCTGGACCTGCTGCTCGGGGAGGGCTGACGTGGGACAGGAGTTCGCCGCGCTGGTCACCGACGGGCCGCTGCTGGTCGCCGCCGCCGTCGCCGCCCTCGTCGGGCTGGTCAGCTTCGCCTCACCCTGCGTCCTGCCGCTGGTGCCCGGCTACCTCTCCTACGTCACCGGCCTCGTGGGCAGCGGGGCGGCGAGCGGCGCCCGCACGGCCCCCGCGCCCGCCGGCGACGGCGCGGCGCCCGGGGCGACGGCCACCGCCGTCCGCACCGACGAGCGCTCCCCGCGCGGGCGGATGGTGCTCGGCGCGCTGCTGTTCGTGCTCGGCTTCACCGCCGTCTTCGTCGCCGTCGGCACCGCGTTCGGCGGGCTGGGACGGCTGCTCGTGCAGTACGACGACGTGATCACCCGCGTGATGGGCGTCGTCGTCGTCGTCGTGGGCCTGGCCTTCCTCGGGTGGCTGCCGCTGCTGCAGCGCACCGCCCGGCTGTCGGTGCGCCCGGCGGCGGGCCTCGCCGGGGCGCCGCTGCTCGGCGTCGTCTTCGGCCTGGGCTGGACGCCGTGCCTCGGCCCGACGCTGTCGGCGGTCTACTCGCTCGCCTACACCGAGGCCACCGCGGGCCGCGGCGCGCTGCTGTCGGTCGCCTACTGCGTCGGCCTCGGCGTGCCCTTCGTGCTGGTCGCCCTCGGCGCCCGCTGGGCGGTCGGGGCGACGACGTTCCTGCGCCGGCACGCGCGCGCGGTCACCCGGTTCGGCGGCGCGGTGCTCGTGCTCGTCGGGCTGCTGCTGCTCACCGGGGCGTGGACCGAGATGATGGCCTGGCTGCGCGCGTGGCTCGCCGCCACCGGCCTGGGGGAGTCGGCGCTGTGACCGAGCTCGCGAGGTCACCGATGGACAGAGCAGCCCTGCTCACGGCACCGACGAGCGTCAGCGAGGAGGCGCCGTGAGCACCGTCGCCCCGCCCCGGCCGGCCGCCGCGCCCCCGCCGTCCTCGCCCGCGCGCCCCTCCGCGGTCCGCCGTCTCGGCGGGTTCCTGCTGCGCCAGTGGCGGCGGCTGACCGCCATGCGCACGGCGATCGTGCTGCTGTTCCTGCTCGCGCTCGCCGCCATCCCCGGCTCGCTGCTGCCGCAGCGCTCGCTGTCGCAGGCCAACGTCCAGCAGTACTTCGCCGACCACCCGACGCTCGCGCCGGTCCTGGACGACCTCTTCCTGTTCGACGTCTTCAGCTCCCCGTGGTTCGCCGCGGTCTACCTGCTGCTGTTCGTCTCGCTGATCGGCTGCGTGCTGCCGCGCGCGCTCGAGCACGCCCGCGCGCTGCGCACCCCGCCGCCGCCGGCGCCGCGCCGGCTGACCCGGCTGCCCGACTCCGCCCGGCTGGGCACGACGCTGCCGGCCGGCGCCGCCCTCGACGCCGTCGAGGAGGAGCTGCGGGTGCGCCGCTACCGCGTCGTGCGGCGCGAGCGCGGGGGCGTGGCCGAGCTGTCCGCGGAGAAGGGGCTGCTGAAGGAGACCGGCAACCTGGTCTTCCACCTCGCGCTGGTGGCGCTGCTGCTGGGTCTCGCCGGCGGCAAGCTCTGGGGCTACGAGGGCAGCATCCTGGTCACCGAGGGCGACCGGTTCTGCAACTCGTTCCAGCAGTACGACACCTACTCCGCAGGTGCCCTGGTCGACAGCGGCGACCTCTCGCCGGTCTGCGTCGGCCTCGAGGACTTCCGCGCGGAGTACGAGGAGAACCTGACGGCGGCCTCCTTCACCGCCGACATCACCTACGGCGCCCCCGGCGAGGAGGGCAGCCCCGAGGTGATCGGCGTGAACGACCCCCTGCGGGTCGACGGCGACCGCGTCTACGTGACCGGCCACGGCTTCAGCCCGCGGTTCACCGTGACGCTGCCCGACGGGCGCACCTTCGCCGACGTCTCCGCGCCGTTCCTGCCCGTCGAGCAGTCGACGATGTCCAGCGAGGGCGCGCTCAAGCTGCCCGACCTCGGCGCCGGCTCCGACGACCAGCTCGCGCTGCAGGGCTTCTTCGCCCCCACCGGGCTGGTGCAGGACGACGTCCTCACCTCGATCGACCCGCGGCCGCTCGCGCCGCAGGTGGCGGTCGTGGCCTTCCAGGGCTACCTCGGCCTGGACTCCGGGCTGCCGCAGTCGGTCTACTCCCTCGACCAGTCGCAGATCGAGCGCGGCCGGCTCACCGAGGTGGCCCGCGGCAACCTGTCGGTGGGGGAGTCGCTGGACCTGCCCGACGGCACCACGGTGACCTTCGACGGGTACTCGGAGTTCGCCGCCCTGCAGTTCTCGCACGACCCCGGCCAGGTGTGGGTGCTCGGCGCCGCGATCGCGGTGCTCGCCGGCCTGCTCGGGATGCTCCTGCTGCGCCGCGAGCGGGTCTTCGCCCGCGCCGACACCGACCCCGCCACCGGCGGTACGGTGCTCGACGTCGGTGCGCTGACCCGCGGCAGCGGCGACGGCGCGCCGCGGTTCGCGGCCCTCACCGACGACCTGCGGGCGGTCCTCGCCAGCCGAGACCCCGCCCGTGCCGACCGCGCCCCGTCCGGGGGCGCATCCTCGACCGGAGGAACATCCGCGTGACGCCCGACCAGCTGTCCGGCCTGTCGGACACCCTGTTCTCCACCAGCGTGGGCCTCTACTCGCTGGCCACCGTCGCGTTCTGCGCGCAGCTGGCGTTCGGCCGCCGCCCGGCCCGGGAGCGGGCGCTGGTGACCGCCGGCGGGGGCGCCGCCGAGCTGCCGCCGCCGTCCCCGGCGGACCCGGGCGCGCTGCCCGAGGACCCGCCGTCGGTGCGCCGCTGGGGCCGGGTGGCGATGCTGCTGGCCACCGTCGGGGCGCTCACCCACGCCGGCGTGCTGGTCACCCGCGGGATGGCCACCGACCGGCTGCCCTGGGGCAACATGTACGAGTTCGCCACGGCGGTCGTGCTCGTCGCCGTGGTGGCCTTCCTGGTGCTGGCGCTGCGCTCGCCGGGCCTGCGCCACCTGGGCCTGTTCGTGCTGGCCCCGGTCGTGGTCAGCATGGTCGCGATCGGCCTGTTCCTCTACGTCGAGGGCGGCCCGCTGGTGGCGGCCCTGCGCTCGAGCTGGCTGGCCGTGCACGTGTCGACGGCGATCCTCGGCTTCGGCGTCTTCTTCGTCAGCGGCATCGCGAGCGTGCTCTACCTGGTCCGGTCGCGGTACGAGGCCCGCGGCGGCGACCCGTCGTCCTCGCGGCTGGTGGCCCGCATGCCGTCGGCGGCCACGCTCGACCGCGTCGCGCACCGCACCGCCGTCTTCGGCTTCCCGATCTGGACCTTCGCCGTCATCGCCGGCGCCATCTGGGCGGAGAGCGCCTGGGGCCGGTTCTGGGGCTGGGACCCCAAGGAGACCTGGGCCTTCATCGCGTGGGTGGTCTACGCCGCCTACCTGCACGCCCGCACGACCGCCGGCTGGCGCGGCCGGCCCGCGGCGTGGGTCAACGTGGTGGGCCTCGCGGTCATGGTGTTCAACCTGCTGTACGTGAACATGGTGTCCACGGGGCTGCACAGTTACGGCGGGGTCAACTGACTTCCGCCCCACGGGTCCCAGCACGCGCGTCCCGCCCCTCCCGTTCGGGGTCCGGGCGCCCGTGGCTCCCGCTGCGTGCTCCACTTGTCGCCATGACCGCACGCACGGGGGCTGACCGTGGGTAGGCACGCCGCCGCCGACGGAGCAGGCACCGACCCGATCGTCGCCGCAGCGCTCGCGTCGCAGGACGGCGCCGCTCCCGGGACCCGCCACGCCACCGCCGACGGTTCCCCCGACGGCGGCACCGGCAGCGGCACCCAGGGCGGCACGGACGGCGGCACGGAGAGCGGCCTGGGCTGGCCCGGGGACACCACCACCGGTGGGGGCCTCGGCTGGCCCGGCGGCATCGACCGGGCCGCGGCCCAGGACGCCCGGCCGGCCGGCGAGGCCGCCGAGGTCGTGGAGACCGTCGGGGCCGTCGACGCGGACGCCGAGCGGGCCGTCGTCGAGGCCGCGGAGGACGTGCTGCGGGAGACCACGCGCATGGACGCCGTCCCGGCCGTCCCGGACCCGCGGGACGTCCTCGGGGACGACCCCGCGGACGGACTCGGGGACGACGCCGAGCCGCCCACGCGGCGCGGATGGCGCCGGATCTTCGGCGGCACCGCCGCCTGAGCGGCGGCCGCCTGCCACCTGGCGACTAGGCGGGCGACCCGTCGTCGCGGCGGGCGCGGCGGCCGAGCTCGCGCAGGAACTCCGGGTCGTCGTCGGGCGCGACCGGTCGCGTGGCGCGCGGCGGGCGCGGACGGCGGGCGGGGCGCTGGGGGCGCACCCCACGGCCGGCCGCGGCGGTCGCCCGCATCACGAGCAGGACCACGACCACGGCGACCACCAGCAGGAACAACGGAGCCACCGGGCCCACCTCCTCGTCTCCCCGCCACTGTACGACCGCGGGGATACTCGCCAGTGCGAGTGCGGCGCGCCGCCTCGATCCCTCGCCCCCTCCCGGACGGAGTGCCCCATCGACGCCGTCGACCGACAGCTCGTCGACCTGCTGCGCGCCAACGGACGGGCCAGCTACGCCGAGCTCGCCCGGCAGGTCGGCCTCTCCGCGCCGGCCGTGCACGAGCGGGTGGGCAAGCTGGAGACCGCCGGGGTGATCACCGGCTACCGCGCCGTCGTCGACCCCGCCGCCCTCGGCCTCGACGTCACCGCGCTGGTGGGCGTCATCGAGAGCGACTCGGTCGACGACACCGGCGTCGAGGCAGCGCTGCGGGCGATGCCCGAGGTCGAGGACTGCTGGCGGGTGGCCGGCAGCGAGGGCTACGTGCTCAAGGTGCGGGTGACCGACATCCCGGCACTGGAGGCCGCCATCAACGCGTTGAACAGGATCGAGGGCGTCGCGCGCACCCGCACGACCGTGGTGCTCTCGACCAAGTGGGAGGGACGACATGACTGAGCAGGCGCGCACCCCGGTGGGCCCTGACGGCAAGCCGCTGCCGCGGCCGAGGGTGCTGCCCTGGCTGGTGATGCACACCGTCGGCCGGCTGGCCGTCTTCGCGCTGCTGACCGTCGTGCTGTGGATGGTCGGCCTCGACTTCTGGTCCGGCCTGCTGTTCGGCCTCGTCGCGTCGATGCCGGTGGCGTACTTCCTGCTCCGCCGCTCCCGCGAGCAGCTGAGCGTCGCCCTGGTCCTGCGCGCGGAGGAGAAGCGCCGGGCCAAGGAGGAGTTCCGCACCCGGCTGTCGGGCGACCAGCCCGCCTGAGCGCGATCAGCCGCTGAGGGCGAGCCCCGCCGCCAGCAGCACGCCGGTGGCGAGGGTGAGCAGGCCCGTGGCCTGCAGCGCGGCGATCAGCGCCGGGCCGCGCCCGCCGGAGAGCACCACCCGCGCCGGCGGGACGGCCAGCGGCGCGGCGGCCAGCGCGAGCAGCGCCCAGGGCCGGCCCACCCCGATGGCGACGACGACGGCGAAGGCGACCGCCAGCAGCCCGACGTAGAACAGCCGGGTCCGCGGGGCTCCGAGCAGCACCGCGAGCGTGCGCTTGCCCACCTGGGCGTCGCCCTCGACGTCGCGCAGGTTGTTGACCACCAGCAGCGCCACCGACAGCAGCCCGACCGGCACCGCGGCGGCCAGGGCCAGGCCCTCGACCCGGCCGGTCTGGGCGAAGGTCGTCCCGGCGACGGCGACCAGGCCGAAGAACACGAAGACGAAGACCTCGCCCAGCGCCCGGTAGCCGTAGGGGAGCGGGCCGCCGGTGTAGGTCCAGGCCGCGGCGATGCACACCGCGCCGACGGCGACCAGCCACCAGCTCGACAGCGCCGCCAGCGCGAGGCCCGCGCCCGCCGCGACGGCGAAGGACAGCAGCGCCGCGGTGAGCACCTGCCGGGCCGGCGCCGCGCCGGAGCCGACGAGCCGCATCGGCCCGACCCGGTCGGCGTCGGTGCCGCGCTTCCCGTCGGAGTAGTCGTTGGCGTAGTTGACCGCCACCTGCAGCGCGAGGGCGACCAGCAGCGCCAGCAGCGCCGGGACGAGCCGGAAGCCGTCGAGCGCGGCGGCCGCGCCGGTGCCCACCAGGACGGGCGAGAGCGCGGCGGGCAGCGTGCGGGGCCGGGCGCCGGCCACCCACTGCGCCGGGGTGGCCATCAGCGGGTCACCGTGGCGGCGACGCCGAGCCGGTCGGGCTTGCCGGTGTGCAGCGTGGGGACGGCGTCGAGCAGGTGCAGCTCCCGCGGCGCGCTCGGCCCGCCCAGCCGCCCGCTCACCCAGGCCCGCAGCGCGGCCAGCTCGGGGGCCGCGCCGGGCGCGGGCACGACGGCGGCCACCACGCGCTGGCCCCACTCGTCGTCGGGCCGGCCGAAGACGACGGCGTCGGCGACGTCGGGGTGCTCGCGCAGCGCGCCCTCGACGGCCTGCGGCGCGACGTTCACCCCGCCGGTGACCACGACGTCGTCGAGCCGGCCGGTGACCGTCAGCCGCCCGTCGGCGCCGATCGTCCCGGCGTCGCGGGTGCGGAACTCCCCGCCGGTGAAGGCGGCCGCGGTGCTCGCCGGGTCGCGGCGGTAGCCGAGGGCGAGCACCGGCCCGGCGATGGCGATCCCGTCGTCGTCCACCCGCACGCGGACCCCGTCGAGCGGGACGCCGTCGTACACGCAGCCGCCGGCCGTCTCGCTCATCCCGTAGGTGGTCACCGCGGCCACGCCCTCGGCGCGGGCCCGGGCGAGCAGTGCGGGGTCGGTGGCCGCGCCGCCGACCAGGACGGCGTCGAAGGTGCGCAGCACCTCCGGCTCGCGGTCCAGGTACCGGCGCAGTTGCGTGGGCACCAGCGCGGTGTACCGGCGGCCGCCGGGCATCCGGGCGGCGGCCGCGGCCAGGCCCTCCCCGGGCGCGAGGACGGCCGGGAGCGTGCCGGCCAGCGCCGAGCGGACGAGCACCTGCAGCCCGGCGATCGCGGACACCGGCAGCGCCAGCAGCCAGGTGCCCGGGCCGCCGAGCCGGTCGAGGGTGGCGGTCGCCGACGCCCGCAGCGCCGCGGCGGGCAGCAGCACGCCACGCCCGCCGCCGGTGGACCCGGAGGTGACGACGACGAGGTCGGCGCCGTCCTCGAGCGGCTCCTCCGGGGCGAGCACCTCCCGGGCGGCAGCGGCGGCGGGGCCGGCGGGCAGCACGGCGAGCGGCGCGGACCCCTCGAGCGCGGCGTGGACGGCGGGCAGCACGGAGCCCAGCACGTCTGCGGGGGCCTCCGGCGCGGGGAGGACGGTGAGCTGCCGGGGCACGATCCCCGAGGGTACGACCCGCCCGGCATACGCTTGCCGCCGTGATCACCTCCGTGCCGCTCCCGCCCGGGACGACGGCGACGGCGGTGTGGTCGGTGCCGATGCGCACCCGGTTCCGCGGCATCGACGTCCGCGACGGCGTGCTGGTGCGCGGGCCGGCCGGCTGGGGCGAGTTCTCCCCGTTCTGGGACTACGGCGTGGCGGAGAGCCGCCGCTGGTGGGCCGCCGCGGCGGAGGCGGCGCTGGAGGGCTGGCCCGCGCCGGTGCGCGACTCCGTTCCCGTCAACGTCACGGTGCCGGCGGTCGACGCGGAGCGGGCGCACGCGATCGTGACCGCCTCGGGCTGCCGGACGGCGAAGGTGAAGGTGGCCGAACCCGGGCAGACGCCGGCCGACGACCTCGCCCGCGTGGAGGCCGTCCGCGACGCGCTCGGCCCCGCGGGCGCGGTGCGGGTCGACGCCAACGCCGCGTGGGACGTCGACACGGCCGTCTCCAGGATCCGGGAGCTGGACCGGGTCGGCCTGGAGTACGTCGAGCAGCCCTGCGCCACGCTGCAGGAGCTGGCCGCGCTGCGCCGCCGGGTCGACGTGCGGGTCGCCGTCGACGAGGGCGTGCGCCGGGCCGGCGACCCGCTCGCGGTCGACCTGCGCGAGGCCGCCGACGTCGTCGTCCTCAAGGTGCAGCCGCTCGGCGGGGTGCGCGCGGCGCTGCGGGTGGCCGAGGCGCACGGCCTGCCCTGCGTGGTGTCCTCGGCGCTGGAGTCCTCGGTCGGCATCGCCGCCGGGGTGGCGCTGGCCGCCGCGCTGCCGGAGCTGCCCTTCGCGTGCGGCCTGGCGACCGTCGCGCTGCTCGGCGGCGACGTGACGGCCGACCCGCTGCTGCCCGTCGACGGCGCGCTGCCCGTCCGCGCGGTGGAGCCCGACCGGCTCGCGGAGGTGACCGCGCCCGACGACGTCGCCGGCCGCTGGGGCCGGCGGCTCGCGGCGGTGCTCGCGGCGTGAACCCCTCCACCGCCTTCGCCCGCGTGCTGGTCGACGAGCTCGTCCGCGGCGGGGTCCGCGACGCCGTCGTCGCCCCGGGGTCGCGCTCGGCGCCCGTGGCGCTCGCCCTCGCCGCCGCGGAGCGCGCGGGCTCGCTGCGGCTGCACGTGCGCATCGACGAGCGGACGGCGTCCTTCCTCGCGCTCGGCCTGGCCCGCGCCTCCGGCCGGCCGGTGCCGGTGCTCACCACGTCCGGGACGGCGACCGCGCACCTGCACGCCGCGGTCCTCGAGGCCGACGTCACCGGCGTGCCGCTGCTCGCGCTGACCGCCGACCGGCCGCCGGAGCTGCGCTCGACCGGCGCCAACCAGACCATCGAGCAGCCCGGGCTCTACGGCGGCGCGGTGCGCTGGGCGGCCGACGTCGGCGTGCCCGAGGCCGGCCGCGAGGCCGCGCAGAACCGCTACTGGCGCTCCGTGGTCTCCCGCGCGCTGCTCGCCGCCACCGGCGCGCTGTCGGGCGACCCCGGGCCGGTGCAGCTCGACCTGCCGCTGCGCGACCCGCTGCTGCCGGAGGAGGAACCGGGCCCGCTCACCGGCCCGTGGGCCGGGCGGGACGACGGCGGCGCGTGGACCGCGGGCCGGGCCTCCCTCGCGCCGGTCGATCCGCTGCCCGACGCCCCTCGCACGCTGGTGGTCGCCGGTGACGGGCCGTCGGCGGCCGGCCGGGCGTGGGCCGAGGGTGCCGCGGCCGCGGGCTGGCCCGTGGTCGCCGAGCCCAGCGGCGGGGCGTGGACCGGCGACGCCGTGCGCGGCGGGGCGCTGCTGCTCGGTGCGCCGGACTGGCTGGAGGAGCACCGGCCCGCGCGGGTGGTCGTGCTCGGGCGGCCGACGCTGTCGCGGCCGGTCTCGGCGCTGCTGGCCGACCCCCGGGTGCGGGTGGAGACGGTGGTGTCCGGCCCGCGCTGGCCCGACCCCGGCCGCTCCAGCACGTCGGTCACCCGCGCCGTCCCGCCGTCCGGGCCGCCCGCGGACGCCGCCTGGGCAGTCGCCTGGCGCGACGCCGCCGCGCGGGTGGGCACGGCCGTGGACGCGCTGCTCGACGGCGCTCCCGGCCTGACCGCCGCCCGGCTGGCCCGCGACGTCGTCGCCGCGCTGCCCGCCGGCGCGCTGCTGGTGCTCGGCTCGTCGACGCCCGTGCGCGACGTCGACCGGCTCGCCGTGCCGCGCGGCGACGTGAGCGTGCTGGCCAACCGCGGCGTCGCGGGCATCGACGGGACGATCTCCACGGCGATCGGGGCCGCGCTGGTGCACGGCGGCCCGGCGGTCGCGCTCATGGGCGACCTGACCTTCCTGCACGACCTGCAGGGGCTGCTGACCGGCGAGGGCGAGGCCCGGCCGGACCTCACCGTCGTCGTCCCGGACAACGACGGCGGCGGGATCTTCGCCCAGCTCGAGCCGGGGCGGCCCGCGCACGAGCGCGACTACCGGCGGGTGTTCGGCACGCCGCACGGCCGCGACCTGGTCGCCGTCGCCCGGGCGCTGGGCTGGGCGGCCACCGCGGTGACCACCGCGGACGAGCTGCCGGCGGCGCTGGCGCTCGGCGGGCCGCGGGTGGTGGTCGTGCGCACCGACCAGCGCGCGGAGGCCGGCCTCGCCGTCGCGCTGCGGGAGACCGCCGCCCGTGCCCTGACCTGACCCGCGCGGCCGGTGTGCTGCGTCACCGGCCGCCGCTGGTCCCGGCCGTCGGTGCAGGGCAGGGGCCGTCTCCGCGACACGGGGCGCGACCAGGGTGGATCGTCCGGAGAGCGGGGTCGCCGGCCCCTCGACCGAGGGGTGCCGATACCCCGCAGGAGCACAGAACAACCTCGACGTGACCGGCGACACGACGACAGTTGCCATGACGATATGTAACGTTTTGGCTGCGCTCAGCACACCGGAGCGCGGCGCCGGTCCGCCAAACCCTGCCCACCGGTCGCTCACGTCAACTCCCAAGGGCAGGGGTGGGGGACCCACTTCCGGCGCGTGACGGCCTACGGGGGCCTGACCTGAACGCGTCTCCGGGGTGAAGCCGCGTCCCGCGGCCGGGCACCGATCGCCCGAACCCGACAGCTCACCTCGCCGGCGGTGATCGGGAGATCATCACCATGCCCAAGCACCGCGCACCCCGTTACGTCCGCACCAAGAAGGTCATCGCCAAGGCCCCTGTCGCCGCCGGCGCCACCGTCGTCGGGATCGGCGTCCTCAGCTCGCCCGCCTCCGCCTCGACCAGCCACGACTGGTCCGGCGTCGCCCAGTGCGAGTCGAGCGGCAACTGGTCGATCAACACCGGCAACGGCTACTACGGCGGCCTGCAGTTCAGCCAGTCCACCTGGGCCGCGTTCGGCGGCACCGAGCTCGCCCCGCGCGCCGACCTCGCCACCCCCGCCCAGCAGGTCGAGATCGCCGAGGCCGTCCTCGCCGGTCAGGGCGTCGGCGCCTGGCCGTCCTGCGGGAAGTACCTGGCCGAGGGCACCACCGCGGCCGCCGCGGAGGCCCCCGCTCCCGCCGCGCCCGCCGCGGAGGCTCCCGCGCCGGAGGCCGCTCCCGCCGCCCCGGCCGCGCCGGCCGAGGCCGCGCCTGCGCCGGCCGCTGGCGACACCGAGGACTACACCGTCCGGTGGGGCGACACCGTCGCCAAGATCGCCGCCGCCCACGCCCAGAGCTGGCGGGAGCTCTACGAGCGCAACGTCGACGTCATCGGCAGCAACCCGAACCTGATCTTCCCGGGTCAGGTGTTCGCGGTGAGCGGGGCGGCTCCGGCCGCCGCGCCCGCCGAGGCGCCGGCCCCCGCGCCTGCCGCGGCCCCCGCCGAGGCCCCGGCCCCCGCGCCCGCCGCAGCCCCTGCCGAGACGCCCGCCGGTGGCTCGAACGCCGGGGAGTCTGCGCCGGTCGGCGAGGTCGCCCCGCTCGCCGAGGCCGCCCCCGAGGTCGCCGCGGCGCCCGCCTCGGCCGCCGCCGTCGCCACCATCACCAACAGCTCCGGGCCGATCCACGCCGCGGTGCAGGCGGCCGCGAACGCCGTCGTGAGCGCGGTGCCCGGCGCCGGTGACATCACCCTCGGCGGCACCCGGCCCAGCGCCGTCGACCCCGACGGGCACCCCTCGGGCAAGGCCCTGGACTACATGGTCATGAGCGACGCCACCCTCGGCGACGCCATCGCGCAGTACCACGTGGACCACTGGGACGAGCTCGGTGTCGAGTACGTGATCTGGGAGCAGCGCATCCTCACCTCGCCCGACGGCGCGTGGCGCGCCATGGAGGACCGCGGTGGCGTCACCGCGAACCACTTCGACCACGTGCACGTGAACTACGTCGGCTGACCACCGCCCGACACGAGGACCCCGGCCGCCCGCGGCCGGGGTCCTCGTCGTCTCAGGCGGGGACGAGGGGCGGCGACCGCAGCGCCGCGGGTGTGCGGATTTCGGTGCCGTCGGGCCGCCACGTGTGCCATCGCCCGTCAGCCAGGCGTTGCACGCGGAAGCCGTGATGGACCTTCGTGTGGTGGCGTTCGCACAGCAGCGCCGAGTTCTCCAGCGACGTCGGTCCGCCGTCGAGCCAGTGCACGACGTGGTGGACGTCGCACCACCAGGTGGGGGCGCCGCAGCCGGTGAACACGCACCCACCGTCGCGGACCTCCGCGGCGCGGCGGACGTGCCGGTCGGCGAGGCGCTGCTCCCGGCCCAGGTCGAGGGGGACGCCGTCGGGGCCGAGCACCACGCGGGTGATCGCGCCGTCGCAGGCCAGCCAGCGGGCGGCGGCCGCGGGGACCACGGCACCGGACCCGAGGGTCGCGCTGCCCCGCCACCGCGGCAGCGAGGACGTCCTCCTCGACCCGGCACGGGCCTGGCGGATGCTCCTGGTCGCCTCGCCGGCACCGCCTGTCTCGGCCGCGGAGGAGTCGGCGTCGCTGTCGGTCGCGGCGTCGGCCTGGCCGGCGCCGTCACCGTCGGTCCCGGCTCCTGAGCCGGTCGTGGCCTGGTCGGCCGGACAGGCGGGGTCGTGCAGGTCCTCCGCGTCGACCTTCACGACCACCTGCGGCTTGACCCCGCGCAGCTGCGGTGCCGCGCCGGTGGCCAGCGCGGTGTCGGCGAGCTGGACAGCGCCGTCGGCGAGCCGCTGCGCGCGGCTGCGGTCGTCGCCGGCGGGCCGGTCGGCCTGCACGTGTGCTTCCACCGCCGTGGCGAACCGCTCGGCACCGACCGGGTCGAGGTGCAGGTGGAAGGTGACGGTGCCGTCGGCGTGGCGGACCACCGACATGCGCCGCCCCTCGGTGGGGTCGGGCGCGGGGCCGTCGGGATCGAGGGCGGTGCAGTAGCGCTTCACCACGACGACCAGGGCGTCGTGCTCCTGCTCGACCGCCACGTCGGTGAGGACGGCGTCGATCTCGCCGAGGTCGACGCCCTGCGCGGCGGCTGCGGTCAGCCGGTCCGGGGTGGTCACCTCCGCGGCCACAGCGACCTGGGCGGCGGTGACGAGCCCGGCATGGTGCGCCTCGGCGAGGGCCGGCAGGTGCTCCAGCGCACGAGCGTTGTGCGCCGGCCGGGACGCCTCCCGCCCGGACAACCGGCAGTGCCCCCGCAACCACGACGCCACGGACTTCAGCCCGTCGCGCTCGGGAGCGGAGGACGCCTCGGCGGCCCGCACCGCGCGCGCCAGGCGGGCGTCGATCCGGTTGCGCTCGGCGACCAGCGCGGCGACGTCGTCCAACACGCCCCCGCCGCCGATCCCGCTCGAACACATGTACGGAGTCTACCGCCCCGAGTGTGGTGCGGCGACCTGTATCCGCAGGTCACGAGCCTGTCCACAGATGCCGGACAGGTCTTGACACCCCGCCATCTCAGGGCAGCGACGCCCAGTACGCGAGGTGGGCACGGTGCAGCCAGCCGTCCACCCAGGCGCGGTCGGGAAGCGGCGGCACCGCCGGGCTGTCGCGCAGCGCCAGCAAGCGCGCCTCGGCGTCCTCGACCGCCTCGACCACCTCGGCGAGCGGCACCTCCCCGCGGCGCACCCGGCGCAGGTACGCCCGGTCCGGCTCCGGCACCGGCAGGGTGATCCGCCCCGTACCGAGCAGCTCGGCGCCCTGCACCCCGAGCCGCAGCGCGTGCATCGCGAACTTCACGTCGAACCCGTGTGCGTCGACCAGCTCCGCGCGGCCGGGGCGGGCGCCGGTCATCGCCGCCCGCTGGGCGCGCAGGTATCCGAGGAAGCGGTCGGCCGCCAGGCGTGAGACGAACCGGTCGGCGTGCGCGACCAGCTCCGCACCGGCCTCGGTGCGGACCACGACCTCCTCGTCCGGCACGAACAGCAGGAGGAGGACCGTCGGGTTGCCGCCGAGCGCGAGCCGCGCCCACTTGCGTGCCGAGTAGACGACGACGTCGAGGTCGCCGGCGCCGGAGCGGTTGACCAGCCCACCGGGCCGGTCCCAGGCGGTGTGCCGGTGGTACTGCTCGAACGGCACGGTCGCCGTCGTCGACAGGCCCGCCGGCACCCGCGCGGTGCCGGTCACGAACTCCGGCGGCTCGAGGCAGATGCCCATCTCGTCGCGGTCGTCCTGGCCGGCCACGGAGGTGCCGTGGACGCCGGACCCGACCTGGGCGCGCAGGACCGTCCCCCGCTCGGCGATCGCGCGGGCCTCCGCGGAGGCGTGCGGGTGGTCGAACGGCGGCGGCAGCGATCGGGCACCGGCGACGGTGGGGACGGGGCGCACCGCGCCAGCCAACCAGCGCCGTCGTCGCCTGCCGACTCCTTTCCCACGGTCAGGCCGGCCGCTGCCACACCAGCAGGTAGCGCCAGAACAGCAGCCGGCGGACGCGCACGCCCGGGAGCACCGCCCGGGCCCGCGCCCGCACCTCCCGCACGGTGAGCTCCGGGTCGCGCATCGGCATGCCCGGCACGGGGGCTCCGGCGGCGTGCCCGCGCACGGCCCGCCGCAGCCCGACGGCACGGTCCGCGACCGCCGCGGTGAGCTCCAGCGGCAGCTCGCGGGCCAGGTCGGTGCGCGGCAGGGCGACCATCGCCAGCACGCCGCCCGGGCGCAGGGCCGCGGCCAGGGCCCGCAGCGCCTCCTCCAGGGGCAGGTGGTGCAGGACGCTCATGCCGACGACGGCGTCGTACCCGCCCGCCGGCAGCGCGAGGTCCAGTACGTCGGCCCGGTCCACCCGCACGGTCGCCGGCACCCGCGCGCGGGCCAGCGCGACCATCTCCGCCGAGCGGTCCACGGCGTCCACCCGCGCCGCCCGCCCGGCGAGCTCGGCGGCGAGGTCGCCGGCACCGCAGCCGACCTCGAGCACCCGCGCGGCGCCGGGTGGCACGGCGCGCAGCAGCAGGTGCCGGTAGTACGTGTTGTGGTCCCAGCGCAGGTCCGGGACCAGCCGCATCAGCTCTCCAGCGCGGCCTGGAAGGCGGCGAACTTCGACTGCGTCTCGGCGAGCTCGGCGGCCGGGTCGGAGCCGGCCACGATGCCGCACCCGGCGAACAGCCGGGCCGAGGCGGGGTCGTCGTCGCACAACTGCGCGCACCGCAGCGCCAGGCCGAACTCGCCGTCGCCGCGGGCGTCGAGCCAGCCCACGGGCCCCGCGTAGCGGCCGCGGTCCATCCCCTCGAGCTCGGCGATGACCGCGCGCGCGACGTCGGGCGGGGTGCCGCAGACGGCCGCCGTCGGGTGCACGGCGTCGACCAGGTCCAGCAGTCCCGCGCGCCCCCGCTCCCCGGACCGGCGCTGCGTGCCGACGACGTCGGTGGCCAGGTGCCGCACGTTCGGCAGCGTCAGCAGCGAGGGCTCGTCCGGCACCGACAGCGCGGTGCAGAACGGGTCGAGCGCCCGCACCAAGGAGTCGACGGCGAGGGCGTGCTCGGCGCGGTCCTTCGGGCTGGCCAGCAGGCCCGCCGCCAGCCGCTCGTCGTCGGCCCCCGCGCCGCGCGGCGCCGTGCCGGCGAGCACCCGGGCCGACAGCTGCCGGCCGGTGCGGCGCAGCAGCAGCTCCGGGGTGGCGCCGAGCAGTCCGTCGACGGCGAAGGTCCAGCAGTCGGGGAAGCGGGCGGCCAGGCGGTCGAGCAGCCGGCGGGCGTCGAGCGGCACGTCGGCGGTGACCAGCAGGTCGCGGGCCAGCACCACCTTCGCGAGGTCGCCGTCGCCGATGCGGGCGACCGCCGCGGACACCGCGCCGCACCAGGACGCGGGGTCGAGCGCCCCGTCGGCGTAGCGCAGCCGGCCGGGCGACGGCGGCAGGGGAGCGGGGGCGGGCAGGTCACGCGGGTCGGCGTCGCCGGTCGTGGTCATCCACGCCACCCCGCCGCGCCGGCCGACGACGACCTCCGGGACGACGAACACCGACGTCCCCGCGGCCGGGTCGAACGCGATGCTGGCGAACACGACCGGGCCGGAGCCGGGGACCGCGACGTCGTCGTCGACGGCGAGCGCGGCGCTGCGGTCGGCCCACCAGGCGGCCGCCTCGGCCAGCGCGCCAGGGCCGGAGACCTCGAGGCGGTCGGCCTCGCCCCAGCCGACGATCCCCTCGCCGCGGCGCACCCAGGACAGGGCGCCCTCGCGCGGCAGCAGCGACAGCAGGTCGGGGGCGTCGGGCAGCGCGACCGTCGTGACCGCGGGCGCGACGGGGTCCGGGGAGGTCACCGCCGCGGCTGTCACGCTCCCCAGCGTAGGCAGGCCGGTAGCGTCGGCGCCGTGACGGACCGGCGAGACAGCGCACACACCGCCGGTCGGCGGGCCGGTCTGGACAAGCAGCCGCACGAGGTCGCGGCCATGTTCGACGGCGTCGCGCGGCGCTACGACCTCACCAACACCGTCCTGTCCGCCGGCCGCGACGTGTCCTGGCGGCGGGCCACCCGCGAGGCGCTGGGCGCCCGTCCGGGGGACGTCGTGCTCGACGTCGCCGCCGGCACCGGCGTCTCCACGGTCGAGCTCGCCGCGGGCGGCGTCCGGGCGGTGGCCTGTGACTTCTCCCAGGGGATGCTGCGCGCGGGCGCGTGGCGGCCGGTGCCGATGGTGGCCGGCGACGCGATGGCGCTGCCGCTGGCCGACGCGAGCGTCGACGGGCTGGTCATCTCCTTCGGCCTGCGCAACGTGGCCGACCCCGACACCGCGCTGCGCGAGTTCGCCCGCATCGTCCGGCCCGGTGGCACGCTCGTCGTCTGCGAGTTCTCCAGCCCCACGTGGACGCCGTTCCGCACCGTCTACACCGAGTACCTGATGCGGGCGCTCCCGCGGATCGCCACCGCGGTGAGCAGCAACCCCGACGCCTACGTCTACCTCGCCGAGTCGATCCGGGCCTGGCCCGACCAGCCGGCGCTCGCCGCCCGCATCCAGGCCGCGGGCTGGGCCGACGTCGAGTGGCGCGACCTCACCGGCGGGATCGTCGCCCTGCACCGCGCCCGCCGCCCGTAGGCCGGGCGCGGACGCCGACGCCGGCCCGCGTCCACGGGGATAGCGTCGGTCCATGACCGATCCGTTCCCGGCACCCGAGCCGCCCGGCCCCTCGCCGTCCCCGGTGGACCCGATCTCCCCGCCGTCGCCGGCCCCGCTGCCGCAGCCGAGCCCGACCGACCCGACCGCGCCCCCGCCGGCGGGACCACAGCCGGTCTGACCCGGCGGCCGCGGTGGGCCCGCCGCCGTTCGCCGACCGGCGCGACGCCGGCCGGCAGCTCGCCGCGCGCCTGACCGACCCCGCCACCGCGCCCGCCGTCCCGCTCGACGCCGGCGCGCTGGTCCTCGGCCTGCCCCGCGGCGGGGTGCTCGTCGCCGCGGAGGTCGCCGCGGCGCTGGGTGCGGAGCTCGACGTCGTCGCCGTCCGCAAGCTCGGCCTGCCCGGCCGTCCGGAGCTGGCCGTCGGGGCGGTCGCGGCGGTGGGGGAGGCGGTCGAGAGCGTCGCCGTCGAGGAGGTGCTGGCCCGCGTCGAGGTCGACGAGGCGGCCGCCGCCGACGTCCGCCGCGCCGAGCTCGCCGAGCTGCACCGGCGCCGCGCGGCCTACCGCGGCGACCGCCCGCCGCCGGACCCGGCCGGCCGCACCGTCGTCCTCGTCGACGACGGCCTCGCCACCGGCGCCACCATGCGCGCCGCGCTGGTCGCCGTGCGCCGCACCGGCCCGGCCGCCGTCGTCGTGGCCGTCCCGGTCGCCGCGCCCGGCGTGGCCCTCGACGCCGACGCCGTCGTCTGCCTGCTCGCCCCGCGGCCGTTCGGCGCGGTGGGCCGCTGGTACGACGACTTCGGCCAGACCGGCGACGACGAGGTGGTCGCCGCGCTCGCCTCCGCCGCCCGCCGGGGCCCCGCCTAGGCTCGCACGGTCGGTCCGCCCGGGCCGCGACCGAGCACCGAGGGGGCCAGCGCGTGACGACTCCGACCGCCGGGGGCAGTGCCGACGTCGTCGTGGTGGGTGCCGGCCCCGCGGGGTCGGCGGCCGCCTGGGCGCTGGCCACCGCCGGGCTCGACGTCGTCGTGCTGGAGAAGGCCCGGTTCCCGCGGGAGAAGGTCTGCGGCGACGGCCTCACGCCGCGCGCGGTCAAGGCGCTCGACGAGATGGGCGTCGACGTCTCCCCGGCCGCGGGCTGGGTCCGGCACCGGGGGCTGCGGGTCTTCGGCGGCGGGCAGGTCGTCGAGGTCGACTGGCCGTCGCTGGACTCCTGGCCGCCCTACGGCCTCATCCGGCAGCGCAGGGACCTCGACCCGATGCTGGCCGAGCACGCCGTGGCCGCCGGCGCCCGGCTCGAGCAGGAGGTCACCGTCACCGACCCGCTGCTCGACGACGCCGGCCGGGTCGCGGGCGTGCACGCGCAGGCCGGGCCGGGCAAGGAGCCGGTGACCTGGCGGGCGCCGCTGGTGGTGTCCGCGGAGGGCCTGTCGGGGCGGCTGGCGAAGGCCATCGGGCTGACCCGCCGCGAGGACCGCCCGCTCGGCGTCGCCGTCCGCCGCTACGTCCGGACGCCGCGCGGCGAGGACGACTACCTCGACATCTCCTTCGACCTGTCCGCCGAGGGCCCGACCGCCGACTCCATGCCCGGCTACGGCTGGTCGTTCGGCATGGGCGACGGCACCGCCAACGTCGGCTTCGGCCTGCTCGACACCCGCCGCGGCGGGGAGACCGACGCGCGCACCGTGCTGCGCCGCTGGCTGGCCACGCTCCCGCCGGAGTGGCAGCTGGGCGAGGAGCACGCCGTCACCCCGCTGCGCGGCGCCGGCCTGCCCATGGCGCTCAACCGCGGCCCCGCCTACACCCGCGGGCTGCTGCTGGCCGGCGACACCGCGGGCGTCGTCAACCCGTTCAACGGCGAGGGCATCAGCTATGCCCTGGAGACCGGCCGGATGGCCGGCGAGACGGCGGCCGCCGCGCTGCGCGCGCCCGAGGGCCCTGCCCGCGAGGCGGTGCTGCGCGCCTACCCCGAGCGGCTGCGGGAGGCCTACGGCCGCCACCACCGGCTCGGCACGGCCTTCCTGGCGCTGCTCGACCGCCCCGGCCTGGTCCGCTTCGCCACGGCGCACGGGCTCAAGCGCCCGGCGATGGTGAACGCCGCGCTGCGGCTCATGGGGAACCTCTCCGACGGCCGCGACGGCGACCGGTTCGACCGCGCGGTCGCCGTCCTCACCCGGCTGACGCCCTCGGTCTGACGCCCTGGGTCCAACGCGGCCGTCGCGGCGGTCCGTGACCGGACCGTGACCGCCCGATGTGAACTCACTCACCCCCGGCGCTTCCATCCCCCGGGGTCGCGGCATAGGCTCGATGCACCAGTTTGTGAAATTCTTCACAAGCGTTCGAGTCGCCGAGGGAGGCGCCGGTGCTGTCGGCCTACGTCCCCATCGTGGGTCTGTTCGCGCTCGCCGCGGCCTTCGCGCTGTTCTCCGTGGCGGTCGCGCCGTACGTCGGCCCGCGCCGCTACAACCGGGCGAAGCTCGAGGCCTACGAGTGCGGCATCGAGCCGGTCGACCAGCCGCTGCAGGGCGGCCGGTTCCCGGTCAAGTACTACCTGACGGCGATGCTGTTCATCGTCTTCGACATCGAGATCGTCTTCCTCTACCCGTGGGCCGTCGCCAACGACGCGCTGGGGCTGTTCGGCCTGGTCGAGATGGTCGTCTTCATCGCCACCGTCTTCCTCGCCTACGCCTACGTCTGGCGCCGCGGCGGCCTCGAGTGGGACTGACGGGCGTGACCCCGACGGCGAGGAGCTGACACACATGGGTCTCGAGGAGAAGCTGCCGAGCGGCTTCCTGCTCACCACGGTCGAGAAGCTCGTCAACTGGACGCGCAAGTCGTCGCTGTGGCCGGCCACCTTCGGCCTGGCCTGCTGCGCCATCGAGATGATGGCCACCGGCGCCGGCCGCTACGACCTCGCGCGCTTCGGCATGGAGGTCTTCCGCGCCTCCCCGCGCCAGGCCGACCTGATGATCGTCGCCGGCCGGGTGAGCCAGAAGATGGCGCCGGTCCTGCGGCAGATCTACGACCAGATGCCCGAGCCGCGCTGGGTGCTCGCCATGGGCGTGTGCGCCAGCTCCGGCGGCATGTTCAACAACTACGCGGTGGTGCAGGGCGTGGACCACGTCGTCCCCGTCGACATGTACCTGCCCGGCTGCCCGCCGCGCCCGGAGATGCTGATGGACGCCATCCTCAAGCTCCACCACAAGATCCAGAACGAGCCGCTGGGCGCCCGCCGGGCCCGCCAGCTCGAGCAGGACCGGGCCGAGGGTCGCGCCCGCGACCTGCTGGTCGAGATGCCCTCGAGCATCCGCGCCGACAAGGAGGCCCGGCGGGCCTACGAGGAGGCCGCGGCGGCCGGCCGCACCGGCCAGTTCCTCATCGAGCGGCGCGGCGGCAACGCCGTCCTGCTGCCCGAGCAGTACGGCGGCGCCCGGTGACCGGCCCCGGCGACCGCAGCGGCGCCGACGCCGGCCAGGGGGTCGCGGCCCCGTCCGGGGGCTTCCGCAAGGGCGCGTTCGGGGTCTCCGGCAGCGGCGACACCTCCGGCTTCGGCGGCCTGGTCCGTGTCGAGCCCGGCGGCGCGGTCGCGCTGCACTCCACCGAGCGGCCCTACGGCGGCTGGTTCGACGAGGTCACCGACGCGCTGGCCGAGGCGGTCGGCGAGGCCACCTACGCCGCCGCCGTCCAGCGGGTGCTGGTCGACCGCGGGGAGATCACCTACTTCGTCGCCCGCGAGCACCTGCTCACCCTCGTCCGGGCGCTGCGCGACGACGACGCGCTGCGCTTCGAGCTGTGCAGCAGCGTCTCCGGCGTCGACTACGAGGGCAGCGGCGGGCCGGTCGCGACGCCGGGGCGGCCGCGGCTGCACGTCGTCTACCACCTGACGTCGATGACCTACCGGCGCCGGGTCCGGCTCGAGGTGGCCGTCACCGCCGAGGACCCGCACGTCCCGTCGGTGTCGTCGGTCTACCCGACGGCGGACTGGCACGAGCGGGAGACCTACGACATGTTCGGCATCGTCTTCGACGGCCACCCGGCGCTCACCCGGATCCTCATGCCCGACGACTGGGACGGGCACCCGCAGCGCAAGGACTACCCGCTCGGCGGCGTCCCGGTGGAGTACCACGGCGCGACGATCCCGCCGCCGGACACCCGCCGGAGCTACCGGTGACCGCCACGACGTCCACGGGGCAGGACCCGTACGCCGGGTCGCGCGAGACCACCGAGGGCCGCGTCTACACGGTCACCGGCGGCGACTGGGACCAGACCTTCGGCAGCGACCTCACCGGCGAGGAGCGCCTCGTCGTCAACATGGGGCCGCAGCACCCCTCCACGCACGGCGTCCTCCGGCTGGTGCTCGACCTCGAGGGCGAGACGGTGACCAAGGCGCGGGTGGTCATCGGCTACCTGCACACCGGCATCGAGAAGAACACCGAGTACCGCACCTGGACGCAGGGCACGACCTTCGTGACGCGGATGGACTACCTGTCCCCGCTGTTCAACGAGGCCGGCTACTGCATGGCCGTCGAGAAGCTCCTCGGCATCGAGGTGCCGCAGCGGGCGCAGACCATCCGCGTGCTGGTCATGGAGATCAACCGGATCGCCTCGCACCTGGTGTGCCTGGCCACCGGCGGCATGGAGCTCGGTGCGCTCACCGGCATGACCAACGGCTTCCGCGAGCGGGAGATGTGCCTCGACCTGCTCGAGGAGATCACCGGGCTGCGGATGAACCACGCCTACATCCGCCCCGGCGGCGTCGCGCAGGACCTGCCGCCGGGCGCCGAGCAGTCGATCCGCGAGTGGCTCCGGGTCATGCCCGGGCAGCTGGCCGGTTACCACCAGATGCTCACCGCCCAGCCGATCTGGCAGCGGAGGCTCAAGGACGTCGGGTACCTCGACGTCAGCGGGTGCCTGGCGCTCGGCGTCACCGGGCCGCCGCTGCGCGCCACCGGGCTGGCCTGGGACCTGCGCAAGATCGAGCCCTACCTCGGCTACGAGACCTACGACTTCGAGGTGCCCACCGCCGACACCTCCGACGCCTGGGGCCGGTTCCTGGTCCGGATGGCGGAGATGCACGAGTCGCTGCGGATCGTCGAGCAGGCCCTCGACCGGCTCGAGCCCGGCCCGGTGATGGTCGAGGACCGGAAGATCGCCTGGCCGGCCCAGCTGTCCCTCGGCGCCGACGGCATGGGCAACTCCCTCGACCACGTCCGGCACATCATGGGCACCTCGATGGAGGCCCTGATCCACCACTTCAAACTGGTCACCGAGGGCTTCCGGGTGCCGGCCGGGCAGGTGTACGTGCCGGTCGAGTCGCCGCGCGGGGAGCTCGGCTACCACGTGGTCAGCGACGGCAGCACCCGCCCGTGGCGCGTCCACGTGCGCGACCCCAGCTTCGTGAACCTGCAGGCCACCGCGGCGATGAGCGAGGGCGGCATGATCGCCGACGTCATCGCCGCGATCGCCTCGCTCGACCCGGTGATGGGAGGTGTCGACCGGTGACCGCCCTGCCCGGATCGGCGGAGGGCGCGGCGACGACGGGACTGGTCGACAGCCCCGTCGCGCCGGCGACCGCCGACCTGCCGCCGCTGACCGAGCGGACCCGGCTCGAGGCGCGGGAGATCATGGCCCGCTACCCGCAGCCGCGCTCGGCGCTGCTCCCGATGCTGCACCTGGTGCAGAGCTACCAGGGCTACGTCAGCCCCGAGGGCATCGGGCTGTGCGCCGAGGAGCTCGGCCTGACCCGCGCCGAGGTGGGCGCGGTCGCGACCTTCTACACGATGTACAAGCGCCGCCCGACCGGCCGGCACATCGTCAGCGTCTGCACCAACACGCTGTGCGCCGTCCTCGGCGGGCAGCGGATCATGGACGCCCTGTCCGACGACCTCGGCGTCCACCACGACGAGACCGCCGCCGACGGGTCGGTCACCCTCGAGCACGCCGAGTGCCTGGCGGCGTGCGACTACGCGCCCGTGGTCACCGTCGACTACGAGTTCTACGACCAGCAGGACGTCGACAGCGCCCGCGCGCTGGTGGCGGCGCTGCGCCGCGGCGAGAAGCCGCACCCGACCCGGGGCGCGCCGCTCACCGACTTCCGCGGCGTCTCCCGCCAGCTCGCCGGCTTCTCCCAGCACGCCGACGTCGCGGCCGCCGCGGCCGCCGTCGACGCGCCGGGGGAGTGGGGGCCGACGCTGGCCGGCGTCCGGCTCGCCGCCGAGCGCGGCGAGTCCGCCCCGCCGATGACCGGCCCCGAGCCGGAGCCCGCCGACGCCGGGGAGCCCGCCGACACCGTCGCGCCGTCCGGGGACGCCGGGCAGACGCCCGAGCAGGAGGCCGCCGACGCCCGCGTCGCCGCGGCCGACAACCCGGCCGAGCGGGCCGGCGCCGCGCAGGCGCACCCCGACCGCGGTACCGAGTACGGCCGCCGCACGCCCGGCGGCCCCCGTCCCACCCCCGACACCCCCGCGGGCACCGAGCCGGGCACCTCCGGCCAGGGGCCCGCGACCCGGGAGGCCTGACCCATGCCCCTCACCCCCGTCCTCACCTCGCGCTGGGGCGCCGACCAGCCCTGGCGGCTGTCCACCTACGAGTCCCTCGGCGGCTACTCCGCGCTGCGCACCGCGCTGACCATGCAGCCCGACGAGCTGGTCTCCCTGGTCAAGGACTCCGGCCTGCGCGGCCGCGGCGGCGCCGGCTTCCCCACCGGCATGAAGTGGAGCTTCATCCCGCAGCCCAAGCCGGGGGAGACGCCCACCGGGCCGGCCGCGATGCCCAAGTACCTCGTGGTCAACGCCGACGAGGGGGAGCCGGGCACCTGCAAGGACCTGCCGCTGATGATGACCGACCCGCACTCCCTGGTGGAGGGCGTGATCATCTCGGCGTACGCGATCCGCTGCCGGTTCGCCGTCATCTACGTCCGCGGCGAGGCCGTGCACGCCCACCGGCGGCTGGTGTCCGCCGTCGAGGAGGCCTACGCGGCCGGGTACCTCGGCAGCGACGTCCTCGGCTCCGGCTGGGACCTGGAGCTGGTCGTGCACGCCGGCGCCGGCGCCTACATCTGCGGCGAGGAGACGGCGCTGCTCGACTCGCTCGAGGGCTACCGCGGCCAGCCCCGGCTCAAGCCGCCGTTCCCCGCGGTCGCCGGCCTGTACGGCGCCCCGACGGTCATCAACAACGTGGAGACGCTGGCCACCGTGCCGTTCGTCGTCCGCGGCGGCGCCGAGTGGTTCAAGGAGTTCGGCCCGGAGAAGTCGCCCGGACCGAAGATCTACTCGCTGTCGGGCCGGGTGAACCGGCCCGGCCAGTACGAGGCCCCCATGGGCACCACGATGCGCGAGCTGCTGGAGATGGCCGGAGGCGTGCGCGCCGGGCACGAGCTCAAGTTCTGGACGCCGGGCGGCTCGTCGACGCCGTACTTCACCGCCGAGCACCTCGACGTCCCGCTCGACTTCGACTCGGTCGCCGCCGCGGGCTCCATGCTCGGCACCACCGCGCTCATGGTGTTCGACGAGACCGACTCGATCGTCGAGGCCACCCTGCGGTTCACCCAGTTCTACGCGCACGAGTCCTGCGGCAAGTGCACCCCGTGCCGCGAGGGGACCTACTGGCTGGTGCAGGTGCTGCAGCGCCTCGTCGACGGGCAGGGCACCGCCGCCGACCTCGACCTGCTGACCGACACCTGCGACAACATCCTCGGCCGCTCGTTCTGCGCCCTCGGTGACGGCGCGACCAGCTGCATCACCAGCTCGCTCAAGTACTTCCGCGACGACTACGTCGCCCTGCTGCCGCCCGAGGAGCAGGCCCGCCTGGGCCGCTCCCTGCGCCTCGAGCCCGTCGGAGTCGCCTCGTGACCTTGACCCCCGTGAGCCCGGAGCCCGCGGCGGCCGTCCCGCCCGGCGTCCCCGGACCGCACACCCCGCCCGACGCCGTCCACTGCACCATCGACGGCTTCGACGTCGCCGTGCCCAAGGGGACGCTCATCATCCGGGCGGCCGAGATGGTCGGCATCCAGATCCCGCGGTTCTGCGACCACCCGCTGCTCGACCCGGTCGGCGCCTGCCGGCAGTGCCTGGTGGAGGTGGAGGGCCAGCGCAAGCCGGTGGCCTCCTGCACCATGCCGGTCACCGACGGGATGGCGGTGAAGACGCAGCTCACCAGCGCGGTCGCCGACAAGGCGCAGCAGGGCACGATGGAGCTGCTGCTGATCAACCACCCGCTGGACTGCCCGGTCTGCGACAAGGGCGGCGAGTGCCCGCTGCAGAACCAGGCCATGAGCAACGGCCGCGGCGAGACCCGGTTCGTCGACGTCAAGCGGACCTATCCCAAGCCGCTGCCGATCAGCACCGAGATCCTGCTGGACCGCGAGCGCTGCGTGCTGTGCGCCCGCTGCACCCGCTTCTCCCAGCAGGTGGCCGGCGACCCGTTCATCGAGCTGTTCGAGCGGGGCGCCCTGGAGCAGGTCGCCGTCGACCAGGACGAGCCGTTCTCCTCCTACTTCTCGGGCAACACCACGCAGATCTGCCCGGTCGGCGCGCTCACCAGCGCGCAGTACCGGTTCCGCTCGCGGCCGTTCGACCTGCGCAGCGAGCCGTCGGTCTGCGAGCACTGCTCGTCGGGCTGCTCGATGCGCACCGACTACCGGCGCGGGAAGGTCATGCGCCGGCTGGCCGGCGAGGACCCGGCGGTCAACGAGGAGTGGACCTGCGACAAGGGCCGCTTCGCCTACCGCTACGCCACCAGCAACGACCGGCTGACCACCCCGCTGGTCCGCCGCGACGGCGTCCTGGAGCCGGCGTCCTGGCCGGAGGCCTGGGCCGCCGCGGCCGAGGGGCTGCGCGCGGCCCGCGCGGCCGGCGGCGTCGGCGTGCTGCCCGGCGGCCGGCTGACGGTCGAGGACGCCTACGCCTACGCGAAGTTCGCCCGCGTGGTGCTGGGCACCCACGACGTCGACGCCCGCGCCCGCGCGCACTCGCCGGAGGAGCAGGCGTTCCTGGCCGCGCACGTGGCGGGCACCGGCCCCGGCCGGGGCGCGGTCACCTACGACGACCTCGCGGCCGCCCCGGCGGTGCTGCTGGCCGGCTTCGAGCCGGAGGAGGAGTCGCCCATCGTCTTCCTGCGCCTGCGCAAGGCCGTGCGGACGGGGTCGCTCACCGTCTACGACCTCGCGCCGTTCGCCACCCGCGCGGCGGAGAAGCTCCAGGCCACCGTGCTGGTCACCCGACCCGGCGACGAGGCCCGCGCGCTGGGCGCGCTGGCCGAGGGCAGCTGGGGCGGCCCGGCGGTCGAGGCGCTGCGGCAGCCCGGCACGGTGGTCCTGGCCGGCGAGCGCCTGGCCGAGGTGCCCGGCGCGTTCACCGCGCTGGCCGCCCTCGCCCGCGCCACCGGCGCCCGGCTGGCCTGGGTGCCGCGGCGGGCCGGCGAGCGCGGCGCGGTGGAGGCCGGCGCGCTGCCGGGGCTGCTGCCCGGCGGCCGCCCGGTCGCCGACCCGGTGGCCGCGGCCGAGGTCGCCGCGCTGTGGGGCGTCGACCCGGCCGACCTGCCGGCCACGCCGGGCCGCGACACCACCGGCATCCTCACCGCCGCCCGCGACGGCCGGCTCGCCGGCCTGCTCGTCGGCGGCGTCGACCCCGCCGACCTGCCCGACCCGGCGCTGGCCGAGGCCGCGCTGGCCGCCGCGGGCTTCGTCGTCAGCCTCGAGCAGCGGCCCTCCGCCGTCACCGAGCACGCCGACGTCGTCCTGCCGGTGGCCGCGGCGCCCGAGAAGGCCGGCAGCTACCTCGACTGGGAGGGCCGGGTGCGGTCCTTCGACGCGACGCTGCACGGCACCGGCCAACTGCCCGACGGCCGGGTGCTGCACGGTCTGGCCGACCTGATGGACGCCGACCTGCGGCTGCCCACGCCCGAGGCGGCCCGCGCGGAGCTCGCCGCCCTGGGCGACACCGGCACCCGCGCCGACGGCGCCGGCCTCGACGTCGCCCCCGCCGTGGCGCCCGAGCCCGCCGACGGCGAGGCGCTGCTGGCCTCGTGGCGGCAGCTGCTCGACGCCGGCACCCTGCAGCGCGACGAGCCCGAGCTCGCCGGCACCGCCCGCCCGCCGGTGGCCCGTATCGGCGCGGAGGCGGCCGCCCGGCTCGGCCTGGCCGACGGCGACCCGCTCACCGTCACCGGCGCGACCGGCTCGGTGACGCTGCCGGTGCTGGTCACCGAGATGCCCGACGGCATCGTGTGGCTGCCCATGCGCTCGCCCGGCAGCGAGGTCCGCGCCGGCCTCGGCACCGCCCCCGGCGGGCTGGTCCGCCTCGGCACCGGAGGGGCCGCCTGATGCTGCTCGCCGCACCCGACCAGCCGACGCTCGAGGACTTCGGGTCCGACGTCTGGTGGATCGTGCTCATCAAGATCGTCGGCGTCTTCGTCGTGCTCGTGCTGATGACGCTGTTCGCGATCGTCTTCGAGCGCAAGGTCGTCTCGCGGATGCAGCAGCGGGTCGGCCCCAACCGGGTCGGGCCGCGCGGGTCGCTGCAGAGCCTCGCCGACGGGCTGAAGCTCGCCTTCAAGGAAGACATCATGCCGGCGCTCGCCGACAAGCCGGTGTACTTCCTGGCCCCGGTGATCGCCGCCGTCCCGGCGTTCCTGGCCTTCTCGGTCATCCCGCTCGGGCCGACGGTCAGCATCTTCGGCGAGCGCACGCCGCTGCAGCTCACCGACGCCCCCATCGGCGTGCTCGTCGTGCTCGCCTGCTCGGCGATGGGCGTCTACGGCATCGTGCTCGCCGGCTGGGCGTCGGGCTCCACCTACCCGCTGCTCGGCGGCCTGCGCAGTGCCGCGCAGATGGTCAGCTACGAGATCGCGATGGGGCTGTCGATCGTCGCGGTGTTCCTCTACGCCGGCACGATGTCGACGTCGGAGATCGTGGCGGCGCAGGCCGACGGCACGCAGCTGTCCTTCTTCGGGTTCGAGTTCACCGGCCCCGGCTGGTACGCCGTGCTGCTGCCGGTCAGCTTCGTCATCTACGCCATCGCCGTCGTCGGCGAGACCAACCGGGCGCCCTTCGACCTCCCCGAGGCCGAGTCCGAGCTGGTCGGCGGGTTCCACACCGAGTACTCGTCGCTGAAGTTCGCGCTGTTCTTCCTCGCCGAGTACATCAACATGGTCACCGTCTCGGCCCTGGCCGCGACGCTGTTCCTCGGCGGCTGGCGGGCCCCGTGGCCGCTGTCGATCTGGGACGGCGCCAACTCCGGCTGGTGGCCGATGCTGTGGTTCTTCCTCAAGGTCTGCCTGGCGCTGTTCGTCTTCATCTGGCTGCGCGGCACGCTGCCCCGGCTCCGCTACGACCAGTTCATGCGGTTCGGGTGGAAGGTGCTCGTCCCGACGGCGCTGGTGTGGATCCTCGCCGTCGCCACGATGCGCACCGTCTCCCGCGAGGCGGACCTGTCCACCGGCGAGGTGGCCGTCTTCGTCGGCGTGCCGATCGCCCTGGTGGTGCTGCTCGGCCTGTCGATCGCCAGCCGCGCCAGCAACCGCGACACCCGGCTCATGGCCGAGGAGGCCGCGGCCGGCGGGGTGCACGCCGTCGACCCCGAGCCCGACGTGCTGCCGCCGGCCGGGCCGCGCACCCGCCCGGCGCAGCGCACCGGGCCCGCCCGCGCCGAGGGCGGGTTCCCGGTCCCGCCGATGGACCTCACCGTCCCGCCGTCGCCCCGGCTGCGGCGCGCCGAGCCCGTGGGCGCCCGCCGGTCCGAGGGCGGGGTCGTCGGCACCGGCCGCCGAGCCGGCGGCACCGCGGGCGCCACCGCCACCAGCGCACAGGAGGACAGCGATGACTGAGCCCACCCCCGCGGGGGCCGGCGCGGCCGGGCGCACCGGCGGCGAGGTCGAGCGGGCCGGCCGCGACGGCGGCGCGGCGCCCGCCCGGCGCAGCCTGCTGCCCGCGCCCGGGCAGGGCTTCGGCGTCACCTTCGCCCAGATGTTCAAGAAGGTGACCACCGAGCAGTACCCCGAGGTCCCGAAGGTGACCAAGCCGCGCTACCACGGCCGGCACGTGCTCAACCGGCACCCCGACGGCCTGGAGAAGTGCGTCGGCTGCGAGCTGTGCGCCTGGGCGTGCCCGGCCGACGCCATCTACGTCGAGGGCGGCGACAACACCGAGGACGCCCGCTACTCGCCGGGGGAGCGGTACGGCGCCGTTTACCAGATCAACTACCTGCGCTGCATCTTCTGCGGGCTGTGCATCGAGGCCTGCCCCACCCGCTCGCTGACGATGAGCAACGACTTCGAGCTCGCCGACGACGACCGGCAGAGCCTCATCTACACCAAGGAGCAGCTCATGGCGCCGCTCCTGCCCGGCATGGAGGCCCCGCCGCACGCGATGCGCCTGGGCGACGACGAGAAGGCGTACTACGTGCGCGAGCCCGAGGCCGGGTCCGCCGCCGAGCCGGTCACGGTGGAGCGGGCATGAGCGTGCTGGCCGCGGCGGCGGGCACCACCACGCAGCTGGGCACCGGCGAGGCCGTCGTCTTCTGGATCCTGGGGCCGGTCGCGCTGGCCGGGGCGCTGGGGATGGTGTTCAGCCGCAACGCCGTCCACTCGGCGCTGTGGCTGGTCAACACGATGCTGGCGCTGGGCGTCTTCTACGTCGTCCAGCAGGCGCCGTTCCTCGGCGCGGTGCAGATCATCGTCTACACCGGCGCGATCATGATCCTGTTCCTCTTCGTGCTCATGCTGGTCGGGCGCGACTCCTCCGACTCGGTGGTCGAGACGCTGCGCGGGCAGCGGGTCGCCGCCACCGTGCTCGGCGTCGGCTTCGCCGGGCTGGTCGGCGCGGGCATCGCGCGGGCCACGGAGGACATCCCCGCCGGCGGCCTGGCCGACGCCGGCGGCGTGGGCAACATCGAGGCGATCGCCGAGCTGCTGTTCACCCGCTACCTGCTGGCCTTCGAGGTGACCAGCGCCCTGCTGATCACCGCCGCGGTCGGCGCGATGGTGCTCGCCCACATCGAGCGGGAGCCCGGCACCCGGCAGACGCAGAAGGAGCTCTCGCGGGCCCGCTTCCTCGGCGACCGGCCGCAGACGCTGCCCGGTCCCGGCGTGTTCGCGCGGGCCAACTCCGTCGCCGTCGGCGCGCTGCTGCCCGACGGCCGGACCGCCGAGGACAGCCTGGCCACCGGCATCGAGGCGCAGGAGGCCGACCAGATGCCCCGCCCGACCGGCCGCGCGCAACTCGGCAGCCCCGACGCCGCCCTCGGCAGCGCGGAGACCGAGCGATGACGCTCACGCACTACCTGGTGCTCGCGGCGATCCTGTTCACCATCGGCGCGGTCGGCGTCCTGGTGCGCCGCAACGCGATCGTCGTGTTCATGTGCGTCGAGCTGATGCTCAACTCGGTCAACCTGACGCTGGTCACCTTCGCGCGGGCCACCGGCACCGTCGACGGCCAGATCATGGCGTTCTTCGTCATGGTCGTCGCCGCGGCGGAGGTCGTCGTCGGGCTCGCGATCATCATGTCGATCTACCGGACGCGCCGGTCGGCGTCGGTCGACGACGCCAACCTGCTGAAGTACTGACGGGAGCCGGCGCACCCATGGACACCGTCGCGGCCTCGGGGCTGCTGTCGTCCTCCTGGCTGGTCATCGCGCTGCCGCTGCTCGGCGCCGCGGTGTTGCTGCTGGGCGGGCGGCGCACCGACCGCTGGGGCCACCTGCTGGGGACGGCGACCGTCGTCGCCGCGTTCGTCGTCGCGCTGCTGTGCACGGTGCAGCTGGCCGGCCTCGACGAGCGCGTGGTCGACGTCGACCTGTTCACCTTCGTCTCGGCCGGGTCGCTCGACGTCGAGGCCGGCCTGCTGGTCGACCCGCTGTCGGCGACGTTCATGCTGCTGATCACCGGCGTGGGCGCGCTCATCCACGTCTACTCGATCGGCTACATGGCGCACGACCCGCGCCGCCGCCGGTTCTTCGCCTACCTGGACCTGTTCGTCGCGGCGATGCTGCTGCTCGTCCTCGGCGACAACTACGTGGCGCTCTACGTCGGCTGGGAGGGCGTGGGCCTCGCGTCCTACCTGCTCATCGCCTTCTGGCACGACCGCCCGGCCGCGGCCACCGCCGCGAAGAAGGCGTTCGTGATGAACCGGGTCGGCGACGTCGGCCTGGCGATCGCGATCTTCGTGATGTTCGCCCAGCTCGGGACGGTCTCCTACGAGGGCGTCTTCGGCGGGGTGGGCGCCCTGGCCGGCGGCACGCTGACGGCGCTCGGCCTGCTCCTGCTGCTCGGCGCGTGCGGCAAGTCCGGCCAGGTCCCGCTGCAGGCGTGGCTGCCCGACGCCATGGAGGGCCCGACGCCGGTGTCGGCGCTCATCCACGCCGCCACCATGGTCACCGCCGGCGTGTACCTCATCGCCCGGTCCGCGCCGATCTACGACCTCACGCCCACCGCCCGGGCCGTCGTCCTCGCCGTCGGCGCGGTCACGCTGCTGTACGGCGCGATCGTGGGCTGCGCGTACGACGACATCAAGAAGGTGCTCGCGTACTCCACGGTCAGCCAGATCGGCTACATGTTCCTGGCCGTCGGGCTCGGCCCCGTCGGCTACGCGGCGGCCATCGCGCACCTGCTCACCCACGGCTTCTTCAAGGCCGGGCTGTTCCTCGGCGCCGGGTCGGTCATGCACGCGATGGGCGACCAGGTGGACATGCGCCGCTTCGGCGGACTGGCGCGCAAGCTCCCGGTCACCTTCGTGACGTTCGGCCTGGGCTACCTGGCGCTGATCGGCTTCCCGTTCCTGTCCGGCTACTGGACCAAGGACGCGATCATCGAGGCGGCGCTGGACCGCGGCGACTGGGCCGGCTGGCTGCTCGGCGGGGTCGCCGTCCTCGGCGCCGGGCTCACCGCGTTCTACATGACCCGGCTGATGATCATGACCTTCCTCGGCCGGCCGCGGTGGACCGAGGGCCAGCACCCGCACGAGTCCCCGTCGGTGATGACCGCGCCCATGGTGCTGCTGGCGATCGGGTCGGTGGCCGCGGGCTTCCTGCTCGTCGTGCTCGCGCCGCTGGGCGACTGGCTCGAGCCGGTGTTCGGCGTCCCCGAGGAGGCCGAGCACGTCGTCGCGCCGGCCGTCGTCGGGGTGGTGGTCACCGCGGTGATGGCGGTGGGTGTGCTCGCCGCGTGGCTGTTCGTCGGCCGCCGCGAGGTGCCCGAGGTGGCGCCGGCGCGCGTCTCGC
This sequence comes from Geodermatophilus sp. FMUSA9-8, assembly GCF_037034165.1. Lineage (NCBI taxonomy): Bacteria > Bacillati > Actinomycetota > Actinomycetes > Geodermatophilales > Geodermatophilaceae > Geodermatophilus > Geodermatophilus sp. FMUSA9-8. The sequence goes on along the minus strand of NZ_JBAGKE010000002.1, from coordinate 430,163 downwards.
CGGTCACCCGCGCCGCCCGGCGGTCGCTGTACGCCGACGCGGTGAACGAGGCGGTGTTCATGCGCCCGGGCCAGTGGCTGACCCGCGCGCTGGTGTGGGTGGACAACCGCGGGGTCGACGGCGCGGTGAACGGCCTGGCCGCCACGCTCGGCGGGTCGTCGTCGCGGCTGGGCCGGGCGCAGACCGGATTCGTGCGCTCCTACGCGCTCGGGATGCTCGGCGGCGCGGTGGTCGTGGCCGGGGCGCTGCTGGCGGTGACGGCGGGATGAGCGGGCGCAGGTCCACGGCCCTGGAGGGGGAGACGGCGTGAGCGACTCGCTGCTGCTCGTGGCGATGGTGGTGGTGCCCGCGGTGGGCGCCGCCGTCGTCGCCGGGCTGCCGAAGCACCGGACGGCGACCGCCCGGCAGCTCGCGCTGGGCGTCAGCCTGGTGGTGCTGGTCCTGGCGGTGCTCGCGACCGTCGCCTTCGACCCCGGCGGTGACCGGTTCCAGCTCACCAGCTCGGTGCCCTGGATCCCCGGCTTCGGCGTCGACTTCGCCCTCGGCGTCGACGGCATCGCGCTGGTGATGCTGCTGCTGGTCGGCGTCCTCGTGCCGGTCGTCGTGCTCGCCTCGTGGGAGGACACCGCGCCGCCCAACCGGTCGATGCGCACCTTCTTCGCCTGGCTGCTGCTGCTCGAGGCGTGCATGGTCGGCGTCTTCGCCGCCACCGACGTCTTCCTCTTCTACGTCTTCTTCGAGGCGATGCTCGTCCCGATGTACTTCATCGTGGGCAGCTTCGGCGGCCCGCGCCGGCAGTACGCGGCGGTGAAGTTCTTCCTCTACAGCCTGGTCGGCGGGCTGGTCATGCTGGCCGCGGTCATCGGCCTGTACGTGGTGAGCGAGGCGGCCGGCGAGGGCACCTTCGCCTTCGAGTCGCTGCGTCAGCTCGACATCGACCCCGGAGTGCAGCGGCTGCTGTTCCTCGGCTTCTTCGTCGCCTTCGCGATCAAGGCGCCGCTGGTGCCGCTGCACACCTGGCTCCCCGACGCCGGTGCCGAGGCCCCGGTCGGCGGCGCGGTGCTGCTGGTCGGCGTGCTGGACAAGGTCGGCACCTTCGGCTTCCTGCGCTACTGCCTGCCGCTGTTCCCGGAGGCGTCGCGGGAGTTCGCCCCCCTCGTGCTCGTGCTCGCCGTCGCCGGCGTCCTCTACGCGGCGCTGCTCGCGATGGGCCAGACGGACATGAAGCGGCTGATCAGCTACACCTCGATCGCCCACTTCGGGTTCATCGCGCTCGGCGTCTTCGCCTTCACCACCGAGGCCGGCACCGGCGCGGTGCTCTACATGGTCAACCACGGCATCGCCACGGGCCTGCTGTTCCTCGTCGTCGGGATGCTCATCGCCCGCGGCGGCTCGCGGCTGGTCGGCGACTACGGCGGCGTCGCCTCGCGGGCGCCGAAGCTGGCCGGCGTCTTCCTGGTCGCCGGTCTCGCCTCGCTGGCCCTGCCGGGCACCAACAGCTTCGTCAGCGAGTTCCTGGTGCTCATCGGCTCGTTCCCGACCCGCCCGGTGTTCACCGTGCTGGCCACCGTCGGCATCATCCTAGCCGCGCTCTACGTGCTGCTGCTCTACCAACGGACGATGCACGGCCCGCCGCGCGGCGTGCTGTTCCCGGCCGACGCCGCCGCCGACGCCGCCGCCGACGACGCCGCGGGCGGCGCCGCGGACGGAGCCGCCCCGCACGGAGCGACGGCGGCCCCGGCCGGTGCCGGGCACGGAGCGACGGCGGCCCCGGCCGGTGGCGGGCACGGCGCCCACGGCGCGACGGCGACCCTGACCGCGCCCGCCCCGGCCCGGTCCGGCGGGGCCTCGCGGATGTACGACCTCACCCGCCGCGAGACCCTCGTCGTCGCCCCGCTGGTGGCGCTGGTCCTCGTCCTCGGCGTCTACCCGCAGCCGCTGATCCGGCTGATCGAGCCCGCCGTCGCCGCGACGATGAGCGACGTCGGCGCCGGGTCCGCACCGTCCGAGGGGACCGACTGATGCCCATCGAGGCACCCGACCTGTCCTTCGCCGCGCTGGCGCCGCTGCTGTTCGTCCTGGGCGCCGCCTGCGTGGGCGTGCTGGTGGAGGCGTTCGGCCCGCGGGAGAGCCGCCATCCCGTGCAGGTCGGCGTCGCGCTGGTCGGCATGCTCGGCGGGCTGGTCACCACGCTGCTGCTGGCCGGCACCCAGGAGGTGACCGCCGGCGGCGCGCTCGCCGTCGACGGCGCCGGGCTGTTCCTGCAGGCGACCATCGCCGGGCTGGGCGCGCTGTCGGTGCTGCTGTTCGCCGAGCGCAACCTGGACCCCGCGCGGTCGGCGTTCGTCGTGTCGGCGGCGGTGCCGGCGGGCAGCGCCCGCGACCGGGAGCTGCTGACCGTCCAGCGCGTGCAGACCGAGGTCTACCCGCTGGCCACCTTCGCCGTCGGCGGCATGATGCTGTTCGTCACGGCGAACGACCTGCTGGTCATGTTCGTCGCGCTCGAGGTGCTCAGCCTGCCGCTGTACCTGATCAGCGGCCTGGCCCGCCGGCGGCGGCTGCTGTCGCAGGAGGCGGCGGTCAAGTACTTCCTGCTCGGCGCCTTCGCGTCGGCGTTCTTCCTCTACGGCCTGGCGCTGGTCTACGGCGCCACCGGCAGCGTGCGGCTGTCGGCCGTCCGCGACGCCGTGGGCGCGGGTGAGAGCGACACCCTGCTGGTCCTCGGGCTGGCGCTGCTGGTCGTGGGCCTGCTGTTCAAGGCCAGCGTGGCGCCCTTCCACACCTGGACGCCGGACGTCTATCAGGGCGCCCCCACCCCGGTCACCGCGTTCATGGCCGCCTGCACCAAGGTCGCGGCCTTCGGGGCGATCCTGCGCGTGCTCTACGTCGCCTTCGGCACCGAGGAGTGGACGTGGCGGCCGCTGGTCTACGGCGTCGCGATCGTGTCGATGGTGGTGGGCGCGGTGCTCGGCCTCACCCAGACCGACCTCAAGCGGATGCTCGCCTACTCGTCGGTGGCGCACGCCGGGTTCCTGCTCGTCGGCGTCGTGGGCTTCCCGGCCACCGGTGACCCGGCCGGGTCCGGGCTGCCGGCGGTGCTGTTCTACCTGCTGGCCTACGGGACGACGACGCTCGGCGCCTTCGCCGTCCTCACCCTGGTCCGCAGCGGCGACGGCGAGGCCACCCACCTGTCGCAGTGGGCGGGGCTGGCGCAGCGCTCGCCGCTGACCGCCGCCGTCATGAGCCTGTTCCTGCTGGCGCTGGCCGGGATCCCGCTGACCAGCGGCTTCACCGGCAAGTTCGCGGTGTTCCGGGCGGCGATCGAGGACGGCGCCTGGCCGCTGGCCCTGGTGGCGCTGCTCGCGAGCGCGATCGCGGCGTTCTTCTACCTGCGGGTCATCGTGCTCATGTACTTCTCCGAGCCCGCGGCCGACGGCCCGACGGTCGGCGTGCCCGGCATGCCCACGACGATCGTGCTCGCGGTGACCGCCGCGGCCACGCTGGTCCTGGGCGTCGTCCCCGGGGCGGTGCTCGGACTGGCCGATCGGGCGGCTATCTTCGTCGGTTGATGACCGGACCCCGTGCCGCCGTCGACGGGATCGCCCCGGCCGAGGTCTGGCACCGCATCGCGACCCCCGCCTCCACGATGGGCCCCTGGCTCCCGTCGGGGGCCCTCGGCGAGTCCCTCGCCGAGGGCCTGTCCCGCGTGGAGGCCACCCTGGCCACCGCGGTCGCCAGCGAGCACCCCTTCGTCTCCGAGGCCGCCGGGCACCTGATGGCCGCCGGCGGCAAGCGGTTCCGGCCGATGCTGGCGCTGCTCGCCGCGCACCTCGGCGACGCGCGGGCGCCCGAGGTGGTGCAGGCCGCCGTCGTCTGCGAGCTCACCCACCTCGCGACGCTGTACCACGACGACGTCATGGACGAGGCCGACGTGCGCCGCGGGGCGCAGAGCGCCAACAGCCGCTGGACCAACAGCGTGGCCATCCTCACCGGCGACCTGCTCTTCGCCCGCGCGTCGGACATCCTCGCCGACCTCGGCCCCGAGGCGGTGCGGATACAGGCGCGCACCTTCGAGCGGCTGGTCACCGGTCAGATCCGGGAGACCGTCGGCGCCCGGCCCGGCGAGGACCGGGTGGCGCACTACCTCGAGGTGCTGGCCGACAAGACCGGCTCGCTCGTGGCCACCTCCGCGCGCTTCGGCGCGAGCTTCGCCGGCGTCGAGCCCGGGCTGGTCGAGGCGCTGACCCGCTTCGGCGAGGAGGTCGGCGTCGCCTTCCAGCTCTCCGACGACCTGCTCGACATCGTCACCGATGGCACCTCGGGCAAGTCGCCGGGCACCGACCTGCGCGAGGGCATCGCCACGCTGCCGGCGCTCATCGCGCTGGCCGGCGACGACCCGGCCGACGCGCGGCTGCGGGAGCTGGTCTCCCGCCCGCTGTCCGACGACGGCGAGCACGCCGAGGGGCTGGCGCTGCTGCGCTCGTCCGCGGCGCTGGAGCGGGCCGGCGGGGTGCTGCGCGAGTACGCCGACCGGGCGCAGGCGTCGCTGGCGGGCGTGCCGGCCGGCGAGGTCCGCGACGCGCTCGCCGCCATGTGCGACTACGTGGTCACCCGCACCAGCTGAGCGCGGACGGCGTCGTCCGCCGTTCCCGGGGATGCTCGGCGGGGTGAGGTCTCCCCGCGCCGCGCTGCTGGCCGCCGTCCTCGTGCTCGCCGGCTGCTCCACCGGCGACACCGGCGGGACGGGCGACCTGCCCGGCGGGCAGGAGGACGAGGGGGCCACCGACGTCCCCGACGCCGGCGCTGCCACCCCGGCGGCGCTCCCCGCGCTGCAGGTGGAGACCGTCCTCGACGGCCTCGACCACCCCTGGGACGTCGCCCGGGCGCCCGACGGCACGCTGCTGCTCGACGAGCGCGGCGGCGGCCTCACCGCCGTCCTGCCCGACGGCACCGCCCGCGGGCTCGACGCCGACTTCTCCGACCTCTTCGCCGACGGCGAGACCGGGCTGATGGGCCTGGTGCTCAGCCCGGGTTTCGCCGACGACCGGCGCTTCTACACGTGCCAGGGCGTCGAGGAGGACGGCGGCGCGGAGATCCAGGTGGTCGCCTGGACCGTCGACGACGGCTGGACCCGCGCCACCCGCGTCGCCGACCCGCTCGTCGGCGACATCCCGGTCAACGAGTCCTCGGGCCGGCACGGCGGCTGCCGGGTGCGCTTCGACCCGAGCGGCGCGCTGCTGGTCGGCACCGGCGACAACGCCGTCGGCGGCAACCCGCAGGACCTCGGCACGCTGGCCGGCAAGGTGCTGCGGGTCGACCCGGCCACCGGCGGGCCGGCCGCGGGCAACCCCTACGCCGGCGACGCCGACCCCGACACCCGGCTGGTGCTCAGCTACGGGCACCGCAACGTGCAGGGCATCGCCGTCCAGCCGGGCACCGGCGCGGTGTACACCGCCGAGCAGGGCTCCGACCGTGACGACGAGGTCAACCTCTCGGTGCCCGGCGGCAACTACGGCTGGGACCCCGACGGTGCCGGCGGCGGGTACGACGAGAGCGTGCCCATGACCGACCCGGGCATCCCGGGCGCGCTCGCCGCCGTCTGGTCCTCCGGCGACCCGACGATCGCCACCAGCGGCGCGGAGTTCCTCAGCGGCCCGCAGTGGGGCGGCTACGACGGCGTGCTGGTCGTCGGCGTGCAGAAGGACACCGGCGTGCTGGCGCTGCGGGTCGACGACGGCCGGCTGGTCGAGCAGTTCCGGGTGCCCGAGCTCGAGGACACCTACGGGCGCGTGCGCACCCCCGTGCTCGGCGGCGACGGCGCCCTCTACCTGACGACCGACAACGGTGAGGGCGACGACCGCCTCCTCCGGATCACGCCCGCCGGCTGAGCACGCGGTCCGGCACCGGCGTCCCCTCGGGGAGCAGCGGGCAGGGCTCGGGCTCGCCGACGACGGTGCGCAGCGGCAGCACGCCGGCCCACACGGGCAGCGCCAGGTCGGCCTCGTCGTCGCCGGGCGGGCCGGTGCGCACCTTGACGCTGGCCTCGGTCAGGTCCAGGGCGAGCACCGCCGTCGCGGCGGCCTCCTTCCGCGACGGCTGCCGGGTCGCGGCCCACGACCCGGGCGCCAGGTGCTCGGTGAGCACCGCGAAGGCGCGCAGCCGCTCGTCGGGGTCGGTGACCGGCCGGGGGGTCCCGTGCACGACGGCGCAGCGGTAGTTCATCGAGTGGTGCATGGCCGAGCGCGCGTACACGATCCCGTCGAGGTGGGTGACCGTGAAGCACACCGGCGACCCGTCCGCGGCCGCCCGCAGCGTCGCCGCGCCGGTGGACCCGTGCAGGTACAGGGTGTCGCCGTCGCGCCCGTAGCCGGTCGGCAGCACGACCGGGGCGCCGCCCAGCACGATCCCGAGGTGCCCGACGAGGCCCGCGTCGAGGACGGCGTACAGGTCGGCCCGGTCGGTGCGGGCGCGGTCGGAGAGCCGCCGGAGGGTGCTGCGCGGGGTCGGGGACAGGGGCGTCGAGGTGGTCACGGGCCCAGCCTGCGCGGGGGAGTGGCCTGCCGGAAGGGCCAGTAGCCTGCTGTTCGACCAGGCCACTTCCCGGACGGAGCCGCGCGTGGACATGCCCCCGCTGGTCCTCGACCGCGCCACCGGCCGGCCGCTGGCCGTGCAGCTCGCCGACGCGCTGCGCACCGCGGCCGCCGGCGGCGTGCTGCGCCCGGGCGACCGGCTGCCGTCCACCCGCGTGCTCGCCGCGGCCCTGCGGGTGAGCCGCACCGTCACCGCCGCCGCCTACGACCAGCTCGTCGCCGAGGGCTGGGCCGAGGGCCGCCGCGGCGCCGGCACCTACGTCGTCGGGCTGGCCCCCGCCGGCACCGCGGCGGCCCGCCGGGGGACGCCGCGGGCGACGCCGGAGCGGCCGGCCGTCGACCTGCGCGCCGGCTCGCCGTGCCTGGAGGTCCTCGACCCGGCCGCCTGGCGGCGGGCCTGGCGCGCCGCCGGCGACCGCCCGCCCGACCCCGGCCCCGAGCCCGCCGCCGACCCGGCGTTCCAGGCCGCCGTCGCCGAGCACCTGCTGCGCCACCGCGGGCTGCCGGCCGCGCCGGAGGAGGTCCTCGCCACCGGCGGGACGTCGGCGGCGGTGGCGGAGGTGGCCCGCCTGCTGCCGCCCGGCGCGCGGGTCGGCGTGGAGGACCCCGGCTACCTGCGGGCCGTGGGCGCGCTCCGCGCCGCCGGCGCCGAGGTGGTGCCCCTCCCGGTCGACGGCGACGGGCTGGTCGTCGAGGCCGTCCCGCCCGGGCTGGCCGCCGTCTACTGCACGCCGGCGCACCAGTGGCCGCTGGGCCGGCGGCTGTCGGCCGCCCGCCGCGTCGCGCTGGTCGCGCGGGCGCGCGCCGAGGGCTGGTGGGTGCTGGAGGACGACTACGACGGCGAGCTGCGCTACGACGTCGCCCCGCTGCCCCTGCTGGCCGCCCTCGCGCCCGACGTCGTCGTGCACCTCGGCACCAGCAGCAAGGTCCTCAGCCCGACCCTCGGCGTCGGGTGGCTCGTGGCCCCGCCGGAGGTGCGCACCGCCGTCGCCGCCGCCCGGACCGCCACCGGCACCCGCCCCGGCCGGGCCGGCCAGCGGGTGCTCGCCGCGCTCGCCACCTCCGGGGACCTCGCCCGGCACCTGCGGCGGCTGCGGCGCGAGCTCGCCCACCGGCGCGCGCTGGTGGTGGACGGGCTGGCCGGCGCGGGGGTGCCGGTGACCGGCGACCCGGCCGGCGCGCACGTGTTCGTGCCGCTGCCCGACCGCGCGGCCGAGGAGGCGGTGGTCGCCGCGGCCGCCGCCCGCGGGCTCGCCGTCGACGGGTTGGCCCGGCACCTCGCCGGACCGGGTCCGCACGACCCGCCCGCCGGCCTGGTCCTGGGCTTCGCCGCGCCGGCGCGGGCGGAGCTCCGGCGGGCGCTGCCCGTGCTGGCCGGGGTCCTGGCAGGACGCGGCCGGCCCGCCTCCCCGGAGGGAGACGGGCCGGCCGTGGCCTCCCTGTAGGGGCCCGCCGCGAGCGTGCGAGCGGTGGGGGGGCAGGGAGGTCCTTCGTCAGGCCGGGACGGTCCAGGTGTCGCTGCCCGCGAGCAGCGTGTCCAGGTCGCCGGCGCCCTCCGTGCGGGCGTCGGCGAGCTGGTCGGCCATCATCCGGTCGTAGGTGGGCTTGCGCACCGACCGGAAGACGCCCATCGGGGTGTACCGCAGGTCCTGGCTGGACAGCCGCGACAGCGCGAACGCGTACGACGGGTCCTCGCGGGTGGCGTCGTGGACGACGATCTCGCCCGCGTCGACCTGGTTGGTCTCGGCGATCCGCAGGCCGCCGAACTCGTCGCGGACCACGCACGAGGCGCCGTCCGGGCCGAACACCAGAGGCTGCCCGTGCACCAGCGGGATGGTCCACATCGGGCCGGTCGAGGAGTCCTTGAGCAGGTCGAACGCGCCGTCGTTGAAGATGTTGCAGTTCTGGTAGATCTCCACCAGCGCGGTGCCCTCGTGCTCGGCCGCCTGCCGCAGCACCTCGGTGAGGCCCTTGCGGTCGGAGTCCATCGCCCGGCCCACGAAGGTGGCGTCGGCGCCGATGGCCAGCGACACCGGGTTGAACGGGTGGTCCAGCGAGCCCATCGGGGTGGACTTGGTGACCTTGCCGACCTCGCTGGTGGGCGAGTACTGGCCCTTGGTGAGCCCGTAGATCCGGTTGTTGAACAGCAGGATCGTCATGTTCACGTTGCGGCGCAGCGCGTGGATCAGGTGGTTGCCGCCGATCGACAGCGCGTCGCCGTCGCCGGTCACGACCCACACCGACAGGTCCGGCCGGGAGGCGGCCAGGCCGGTGGCGATGGCCGGCGCACGGCCGTGGATCGAGTGCATCCCGTAGGTGTTCATGTAGTACGGGAAGCGCGAGGAGCAGCCGATGCCCGACACGATGACCATGTCCTCGCGGGCGATGCCCAGCGAGGGCAGGAAGCTCTGGACCGCGTTGAGGATGACGTAGTCACCGCACCCCGGGCACCAGCGCACCTCCTGGTCGGTCTTCATGTCCTTGGCCTTGAGGGCGGTCTGCTTCTCGCCCTGGGTGGCCACGGAGTCGGCGATCGCCTGCTGGATGCGCGCGTCGATCGGGCTGCCCGGCATGCCGAGCTCGTGGACGTGCGGGGAGGTGGTCACTTCTGGCCTCCGGGGGTGGAGTCGATGACGTCCTGGACCACGGCGGCGAGCTCGGCGGCCCGGAAGGGCAGCCCGCGCACCTGCGTGTGGCTCTGGACGTCGACGAGGTACTTGGCGCGCAGCAGCAGCGAGAGCTGCCCGAGGTTCATCTCGGGGCACACGACCCGGTCGTAGCGGCGCAGGACGTCGCCGAGGTCGGCCGGGAACGGGCTGATGTGGCGCAGGTGGACCTGGGCGACCTTCCGGCCCGACCGGCGGATCCGGCGGACCGCGGCCCCGATGGGCCCGTAGGTGGAGCCCCAGCCGATGACGGCCACGCGGGCGTCGCCGTCCGGGTCGTCGACGTCGGTCGGCGGGATGTCGGCGGCGATCCCGTCGACCTTGGCCTGCCGCAGCCGGGTCATCAGGTCGTGGTTGGCCGGGTCGTAGGAGATGTTGCCGCTCTTGTCGGCCTTCTCCAGCCCGCCGATGCGGTGCTGCATGCCCGCGGTGCCCGGGATGGCCCACGGGCGGGACAGCGTCTCGGGGTCGCGCAGGTAGGGGAGGAACTCCGGCGTCCCGTCGGCGGCGGCGCCGTTGGGCTCGGTGGCGAAGTCGACCCGCAGGTCGGGGAGCTCGTCGGCGGCGGGGATCGCCCACGGCTCGGCGCCGTTGGCCAGGTAGCCGTCGGACAGCAGCATGACCGGCGTCCGGTACTTGAGCGCGATCCGGGACGCCTCCAGCGCCGCGTCGAAGCAGTCGCCGGGGGAGCGGGGGGCGATCACCGGCAGCGGCGCCTCGCCGTTGCGGCCGAACATCGCCTGCAGCAGGTCCGACTGCTCGGTCTTGGTGGGCAGGCCGGTGGACGGGCCGCCGCGCTGCACGTCGACGATCACCAGCGGCAGCTCGGTCATCACGGCCAGGCCGATCGTCTCGGACTTCAGCGAGACACCGGGGCCCGACGTCGTCGTGATGCCCAGCGCACCGCCGAAGGAGGCACCCAGCGCCGCGCCGATGCCGGCGATCTCGTCCTCGGCCTGGAAGGTGCGCACGCCGAAGGACTTGTGCCGGGACAGCTCGTGGAGGATGTCCGACGCCGGGGTGATCGGGTAGGCGCCGAGGAACACCGGCAGGCCCGACCGCTGCCCGGCGGCGACCAGCCCGAGGGCCAGCGCCTGGTTGCCGGAGATGTTGCGGTAGCGGCCCGGCGCCATGGGGGCCGGCTTGATCTCGTAGGAGACCGCGAAGGCCTCCGTCGTCTCGCCGTAGTTGTAGCCGGCGCGGAAGGCCGCGATGTTCGCCGCGGCGATCTCGGGCTTGCGGCGGAACTGCCGCTCGAGGAAGCGCACCGTGCCCTCGGTGGGCCGGTGGTACATCCAGCTCAGCAGGCCGAGGGTGAACATGTTCTTGCTGCGCTCGGCCTCCTTCTTGCCCAGGCCGGAGTCCTTGAGCGCCTCGAGCGTCATGCTCGTCAGCGGCACCGCGACGACCTGCCAGCCGTCGAGCGAGCCGTCCTCGAGGGGGTTGGTGGCGTAGCCGACCTTGGCCAGGTTGCGCGGGGTGAACTCGTCGCTGTCGGCGATCACCAGGCCGCCGCCGGGGAGGTCGGCCAGGTTGGCGCGCAGCGCGGCCGGGTTCATCGCCACCAGGACGTCGGGGGCGTCACCCGGCGTCATGATGTCGTGGTCGGCGAAGTGCAGCTGGAAGGAGCTGACGCCCGGCAGGGTCCCCGTGGGGGCGCGGATCTCGGCGGGGAAGTTGGGCAGCGTCGACAGGTCGTTGCCGAAGGACGCGGTCTCGCTGGTGAAGCGGTTACCGGTCAGCTGCATGCCGTCGCCCGAGTCGCCGGCCAGCCGGATGACGACGCGGTCGAGCTCGACGACGCTCTTCACGAGCCCACCGGGGGCCGAGCTGCCGGGCGTGGTGGACGGGTCCAGAGCAGTCATCAGGCGTGTTACCTCCAGCAGGCGAGGTTACGTGGCGGTGACGCGGCCGGTCCCGTGAGGCGGATCACGGAGCGTGGTCGACGCGCCCAGCGGGGTGCGGGTCTCTCCCAGCGCAACCCGGCCCGGGCGGCCGCCATTCCGGACGCCGCCGTCCGTGAGCCACCTCGCAGGGGGGAGCGGGGAACGGCGGTCCCGGTCGTTCCGTTCACGAGGGGTGCGGCGCTGGGACAACGGGGTGCGGACGGCCCTCCTGCTGGGCCTGATGGCCGGTCTCGTCCTCGCCGCCGGGGCGCTGGTCGGCGGCCGCACCGGGTTGCTCGTGGCGCTCGTCGTCGCCCTCGGGGTGAACGGCTGGGCCTGGTACCGCTCCGACCGGCTCGCGCTGCGCGCCATGCGGGCCTTCCCGGTCACCGAGACCCAGGCGCCCGGGCTCTACGCGGTGGTCCGCGAGCTGGCCACCCAGGCGCGCCAGCCGATGCCGCGGCTGTACGTGAGCCCCACCGACCAGCCCAACGCCTTCGCCACCGGCCGCACCCCGCGCCGCGCGGCGCTGTGCTGCACGCAGGGGATCCTCGAGCTGCTCGACCGGCGTCAGCTGCGTGCCGTCCTCGCCCACGAGCTCTCCCACGTGCACAACCGCGACGTGCTGCTCGGCTCGGTCGCCGGCGCGCTGGCCGCCGTCGTCACCTACCTGGCGCACCTCGCCACGTTCAGCGCGCTGCTCGGCGGCCGCAGCGACGAGCGCGACGGCGAGGGGCTGCTCGGCGCCCTGCTCCTGGTGCTCCTCGGCCCGCTGGCCGCAGGCCTCGTGCGGATGGCGGTCAGCCGCGGCCGCGAGTACGAGGCCGACGCCGACGGCGCCCGGTTGTGCGGCGACCCGCAGGCGCTGGCCGACGCGCTGCGCCGGATCGCCGCGGAGGCGGCGGCCCGGCCGCTCCCGCCCGAGCGGCAGCTGGTCGCGCAGAGCCACCTGATGATCGCCCCGCCCTGCCGCCGCGGCGGCCTCGCGGCGCTGTTCGCGACCCACCCGCCGATGGGGGAGCGGATCGCCCGGCTCGAGCAGATGGCCCGCGAGGGCCGCTGAGCCGGCCGGGCGTCAGGGCCGCGCCCGGGCGCAGGACCAGCACCCAGCGCAGCCCGGCGAAGCGCGCCAGGCCCACGGCGCCGCTGACGGCGACCACCGCGGCGATGGACACCAGCGGCCCGGCGGAGTCGGTCCAGACCTCGACGGCGGCCAGCGTGAGGCTGGAGACGGCCAGCCCGACGGCGGCGATGCCCCCGCCGGCCCACTGCGCCGTCGCCCAGCCCACCCGGTCCCCGGCGCGGAAGGTCAGCCGCCGGTGCAGCTCGTTGGCCAGCGCCGTGGACGCCAGCACCGCCACGACGTTGGCCGCCTGGTCGCCGAAGCGGCCGAGCAGCAGGAACAGTGCGGCGTAGACGAGGTTGGCCGACCCGCCGACCAGGACGAAGCGCACGAACTGGACGGTCGGGCGGTCGCCGGGCGCGGTCGGCCGGCGCGTCCCGGCCGCGTCCGCGCGCACCGGCGCGGGCGGGGCGTCGAGCACGGTCGCGGGCACGGGTCCACGCTCCCGCGCGGGCGCCGTCCGGCACATCCGGGAGGACCCTGGTCACCCCCTGATCCGTGCCGGACGGCGGACCCTCAGCGGTAGTTGTCGAACTGCAGGGCGACGTCGAGGTCCTTGCCGCGCAGCAGCTGCTGCACGGCCTGCAGGTCGTCGCGCTTCTTGCCGCTGACCCGCAGCTGGTCGCCCTGGATCTGCGCCTGGACGCCCTTCGGGCCCTCGTCGCGGATGATCTTGGCGATCTTCTTCGCGGTGTCGGACTCGATGCCCTGCTTGATGCGCGCCGAGAGCTTGTAGGCCTTGCCCGACGCCGCGGGCTCGCCGGCGTCGAGCGCCTTGAGCGAGATGCCCCGCTTGATCAGCTTGTCCTTGAAGACGTCGAGAGCGGCGGTCACCCGCTCCTCGGTGTCGGCCTCCAGGAGGACGCCGTCCTCACCGGCCCAGGCGATGCGCGCGTTGGTGCCGCGGAAGTCGAAGCGCTGGGAGAGCTCCTTGCCCGCCTGGTTGAGCGCGTTGTCGATCTCCTGGCGGTCGACCTTGCTGACGACGTCGAACGACGAGTCGGCCATGTCTGCTCCTCCCTCCCGCGCGGGGGTGGCCCGGGCGGGACCCGTCGGGCCGGCGTCGGCCCGTCTTGTACTCTTCTCCCGTGGCACCACGGCGGGTTGCCCGAGTGGCCAATGGGAGCGGACTGTAAATCCGTCGGCTTAGCCTACGAAGGTTCGAATCCTTCACCCGCCACACCCACGCGCAGCGGCCCCCGACCAGCAGGTCGGGGGCCGCTGTCGTGTCCGGGACCGGTGCTCGGATCGGCGGTGCTCAGAGAGCCGGTGCGCGGGCGCCCGCGACGGCCGCGACCTCCAGCGGCCGGCCGCCGAGGAAGAGCCAGCCGAAGGCGATCTGCACCGAGCGGCCGCAGCGGACGGTGACCTCCGTGCCGTCGGTCTCGGCCGACCAGGAGTCGAGGGCCGTCCCACCGTCGGCGAGGTGGTCGGCGACGGCCGCCCGGGCCGTCTCGGTGGTCAGCGGCAGCGCCTCGCCGACGCCTGCGGCGTAGACGCGGCCCTCGTCGGCGCGGTTGGCCGCGGCCAGCGCCGCGCCGTCGCAGACCGCCTGGACGTCGCGATGCTCGAGGAAGGCGTCCGACGCCGCGATCGCCCCGAGGGCCATGACCGCCGCCACCAGCCAGCAGACCAGGACGAAGGGCAGCGCGGAGCCCCGCTCGGCATCGAGCTCGTCGGGGTCCGTCCTCGCCGGCACGGCGCGGAGCGTAGGGCCGTCCAGCCTCCCGCAGGCTGCCCGTCCCCAGGGCCGTCCGTCCCACGCGACACACCGTTCACCCGTTTCGGTGACGCTCCGATGATCACTCTGGACTGTTGGTGACGACATAACGGGCCGTCACCCGTCCGTGATCCTCCGTGCTTGCCTCGCCCGGGTGAGGGCATGAGTGTCTCGGGCGCGGTCCGTACACGAACGACGCTCTGCCCCCGCGCCTGGGTGACAGCCGCACGTCTGAGTGCTGTCTTTCATGCCTGAGGAGGCGTCATGAACGAGCGCGGTTCGAAGTGGGCACGGGGTTCGAAGTGGGCACGGGGTTCGAAGTGGGCACGCGGTTCGAAGTGGGCCTGACCCACGGCTGATCTGCCGGGCCGCGCCGGTCCTCCCGGAGACCGGCGTGCCACCTCCCTCTGAGGGGTCGGGTCATCTAGGGGAGGGGCGTCGGCGCTGTTAGCCTCGGCGCCCCGTACCTCCTCTACAGACTGGGTGACCTTGGCGAGTCGCGCGCGTGTCACGCCCCGTCGCGTCGGCACGCCGCTACCCCTGGGCGTCATCGCCACTGCCGGTGTGGTCCTGGCGGTCGTCGTCGGCCTCCTGGCCTTCCCCGGCGCCCCGACCGAGTTCCGGCTCGTGCCCTTCCTGGTCGTGGTCGTGGCCTTCTTCGTCACGGACATGGTGTCGCTGCACGTCGAGTTCCGACGTCAGACGTGGGCGTGGTCGGTGAGCGAGTTCGCGCTGACCATCGCCCTCATCGAGGTCGGCGGCGTCTGGGCCGCGGCCGCCCGTGTCCTGGGACTCGGCGCGAGCATGGCCTGGCAGCGCTACTCCTGGGCCAAGGTCGTCTACAACCTCGCGGTCTCGGTCGTCGAGGTCGCCGCGGCCGTCACGGTCCTCCGGGTGCTCCCGTTCGGAGCGCTCGCCGACCCGGTCAGCTGGCTCTGCCTGCTCGTCGCGGTGTTGGTCGCCAACCTCGTGGGGACGCCGCTGGTCTTCGCCGCCATCCGTCTCAGCGGCGGCAACCCCAGTCGTCGGCTGTGGAAGGAGCTGCTGCTCCCCATCGGCGTGGTGGCGCCCTTCGCGGTGTCCGTCGGGCTGGTGGCCATCCTCCTCAGCACCCTCACCGGCTGGGCGGCCGTCCTCATCGCCCCGGCCGCTGCGGCGGTCATCGTCCTCTTCCGCCGCTTCGCCCAGGTGTCCCGGGCCGGCCAGGGACTCGAGCGCATCTACGACTTCGCCCGGCGGATCGAGGCGGTGTCCGGGCGCGAGGACGGGTCGCTCGAGATCGCCATGGCGGTCAAGGAACTGCTCAACGCCGACAAGGTCGCGCTGTGGCTGCCGCCCTACCTCGACGAGGCGCCCCGGCTGGTGGTCGCGGCCGACGGCGGCGCCGGCTGGTACGACGGCCCGGGGGACCCCGACGACCTGGTGCGCCGCCGCGCGCTGGAGCCCGGCTCCGACGGCCCGGTGCTCGTCCTGGCCGGCCGGGCCTCGGCCGCCGAGACGGCCGCCCTCGCCCGCCGCGGCGCGCAGGAGGTCCTCGGCGCCCCGGTCGCCACCGCCGCCGGCGAGCCCGGCTACCTCGAGGTCTGTGACCGGCGCAGCGACGTCGTCTCCTTCTCCGAGGGTGACCGCGCGGCGCTGGACTCGATGCTCACCCACGTCAACGCGGCCATCCGGGCCCAGCAGCTGCTCACCCAGATCCGCTACGACGCCGACCACGACCGGCTCACCGGCCTGCCCAACCGCCAGCGCCTCGCCGTCGAGATCGACACGCTGCTCGCCGCCGACCCGGTCGGCGCCCGCGCGGGCCTGGTGCTGGCGAGCCTCGACAACCTCACCGAGATCGTCGACACCCTCGGCCACGCCGCCGCCGACGAGCTGCTCCTGGTCACCGCCGGTCTGCTCCGCGAGCACGCCCCGCCGGACGCCCTCGTGGCCCGCATGGAGGGCGAGCAGTTCGCCGTCCTCCTCCCGGGTCTGTCCCTGGACGCCGCCGAGCGGGCCGCCCGCCGGCTGCGCGAGGCCACCTCCACGCGCGCCCGCGTCGCCGGGCTGGACCTGGAGGTCACGCTGACCATCGGCGTGGCCGCCGCGCCGGTGCACGGCACCGACTCGGGGATGCTCATGCAGCGGGCCGACGTCGCGCTGCTCGCAGCCGCGGACGGTCCCGGCGTGGCCAGCTACCACCAGGTCCTCGACCAGCAGAGCCTGCGCCGCCTGCAGCTGGGCACCGAGCTCGAGCAGGCGATGGCCGACGGCCAGATCAGCGTCGTCTTCCAGCCGATCATCGACGCCCGGACCTCCGACATCGTCTCGGTGGAGACGCTGGTGCGCTGGGCGCACCCGCGCTTCGGCGCCATCCCGCCCGACGACTTCATCCACCTCGCCGAGCAGATCGGCCGGATCGGCGACCTCACCGACCACGTGCTGGACCTCGCCCTGGCCCGCTGCCGCCGGTGGCTCGACCAGGACATCGCCCTGTCGGTCGCGGTGAACCTCTCGGCGCGCTGCCTGTCCGAGCCCGACCTCGTCGAGCGCGTCCAGCGTGCGCTGCGGCTGCACGGCGTCCCCGGCGAGCTGCTCATCCTCGAGCTGACCGAGGGCAGCGTCGTCGACGACTCCGTGCGCTCGAGCACCGTCCTCGCCGAGCTGCACGCGCTGGGCCTGCGGCTGTCGATGGACGACTTCGGCACCGGCTACTCGTCGCTGTCCCAGCTGCGGCAGCTGCCGATCGACGAGGTGAAGATCGACAAGTCCTTCGTGCTGGGGATGTCCACCAGCCAGGGGGAGTCGTTCATCGCCCGCTCGATCATCGAGCTGGCGCACAACCTGGGCCTGCGCGTGGTGGCCGAGGGCGTCGAGGACGAGCTCACCCGCAAGCTCCTCACCGAGATGGGCTGCGACAAGCTGCAGGGCTTCCTGGTCAGCCGGCCGCTGCCCGACGAGCGGCTGGAGAGCTGGCTGCTGGCCCGCACCGGCGTGCGCTCGGCCGCGCCCGGCGCCCAGCACCGCCGGCTGTTCGTCCGCGCCTGAGAGGCCCGGCGACCCCTGCCGGGAGGGCCCGGAGGCGTCGTGTATGGTTCTCGACGGCTCCCAGAGCACGCCCCTTTAGCTCAGTCGGCAGAGCGTCTCCATGGTAAGGAGAAGGTCTACGGTTCGATTCCGTAAAGGGGCTCCGACCAGCCGGTCCAGTCGCCAGACCGGGCCGCACGGTCATCCCGGCGGTGTAGCTCAGCCTGGTAGAGCAAGCGGCTCATAATCGCTGTGTCACCGGTTCAAGTCCGGTCACCGCTACTCCAGACGGACCCCGGACCTCCGGGGTCCGTCGCCGTGTCGGCACCCGCCGCCACGGCACCCCGGCCCGTGGCGGGCCGGTCCAGACAAGGCGAGGAGAGCCTCCATGGCAGCCACCGACGTCCGTCCGAAGATCACCCTGGCCTGCCAGGAGTGCAAGAACCGCAACTACATCACCCGCAAGAACCGGCGGAACGACCCCGACCGGCTCGAGCTGAAGAAGTACTGCCCCAAGGACAAGCGGCACACCGTCCACCGCGAGACCCGCTGACGCAGGTCCCGGACGGAGCAGGGAGGGCGGGAGTGGCGCTGGACGCAGGACTGGTCGGGCGCAGCTACCCGCCCTCCGCCGTCTACGAGGTCGGCCGCGCGAAGATCGCCGAGTTCGCCGCCGCGGTCGGCGCCACCGACCCGGCGCACACCGACGCCGAGGCGGCCCGGGCGCTCGGCCACCCCGACGTGATCGCCCCGCCGACCTTCGCCATCGTGGTCACCATGGGCGCCGCCGACGTCGTCATCGCCGACCCGGACGTGGCCCTCGACTACAGCCGCGTCGTGCACGGCGAGCAGCGCTTCACCCACACCCGCCCCATCCGGCCCGGCGACCGGCTGGTCAGCACCACCACGATCGAGGCCGTGCGCAGCGTCGCCGGCAACGACATGCTCACCACCCGGGTCGACGTCGCCACCGAGGACGGCGAGGCCGTCTGCACCGCCACCTCCCTCCTCGTCGCCCGGGGGACGGCGTGAGCGCCCGTCCGGCGGCCGCCGACGTCGCCGTCGGCACCGAGCTGCCCGAGCAGGTCCACCGCGTCACCCGCGCCGACCTGGTCCGCTACGCCGGCGCCTCCGGCGACCTCAACCCCATCCACTGGAGCGACCGGGTCGCCACCGGCGTCGGCCTGCCCGGCGTCATCGCCCACGGGATGCTGACCATGGGCCTGGCCGCCCGGGCCGTCACCGACTGGGCCGGCGACCCCGGCGCGCTGGTCGAGTACCAGGTGCGCTTCAGCCGCCCCGTCGTCGTGCCCGACGACGACACCGGCGCCGAGGTCACCGTCCGCGGGAAGGTCGGGGCGGTCCTCGACGGCGGCCGGGTCCGCGTCGACCTCACGGTCACCAGCGGCGGCGAGAAGGTCCTCTCGCTGGCCCGCGCCACCGTCGCCCTGGCATGACCCTGCGGCGCGCGGCCCTGGCCGCCGCGGTCCTGCTCGTCTCCGGCTGCACCTCCTTCAGCGAGACCGTCGCCGCGGAGGACGCCCCGTCGGCCGCCGCGCCGTCGGATCCGGCGCCCACCGACGAGGGGGACGCCAGCGGCGACGCGTCCTGCCCCGCCCCGCGCGCCGAGCCCGACCCCGACCGGCCCGTCGTCGACCTGTCCTTCCGGCTGTCGGAGGACCTGCGCACCGTCACCGGCACCGAGACCGTCGTCTTCACCCCCGACGAGGACACCGACGAGATGGTGTTCCGGCTGGTGCCCAACAGCCCCGGCGGTACCGAGCTCGGCAGCCGGCTGACCGTCGACGACGTGCGCGGCGACGACGTCCGCGAGGGCGGCTACGAGGACGCCGGCGCGCGGTCGCCGGGCGGGCTGTACGTGCTGCAGCTCGACGACGAGCTCGCCGCGGGCGACCCGACCGAGGTCGAGCTGGACTTCACCCTGTCGCTCGGCGGGGGTGACGGCCTGCAGCGCCTCGGCACGGCCGACGGCACCGCCTGGTGGGCCAGCGGCTTCCCCCTGCTGGCGTGGGAGCCCGGCGCCGGCTGGGCGCGCGACCCGTTCGTCGACGTCCTGGGCGAGACCGCGAGCAGCCCGGTCGCCGACACCACGGTCACCGTCGACGCCCCCGAGGACCTCACCGTGCTGATGACCGGCGCGCAGGAGGAGCCCTCGGCGCCCGACGACGGCCGGCGCACCTGGACCTCGCGGGAGCCGGTCGCCCGCGACGTCAGCGTCGCCGCCGGCCCGTTCCGCACGGCCACGCTCACCTCGCCCGGCGGGGTCGAGATCACCACCGGCGTGCTCGACGGCGCCGACGTGGGCCCCGGCGAACTCGCCGACTGGACCAGCGAGGCCGTCACCGACCTCGCCGACCGCCTCGGCGCCTTCCCCTACGACACCCTCACCGTGCCGCTCCTGCCGGCCGAGGGCGGCGGCATCGAGTACCCGAGCTCGATCCTCATGGCCGGCGCCGACCGGTCGGTGCTCGAGCACGAGGTCGCGCACATGTGGTTCTACGGGATGGTCGGCGACTCGCAGTTCCGCGACCCGTGGCTCGACGAGGCGTTCGCCACCTACGCCGAGCGGGTCGACGGCCAGGTGTCGCAGGAGTCCCTCGACCGTGCGCTGGCCGCCCCGGGCGACGTCGGCGGCGCGATGGACGAGTTCGCGGGCACGGAGGAGTACTTCGACGCCGTCTACGGCAAGGGCGGCGCCGCCCTGCTCGCCGCGCGGCAGGCGGCCGGCGAGGGTCCGTTCGACGCCGCGCTGCGCTGCTACGTGCAGGTCAACGCCTGGGCGATCGCCACACCGGACGACGTCGCGGCCGCCCTCGCCGACCTGCCGGCCGCCCTCGACGTGCTCGTGGCGGCCGGTGCCCTCGACGAGGGCGACCGCCCGGACTAGCCGGCCGGGCCGAGCAGCCGCTGCAGCCGGCCGACGCCCTCGGCGAGGTCGTCGTCGCCCAGCGCGTAGGACATCCGCACGTAGCCCGGGGTGCCGAACGCCTCCCCGGGGACGACGGCGACCTCGGCCTCCTCCAGCACGATCTCGGCGAACTCCGCGCTCGAGGACGCCGTGCGCCCGTTGATCGGCCGGCCGAGCAGCGCCTTGACCGAGGGGTAGACGTAGAAGGCGCCCTGCGGCTCGGGGCAGGCGACGCCGGGGATCTCCCGCAGCATCGACACGATGGTCTTGCGGCGCCGGTCGAAGGCGGTGCGCATCTCGTCGACCGCCGACAGGTCGCCGGTCAGCGCGGCCACCGCCGCGGCCTGCGACACGTTGGCGACGTTCGACGTCGCGTGCGACTGCAGGTTGGTCGCGGCCTTGACGACGTCGGCCGGCCCGGCGATCCAGCCCACCCGCCAGCCGGTCATCGCGTAGGTCTTGGCGACCCCGTTGACGACGACGCAGCGGTCGGCCAGCTCGGGCACGAGCACCGGCATCGACGGCGCGGTGGCCCCGCCGTAGGTGAGGTGCTCGTAGATCTCGTCGGTGAGCACCCACAGGCCGGTCTCGGCCGCCCAGCGGCCGATGGCCTCCACCTGGTCGGGCGGGTAGACCGCGCCGGTGGGGTTGGACGGCGACACGAACAGCAGCACCTTCGTGCGCTCGGTGCGGGCCGCCTCGAGCTGCGCGACCGACACCAGGTAGCCGCTCTCCTCGTCGGCCACCACCGGCACCGGGACGCCGCCGGCCAGCCGGATCGCCTCCGGGTAGGTGGTCCAGTACGGCGCCGGCACGAGCACCTCGTCGCCCGGGTCGAGCATCGCGGCGAAGGCCTCGTACACGGCCTGCTTGCCGCCGTTGGTCACCAGCACCTGCGCGGGGGTGAGCGCCAGCCCCGAGTCGCGGGCGGTCTTGGCGACGATCGCCTCCTTGAGCACCGGCAG
Source organism: Geodermatophilus sp. FMUSA9-8 (assembly GCF_037034165.1). NCBI lineage: Bacteria > Bacillati > Actinomycetota > Actinomycetes > Geodermatophilales > Geodermatophilaceae > Geodermatophilus > Geodermatophilus sp. FMUSA9-8. The sequence goes on along the minus strand of NZ_JBAGKE010000002.1, from coordinate 409,275 downwards.
GCCGCCCGCGGGGGTGTAGCGGTGCATGGCCGGCTGGCGGCACGCGGCGACCGCGGCCTCGACGACGTAGTCCGGCGTCGGGAAGTCCGGCTCCCCGGCGCCGAAGCCGATCACCGGCTTGCCGGCCGCCTTGAGCGCCTTCGCCTTCGCGTCGACCGCGAGCGTCGCGGACTCGGCGATGGCGGCGACGCGGCGCGAGACGCGCGACCGGGCGGGGGACTGGGCGGCGGGCTCCGACGGGGAGACGGCGGTCATGCGCCCCATCGTGTCAGGAGCACCGCCGTCCGGGCTGCCCCGTTCCGGGTCGCCGCAGGCCCGGGGACGGTCCCGGGGCCGGGAGCCGGCCGCGCGCACCCCGTCCGGGGCACGGACCGGAGCGGAGTCACGGGTGCCGGGCGCGGTCCCGTACACTGGCAACCCTGGGGCGATCGACCCCGCCACCGGCGTGCCCCGGAGCATCTCCTGGGACCGCGCCGGACCGGCGGACCGGCCGTCCCGGGGCTCGCTCGGGACCTCGGTCCCGGGCACTAGGGGTGTAGCTCAACTGGCAGAGCAGCGGTCTCCAAAACCGCAGGCTGCAGGTTCAAGTCCTGTCACCCCTGCCCGTGCCGCCGGTGTGCGCCGGCGACGAGCACGACCCGGCACCGCCCCGTGTCCCGGCAGCGCCGGCGCGGCCGGTGCCGGCCCGGGGCCCGCGCGGCCCCGGGGGCACGACGGCAGACGGCCCGACGACAGCGGCCACCACCACGACGCGAGCGAGGCGCAGTGAGCGACGAGAAGCCGGGCCGCGGGGAGGACCCCCGCTCCGCCTCCGACGCCGAGCTGACCGACGAGCAGCTCGACCGTGAGGCCCCGGGCGTCGAGGACGCCGCCGAGCTCGAGGCCGCCGAGGACGAGGTCGCCGCCGAGGCGCAGGCCGAGGAGGACAAGGTCGTCCCCGCCCCGGCACGCCGCCGCGGTGGCCGGATCACCGCCGGCGACGACGACGAGGACGACGAGCCGACCGCGCCGCGCACCCGCCGTCCCGCCCGCGAGCGCGCCGCGAGCCGCCCCGCCGGCCGCTCCGAGGAGGGCGGCGCCACCCGCTCCCGCGCCGCCGCCCAGCGCGCCCGGGCCGACGAGGTCCGCCAGCGCCGCAACCTGCGCCGGTTCCTCCGCGAGGTCGTCGCCGAGCTCCGCAAGGTCATCTGGCCGGGCCGCCGGGAGCTGATCACCTACACGACCGTCGTGATCCTCTTCGTGGCCTTCATGGTCGCGCTGGTCGCGGGCCTGGACGTCCTCTTCGCGCAGGGCGTGCTCGCCGTCTTCGGCTGACCGCCCCCTGCGCCCGCCCGCCACCCGAGAAGGAAGAGAAGCCGTGACCGACCCCCGCGAGCCGTTCGACACCGACAGCGACGTCGAGGACATCGACCTCGACGACGCCCGCATGGACGTGCGCGGCAGCGTCGACGTCGAGACCGGCGCCGACGAGGTGGGTGCCGCCGAGGGCTCGGGCGACACCACCGACCAGGACACCGCCACCGGCGTCGCCGACGTCACCCCGGCGGTCGAGGGCGGCGGGCGCGACGCCCTCGTCGGCGACCCGCTCGCGGCCCCGGCGCCCGACCACGACCCGATCGTGACCGAGGCGCTCGCCGAGGCCGAGGCGGAGGACGAGGACCCCCGGGAGACGCTCAAGCGGACCCTGCGCACGCAGTTCGGCGACTGGTACGTCATCCACTCCTACGCGGGCTACGAGAACAAGGTGAAGACCAACCTCGAGTCCCGCATCCAGTCGCTGGACATGGAGGACTACATCTTCCAGATCGAGGTGCCCACCGAGGAGGTCACCGAGATCAAGAACGGCAAGCGCACCCAGGTCAACCGGAAGAAGCTCCCCGGCTACCTGCTCGTCCGCATGGACCTCAACGACGAGTCCTGGGGCGCGGTGCGCAACACCCCCGGCGTCACCGGTTTCGTCGGCGCCACCTCGCGGCCCTCGCCGCTGTCGATCGACGAGGTCGTGAACCTGCTCGTCCCCGACGCCCCGCCGCAGGCGGCGAAGACCGCCGAGGCGGCCTCGCCGGCCGCCGCGGCCGCGTCGCCGGTCGCCGTCGTCGACTTCGAGGTCGGCGAGTCGGTCACCGTCATGGACGGCCCGTTCGCCACCCTCCCGGCCACCATCAACGAGATCAACGCCGAGCAGCAGAAGCTGCGGGTGCTGGTCTCGATCTTCGGCCGGGAGACGCCGGTCGAGCTGTCGTTCACCCAGGTCGCCAAGATCTGACGACGGACCGGGTCGCCCCCCGCCGCTCGTAGAATCGACGGCGGGACCCTGCGACGCGGCCGTCCCACCCCGTCACGGAGAAGGAAGTCATGCCCCCCAGGAAGCGGTTGACCGCGGTCATCAAGCTCCAGATCAAGGCCGGTGCGGCCACCCCCGCGCCGCCCGTCGGTCCGGCGCTCGGCCAGCACGGCGTCAACATCATGGAGTTCTGCAAGGCGTACAACGCCGCGACCGAGTCGCAGCGCGGCGACGTCGTCCCGGTCGAGATCTCGGTCTTCGAGGACCGCTCGTTCACCTTCATCACCAAGACCCCGCCGGCCGCGCGCATGCTGCTCAAGGCCGCCGGTGTCGAGAAGGGCTCGGGCGAGCCGCACAAGACCAAGGTCGCCACCGTCACGCGTGACCAGGTCCGCGAGATCGCCCAGACCAAGATGGCCGACCTCAACGCCAACTCGCTCGACGAGGCCGAGAAGATCATCGCCGGCACCGCCCGGTCGATGGGCATCACCGTCCAGGGCTGACGCCCCCGACGGCACCGGCGGCCCCACCGGGCCGCACCAGCACGTCACCAGTGGGAGGGCCCCGCCAGGCCCGCACACCACGAGATCCCCGCCCGCGCGGCGGGGGAGAGGAACCACCATGGCGAAGCACGGCAAGAAGTACCGCGAGGCAGCGGCGAAGGTCGACCGCGAGAACCTCTACAGCCCGCTGCAGGCGGCCGGCCTGGCGAAGCAGACCTCGCCGACCGCGTACGACGCCACCGTCGAGGTGGCCATGCGCCTGGGCGTCGACCCGCGCAAGGCCGACCAGATGGTCCGCGGCACCGTCAACCTGCCGCACGGCACCGGCAAGACCGCCCGCGTCATCGTCTTCGCGACCGGTGACCGCGCCGCCGAGGCCGAGGCCGCCGGCGCCGACGTCGTGGGCAGCGACGACCTCATCGAGCGGATCCAGGGCGGCTTCCTGGACTTCGACGCGGCGATCGCCACCCCCGACCAGATGGCCAAGGTCGGCCGGATCGCCCGCATCCTCGGCCCCCGCGGCCTGATGCCGAACCCGAAGACCGGCACCGTGACCCCCGACGTGACCAAGGCCGTCAACGACATCAAGGGCGGGAAGATCAACTTCCGCGTCGACAAGCAGGCCAACCTGCACCTGGTGATCGGCAAGACCTCCTTCGACGAGACCAAGCTCGTCGAGAACTACGCCGCCGCCCTCGACGAGGTGCTGCGCGCGAAGCCGGCCGCCGCCAAGGGCCGGTACGTCAAGAAGGTCACCATCTCCACGACGATGGGCCCGGGCATCCCGGTCGACCCGAACCGCACCCGCAACCTGACGGTGGACGAGCCCACCGCCTAACGAAGGACCTCGTCCTCCCCGTCCTGAGCGAGCTCAGGACGGGCCCCGGGACGAGGCCGTTCCAGCACCTCACGAGGGGCCCCGCCGCGCACCCGCGCGGCGGGGCCTCCGTCGTCTCCCGGACCGGCCGCCGCCTCCGCCGCGGGATCGCGTATGCTCGTCGTCGTTCACCCATGACCGCTGGTCGTCGCACGTCCGCGTGCGATCGAAGGTCCCGGATCCCCGGGCGGCCCGCGCAGGAGGACGGTCCGATCGGCGGCGCCGCGCGCGCCCGCCCTCGCCCCGTGCGCCCTGCGCCGGGGCGTTCCTCGTCTCCGGGCCCGATCGCCCGCTCCCGCACGACGCACGAGCGGTCGCCCGACAGACGAGAGGAGGCCCATGCCCACGCAGGCGAAGGCCGTGGTGATCGACGAGATCACCCAGCGGTTCCAGAACTCCAGTGCGGCCGTGCTCACCGAGTACCGCGGGCTGACCGTGGCGCAGCTGACCCAGCTGCGCCGTTCCCTCGGTGCGGGCAGCAGCTACGCCGTCGTCAAGAACACCCTGACGAAGCGGGCGGCGGACTCGGTCGGGCACACCGACCTGGGCCCGCTGCTGAACGGCCCGACCGCGATCGCCTTCATCGAGGGCGACGTCGTCGAGGCCGCCAAGGCCATCCGTGACTTCGCGCGCGCCAACCCGCTGCTCGTCGTCAAGGGCGGCGTGGTCGAGGGCCGCACGGTCACGCCCGCCGAGGTCACCGCTCTGGCCGACGTCGAGCCCCGCGAGGTGCTCCTGGCCAAGCTGGCCGGCGCGATGAAGGGCAACCTGACCAAGGCCGCCGGCCTGTTCCAGGCCCCGCTGTCGCAGGTCGCCCGCCTGGCCGCCGCGCTGCAGGAGAAGAAGCCCGCCGAGGGCGACGCTCCGGCTGCGGCCGCCCAGGCCACCGATGGCACTGCTGCCGACACCACCACCGACTCCGCCGACGCCGCCGACGCCGCGGCCGGCACCGACTGACCCCCAAGGAGAGATCATGGCCAAGCTGTCCACCACGGAGCTGCTCGACGCGTTCAAGGAGATGACGCTGCTCGAGCTGTCCGATTTCGTGAAGCAGTTCGAGGAGACCTTCGAGGTCACCGCCGCTGCTCCGGTCGCCGTCGCGGCCGCCCCGGCCGCCGGTGGTGCCGGCGACGGTGGCGCTCCCGCCGCCGAGGAGCAGGACGAGTTCGACGTCATCCTCGAGAGCGCCGGCGACAAGAAGATCCAGGTCATCAAGGAGGTGCGCGGCCTGACCTCGCTCGGCCTCAAGGAGGCCAAGGACCTGGTCGACGGCGCGCCGAAGCCGGTCCTGGAGAAGGTCGCCAAGGACGCTGCCGAGAAGGCCAAGGCCGCCCTCGAGGGCGCCGGCGCCACCGTCACCGTCAAGTGACGCCGTCCCCGGCCTGAGCCGGGGACCTGCACCACCCCGCACCACACAGGGGCCGTCCTCCTCCGGGAGGGCGGCCCCTGTCGCGTCTCCGGGTGATGCGACAGCGATCCGTGTCACGCGAGGCGAGTGATCTCCGTAACCTCCCGGAGGCGTCCTCGTTACCCGCCAGTAGAGCCGGACGCACACCGGGGTGCGACCGGCGACGGAGCCGGACGAGGGGGTCGTGGTGGGCGTCGCCGTCGAGGTCGAGGGGCTGACCAAGTCCTTCGGCAGCCAGAACATCTGGAGCGACGTCACGCTGACGCTGCCGCCGGGGGAGATCTCGGTGCTGCTCGGCCCGTCCGGCACCGGCAAGTCGGTCTTCCTCAAGTCCCTGGTCGGCCTGCTCAAGCCCGAGCGCGGCTCGATCGTCATCAGCGACACCGACATCGTCCGGTGCAGCGAGTCGCGGCTCTACGACGTGCGCAAGCTCTTCGGCGTCCTCTTCCAGGACGGCGCGCTGTTCGGCTCGATGGACCTGTTCGACAACATCGCCTTCCCGCTGCGCGAGCACACCCGCAAGACCGAGTCCGAGGTGCGCCGCATCGTCCTCGAGAAGATGGACATGGTCGGCCTGCAGGGCGCCGAGCGGAAGCTGCCCGGGGAGATCTCCGGCGGCATGCGCAAGCGCGCCGGCCTCGCCCGCGCGCTGGTGCTCGACCCGGAGATCATCCTGTTCGACGAGCCGGACTCCGGCCTCGACCCGGTCCGCGTCGCCTACCTCAACCAGCTGATCGTCGACCTCAACGCGCAGATCGACGCCACCTTCCTCATCGTCACGCACGACATCGGCACCGCCCGCACCGTGCCGGACAACCTCGGCCTGCTCTACCGCAAGCACCTGGCCATGTTCGGCCCGCGCGAGCAGCTGCTGACCTCGCAGGAGCCGGTCGTCCAGCAGTTCCTCAACGGCCGCCGCGAGGGCCCGATCGGCATGAGCGAGGAGAAGGACGTCGCCCAGGTCGAGGCCGAGATGGCCGCCCTGCAGGCGCGCGGCGGGGACCGGCACAACGGCGTCGGGCCCAAGGGCGCCGTCGGCGGCGACGCCGTCCCGCCGCAGCTCGACCCGTCCCCGGGCCTGCCCGAGCGCCGGGCCCAGCGCCGCCGCCAGGAGCGCGTCGCACGGATGCTGCACGCGTTCGACCCGGCCACCGCCGACGCCATCCGCGACAGCCTGCCCGCCGACCTGCTCGCCCAGGCCGACGCCGGCGTCCTCGCACCTCCCGCAGGTGCGGGCGGGCGGCACTGGGCCGCCGACGGCACGCAGGCCATCGGCGTCCTGCCCGGGCCCCGGGACGGCCGGTGACGGCTCCCGGGAAGCCCGAGGCGCCGGGGCTGCTCGACGGGAAGCTGTCCCCGACGCGGCCGCTGCGCGCGAGCGGCGACCTCTTCGCCTTCGCCCTCGACACCTTCCGGGCGATGCCCAAGCGGCCGTTCCAGCTGCGGGAGTTCGTCCAGCAGACCTGGTTCGTCGCCAGCGTGACCATCCTGCCGACGGCGCTGGTCGCCATCCCGTTCGGCGCGGTCATCGCCCTGCAGCTCGGGTCGCTCACCCGCCAGCTCGGCGCCCAGTCGTTCACCGGCTCGGCGTCGGTGCTCGCCGTGCTGCGCGAGGCCAGCCCGATCGTCACCGCGCTGCTCATCGCCGGCGCCGGCGGCTCGGCCATCTGCGCGGACCTCGGCGCCCGCAAGATCCGCGACGAGATCGACGCCATGGAGGTGCTCGGGATCAACCCGATCCAGCGCCTCGTCGTCCCGCGGGTGCTCGCCGCGATGGTGGTCGCCACGCTGCTCAACGGCCTGGTCAGCGTCGTCGGCGTCGCGGGCGGCTACTTCTTCAACGTCGTCCTGCAGGGCGGCACCCCGGGCGCCTACCTGGCGTCGTTCGGCGCGCTGGCCCAGGTCGAGGACTTCTGGTCCGGGGAGCTCAAGGCCCTGGTCTTCGGCCTCATCGCCGGGATCGTCGCCTCCTACAAGGGGCTGCGCGCCGGGGGTGGGCCCAAGGGCGTCGGCGACGCGGTCAACCAGTCCGTCGTCATCACCTTCCTGCTGCTGTTCGCGGTGAACTTCGTGATGACGGCGATCTACTTCCAGCTCGTCCCGCCGAAGGGTCAGTGACCCCGTGGCCCTCCTCTCCCCGGTCGACCGGGTCCGCCTCGGCGCACGCCGGCTGGTCCGCCGCGTGTACGGCCGGCCGATGGACACCCTCGAGGACCTCGGCGACCAGCTGTCCTTCTACGGCCGGGCGCTGGGCTGGACGCCGCGCACCCTGCGCCGCTACAAGCGCGAGACGCTCCGGCTGCTCGCCGAGGTCACCTTCGGCACCGGCGCGCTCGCCGTCATCGGCGGCACGGTCGGCGTCATCGCCTTCCTGTCGTTCTTCACCGGCACCGACGTCGGGCTGCAGGGCTACGCGGCCCTCGACCAGCTGGGCACCTCGGCGTTCACCGGCTTCCTCTCCGCGTACTTCAACACCCGCGAGATCGCGCCGCTGGTCGCGGGGCTCGCCCTGTCGGCGACCGTCGGCTGCGGGTTCACCGCCCAGATCGGCGCCATGCGGATCAACGAGGAGATCGACGCCCTGGAGGTCATGGGCGTGCCCTCGCTGCCGTTCCTGGTGACCACCCGCATCGTCGCGGGCTTCGTGGCGGTCGTCCCGCTCTACGTCATCGGCCTGTTGAGCAGCTACTTCGCCACGCGGACGATCACCACGCAGGCGTACGCGCAGTCGGCCGGCACCTACGACCACTACTTCACCCTGTTCCTGCCGCCGCAGGACGTGCTGTGGTCCTTCGCCAAGGTGCTCGTGTTCGCCGTCGTGATCATCCTGAGCCACTGCTACTACGGCTACCGGGCCGGCGGCGGCCCCGCCGGCGTCGGCCTCGCGGTGGGCCGGGCGGTGCGCTTCTCGATCGTCGCGGTCATGGTCATCGACCTGTTCCTGTCGCTGGCCATCTGGGGCTCGACGACGACCGTCCGGATCGCGGGGTGAGCGGCCGGTGAGCGAGGGCAGGGGAGCGGTCGTCCGCCGCCGTCTCCAGGGCGTGGCGTTCCTCGTCGTCCTGGCGCTGCTGCTGGCGCTGACCGTGGCGCTGTACCAGAAGGCGTTCACCGACACCGCCCGCGTCGTGCTGCGCGCCGACACCGTGGGCAACCAGCTGCAGGAGACCTCCGACGTCAAGGTCCGCGGCGTCATCGTGGGCGAGGTCCGCTCGGTCGAGGCGAGCGCCGAGGGCGCCACCATCGAGCTGGGCATCCGGCCGCAGTTCCTCGAGCAGATCCCCGCCGACGTCACCGCCCGGCTGCTGCCCAAGACGCTGTTCGGCGAGCGCTACGTGTCGCTGGTGGTGCCCGACCAGCCCTCGCCGGAGCGGCTGGCCGACGGCGCGGAGATCGGCCAGGACCGCACGGAGAACGCGGTCGAGCTGCAGCGGGTGATCGACGACCTGCTGCCGCTGCTGCGCGCCGTCGAGCCGCAGGACCTCAGCTACACGCTCGGTGCCGTCGCCTCCGCGCTGCGCGGCCGCGGCGAGCGCCTGGGCGAGAACCTGGCCGCCGTCGGCCGCTACGTCGGCGAGCTCAACACCGTGCTGCCCGAGCTGCAGGCCGACATCAGCGGCCTGGCCGACGTCGCCGACACCTACGACTCGGCCGCCGACGACCTGCTCGCGGTCCTCGACGACCTGGCGGTGACGTCGCGGACGCTGGTCGACCAGGCCGAGCAGCTGCGGCGCACGTTCACCGTCGTCGGCGGCTCCTCGGCCACCGCGGCCGGCTTCCTGGAGGCCAACGAGCGCAGCCTCATCTCGCTGGCCGCCACCTCCCGGCCGGTGCTCGGCACCTTCGCCGAGTACTCGCCGGTCTACCCCTGCCTGCTCGACGGGCTCGCCCGGTTCACGCCGATGATCACCGAGGCCTTCGGCGGCGACGGCGACCCCGCTCTGAACCTGGACATCGTCGTGACGCTGCCGCCCCGCAACGCCTACCAGCCCGGTGACCAGCCGGCCTACCTCGACCGGTCGGGGCCCGACTGCCAGGGCCTCGACGACATCGACGCGATCATCGCCGCGGCCGACCGGGGCGAGTACTACTGCCCGGTGCCGCCGCAGGACGGCGTCGAGTCGGCCGACAACCCCTCCAGCGGCAACCCCACCTGCCTGGGTGGGCGCGGCCCGGCCGACGTCCCCGCCGGCTCCGGCGAGCCGAACCCCGCCGTCGCCGCCTCCCTCGGGGACGCGCTGCCCGGCGCGCTGCCCGGGTCGACGGCGGAGCTCGACCTGGTGCGCAGCATCCTCGGGTACCAGACCGGCACCGAGCCGGCGCGGGTCTCCGACCTCGCCGCCTCGACCATGGCGCCGCTGCTGCGCGGGACCCAGGTGGCGTTGCGATGAGGGGCCTCGCCGCGCCGCTGACCAAGCTGGCCGTCTTCGCGCTGGTCACCGTGCTGGCCAGCTACGTCCTGGTCACCACCATCACCAACGCCGGGTACGGCGAGTCCCTCGGCTACCGCGCCCAGTTCAGCGACGTCGCCGGCCTGGTCGAGGGCGACGAGGTGCGCATCGCCGGCGTCCGGGTGGGCCAGGTGACCGGCATCGGGCTTTCCGGCCGGACCGAGCGCCCGGTGGCCGAGGTGTCCCTCGAGGTCGACGCGGAGGTCCCGCTGCCCACCTCGGTGCAGGCCACCATCCGCTACCGCAACCTCGTCGGGCAGCGCTACGTGGCGCTCACCGAGGGGGAGGGCTCGGCCGGGGCCACCCTCGCGGAGGGCGCCACCATCCCGCTGGCGCAGACGCGGCCGGCGCTGGACCTCACCACCCTGTTCGGCGGGTTCCAGCCGCTGTTCCAGGCGCTGTCCCCGCAGGACGTCAACCGGCTGTCCTTCGAGGTCATCCAGGTGTTCCAGGGCGAGGGCGGCACCGTCGAGAGCCTGCTCGGGCACGTGGCCTCGCTGACGTCGTCGCTGGCCGACAAGGACGCCGTCATCGGCAGCGTCATCGACAACCTGACCACCGTCATGGGCACCGTCGCGGCCCGCGACGAGCAGCTGTCCTCGCTCGTCGTCTCGCTGCAGCAGTTCGTCAGCGGCCTGGCCCAGGACCGCGACGCGATCTTCGACTCGCTGCAGACCATCGACGGGCTGGCGGTGAGCACGGCCGGCCTGCTCGAGGACGCCCGCGCCCCGCTGGCCGCCGACGTCGAGCAGCTCGGCAGCCTGGCCGGCAACCTCGCCGACTCCGGCGACGTCCTGGAGGAGTTCCTGCAGCTCGCGCCGTCGAAGATCGACCTGATCACGCGGACCGCCGTCAACGGCTCCTGGTTCAACTTCTACCTGTGCGGGGCGTCGGGCTCGGTGACCCTGCCCGGGTCCACGGAGCCGAGCACCGTCCCCGCGGGCGGGCTGTCCTCCGGCGCGAGGGGCTGCTGATGGCCCGCCGCGCGAGCACGCCCTTCCGGGACCGGGACCCCGTGGTCATCGGCGCGATCAGCCTCACCCTCATCGCGCTGCTGGTGCTGCTGGCCTTCAACGCCAAGGACCTGCCGCTCATCGGCGGCGGCACCGTCTACCGCGCCCAGTTCTCCGAGGCCGCGGGCCTGCGCCCCGACGACCCGGTCCGGGTGGCCGGCGTCAAGGTCGGGCAGGTCGAGAGCCTGTCCCTGGAGGACGGCGCGGTCACCGTGGAGTTCCGGGTCCGCGACGCCTTCGTCGGCGACGCCTCCGAGGCGGCCATCAGGATCGAGACGGTGCTCGGCGCCAAGTACCTGGCGCTCGTGCCGCGCGGGGCGTCCCCGCTGGACCCCGAGGAGCGCATCCCGCTCACCCGGACCGCCTCGCCCTACGACGTCGTCGAGGCCTTCGCCGACCTGTCCACGACGGTCGGGGAGATCGACACAGCCCAGCTGGCCGGCTCCTTCGAGGTGCTCGCGGAGACCTTCGCCGACACCCCCGACGAGGTGCGCACCTCCCTCGACGGCCTGGCCCGGCTCTCGGACACCATCGCCTCCCGCGACGCGCAGCTGCGCGAGCTGCTGTCGGCCACCGAGGACGTCACCCGCGTCCTGGCCGACCGCGACGGCGAGTTCACCCGGCTCGTCCTCGACTCGAACACCCTGCTCACCGAGGTGCAGGAGCGCCGGGCGCTCATCGACTCGATCCTCACGAACACCCAGACGCTCGCCGGGCAGCTGACCGGCCTCGTCGCCGACAACCGCGAGGCGCTCACCCCGGCGCTGCAGCAGCTGGCCACGGTCACCGACATCCTGTCGCGCAACCGGCAGGCGCTCGGGGAGACGGTGGCGGACCTGGCGCCGTTCGTGCGGGTCTTCACCAACACCCTGGGCAACGGCCGCTGGTTCGACAGCTTCGTCGAGAACCTGCTGCCCGGCGCCGTCGGCTCGGTGCTGTGCGGCGGCGCGGCGCAGGCGCCCGGCGGCCTCGTCTCCTGCGGGGAGGGGCGGTGAGCGGCACCCTGCAGCGCGGCGTGGCGCTGGCCGCCGCGGCGGTCCTGGTGACCGCGCTCGGCTGGACCGTCCTGCGCCCGGCCGGCCAGATGCGGGTCACCGCGTACTTCGGCCAGGCCGTCGGCGTCTACGAGGGCGGCGACGTGCGCGTCCTCGGCATCGACGTCGGCGAGATCACCGCCGTCGTCCCCCTGGGCGACCGGGTGCGCGTCGACATGCTCGTCGACGAGCAGTACGACATCCCGGCCGACGCCGACGCCGTCGTCCTCGCGCCCTCACTGGTCAGCGACCGGTACGTGCAGTTCTCCCCGGTCTACGACGGCGGCCCGACGATGGAGGACGGCGCGGAGCTCGACCTCTCGCGCACCGCCACCCCGGTCGAGCTCGACGCGGTCTACGGCGCCCTCGACCAGCTCTCCGCGGCGCTCGGGCCCACCGGCGCCAACGCCGACGGCGCCCTGTCGGACCTGCTCGCCGTCGGCGCCGACAACCTGCAGGGCAACGGCGGCGCGCTGGACCGCACGCTCACCGGCTTCTCCCAGGCGGTGCGGACGCTGTCGGAGAACCGCGACGACCTGTTCGGGTCGGTGGAGAACCTGCAGACCTTCACCTCGGCCCTGGCCTCCATCGACGCCCAGGTCGGGCAGTTCAACGCGAACACGGCCGCGGTCGCCGCCCAGCTCGAGGGCGAGCGGGAGGACCTCGCGGCCGCCGTCGCCCTGCTCTCGCAGGCGCTCGGGGAGATCGCCAGCTTCGTGCGGACCAACACCACGCTGCTGACCACCAACGTCGACCGGCTCGCCGACGTCACCCTCACCCTCGTGCAGCAGCGTCAGGCGCTGGCCGAGGTGCTCGACGTCGCCCCCGCCGCCCTGGGCAACATCGCGCACGCCTACAACCCCGACTACGGGACCCTCGACACCCGGGACAACTCGCTCGGCTCGACCAACCCGGAGGTCATGGTCTGCCAGCTCCTGGCGCAGGCCGGGCGGCTGCAGCTCGGCGGCGTGGCGCTGACCGACCTGACCTCCTTCCTGCAGCTGCCGCCCACCGAGCAGATCTGCGTGCGGCTGCTCTCCGGCGACCCGGGCAACGACGGGCAGCTCGACGACCTCAACGGCAACGGCGTGCCCGACCTGCAGGAGCTGCTCGGCACCCTGTTCGGCCGGTCCGCCGCCACCCCGGCCGCCGGCGGCACCCCGCTGGTCGGCCTGCCGCTGGTCGGGGGCCCGCGGTGAGCGCCCCCGCCCGCCGCCGGGCGGCCGCGCTGGCCGCCGGTGCGCTGCTGCTGTCCGGCTGCGGCTTCCGCGGCGCGTACTCCCTCGACCTGCCCGGCGGCGCCGACACCGGCGAGGACCCCTACACCGTGCAGATCGAGTTCCTCGACGTCCTCGACCTGGTGCCGCAGGCCGGCGTCCGGGTGGCCGACGTCCCCGTCGGGCGGGTGGAGGACATCGCGCTCGGCGAGGACTGGACCGCGGTGGTCACCGTGGAGGTCGACGGCGACGTCGAGCTGCCGGCCAACGCGGTGGCGATGGTCCAGCAGTCCTCGCTGCTGGGGGAGAAGTACGTCGAGCTCGCCGCCCCCGGCGGCGAGGAGCCCACCGGCCGGCTGGCCGACGGCGCGCGCATCGGCCTGGACCGCACCAACCGCAACGTCGAGGTCGAGGAGCTGCTCGGCGCCCTGTCGCTGGTCCTCGACGGCGGCGGGCTCGCGCAACTGCAGACCATCAGCCGCGAGCTGGGCGTCGCGCTGGAGGGCCGCGAGGACGCCATCCGCCGGACCCTCACCGAGCTCGACACCTTCATCGCCGGCCTCGACGACCAGCGCGAGGAGATCGACCGGGCGCTGGACAGCGTCGACGCCCTCACCGCGTCGCTCGCCGCGCGCACCGGCTCGATCGAGACCGCGCTGGACACCATCGGCCCCGGCCTCGACGTGATCACCGAGCAGCGCGACCTGCTCGTGTCGATGCTCGGCAGCCTGGCCCGCCTCGGCGACGTCGGCACCCGGGTGATCCAGCAGGCCGGTGCGGACACGGTCGCCGACCTGCAGCTGCTGCAGCCGATCCTGTCCCAGCTCGCCGCGGCCGGGCCCGACCTCGCCGAGTCGCTGGACCTGCTGCTCACCTACCCCTTCCCGGCCAGCTCGCTGTCGGCGCTGCAGTACCGGCCCGACGCCCGCACCGGCGGGTACGGCCTGTTCACCAACATGACCGCGAACCTGAACTTGGACCTGTCCGAGCTGCTCTGCCGCTACGTGGTCGACCCGGTCACCGGCGGCCTGGAGACGCTGGAGCCGCAGGACCTCGTGGGCGCCGAGTGCGGCACGCCCGGCACCCCGCCGTCCAACGCCACGGCGGGCGCCGCACCCGCCGGACCGGGCGCGCCGTCGCCGGCGCCGGTCCTCGGCGGCCTGGCCGGCACCGTCCCCGGCGGGCAGCCCGCGGACGGGGGCCTCGTGGGCCTGCCGCCGGTGCCCGGGAGCGGCTCGTGATCACCCGCAGGGTCAGGCTGCAGCTGCTCGCCTTCGCGACGGTGGCGCTGCTCGGCATCTCCTACGTCGGCTTCACCTACGTCGGCCTGGACCGGGTGCTGCTGGGCAGCGGCTACGACGTCTCCGCCGACTTCGCCGACTCCGGCGGCATCTTCGTCAACGCCGAGGTCACCCACCGAGGCGTCGCGGTCGGCCGGGTCAGCGACATGCGGCTCACCGACGACGGCGTCCGCGTGACCATGACCATCGAGCCCGGCGCCGACCCGATCCCGGCCGACACCGACGCGGTCGTGGCCACCCGCAGCGCCGTCGGCGAGCAGTACCTCGACCTGCGACCGGCCACCGCCGACGGGCCGTACCTCGAGGACGGCGCGGTCATCCCCCAGTCGCGCACGGCGATCCCGATCCCGGTCGAGCAGCTGCTGCTGGACGTGGACGAGCTGGTCACCTCGCTCGACGCGGAGGACCTGCGGGTGGTGGTCGACGAGCTCGGCCGGGCCTTCGCCGGCGCCGGCGACGACCTGACCCGCCTCATCGACAACGGCGACCTGCTGCTCGCCCGCGCCGAGGAGTCGCTGCCCGAGACCCTGCGGCTCATCACCGACGGCCGCACGGTGCTGGAGACGCAGGCCGCGAGCCGCTCGGCGATCGAGCAGTGGGCCGCCGACCTGCGCGCCGTCAGCGACACCCTGGTCGACATCGACCCCGACCTGCGCGGCCTGGTGGTCAACGCCCCCGACGCCGGCGCCGCGCTGCAGCGGCTCGTCGACGACGCCGGGCCGGGCCTCGGGTCGCTGGTGCGGGGCCTCGACGTCCTCAACGGCGTGACGATCCCGCGCCTCGACGGTGTCGAGCAGCTGCTGGTCACCTACCCCGACGTCGTCAGCGGCGGCTTCAGCGTCGTCCGCAACGACGGCGGCACGCTGCGCGCCCACTTCGGCTTCGTCCTGGGCAGCGACGACCCGCGCGCCTGCACCAGCGGCTACGTCTCCACCGGGCAGACGCCGACGCCGGGCTCGGTGGCCACCGTCGACGTCGACGCGGTCGGCTGCGACGTCGTCGACGGCGCCGACCCCTCGCCGGGCGACGGCGTGGACGAGAGCGGCTCCAACATCCGCGGCGAGCAGAACATCGGCCGCGACGGCGGTGTCGGGTCGCCCGGCCCGCAGGGGCAGCCCGGCGCCGGCGCACCGGGCGCCGCGGTGCTCGACGACGTCGTCGGCGGGCTGCTCGGCGCCTCCCCCTTCGCACGGACCCAGGGCTAGGTCAGGCATGCTCGTCACCCAGAGAGATCGAACCGGTACAGGACGAGAGGAGGACGCGGTGACCCGCACGGGGCAGGACACGGAGCAGGGGACCGTCGCGTCCCCGGCGGAGGAGGGCCGCGGCGGAGGGCGCCGGTCCCGCCACGCCGCCCCCGAGGCCGAGGGCTCGTCGGTCCACGACACCGCGCCGCGGCGCCGGCGGCCGTCGCTGCCGCTCGTCCCGGTGCTCGCCGTCCTGCTGGTCGCGCTGGTCGCGGCCGGCGTCTGGCTGGCGCTGCCGCTGCTCCGCGGCGACACCGACTCCCCGGTGCGCACCGACACCTACGTCGAGGTGCTGCAGGCGGCCCGCTCCGGCGTGGTCGACCTGACCTCCTTCGACGCGGTCACCATCGACGACGACATCGAGCAGGTCCGCCGCGTGGCCACCGGTGACCTGCGCGACGAGTCCCTCGCCCAGCTGCAGGACCGGCGGCAGGAGCTCGTCGACGCGCAGGCCGTGGTGCAGACCGAGGTCGTCGGCGCCGGCGTCGTCGCCGCCGACGAGGACAGCGGCACCGTGCTGCTCGTCCTCCAGTCCACCCAGCAGAGCACCGCGAGCCCGCAGGCCCAGGTGCTGCGCTACCGCATCCAGGTCGAGCTCGTCCGCGAGGACGGCCGCTGGGTGCTGTCCGGGATCCAGGGGAGGTGACCGGCGTGCCCGAGACCCCCGAGGACCGCCCGCGCCCGACGCCGCGACCGCGCGCCGCGACGCGCCCGTCGCCGCGGCCGCGCGTGGCCGGGAGCCGCCGCGACCGTGACGAGCCGCGCCCGGCGCCGCAGGCCGGGGGCCCGGCGCCCGCGAGCCCGGCGCTCGAAGGCCCCGAGGGCCCCGGGGCCGAGAGCCCGGCGCCCGAGGGCCCCGCGGCCGAGAGCCCCGCGGCCGGTGCCGCCGTCGCTCCCGCGCCGACCTCGCTGGACGAGGCGCCGGCGGGGGAGGAGCGCCGCCCCGCGCGGTCCGGCTCCTCCGCCCGGCGCACCCGGCCCGCCCGCGAGGCCGCCCCGGCCCGCCGGCGCCGGGGCCTGCCCATCGCAGCCGTCCTGGCGGTGCTGTGCGTGCTCGCCGCCGCGGCGGTCGCCGTCCTCGCCTGGCAGCGGGCCGAGCCGTCGACGGTCTCCGCCACGGTGTTCAGCGCCGCCCGCGAGAACGTGCAGGCGCTCTACGCCTACGACTACCAGGACTCCGAGGGCAGCGTGCAGCGCAAGCTCGACGTCCTCACCGGCGACCTGCGCGACCAGTACGAACGCGACCTCTCCCAGGGCGGGATCCTCGACACCTACGAGCAGGTGTCGGCCACCACGCGCTACGAGGTCCTCGACGTCGGCCTGCAGCAGGTGTCCGACGACCAGGACTCCGCGACGGTCGTGGTGTTCGGGCAGTACGTCGTCGAGTCGGTCACCAGCGGCACCCAGGCCCCGCCCGAGGGGTCGGAGTGCACCGTGACGCCCGAGGGCGCGCAGTCGTGCACGCAGACCGTGCAGGTCGCGATGACCCGGGTCGACGGCGACTGGCGGATCAGCGACCTGACGCTGCTCACGACCAGCTGACCGCCGGGCCCCGTGCGGCGTGGCGGAGACAACGGGGCGGTCCGGCTGGCATCATCTGTGCCGCGGCCCACCGCCGGTGTTGCGGAGGTGCTGTCCTTCCCGGGAGTGTGGCGCGGGTCCCCCCACCCCCGACGTGGACAGCGCTGACGAGCAGGGGTAGGGTTCTCTGTTGCGCTGCCCCCTGACTGCCTGCCCGCCGAGCCGGGTCGAGTGGGGTGCCCGGGATCACCCGGCACCCGGTCGACCGCGCGGGCCGGACGCCGTCGGCAGCCCCGCCGAAACCGACGACGACCCAGGACGAACCCGCACCCCCGCCCGCACGTCGTGAGGTCCTTGGAAGGACGCATCTTGGCAGGCTCTCGCCCCACCAGCATCTCCCCCAGCACCACCGAGTCCGGCGGCTACGGCCAGCAGAACCAGACTCCCCAGGCCGGCCCCCGCACCGGTGAGGCCGACCAGCAGAAGATCCCCGGGGCCCCCCTCCGGGTCTCGTTCGCGAAGATCTCCGAGCCTCTCGAGGTCCCGGACCTGCTCGCCCTGCAGACCGCCTCCTTCGACTGGCTGGTCGGCAGCCCCGAGTGGCGCGCCACCCTCTCGCCCGAGGAGCAGGCCTCCGCCGTCGGCGGCCTCGCCGAGATCCTCGAGGAGATCTCCCCGATCGAGGACTTCAGCGGCTCGATGTCGCTGTCCTTCTCCAACCCGCGCTTCGAGGACGTCAAGGCGTCCCTCGAGGAGTGCAAGGACAAGGACATGACCTACGCGGCGCCGCTGTTCGTCACCGCCGAGTTCATGAACAACACCACCGGCGAGATCAAGTCGCAGACGGTGTTCATGGGCGACTTCCCGATCATGACGAACAAGGGCACGTTCGTCATCAACGGGACCGAGCGCGTCGTGGTCTCCCAGCTCGTCCGCAGCCCCGGCGTCTACTTCGACAAGACGCTGGACAAGACCTCCGACAAGGACGTCTTCAGCGCCAAGGTGATCCCCAGCCGCGGCGCGTGGCTGGAGTTCGACGTCGACAAGCGCGACACCGTCGGCGTCCGCATCGACCGCAAGCGCCGCCAGCCGGTCACCGTGCTGCTCAAGGCGCTGGGCTGGACCGAGGACCGCATCCGCGAGCACTTCCAGTGGTCGCCCACCGTCCTCGCCACCCTGGAGAAGGACCACATCGCCGGGCAGGACGAGGCCCTGCTCGACATCTACCGCAAGCTGCGGCCGGGCGAGCCGCCGACGCGTGAGTCGGCCCAGGCCCTGCTGGAGAACCTCTTCTTCAACCCGAAGCGCTACGACCTGGCGAAGGTCGGCCGCTACAAGGTGAACAAGAAGCTCGGCGTCGAGGTGCCCCAGCCGACGTCGACGCTGACCGAGGACGACATCGTCGCCACCATCGAGTACGTCGTGCGCCTGCACGCCGGCGAGCCCGACCACGGCGTCGACGACATCGACCACTTCGGCAACCGCCGCCTGCGCACCGTCGGCGAGCTGATCCAGAACCAGATCCGGGTCGGCCTCTCCCGCATGGAGCGCGTCGTCCGCGAGCGGATGACGACCCAGGACGTCGAGGCGATCACGCCGCAGACCCTGATCAACATCCGGCCGGTCGTCGCCTCCATCAAGGAGTTCTTCGGCACCAGCCAGCTGTCGCAGTTCATGGACCAGACCAACCCGCTCGCGGGCCTGACCCACAAGCGCCGCCTGTCGGCGCTGGGTCCCGGTGGTCTGTCCCGTGAGCGGGCCGGCATGGAGGTCCGCGACGTGCACCCGAGCCACTACGGCCGGATGTGCCCGATCGAGACGCCGGAAGGCCCGAACATCGGCCTGATCGGCTCGCTGTCGGCCTACGGCCGGGTCAACGCCTTCGGCTTCATCGAGACCCCCTACCGGCGGGTCGAGAACGGCACGGTCACCGACCGGATCGACTACCTGACCGCCGACGAGGAGGACCGCTTCGTCGTCGCGCAGGCGAACTCGCCGCTCGACGCGCAGGGCCGCTTCGCCGAGGACCGCGTCCTGGTCCGCACCAAGGGCGGCGAGGTCGACTACCTGGCGCCGGAGAACGTCGACTACATGGACGTCTCGCCGCGGCAGATGACCTCGGTCGCGACGGCGATGATCCCGTTCCTCGAGCACGACGACGCCAACCGCGCGCTCATGGGCGCCAACATGCAGCGTCAGGCGGTGCCGCTGCTGCGCAGCGAGGCCCCGCTGGTCGGCACCGGCATGGAGCTGCGCGCCGCCGTCGACGCCGGCGACGTCGTGGTGGCCGAGAAGGCCGGTGTGGTCGAGGACTCCACCGCCGACTACGTCACCGTCATGGCCGACGACGGCACCCGGCAGACCTACCGCCTGCTGAAGTTCCGCCGCTCGAACCAGGGCACCTCGATCAACCAGACCCCCGTCGTCGACGAGGGCCAGCGCGTCGAGGTCGGCCAGGTCATCGCCGACGGCCCGTGCACCGACCAGGGCGAGATGGCGCTGGGCAAGAACCTGCTCGTCGCCTTCATGCCGTGGGAGGGCCACAACTACGAGGACGCGATCATCCTGTCGCAGCGCCTCGTGCAGGACGACGTCCTGTCCTCGATCCACATCGAGGAGTTCGAGGTCGACGCCCGCGACACCAAGCTCGGTGCCGAGGAGATCACCCGGGACATCCCGAACGTCTCCGAGGAGGTCCTCGCCGACCTCGACGAGCGCGGCATCATCCGCATCGGTGCCGAGGTCGTCCCCGGCGACATCCTCGTCGGCAAGGTCACGCCCAAGGGCGAGACCGAGCTGACCCCCGAGGAGCGGCTGCTGCGCGCGATCTTCGGCGAGAAGGCCCGCGAGGTCCGCGACACGTCGCTGAAGGTCAAGCACGGTGAGTCCGGCAAGGTCATCGGCGTCCGCGTGTTCTCGCGCGAGGACGGCGACGAGCTGCCCGCCGGCGTCAACGAGCTGATCCGGGTCTACGTCGCCCAGATGCGCAAGATCTCCGACGGTGACAAGCTCGCCGGCCGCCACGGCAACAAGGGCGTCATCGCGAAGATCCTGCCGCAGGAGGACATGCCGTTCCTCTCCGACGGCACCCCGGTCGACATCGTGCTCAACCCGCTCGGCGTCCCGGGCCGGATGAACGTCGGCCAGGTGCTGGAGACCCACCTCGGGTGGATCGCCAAGTCCGGCTGGCAGGTCGAGGGCACCCCCGAGTGGGCGGCCAACCTGCCCGAGCAGGCGCGCCAGGCCGACCCCGGCACGCGGACCGCGACGCCGGTGTTCGACGGCGCCCGCGAGGAGGAGATCATCGGCCTGCTCGGGTCGACGATCCCCAACCGCGACGGCGACCGGATGGTCCAGGAGACCGGCAAGGCCCGGCTGTTCGACGGCCGGTCCGGCGAGCCGTTCCCCGAGCCGATCTCGGTGGGCTACGTCTACATCCTGAAGCTGCTGCACCTGGTCGACGACAAGATCCACGCCCGGTCGACCGGCCCGTACTCGATGATCACGCAGCAGCCGCTGGGTGGTAAGGCGCAGTTCGGTGGCCAGCGCTTCGGTGAGATGGAGTGCTGGGCGATGCAGGCCTACGGCGCGGCCTACGCGCTGCAGGAGCTGCTGACCATCAAGTCCGACGACATCCTGGGCCGAGTCAAGGTCTACGAGGCCATCGTCAAGGGCGAGAACATCCCCGAGCCGGGCATCCCCGAGTCGTTCAAGGTGTTGCTCAAGGAGCTGCAGTCGCTGTGCCTCAACGTCGAGGTGCTCTCCGGCGACGGGCAGGCGATCGAGCTGCGTGACACCGACGACGAGGTGTTCCGGGCCGCGGAGGAGCTGGGCATCGACCTCAGCCGCCGCGAGCCCTCCAGCGTCGAGGACGTGTGATCGGCGGCCGGCCGGCCCTGGATGACGGGGCCGGCCGGCGCCCCTCCGACAACAGCTAGAAGTGCACCAACCGAGCCCCGGGAAAGGGGTCCACTCAGTGCTCGACGTCAACTTCTTCGACGAGCTCCGCATCGGTCTGGCCAGTGGCGACGACATCCGCCAGTGGTCGCACGGTGAGGTGAAGAAGCCCGAGACCATCAACTACCGCACGCTCCGTCCGGAGAAGGACGGTCTCTTCTGCGAGAAGATCTTCGGTCCCACCCGGGACTGGGAGTGCTACTGCGGCAAGTACAAGCGGGTCCGCTTCAAGGGCATCATCTGCGAGCGCTGCGGCGTCGAGGTGACCCGCGCCAAGGTCCGCCGCGAGCGGATGGGTCACATCGAGCTGGCCGCTCCGGTCACCCACATCTGGTTCTTCAAGGGCGTCCCCTCGCGCCTGGGCTACCTGCTCGACCTGGCGCCCAAGGACCTCGAGAAGATCATCTACTTCGCCGCCTACCTGATCACCTCGGTCGACGACGAGGCGCGCCACCGCGACCTCCCGACCATCGAGGCCGAGATCAGCGCGGAGAAGCACAACCTCGAGAGCCGGCGCGACGCCGACGTCGAGGCCCGCCAGCAGAAGCTCGAGGCCGACCTGGCCGAGCTCGAGGCGGAGGGCGCCAAGTCCGACGTCCGCCGCAAGGTGCGCGAGGGCGGCGAGCGCGAGATGCGCCAGCTGCGCGACCGCGCCCAGCGGGAGATCGACCGCCTCGAGGAGGTGCTCGACACCTTCCGCAAGCTCGAGGTCAAGCAGCTCATCGCCGACGAGGGCCTCTACCGCGAGCTGCGCGACCGCTTCGGTGAGTACTTCGAGGGCGGCATGGGCGCCGCGGCCCTGCAGAAGCTGCTGTCCGACTTCGACCTCGACGCCGAGGCCGCCTCGCTGCGCGACACCATCCGCAACGGCAAGGGCCAGCGGAAGCTGCGCGCCCTCAAGCGGCTCAAGGTCGTGGCGGCGTTCCAGCAGACGCGCAACTCGCCCATGGGCATGGTGCTCGACTGTGTGCCGGTCATCCCGCCGGACCTGCGCCCGATGGTGCAGCTCGACGGTGGCCGCTTCGCCACCAGCGACATGAACGACCTGTACCGCCGGGTCATCAACCGGAACAACCGGCTCAAGCGTCTGCTCGACCTCGGCGCGCCCGAGATCATCGTGAACAACGAGAAGCGGATGCTGCAGGAGTCCGTGGACGCGCTGTTCGACAACGGCCGCCGTGGCCGGCCGGTCACCGGTCCGGGCAACCGTCCCCTCAAGTCCCTGAGCGACCTGCTCAAGGGCAAGCAGGGCCGGTTCCGCCAGAACCTGCTCGGCAAGCGCGTCGACTACTCCGGCCGTTCGGTCATCGTCGTCGGCCCGCAGCTGAAGCTGCACCAGTGCGGCCTGCCCAAGCAGATGGCGCTGGAGCTGTTCAAGCCCTTCGTCATGAAGCGGCTGGTCGACCTCAACCACGCGCAGAACATCAAGTCCGCCAAGCGCATGGTCGAGCGTGCCCGCCCCGTCGTGTGGGACGTGCTCGAGGAGGTCATCACCGAGCACCCGGTGCTGCTGAACCGGGCGCCGACGCTGCACCGCCTGGGCATCCAGGCCTTCGAGCCGCAGCTGGTCGAGGGCAAGGCCATCCAGATCCACCCGCTCGTCTGCACCGCGTTCAACGCGGACTTCGACGGTGACCAGATGGCCGTGCACCTGCCGCTGTCGGCCGAGGCGCAGGCCGAGGCCCGCATCCTCATGCTGTCGAGCAACAACATCCTGAGCCCGGCCGACGGTCGCCCGATCACCGCGCCGACCCAGGACATGGTGCTCGGCCTGTACCACCTGACGACCCTCGTGCAGAGCCGGTACGAGGCCGACGGTGGGCGTCCGGCGGCCTTCGGGTCGACGGCCGAGGCGATCATGGCGTTCGACAAGGGCGCCCTGGGCCTGCAGGAGCGTGCGCTGATCCGCCTCGACGAGGTGTTCGGCGTCGACAACGGCAAGGTCAACCCCGCGTGGGAGCAGCCGGCCGACTGGACCCCGGGTGCCCCGGCGCTGGTCGAGACCAGCCTGGGCCGGGTGCTGTTCAACGAGGCCCTGCCCGAGGACTACCGCTTCGTCAACTACCAGGTGCCGAAGAAGGAGCTCGGGGCGATCGTCAACGACCTCGCCGAGCGCTACCCCAAGGTGCAGGTCGCGGCGACGCTGGACGCCCTCAAGTCGGCCGGCTTCCGCTGGGCCACCCGCTCGGGCGTCACGATCGCCATCGACGACGTCGTCACCCCGCCGGCCAAGCAGGAGATCCTGGACCGCCACGAGAACGAGGCGCGCCAGATCGAGAAGCAGTACGAGCGCGGTGTCATCACCGACGCCGAGCGCCGTGGCGAGCTCATCGAGATCTGGACCCGCGCGCGGGCCGAGGTCAGCCAGGCGATGGTGGACAACTTCCCGACCACCAACCCGGTCTGGGTCATGGTCAACTCGGGCGCCCGAGGCAACATGATGCAGATCAGCCAGATCGCCGGCATGCGTGGTCTGGTCGCCAACCCGAAGGGCGAGATCATCCCGCGGCCGATCAAGGCCAACTTCCGGGAGGGTCTGTCCGTGCTGGAGTACTTCATCTCCACGCACGGTGCGCGCAAGGGTCTGGCCGACACCGCCCTGCGGACCGCGGACTCCGGGTACCTCACCCGGCGGCTGGTCGACGTCTCCCAGGACGTCATCATCCGCGAGGAGGACTGCGGCACCGAGCGCGGCGTGATCATGCCGATCGCGACCGTCATCGACGGTGTCCTCACCCGGGACGCGCACGTCGAGACCAGCGTCTACGCCCGCTCCCTGGCCGCCGACGTGGTGGCCGAGGACGGCACGCTGGTCGCGCAGGCCGGCCAGGACCTGGGCGACGTGCTGATCGGCGAGCTGGTCGACGCGAACGTCGCGGAGGTCAAGGTCCGCTGCGTGCTCACCTGCGAGTCGCTGCTCGGCACCTGCGCCACCTGCTACGGCCGCTCGCTGGCCACCGGCAAGCTCGTCGACGTCGGCGAGGCGGTCGGCATCATCGCCGCCCAGTCGATCGGTGAGCCCGGCACCCAGCTGACGATGCGCACCTTCCACACCGGTGGTGTCGCGGGTGAGGACATCACCCACGGTCTGCCGCGTGTGGTGGAGCTCTTCGAGGCCCGCGTCCCCAAGGGCAAGGCCCCGATCGCCGAGCTGGCCGGCTCCGTCCGGATCGAGGACGGCGAGCAGTTCCGCAAGCTGACGATCACCCCGGACGACGGCTCCGACGAGGTCGTCTACGACAAGCTGTCGCGCCGGTCGCGGCTGCGGGTCGAGGACGGCGCCCACGTCGAGGTCGGCGAGCAGCTCACCGAGGGTGCGGTGGACCCGCACGAGGTGCTGCGGATCATGGGCCCGCGCGAGGTGCAGCTGCACCTGGTCCGCGAGGTCCAGGAGGTCTACCGCAGCCAGGGCGTGTCGATCCACGACAAGCACATCGAGGTGATCATCCGCCAGATGCTGAAGCGGGTGACCATCATCGACTCGGGCGCCACGGAGTTCCTCCCCGGTGCGCTCGTCGAGCGGACGCTGTTCGAGACCGAGAACCGCCGCGTCGTCGCCGAGGGCGGCGAGCCGGCCTCGGCCCGTCCGGTGCTCATGGGCATCACCAAGGCCTCGCTCGCGACCGAGTCGTGGCTGTCGGCCGCCTCCTTCCAGGAGACGACCAAGGTGCTCACCGACGCCGCGATCCAGGGCAAGAGCGACTCGCTCCTCGGCCTCAAGGAGAACGTGATCATCGGCAAGCTGATCCCGGCGGGTACGGGCATCAGCCGCTACCGGAACATCACGGTCGAGCCGACCGAGGAGGCCCGCGCCGCCGTCTACACGATGGCCGGGTACGACGACGGGCAGTACTACAGCCCCGACGTCTTCGGGTCGGGCTCCGGTGAGGCCGTGCGCCTCGAGGAGTACGACTGGCGGGGCTGATCCCCGGTAGCACGTGAGAAGGGCCCCGCAGATCGCGAGATCTGCGGGGCCCTTCCCGTGCACTCCGTCGCCCTACCGGGCTCCACCGCGGCCAGGTGCCGTCCCGGCCGCCGCGGAGCCCTCCCCGTGTCCCGGTCGGGGACCCTCCGGGCCCCGCGACCGGACCACTCCCGGCTGCCCGGCCGTGCCCGGCGACGCAGCGGACCTCACCGACCCAGGCCGGTCGGACCCGCCCCGGGACCTCCGAGCCGTCACGTGACGGAAGACTCGACCTATCGGTCGGCCAGCTCTCGCATGGTCTCCACGGTGCGCAGCCGGCTCTCGCGGCTGTCGTCGAGGGGCTGCAGCGCGAGGGTGGTGACGCCGGCCTCGGCGTAGGCGGCCACCCGCTCGGCCACGTAGGACTCCGGCCCGATGAGCGACACCTTGCGGACGAACTCCTCGGGCAGCGCCGCGGCCGCCTCGTCCTTCCTCCCGCCCAGGTACAGCTCCTGGACGGTCTCCGCCGCCTCCTCGTAGCCGTAGCGCCGCGCGAGGTCGTTGTAGAAGTTCTTGCCCTTGGCGCCCATGCCGCCGACGTACAGGGCCAGCTGCGGCCGGACGTGGTCGTGCAGGTGGTCGACGTCCTCGCCGATCGCCACGGGGACGCCGCAGATGACCTGCAGGTCGCCGAGGGCCGCGTCCCGCTTGGCCTTGCCGGCCCGCAGCGAGTCGCCCCACACCTCGTCGGCGCGCTCCGGCATGAACCAGATCGGCTCCCACACCTCGGCGATCTCCGCCGCCAGCTCCACGTTCTTGGGGCCGAGGGCGGCCAGCATGACGGGGATGCGCTCGCGGACCGGCGTGTTGATCAGCTTCAGCGGCTTGCCCAGGCCCGTGCCCTGCTCGGCCGGCAGCGGCACGGTGTACTTCGGCCCCTCGTGCACGAGCCGCTCGCGCCGCCACACCTGCCGGCAGATCTCCACGACCTCCCGCGTGCGCTGCAGCGGGGCGTCGTAGGGGACGCCGTGCCAGCCCTCGATCACCTGCGGCCCCGAGGCGCCGAGACCGAGCGTGAAGCGCCCGCCGGAGACGAAGTCCAGGCCGGCCGCCGTCATGGCCGTGAGCGCCGGCGTGCGGCTGTAGATCGGCAGGATGGCGCTCATCAGCTCCACCCGCTGGGTGACCGCGGCGAGGTAGCCGAGCTGGCTGACGGCGTCGAAGGTGTACACCTCCGCGCACATCGCGAGGTCGAGCCCGGCGGCCTCCAGGTCGACGATCTCCGCCGCCGTCTCCTGGAAACCCCCGGCGTAGCTGGCCTGGATGCCGATGCGCACCTGCACTCCTTCGGTCGGCGGCGCCCGCGTCGGCGCCTCCGGCGACCGTAGCGGGTGCCCCGGCGGGGGAGAGGGCTCAGGCGGTGCGGCTGCGCAGCGGGCGGACCACGCCCACGACCTCGGTGACGACCCGGACGCCGTCGACGTCGCGAGGCACCCGGCCGGCCGCGTCGGCGTCGGCCACGTCGACCTTGACGACGTAGCCGCTGTCGCGCCGGGCCAGGCCGATCCCCACGACGCCGGGGGCGGCCGACAGCTGGGTGGCGAGGGCGCTCTTGGCGGCGCGGGCGGCGGCTCGGTCGGTCACGCGGGCTCCTCGCTGGCGCCCACCGGCCGGGGTGCCCGGGGCGAGGGAGGCCCCGGGGAGCCGGGCGGGCTCGGTCACCTCCCCATGGTGCCTCGTCCCCGCCCGGAGCGACATCCCCCTGACCTGGGGAGTGTGCTCAGGTGGCGACCCATTCCACCCCGAGCGTGGCCAGCACGGTCGACAGCGGGGAGGCGAAGGTCAGGCCGGCGCCGGTGCGCCCGCCCCGGCCGCTGCCGGCGAACAGCAGGGCGAGCGGTGCCCGGTCGCTGCTGCGCCAGATGACCGAGCCGCTGTCGCCGCCGGAGGAGAACGCCCCCGACAGCCCCTCGATCTCGATCTGGTCGTCGAAGACGTGCACACCGTCGTCGTACTGGACGGCGACACCGTCCACCTCGACGGCGGTGATCCGCCCGCGGGTGTGCCCGGTGGTGCGGCCCACCTTCTCAACCTCCTCGTCGGGCTCGACCTCCAGCCCGTCGGGCACGGCGGCCCCGAGCGGGCCGCCCGGGACGTCGCCGGGCTCGGCGGTCACGCCCTCGTCGAGGGTGGCGACGGCGGCGTCGACGCGGTTGGGCCCGTCGGTGAGGGGCGCGACGGCGGCCAGCGTGGCCACCCGGTCGGCCGCGGTGCCGCCGTCGGCGGGGCCGGGCTGCAGCACGGCGTCCCCGACGGCGCCCGCGCCCTCCGCGGCCAGCACGTGGTTGTTCGACAGCACCGCCAGCCGCCCGTCGAGCCGCACGAAGCCGCCGAGCGTCCCGGCCGACACGGCGGTGTGCGCGACGGACAGGCCGGGCACCAGCGGCCGGGTGCGCCGCTGCAGGTCGGCCGGGGGAGGGGAGGCCCGGTGCCGCGCCTGGGGCAGTATCGGGCCGGTCACCCGGACGTCGACCTCGGCGCGGACCACGTCGTCGAGGCCGGTGAGGAGCACGCGGGCGTCGTCCTCCACGGCGACCCGGATGGCCAGGTGCGCCCGCCCGGGCGCCACCGGGGTCAGCCCGATGGCCGGCCGGGTCCAGGGCCGGCCACCCAGGCCACTGGCGGTGGCGAGGGGGAAGCCCTCGGCCAGCCGCGCGGACAGGCGCGCCTTGAGCTCGCGCGCCGAGTCGATCAGCACGGGGACCTCCGTTGCGGTGAGTGCCTTACCTGACACCGACGGTAGGGGGAGGTGCCGACAGTCGCGCGTTCCCGCGTCGGGTGGCGGAGGGCTGGCGCGGGCGCCGTCGCGCGGTATGGTGCTCGCCACCCCGGGGCCGCCCCGTGCGGCCCGCGCGGGCGCCGGGAATACGGTCCGGCGACCGCGCCGTTGTGCGGATCGATGGGCCCCGGGGACAGGCAGGCGACCGCCCGCCAGGCGACCGGGACCCGGCTTTGACCGCCTCCGGTACCGCGGGTATCGTGGTCAGCCGTGCCCAGGGTGCCCTGGGCCTGCTCCCGTTCGCGGTGCGCCTGGGTGTCCGGAGGTCCTCCTCCTGGCCGCGGGTCCGCCCCGGTGGGCCGTCCACGGTGGACGGTGTCCGGAGGTGGCGGCGCCGAGTCGCGGGGGGCGACCAGTCCGGTTCGACCGCCGGCCGGTCCTGGGTAGGGCGACACGCCCGACCGCGGGGGCCGGTGGGTGGGGCGTGACCAGGGCAGATGGCCCCGGCAGGACCGGTACCGGCACGCAGAGCAGAACCGTCCACAGCACGACCCAGCGCAGGTAGGAGATCCAGGCCACCCATGCCCACGATCAACCAGCTGGTCCGCAAGGGCCGCGAGGACAAGGTCGAGAAGACCAAGACCCCGGCGCTGAAGGGCTCCCCTCAGCGTCGTGGCGTGTGCACCCGCGTGTACACGACGACGCCGAAGAAGCCGAACTCGGCGCTGCGCAAGGTCGCTCGCGTCCGCCTCACCAGTGGCATCGAGGTGACCGCCTACATCCCGGGTGTCGGCCACAACCTGCAGGAGCACTCGATGGTGCTCGTGCGCGGCGGCCGCGTGAAGGACCTCCCGGGTGTGCGCTACAAGATCATCCGCGGGTCGCTGGACACGCAGGGCGTCCGCAACCGCAAGCAGGCTCGCAGCCGGTACGGCGCGAAGAAGGAGAAGAGCTAATGCCGCGCAAGGGCCCCGCGCCGCGCCGTCCGCTGGTCGCCGACCCGGTCTACCAGTCGCCGCTGGTCACCCAGCTGGTGAACAAGGTCCTGGTCGACGGCAAGCGCTCCGTCGCCGAGGCGATCGTCTACGGCGCCCTCGAGGGCGCCCGCGCCAAGACCGACACCGACCCGGTGGTCACGCTCAAGCGCGCGCTGGACAACGTCAAGCCGGCCCTCGAGGTCCGCAGCCGCCGCGTCGGTGGTGCGACCTACCAGGTCCCGGTCGAGGTCCGCGCCTCCCGCAGCACCACGTTGGGCCTGCGCTGGCTGATCCAGTACAGCCGCGCGCGCCGCGAGAAGACGATGACCGAGCGCCTCATGAACGAGCTGCTCGACGCCAGCAACGGCCTCGGTGCCGCGGTCAAGCGCCGCGAGGACACCCACAAGATGGCCGAGTCGAACAAGGCCTTCGCGCACTACCGCTGGTAGTCGCACCCCGCTGGTGACACCCGTCCACCAGCACCCGCCGGCGGGAACGCCGGGCCACCCCCGGACACCGCACGCGGACCAGAGAGAAAGAGGAGACGAGACAGATGGCCGACATCAAGGCCCAGCTCGCCAAGACCCGCAACATCGGGATCATGGCGCACATCGACGCCGGCAAGACCACGACGACCGAGCGCATCCTCTTCTACACCGGTATCAACTACAAGATCGGTGAGGTCCACGACGGCGCGGCCACGATGGACTGGATGGAGCAGGAGCAGGAGCGCGGCATCACCATCACGTCCGCCGCGACGAAGTGCACCTGGAACGACCACGACATCAACATCATCGACACCCCGGGGCACGTCGACTTCACCGTCGAGGTGGAGCGGTCCCTGCGTGTGCTCGACGGTGCCGTGGCCGTCTACGACGGCGTCGCCGGCGTGGAGCCGCAGACCGAGCAGGTCTGGCGGCAGGCGGAGAAGTACGGCGTCCCGCGCATGTGCTTCGTCAACAAGCTCGACCGCACCGGTGCGAACTTCTTCCGCTGCGTCGACATGATGGTCGAGCGGCTCGCCGCCAACCCCGCCGTCCTGCAGCTGCCCATCGGCGCCGAGGCCGACTTCATCGGCGTCGTCGACCTGGTGCAGATGCGCGCGCTCACCTGGCGCGGTGAGACCAAGATGGGCGAGGACTACGCCGTCGAGGAGATCCCGGCCGAGCTCGCCGACCAGGCCGCGGAGTACCGCGACAAGCTGCTCGAGACCGTCGCCGAGACCGACGACGCGATCATGGAGGCCTACCTCGGTGGCGAGGAGATCTCCGTCGAGACGCTGAAGGCCGCGATCCGCAAGGCCACGATCAACGCGCAGATCAACCCGGTCCTCACCGGCACGGCGTTCAAGAACAAGGGCGTGCAGCCCCTGCTCGACGCCGTCGTGGACTACCTGCCCAGCCCGCTGGACATCGAGGCCATCGTCGGCACCGCGCTCGACGGCGAGACCGAGGTCCTGCGGCACGCCGACGAGGACGAGCCGTTCTCCGCGCTGGCCTTCAAGATCCAGACCGACCAGCACCTCGGCAAGCTGACCTACGTCCGGGTCTACTCGGGCCGGCTCAACTCCGGGTCCCCGGTGCTCAACAGCACCAAGGACCGCAAGGAGCGGATCGGCAAGATCTACCAGATGCACGCGAACAAGCGCGAGGAGCGCGAGGGCGTGGGCGCCGGTCAGATCGTCGCCGTCGTCGGCCTCAAGCAGACGACCACGGGTGACACCCTCTGCGACCCGCAGAACCCGGTGATCCTCGAGTCGATGACCTTCCCGGCGCCGGTCATCTCGGTCGCGATCGAGCCCAAGACCAAGGGTGACCAGGAGAAGCTCGGCACGGCCATCCAGAAGCTCGCCGAGGAGGACCCGACCTTCCAGGTCCGCCTCGACGACGAGACCGGCCAGACCGTCATCTCCGGCATGGGCGAGCTCCACCTGGAGATCCTCGTCGACCGCATGCGCCGCGAGTTCCGCGTCGAGGCCAACGTCGGCAAGCCGCAGGTGGCCTACCGCGAGACGATCCGCAAGGCGATCGAGAAGGTCGACTACACCCACAAGAAGCAGACGGGTGGGTCCGGCCAGTTCGCCAAGGTGCAGGTCAGCATCGAGCCGCTCGAGGTCTCCGGCGACGGCCCGACCTACGAGTTCGTCAACGGCGTCACCGGTGGCCGCATCCCGAAGGAGTACATCCCCTCGGTCGACCAGGGCATGCAGGACGCCATGCAGTACGGCATCCTCGCCGGCTACCCGATGGTCGGGGTCAAGGCCACGCTCGTCGACGGCCAGTACCACGAGGTCGACTCCTCGGAGATGGCCTTCAAGATCGCCGGCTCGATGGTCTTCAAGGAGGCCGCGCGCAAGGCCAGCCCGGCCCTGCTCGAGCCGATGATGGCCGTCGAGGTCGTCACGCCCGAGGACTACATGGGTGACGTCATCGGCGACCTGAACTCCCGGCGCGGGATGATCCAGGCGATGGAGGAGCGCTCCGGCGCCCGCGTCGTCCGGGCCCTCGTCCCGCTCTCGGAGATGTTCGGCTACGTGGGCGACCTGCGCAGCCGCACCCAGGGGCGGGCGAGCTACACCATGGTGTTCGACTCGTACGCCGAGGTCCCGCAGAACGTGGCCAAGGAGATCATCGCCAAGGCCACCGGCGAGTGACCCGCCGGCCGGGGCAGGACCCCGGCCGGCACCCCCAGCAAGCCCACCCCAGAGTTCGCGCACGACGCGAGACCACGAGGAGAGGAACCCAGTGGCCAAGGCTAAGTTCGAGCGGACCAAGCCGCACGTCAACATCGGCACCATCGGGCACATCGACCACGGCAAGACCACGCTGACCGCGGCGATCACCAAGGTGCTGCACGACAAGTACCCGGACCTCAACGAGGCGTCGGCCTTCGACCAGATCGACAAGGCGCCCGAGGAGAAGGCCCGCGGCATCACGATCTCGATCGCCCACGTCGAGTACCAGACGGAGAACCGTCACTACGCGCACGTCGACTGCCCCGGGCACGCCGACTACATCAAGAACATGATCACCGGTGCGGCGCAGATGGACGGCGCCATCCTGGTGGTCGCCGCGACCGACGGCCCGATGCCGCAGACCAAGGAGCACGTCCTCCTGGCCCGCCAGGTCGGCGTCCCCTACATCGTCGTGGCGCTGAACAAGGCCGACATGGTCGACGACGAGGAGATCCTCGAGCTCGTCGAGCTGGAGGTCCGTGAGCTGCTGTCCGAGTACGAGTTCCCGGGCGACGACGTCCCCGTGGTCCGCGTCTCGGCGCTGAAGGCCCTCGAGGGCGACGCCGAGTGGGGCGACAAGCTCATGGAGCTCATGAACGCCGTCGACACGGCGATCCCCGAGCCGGAGCGCGAGATCGACAAGCCGTTCCTCATGCCCGTCGAGGACGTCTTCACCATCACCGGCCGCGGCACCGTCGTGACCGGTCGCGTGGAGCGCGGCATCGTCAAGGTGTCGGAGACCGTCGAGATCGTCGGCATCCGCCCCACCTCGACCCAGACGACCGTCACCGGCGTCGAGATGTTCCGCAAGCTGCTCGACCAGGGCCAGGCCGGCGACAACGTGGGCCTGCTGCTGCGCGGCATCAAGCGCGAGGACGTGGAGCGCGGCCAGGTCGTCGTGAAGCCCGGCTCGATCACCCCGCACACCAACTTCGAGGGCTCGGTCTACATCCTCTCGAAGGACGAGGGTGGCCGTCACACGCCGTTCTTCAACAACTACCGTCCGCAGTTCTACTTCCGGACGACCGACGTCACCGGCGTCGTGACCCTGCCGGCCGGCACCGAGATGGTCATGCCGGGCGACAACACCGAGATGACGGTGGAGCTCATCCAGCCCATCGCCATGGAGGAGGGCCTGCGGTTCGCCATCCGTGAGGGTGGCCGTACCGTCGGCGCGGGTCGCGTCACCAAGATCCTCAAGTAACACCCCCGACGGGCGGCGGCGCACCCCTGCGCCGCCGCCCGTCCCCGGGTCGGCGTGCTGCGTGTGTGCACCGCCACCCTCCCCGCTGGGGCCGCGCCGGATGAGTTCCGGACGCACCCGGCGTTCCCCCAGCTAGCAGAACAGCGATCGGCAGGAGCAGAGACAGCGATGGCGGGACAGAAGATCCGCATCAGGCTGAAGGCCTACGACCACGAGGCCATCGACGCCTCGGCGCGGCGCATCGTCGACACGGTCACCAAGACCGGTGCGCGCGTCGTCGGCCCGGTGCCGCTGCCGACGGAGAAGAACGTGTACTGCGTCATCCGCTCGCCGCACAAGTACAAGGACTCGCGCGAGCACTTCGAGATGCGCACGCACAAGCGGCTCATCGACATCCTCGACCCGACGCCGAAGACGGTCGACGCGCTCATGCGCATCGACCTGCCGGCCTCGGTCGACGTCAACATCCAGTAAGGGACCGAGACCAGTCATGGCGAGTACGTTCCGCGGACTCCTCGGCACGAAGCTGGGGATGACCCAGGTCTTCGACGAGAACAACCGCATCGTGCCGGTGACCGTCGTCAAGGCGGGCCCGAACGTGGTGACGCAGGTGCGCACCCCCGAGGTGGACGGCTACACCGCTCTCCAGCTCGGCTACGGCGAGATCGACCCCCGCAAGGTGAACAAGCCCGAGGGCGGTCACTTCGCGAAGGCCGGCGTGACCCCGCGCCGCCACGTCGTCGAGCTCCGCACCGAGGACGCCACGCAGTACGCGGCCGGCCAGGAGCTCACCGTCGACGTGTTCGACGGCGTGGCCAAGGTCGACGTGATCGGCACCAGCAAGGGCAAGGGCACCGCCGGTGTCATGAAGCGCCACGGCTTCAAGGGCCTCGGCGCCAGCCACGGCACCCAGCGCAAGCACCGGTCGCCGGGCTCCATCGGTGGCTGCGCCACCCCCGGCCGGGTCTTCAAGGGCCTGCGCATGGCCGGCCGCATGGGCGCGGTCAAGACCACGACGCTCTCGCTCGTCGTCCACAAGGTCGACGCCGAGCGCGGCCTGATCCTGATCAAGGGCGCCGTCCCCGGTCCGAAGGGCGGCCTCGTGCTCGTCCGCTCGGCCGTCAAGGGCGGTCCCGTGGGGAGTGACACCAAGTGACCCAGTCGACCGCGACCACGGCCACCACCGAGGCCGCGCGCGCCGACCGCCAGGTCGACGTCCGCACGCCCGCGGGGGAGACCTCCGGCAGCGTGACGCTGCCCGGCGCCCTGTTCGACGCGAACGCCAACGTCTCGCTGATGCACCAGGTCGTCGTGGCGCAGCTCGCCGCGGCCCGCCAGGGCACGCACGCGACCAAGACGCGCGGCGCCGTCAGCGGCGGTGGCGTGAAGCCCTACCGCCAGAAGGGCACCGGCCGCGCCCGCCAGGGCTCGATCCGCGCGCCGCAGTTCTCCGGCGGTGGCACCGTCCACGGCCCGCAGCCCCGCGACTACTCGCAGCGCACGCCCAAGAAGATGAAGGCCGCCGCCCTCCGCGGCGCCCTCTCTGACCGGGCGCGCGACGGCCGCGTGCACGTCGTCACCACCTTCGTCGACGGCGACGCGCCGAAGACCAAGGCGGCGCTGGCCACCCTCGACGCCGTCACCTCGGCCAAGCGGGTGCTCGTGGTCCTCGACCGCGACGACGTCCTCAACTGGGTGAGCCTGCGCAACGAGCAGCGGGTGCACCTCATCGAGGCCGGCCAGCTCAACACCTACGACGTGCTCGTCAGCGACGAGGTGGTCTTCACCGAGACCGCGCTCGCCGAGTTCGTCGCCGGCCCGCACGGCGGCAGCACGGGCGGCACCTCGCTCACCAAGCCGGACCTGACGACGCCGGACATCCCCGGCGCCATCCCGTCGATCCAGCCGGCCGTGGGCACCACCGACCTGGACCTCGCCGACGAGGCCACCGACACCACCGAGGAGAAGGCGTGAGCGTCCGCGACCCCCGTGACGTCCTGCTGGCGCCGGTCATCTCGGAGAAGAGCTACGGGCTGCTGGACGACAACCAGTACACGTTCGTGGTCCTGCCCGAGGCCAACAAGACGCAGATCAAGATCGCCGTCGAGCAGGTCTTCGACGTCAAGGTCCTGTCGGTCAACACGATCAACCGCCAGGGCAAGCGCAAGCGCAGCCGGGGCACCCGGATGGGCAAGCGCAAGGACACCAAGCGCGCCATCGTCTCGGTGGCCCCCGGCGACCGCATCGAGATCTTCGGTGGTCCCGGCGCCTGAGGGCCCGGACCGTTCGGACCAGAGACAGAGGAACTGAGTCAGCAATGGCTATCCGCAAGTACAAGCCGACGACGCCGGGCCGCCGCGGCTCCAGCGTCGCCGACTTCGCCGAGGTCACCCGCGACCATCCCGAGAAGTCGCTGGTCCGGCCGCTGCACGGCCGCGGTGGGCGCAACGTGCACGGGAAGGTCACCGCTCGCCACCAGGGCGGCGGCCACAAGCGCGCCTACCGCGTCATCGACTTCCGTCGGGCGGACAAGGACGGCGTGCCGGCGAAGGTCGCGCACATCGAGTACGACCCGAACCGCACCTCGCGCATCGCGCTGCTGCACTTCGCCGACGGCGAGAAGCGCTACATCATCGCGCCGGCCCGCCTGAAGCAGGGCGACACGGTGGAGTGCGGCCCCGCGGCCGACATCAAGCCGGGCAACAACCTGCCGCTGCGCAACATCCCGGTCGGCACGGTGGTCCACGCCATCGAGCTGCGCCCGGGTGGCGGCGCGAAGATCGCCCGCTCGGCCGGCACGAGCGTCCAGCTGGTCGCCCGTGAGGGCCGCTTCGCCCAGCTCCGCATGCCCTCGGGCGAGATCCGCAACGTCGACGTGCGCTGCCGCGCCACCGTCGGCGAGGTGGGCAACGCCGAGCAGTCGAACATCAACTGGGGCAAGGCCGGCCGCATGCGGTGGAAGGGCAAGCGCCCGACCGTCCGTGGTGTGGCGATGAACCCGGTCGACCACCCGCACGGTGGTGGTGAGGGCAAGACCTCCGGTGGTCGTCACCCCGTCAACCCGAAGGGCAAGCCCGAGGGCCGTACGCGCAAGCGCAAGGCCAGCGATGCCCTCATCGTGCGCCGCCGGCGTACCAACAAGAAGCGCTGAGCGGGTAGAGGAGTACGACAGACATGCCACGCAGCCTGAAGAAGGGCCCGTTCGTGGACGACCACCTGCTCAAGAAGGTGGACGTCCAGAACGAGAAGGGCACCAAGACGGTCATCCGGACCTGGTCGCGGCGCTCGACGATCATCCCGGACATGCTCGGCCACACCATCGCCGTGCACGACGGGCGCAAGCACGTGCCGGTCTTCGTGACCGAGGCCATGGTCGGGCACAAGCTCGGCGAGTTCGCCCCCACCCGGACCTTCCGGGGCCACGTCAAGGACGACCGCCGGTCCCGGCGGGGCTGACGCGGACCCGGGAGAGAGAGACACGAGATGACTTCCCAGCTGGGAGAGGAGACGCAGGTCGCCCGGGCCACCGCCCGGTTCGTCCGCGTCGCCCCCATGAAGGCACGCCGGGTGGTGGACCTCATCCGCTACCTGCCCACCGACGAGGCCCTGGCCCTGCTGCGGTTCGCCCCGCAGGCCGCCAGTGAGCCGGTGGCCAAGGTCGTCGCCAGCGCCGTCGCCAACGCCGAGCACAACCTGCGGCTCGACCCGGCCGCGCTCGTCGTCAGCGCCGCCTACGTCGACGAGGGCCCCACGCTCAAGCGGATCCGTCCGCGTGCGCAGGGCCGGGCCTACCGCATCAACAAGCGGACCAGCCACATCACCGTCGAGGTGACCGAGGTCGGCGCCAGCGCCGAGCTCGCCGGCAAGTCCCGCACCGCGCGCCGCCGCACCGGCCAGTCCGGCCCGGCCACGCAGCAGACGGGGCAGCAGCAGGGCACGCAGCAGCGCTCCAACACGAGGGGAGGGACCCGCTAGTGGGTCAGAAGGTCAACCCGCACGGGTTCCGCCTGGGCATCACCACCGACTACAAGTCCCGGTGGTACGCCGACAAGCTGTACAAGGACTACGTCAAGGAAGACGTGGCCATCCGCAAGCTCATGTCCAAGGGCATGGAGCGCGCCGGCATCTCGAAGGTGGAGATCGAGCGCACCCGTGACCGGGTCCGCGTCGACATCCACACCGCCCGCCCCGGCATCGTCATCGGCCGCCGCGGCGCCGAGGCCGACCGCATCCGCGGCGAGCTGGAGAAGCTGACCGGCAAGCAGGTG
The DNA here is from genome assembly GCF_037034165.1 of Geodermatophilus sp. FMUSA9-8. NCBI lineage: Bacteria > Bacillati > Actinomycetota > Actinomycetes > Geodermatophilales > Geodermatophilaceae > Geodermatophilus > Geodermatophilus sp. FMUSA9-8. Next base: position 372,596 of record NZ_JBAGKE010000002.1, on the reverse strand, counting down.
CAGCTCAACATCCTCGAGGTCAAGAACCCCGAGGCCGACGCCCAGCTCGTGGCCCAGGCGGTCGCCGAGCAGCTGTCGAGCCGCGTGAGCTTCCGCCGCGCCATGCGCAAGGCCATGCAGTCGGCCCAGCGCAGCCCGCAGGTCAAGGGCATCCGCGTGCAGTGCTCGGGTCGCCTCGGCGGCACCGAGATGAGCCGGTCGGAGTTCTACCGCGAGGGCCGCGTGCCGCTGCACACGCTCCGCGCGAACATCGACTACGGCCTGTACGAGGCCCGGACCACCTTCGGCCGCATCGGCGTGAAGGTGTGGATCTACAAGGGCGACGTCAGCGGCTCGCGTGCCGAGCGGGAGGCCCTCGAGGCCCTCGCCGCCCGGCAGCAGCGCCGTGAGCGCCCGCAGCGTCCGCGCCGGTCGGGCTCCAGCGGCACCACCGCCGGTGGCACCGAGGCCGGCCGCGCCGCCGCGTCGGGCGAGTCCACGACCGGCCCCGACACCGCCGACAGCACCGTGGCCGTGACCTCCGGCGAGGTCGCGCCCGAGCAGACCGTCGCCCAGGCCGCGGGTCCCGAGGGGACCGCCGCTGCCGAGTCGACGGCGACCGAGACCCAGACGGAGGGCTGACACGTGCTGATCCCCCGGCGCGTCAAGCACCGCAAGCAGCACCACCCGGACCGCTCCGGCCGAGCCAAGGGCGGCACCGAGATCAACTTCGGTGAGTACGCCATCCAGGCCCTCGAGCCGGCGTACGTCACCAACCGACAGATCGAGTCCGCCCGTATCGCCATGACGCGGCACATCCGCCGTGGCGGCAAGGTGTGGATCTCGATCTACCCGGACCGTCCGCTGACCAAGAAGCCGGCCGAGACCCGCATGGGTTCCGGTAAGGGCTCGCCCGAGTGGTGGGTCGCCAACGTGAAGCCGGGCCGGGTGCTCTTCGAGCTCTCCGGTGTGGCCGAGCCGGTCGCCCGCGAGGCCATGCGCCGCGCCATCCACAAGCTGCCCATGAAGTGCCGCTTCATCACGCGCGAAGGAGAGGTGTGATGGCCGCCGGCCTGACCGCCCCGGAGCTGCGCGAGCTGTCTGCCGACGAGCTCGCCACGCGGCTGCGTGAGCACAAGGAAGAGCTGTTCAACCTGAGGTTCCAGGTGGCCACCGGCCAGCTGGACAACAACCGGCGGCTGCAGACCGTCCGCCGCGACATCGCCCGGATCTACACGATCATGCGCGAGCGCGAGCTGGGTCTCTCGGCCGCCCCGAACGAGGGTGTGGCATGAGCGAGTCCGACAACGCCGCTGTCGCCAGCGGCCCCGGCCTGGCCGGCCGTGGCTACCGCAAGGTCCGCGAGGGCCTCGTGGTCAGCGACAAGATGGACAAGACCATCGTCGTCGAGGTCGAGGACCGCGTGAAGCACGGTCTGTACGGCAAGGTCCTCCGGCGCACGAGCAAGCTGAAGGCCCACGACGAGCAGGGGGTCGCCGGCATCGGTGACCGCGTGCAGATCATGGAGACCCGGCCGCTGTCGGCCACCAAGCGGTGGCGGCTGGTCGAGGTCCTCGAGAAGGCCAAGTAGGACCCGTCCGGGTGCCTCCGGCTCCCTGTGACCCACGCCCTCGGGCGCGGTCGCGGGACCGGGTACCCTGGACGACTGGCGCCCCTCCGGGTGAGCGCCACATCCCGGTACCCGTGTCGGACGCACCGGCGGCATCAGTCGCCGGTGCGTCCGCACGTGGGTGCCGGACAGCCGGTTCACCGTTCCGGCCCGGCTGTCACCACTGAGATTGGGAGTAGGACGTGATCCAGCAGGAGTCACGGCTCCGGGTCGCCGACAACACCGGTGCGAAGGAGATCCTCTGCATCCGGGTGCTCGGCGGGTCCGGGCGGCGCTACGCGGGCATCGGCGACGTCATCGTCGGCACCGTGAAGGACGCCATCCCCGGCGCCGGCGTCAAGAAGGGCGACGTGGTCAAGGCCGTCGTCGTCCGCACCGCCAAGGAGCGTCGTCGTCCCGACGGCTCCTACATCCGCTTCGACGAGAACGCCGCGGTGATCATCCGCGACAGCGGCGACCCGCGCGGCACCCGCATCTTCGGGCCCGTCGGCCGCGAGCTGCGCGACAAGCGCTTCATGCGGATCATCTCGCTCGCCCCGGAGGTGCTCTGACCATGGCCGCCCCGAAGAAGACGGACACCAAGAAGAAGGCCCCGTCCATGAAGGTCAAGAGGGGCGACACGGTCGTCGTCCTGGCCGGCAAGGACAAGGGCGCGCGCGGTCGCGTCATCGCCGCCTTCCCCCAGCTGCAGAAGGTCCTCGTCGAGGGCGTCGGCCGGGTCAAGAAGCACACCCGCATCAGCTCGAACCAGCGGGGCGCCCAGCAGGGCGGCATCGTCACCCAGGAGGCTCCCATCCACGTGAGCAACGTGATGGTGATCGACTCCGAGGGGAAGCCGACCCGGGTCGGCCACCGCAAGGACGAGGACGGCCGCACCATCCGGGTGTCGCGGCGGACCGGTAAGGACCTGTGACGATGACTGCCCCCACCCGCGAGCTCCCGCGCCTGCTGGCGCACTACCGCGAGTCGATCGTGCCGGCCCTGCAGGACGAGTTCGGCTTCGAGAACGTCATGCAGATCCCGCGGCTGACGAAGATCGTCGTCAACATGGGCGTCGGCGAGGCCACCCGCGACGCCAAGCTCATGGACGGCGCGGTCCGCGACCTCACCGCCATCACCGGCCAGCGTCCCGCCGTCGTCCGGGCCCGCAAGTCCATCGCGCAGTTCAAGCTGCGCGAGGGCATGCCCATCGGCGCCAAGGTCACCCTCCGCGGCGACCGCATGTGGGAGTTCCTCGACCGGCTCCTGGCGCTGGCCCTGCCCCGCATCCGCGACTTCCGCGGCCTGAACGCCAAGCAGTTCGACGGGCACGGCAACTACACCTTCGGGCTGACCGAGCAGTCGATGTTCCGCGAGATCGACGTCGACAAGATCGACCGGCCGCGCGGCATGGACATCACGCTGGTCACCACCGCGACGAACGACGAGGAGGGTCGCGAGCTGCTCCGCCTCCTGGGCTTCCCGTTCGCCGGCCAGCCCGTCGTCACTACCATCCGCTGAGCCGGGCCGAGGAGACAGACAGATGGCCAAGAAGGCGCTGATCAACAAGGCGGCCCGCAAGCCCAAGTTCGCGGTCCGCGGCTACACCCGCTGCCAGCGGTGCGGACGTCCGCACTCCGTCTTCCGCAAGTTCGGCCTGTGCCGGATCTGCCTGCGGGAGATGGCGCACGCCGGCGAGCTGCCGGGTGTGAGCAAGTCCAGCTGGTAGTCCGCAGTCCCCGCCCCGCGCGCTGACCGCGCGGGGCGGGTCCCCAGCACCACCGGTCGCCGAGAGGCCCACGCGAGGTCCGCCTGAGGAACCGCGGCGAGAGAGGCACGACACCCATGACGATGACCGATCCGATCGCGGACATGCTCACGCGTCTGCGCAACGCGAACACGGCGTACCACGACTCGGCAGCCATGCCGTCGTCGAAGCTCAAGACGAAGATCGCCGAGATCCTCCAGCAGGAGGGTTACATCGCCGGCTGGCGCGTCGACGAGGTCGAGAAGGACGGCTCCACCCGCAAGGAGCTGGTGGTGGACCTCAAGTACGGCCCCAACCGCGAGCGCAGCATCGCCGGCGTCCGCCGGGTGTCCAAGCCGGGCCTGCGGGTCTACGCGAAGTCCAACGCGCTGCCCAAGGTGCTCGGCGGCCTCGGGGTGGCGATCATCTCCACCTCGACCGGGCTGCTGACCGACCGGCAGGCGAACAAGAAGGGCGTGGGCGGGGAAGTCCTCGCCTACGTCTGGTAAGAGGAGCGAGCGAGATGTCACGGATCGGACGACTGCCGATTCCGGTGCCCGGTGGTGTGGACGTCACCATCGACGGCCAGACGGTCAACGTGAAGGGCCCCAAGGGGACCCTGGCCCACACCGTCGCCGCGCCGATCACCGTCGAGAAGAGCGAGGACGGCACCCTCGCGGTGGCCCGTCCCGACGACCAGCGCGAGAGCAAGGCCCTCCACGGCCTGTCCCGCACCCTGATCGCCAACATGATCACCGGCGTCACCGAGGGCTACACCAAGACCCTCGAGATCGTCGGCGTCGGTTACCGCGTGCAGGCGCGGGGGAGCGACCTCGAGTTCGCCCTCGGCTACAGCCACCCGGTGCCCGTGCGGGCGCCGGAGGGCATCACCTTCACGGTCGAGTCGCCCACGCGTCTGCGGGTGGCCGGCATCGACAAGCAGCAGGTCGGCCAGGTGGCCGCCAACATCCGCAAGCTGCGCCGGCCGGACCCGTACAAGGGCAAGGGCGTCCGCTACCAGGGCGAGGTCGTCAAGCGCAAGGTCGGGAAGACGGGTAAGTGATGGCACAGACCGAGAAGGCCGCTCGGGTGCACACCCCGGTCGGCACCGACATCAGCACCCGGCGCCGCGTCTCGCGGCTGCGCCGCCACAACCGGCTCCGCAAGCGGGTCGGCGGCACGGCGGAGCGCCCGCGCCTGGTGGTCAACCGCAGCTCGCGGCACATCCACGTGCAGGTCGTCGACGACACCGTCGGCCGTACGCTGGTGAGCGCCTCCACGCTGGACGCCAGCCTGCGCGGCACCGAGGGCGACAAGTCCGCCCTGGCCCGCCGGGTCGGTGCCCTGGTCGCCGAGCGCGCCCAGGCCGCCGGCATCACCAAGGTCGTCTTCGACCGGGGTGGCAACCGCTACCAGGGCCGCATCGCCGCGCTGGCCGACGGCGCGCGTGAGGGCGGGCTGGACTTCTGATGAGCGACACCGCGAACGAGCAGATCGAGAGGGACGTCTGATGCCAGGACCACAGCGACGCGGCGGCGGCGCCGGCGGCGGCAACGACCGCCGCGACCGTCGTGACGGCGGGCGGGGGCCCGGCGGCGCGCCTGCCGAGAAGAGCCAGTACATCGAGCGCGTGGTGGCCATCAACCGCGTGTCGAAGGTCGTCAAGGGCGGTCGGCGCTTCAGCTTCACCGCGCTGGTGATCGTCGGCGACGGCGACGGCACCGTGGGTGTCGGCTACGGCAAGGCCAAGGAGGTGCCCGCGGCGATCGCCAAGGGCGTCGAGGAGGCCAAGAAGCACTTCTACAAGGTGCCGCGCATCGCCAGCACCATCCCGCACCCGGTGCAGGGTGAGGCGGCGGCGGGCGTCGTGCTGCTCAAGCCGGCCAGCCCCGGTACCGGTGTCATCGCCGGTGGCCCGGTGCGTGCCGTGCTCGAGTGCGCCGGCATCCACGACGTGCTCTCGAAGAGCCTCGGCTCGTCGAACCCGATCAACATCGTGCACGCCACCATGCAGGCGCTGAAGGACCTCGTCCGCCCCGAGGAGATCGCCGCCCGTCGCGGGCTGCCCCTCGAGGACGTCGCTCCGGCCGCCATGCTGCGGGCGCGTGCGGGTCAGGGGGTCTGACGTGGCTCAGCTGAAGGTCACCCAGGTCCGGTCGGCGATCGGCACGAAGCCCAACCAGCGGCAGACGCTGCGGTCCCTGGGCCTCAAGCGGATCAACGACTCGGTCGTCCAGGAGGACCGTCCCGAGATCCGCGGGATGGTCGCCACGGTGACGCACCTCGTCGCCGTCGAAGAGATCTGAGCAGGAACCAGTCATGACTCTCAAGGTCCACCACCTGCGTCCCGCCCCGGGCGCCCACACCCCCAAGACGCGCGTCGGCCGTGGTGAGGGCTCCAAGGGCAAGACCGCCGGTCGCGGCACCAAGGGCACCGGGGCGCGCGGGAACACCTCCGCGCGCTTCGAGGGCGGTCAGACGCCGCTGCACATGCGGCTGCCCAAGATGTCCGGCTTCAAGAACCCGAACAAGGTCGTGTTCCAGGTCGTCAACCTCGACCGGATCGCCGCCCTGTTCCCGCAGGGCGGGCACGTCGACCCCGACACGCTCGCCGACGCCGGCGCGGTCCGCCGCGGCCAGCCGGTGAAGGTCCTCGGCACCGGCGACCTGGGCGGCGTCCAGGTCACGGTGCACGCGCACGGCTTCTCCGCCTCGGCGGCCGAGAAGATCGCCGCGGCCGGGGGCAGCACCACCCGCATCTGAGCGATGCACGACCCCCGGGGCCGACGCCCCGGGGGTCGTCTGCTGTTCGGGCGCCGTCCCCCGCGGGCGGGCCCGCCCGGGTCGCTCCCGCGCCGGCCGTGAGGCCGCGCCCGGGCCACCCGGAGGGGGAGGGCTGTGACCGGTCCGACCCCGACCGTTGCTAACCTCGTCCGACCGAGAAGGGGAGGGCACGTGCTGCAGGCGTTCGCCGCGGCGTTCCGGACGCCAGACCTCCGGCGAAAGTTGCTGTTCTCCCTGGCGATCATCGCCGTCTACCGGCTCGGCGCGGCCGTCCCGGGTCCGGGCGTCTCCGTCGAGGCGATCAACAGCTGTCTCGAGCAGGCCCAGGCCTCCGACCAGCGCGACGTCTACTCGTTGGTGAACCTGTTCTCCGGCGGGGCGCTGCTGCGGCTGTCGATCTTCGCGCTCGGCATCATGCCGTACATCACCGCCAGCATCATCGTGCAGCTGCTGGTCGTGGTGATCCCGCGGTTCGAGCAGCTGAAGAAGGAAGGGCAGTCGGGTCAGGCCAAGCTGACCCAGTACACCCGCTACCTGACGATCGCCCTGGCGATCCTGCAGAGCACCGGCATCATCGCCCTGGCCCGCAGCGGCCAGCTCTTCCCCGGCTGCCAGCAGGAGATCATCCCGTCGCAGAGCATCTGGTCGACGGTCGTCCTGGTGGTCACGCTGACCGCCGGCACCGCCGTGATCATGTGGCTGGGCGAGCTGCTGACCGAGAAGGGGATCGGCAACGGCATGTCCGTGCTGATCTTCACCTCGATCGCCGCGCGGATCCCGGCCGAGGGCGGCTCGATCCTCCAGACCCGCGGCGGCGTCGTCTTCGCCGTCGTCTGCGCCTTCGCGCTCCTCATCATCGGCGCGGTGGTCTACGTCGAACAGGCGCAACGGCGCATCCCGGTGCAGTACGCCAAGCGGATGGTCGGGCGCCGGATGTACGGCGGCACGTCGACCTACCTGCCGCTCAAGGTCAACCAGGCCGGCGTCATCCCGGTCATCTTCGCGTCGTCGCTGCTCTACCTGCCGCAGCTGATCACCCAGCTGCAGGGCGACGAGACCGGTCCGGTGCGCCAGTTCTTCGAGAACTACGTCATCGACCAGAGCAGCCCGGTGCACGTCGCGCTGTACTTCGGCCTGATCGTCTTCTTCACGTACTTCTACGTGTCGATCACGTTCAACCCGGAGGAGCGGGCCGACGACATGAAGCGCTACGGCGGCTTCATCCCCGGCATCCGCCCGGGCCGGCCGACGGCGGAGTACCTGCAGTACGTGCTCTCCCGGATCACCCTCCCCGGGTCGATCTACCTGGGGATCGTCGCGGTGCTGCCCAACTTCTTCCTGTCGATCACGCAGCAGGGAGCGAACCAGAACTTCCCGTTCGGCGGGACCGCAGTGCTGATCATGGTGGGAGTGGGCTTGGAGACGGTGAAGCAGATCGAGACGCAGCTCAATCAGCGCAACTACGAAGGGTTCCTGAAGTAGTGCGCGTCGTGCTGCTCGGTCCTCCCGGAGCCGGCAAGGGGACCCAGGCGCAGGTCATCGCGGGCCGGCTCGGTGTGCCGGCCATCTCGACCGGCGACATCTTCCGGGCCAACGTCAGCGGCCAGACCGAGCTCGGCCTCAAGGCCAAGGTCTACATGGACGCCGGCGACCTGGTCCCCGACGAGATCACCGTCGCGATGGTCAAGGACCGCCTGGCCGAGCCCGACGCCAAGGCCGGCTTCCTGCTCGACGGCTTCCCGCGCACCATCGCCCAGGGCGAGCAGTTGCGCAGCTCGCTGGAGGAGCTCGGCCACCACCTCGACCGCGTGCTCGAGCTCGTCGTCGAGGAGGACGAGCTGGTCCGCCGGCTCTCCGGCCGGCGCATGCTCGTCGACGGCGAGTGGGTCCAGCGCGACGACGACAAGCCGGAGACCGTGCGTCACCGGCTCGAGGTCTACCGGGAACAGACCGCGCCGCTGTCGGGGTTCTACGAGGGCGAGGGGCTGCTGTCGCGCATCGACGCGATCGGCTCCATCGAGGAGGTCACCGAGCGCGTGATGACCGCCCTCGGCACCCCGGGACGCCCGGGCGACAGCTGAGGGGACGGCGCCGCGCATGTCGGCCGGGATCCTGACCCGCCTCCCGCTGCTGGCGAAGTGGAGTGGACGCATGATCCAGATCAAGACACCGCACGAGATCGAGCTCATGCGCGGCGCCGGCCTCGTGGTCGCCCGCGCCATCTCGGCCGTGCGCGCCGCCGTCCGCCCCGGGGTGACCACGGGGGAGCTCGACGCCATCGCCGAGGACACGATCCGCTCGGCGGGGGCGATCCCGTCCTTCCTCGGCTACCACGGGTTCACCGGCAGCATCTGCGCCTCGATCAACGACGAGGTCGTGCACGGGATCCCGGACCCGGAGCGTGCGCTCTCCGAGGGCGACAACATCTCGATCGACTGCGGCGCCATCCTCGAGGGCTGGCACGGTGACTCGGCGGTGACCGTGACCGTCGGCCCCCCGTCCGCCGAGGACGCAGCTCTCATCGCCGTCACCGAGCGCAGCATGTGGGCGGGCCTCGCGCGGGCGGTCGCCGGTGGGCGGCTCACCGACATCAGCGCCGCCGTCGAGGAGGCCGTCACGGCCGAGACGCACCCCTACGGGATCGTCGACCACTACGGCGGGCACGGCATCGGCACCGAGATGCACCAGGACCCGCACGTCCTGAACTACGGCCGCGCCGGCCGCGGGCCCAAGCTGGTGCCCGGTCTGGCGCTGGCCATCGAGCCGATGGTCACCGTCGGGGACCCGGCCACCGTCGAGCTCGAGGACGGCTGGACCGTCGTGACCAAGGACGGCTCGCGGGCCGCCCACTTCGAGCACACCGTCGCCATCACGCCCGAGGGCCCCTGGGTCCTGACGGCCGAGGACGGCGGCGTCGCGGGGCTCGCGCCCTTCGGCATCACCCCGCGCCAGTAGGCCGGGGAGCGCCTCCGCGCGTCCCTCCGTGTGACGGAGGGCGGGTTGGAGGGCCCCGCTGCGGCGGGGTACAGTGAACGACGGCGTTCGCGCCGTCCTGTCGTCGTGCTGTGGCCGCACGGACCGGGACGCCCTCGCGGGAACGTCTGCACCACCTGGACTGCAACCACCACGTACGGCCGGCTCCGGCATGGTCGCACGTGACTCCAGCACATCAACGAGCACCACCGAGTCAGGGAGGCCGTGTCGGGCATGGCGAAGAAGGACGGGGCCATCGAGGTCGAGGGTCGCGTCGTCGAGCCGCTGCCCAACGCGATGTTCCGGGTCGAGCTGCAGAACGGGCACCGGGTGCTCGCCCACATCAGCGGCAAGATGCGCCAGCACTACATCCGCATCCTGCCGGAGGACCGCGTCGTCGTGGAGCTCTCGCCCTACGACCTGACCCGCGGTCGCATCGTCTACCGCTACAAGTGACCGCCACCGGCGCGGGGCACCGACAGGTGCCGCGCCCGTGGCCATCGATCGACAGGAATGAGGGGCGGCACCGGTGAAGGTCCAGCCGTCGGTGAAGAAGATCTGCGACAAGTGCAAGGTGATCCGCCGGCACGGCCGGGTCATGGTCATCTGCGACAACGCCCGCCACAAGCAGCGGCAGGGCTGAGGGAGTACCTGAGACATGGCACGACTGGCCGGCGTCGACCTGCCCCGCGAGAAGCGGATGGAGATCGCGCTCACCTACATCTATGGGATCGGCAAGACCCACGCCAAGGAGACCCTCGCGGCCACCGGCGTGAGCCCCGACCTGCGGGTCAAGGACCTCGGCGACGAGGACCTGCTGAAGCTGCGCGACTACATCGACGAGCACTTCCGCGTCGAGGGTGACCTCCGCCGCGAGGTGGCCGCCGACATCCGCCGCAAGGTGGAGATCGGCTGCTACCAGGGCCTGCGCCACCGTCGTGGCCTGCCCGTGCACGGTCAGCGCACCCGCACGAACGCGCGCTCGAGCAAGGGCCCGCGCAAGACCATCGCCGGCAAGAAGAAGGCCGGCAAGAAGTAAGCCGTGAGGCGCGCCGTCGCAGGCCCCGTGAGGGCGGGAGCGACGGCGCGCCGCTCGTGCTCACCTGGCCACTGATCGTTCAGAAGGAAACCGGAGAGACATGCCTCCCAGGGCTCGCGCCGCGGCTGGTGCCAAGAAGGTCCGCCGCAAGGAGAAGAAGAACGTCGCCCACGGCGCCGCGCACATCAAGAGCACGTTCAACAACACGATCGTGTCGATCACCGACCCCACGGGCAACGTGATCAGCTGGGCCTCCGCCGGCCACGTCGGCTTCAAGGGCTCGCGCAAGTCCACGCCGTTCGCCGCCCAGATGGCCGCCGAGAACGCCGCGCGCAAGGCCCAGGAGCACGGCATGCGCAAGGTCGACGTCTTCGTGAAGGGCCCGGGCTCGGGTCGCGAGACCGCGATCCGCTCGCTGCAGGCGACCGGCCTCGAGGTCGGCCAGATCCAGGACGTGACGCCGCAGCCGCACAACGGCTGCCGCCCCAAGAAGCGCCGCCGGGTCTGACCGGCCACTGACGAGAAGAACGAGGAGTACCTGACGTGGCCCGTTACGCCGGAGCCGACTGCCGCCTCTGCCGGCGCGAGAAGATGAAGCTGTTCCTCAAGGGCAGCAAGTGCGAGTCCCCCAAGTGCCCGATCGAGATCCGGCCGTACCCGCCGGGCGAGCACGGCCGGGGCCGCAGCAAGGACAGCGAGTACCTCCTGCAGCTGCGCGAGAAGCAGAAGGCCCGCCGCATCTACGGCGTCCTCGAGAAGCAGTTCCGCGGCTACTACGAGGAGGCCAACCGCAAGACCGGCAAGACCGGTGAGGTCCTGCTGCAGATCCTCGAGTCCCGCCTGGACAACGTCGTGTACCGGGCCGGCTGGGGCGAGAGCCGCGACATGGCCCGCCAGCTGGTCAAGCACGGCCACATCCGGGTGAACGGCCGCAAGGTCGACATCCCGTCCTACCGGGTCAGCGCGAACGACATCATCGAGGTCGCCGAGAAGTCGCGGCGGATGGTGCCCTTCGAGATCGCCCAGGCCCGCGCCGGCGAGCGTCCCGTGCCGCCGTGGCTCGAGGTCATCACCGGCCAGCTGCGCGCGGTCGTGCACAGCGTCCCGGCCCGCCAGGTGATCGACACCCCGGTCCAGGAGCAGCTGATCGTCGAGCTCTACTCCAAGTAAGGGCTCGCAGCACCACAGCACCACCCGGCCCCGGCGGGCGGACCGATGTCCGCCGGGGCCAGCACCACCCCCCCTCACGGCGTCATATGGCGGGCGCCGGAGGACCGAGAAGGAGAACGACCGTGCTCATCGCACAGCGTCCGACGCTGACCGAGGAGACCCTCACCGAGCACCGCTCGCGGTTCGTCATCGAGCCGCTCGAGCCGGGCTTCGGCTACACCCTCGGCAACTCGCTGCGCCGCACCCTCCTGTCGTCGATCCCGGGCGCTGCCGTCACCAGCATCCGGATCGAGGGCACCCTGCACGAGTTCACCACCGTGCCCGGGGTCAAGGAGGACGTCACCGAGATCATCCTCAACCTCAAGGGCCTGGTCGTCAGTTCCGACTCCGACGAGCCGGTGACCATGTACCTGCGCAAGCAGGGCCCCGGTGAGGTCACCGCCGCCGACATCGCGCCCCCGGCCGGTGTCGAGGTGCACAACCCCGACCTCCACATCGCCACGCTCAACGGCAAGGGCCGGCTGGAGATCGAGCTCGTCGTCGAGCGCGGCCGCGGCTACGTCCCCGCGCCGCAGAACAAGCAGCCCGGCCAGGAGATCGGCCGCATCCCGGTCGACTCGATCTACTCGCCGGTCCTCAAGGTCACCTACGCCGTCGAGGCCACCCGCGTCGAGCAGCGCACCGACTTCGACCGCCTCGTCGTCGACGTCGAGACCAAGCCGTCGATCGCCCCGCGCGACGCCATCGCCTCCGCCGGCTCCACGCTGGTCGAGCTGTTCGGCCTGCTGCGCGAGCTGAACGTCGACGCCGAGGGCATCGAGGTCGGCCCGAGCCCGGCCGAGGCCGCCGACATCGCGAACTTCTCGATGCCGATCGAGGACATGGACCTCACCGTCCGGTCCTACAACTGCCTCAAGCGCGAGGGCGTGCACACCGTCGGCGAGCTGGTCACCCGCTCGGAGGCCGACCTGCTCGACATCCGCAACTTCGGGGCCAAGTCGATCGACGAGGTCAAGATGAAGCTGGCGGCCATGGGCCTCGCGCTCAAGGACAGCCCGCCCGGGTTCATCCCCACCTCCGTCGAGAGCTACGACGAGGGCTACGAGACCGACGCGTACCACGGCAGCGCCGAGTACGGCACCGAGTACGGCCAGGTCCAGTACGACGACGGCTCCTACCAGGAGACCGAGCAGCTCTGACGCTGCCACGGACGGGCGGCGGGGGGACCTGCCGCCCGTCCGGGCGGGAGCGCCCGCCACACTCGATCCAGCGAACGACAGCACCACCTGGTTGCAGCCGGTAGACGCCCCCGGCCGCCTGAGGAAGGACCGACATGCCCACCCCCACCAAGGGCCCCCGTCTCGGCGGGTCCGCCTCCCACGAGCGGCTGATGCTGGCCAACCTGGCCACCTCGCTGTTCGAGCACGGGCGGATCACCACCACCGAGGCGAAGGCGAAGCGGCTGCGGCCGTTCGCCGAGAAGCTGGTGACCTTCGCCAAGCGCGGTGACCTGCACGCGCGCCGCCAGGTGCTGACGGTCATCCGGGACAAGGACGTCGTCCACCACCTGTTCGCCGAGATCGGCCCCCGCTTCGAGAACCGGCCCGGCGGCTACACCCGCATCACCAAGGTCGGCCCGCGCAAGGGCGACAACGCCCCCATGGCGGTCATCGAGCTGGTCGAGGGCCTGACCGTGGCGCAGGAGGCCGTCGGCGAGGCCGAGCGCGCCCGCGGCACCCGCTTCGCCGCCGGTGCCGGCGCGGCCGCCGCGTCCGGTGAGGTCACCGCCGACGCGGTCGAGGCCGCCGACGAGACCCCCGCCGTCGACGACACCGACGCCGAGGTCACCGACGCCGAGACCGACGCCGCCGTGGAGGCCATCGAGGCCGCCACCGACGACGCCGACGCCACCGCGGCCGACGCAGACGCCCCGGCCGAGGACGCGGACGGCTCCAAGTGACCGAGCAGCCGGGTCGCGACGGCGACGCGGGCGCGGCCGGCGTCCGCCCCGGCGGCGGCGACCAGGGCGCCACGTTCGAGGGCGAGACCACCGGTCCCGGCGGCGACACCTCGCCCGCCGTGGTCTCCGGTGAGGTCGACCCCGAGGCGCATCAGGTCGTCACCGACGTCTTCAACCCCGACGGCGACCGTCAGGACGACGGCGCGGTGACCGAGCAGCCGAAGGCGGAGAACGTCGCCGTCGTCGAGGACCCGGCGCTGTCCCCGGACGTGGCCGCCGCGGCCGCGGCCGAGGTCGAGGCCGCTGAGCTCGGCGACGCCGCCACCGCGGGCACCCACGCCCCCGGCGGCGAGTCGGCGCCCGACCCCCGGTAGCCGTCGCTGAACCCCGCGCACACCACGGACGAGCCCGCCCCCGACCTCGGGGGCGGGCTCGTCCGTCTCCGGCTGGACGTCGCCTACGACGGCACCGCCTTCTCCGGCTGGGCCCGCCAGCCCGGCCGGCGCACCGTGCAGGCCGAGCTCGAGGACGGCCTGGCCACCGTGCTGCGCCGTCCGGTCCGGCTGACCGTCGCCGGGCGCACGGACACCGGCGTGCACGCGACGGGTCAGGTGGCGCACGCCGACGTGCCCCGCGACCTGTGGGAGGAGCACCGCGCCCGGCTGGTGCGGCGGCTGCGCGGTGTCCTGCCGCCCGACGTCGCCGTGCCCACCGTGAGCGAGGCGCCCGCGGGCTTCGACGCGCGCTTCGCCGCGCTCGCCCGGCACTACCGGTACCGGCTCACCGACGCCGACGGCGGCCCCCCTCCGCTGCGACGGGCGGACACCGTCGGCTGGCCCCGCCGGGTCGACGCGGCCGCCATGGACGCCGCCGCGGGGCTGCTGCTCGGCCAGCACGACTTCGCCGCGTTCTGCCGCCGCCGCGAGGGCGCGACCACGATCCGCGTGCTGCTCGACCTCGGCGTCGAGCGCGACGGCGACCTGGTGACGGTGCGGGCGTCGGCGGACGCCTTCTGCCACTCGATGGTGCGCAGCCTCGTCGGCGCGCTGCTGGCCGTGGGGGAAGGCCGCCGGGAGCCCGGCTGGCCGGCGCAGCTGCTCACCCGCCGCGTGCGGGCCGACGAGGTCGTCGTCGCCCCGCCGGGCGGGCTGACGCTGGTGCGGGTGGACTACCCGGCCGACGCCGACCTCGCCGCCCGGGTGGAGCGGACGCGCGCGCTGCGCAGCTGAGGCGTCAGGGCAGCGCCGCGACCGCCTCGTCGATCGGGGTGTCGCCGCCGACCAGCTCCACCACCTCGTCCACCTTCCCCGCGTCGAGCAGGGCGAGCAGCACCGCGGCGACGTCGTCGCGCGGCACCTCGCCGTACCCGACGCCGTGGGCGAGGGTGACGCGGCCGGTGCCCGGGTCGTCGGTGAGCCGGCCCGGCCGCACGATGACGGTGTCGAGGGCCGTGCGGGGCAGGATCTCGTCCTCGGCGCGCAGCTTGGCCTGCAGGTAGACCGCGAAGACCGGGTCCATGCCCTGCGGCGTGCCGTGCCGGGCCTGCTCGACGCCCATCGAGGAGACCAGGAGATAGGGCCGCACCCCGGCGCGCTCGGCGGCGTGCGCGAGGAGCACGGCCGCGCCGTGGTCGACGGTGTGCTTGCGGGCCTCGCCGCTGTTCGGTCCGGCCCCGGCCGCGAAGACCACGGCATCGGCCCCGCGCACCACCTCGGCCACCTCCTCGACCGACGCGGACTCCAGGTCGAGGACGGCGGGCTCGACGCCGTCGGCCTCGAGGTCGGCCGTGTGGTCGGGGTTGCGGACGATCCCCACCGCCGTGTCCCCGCGGGCGGCGAGGAGCCGGCCGAGGCGGCGGGCGATCTGTCCGTGGGCACCGGCGATGACGACGCGCATGCCGCCGGGCTACCCGGCGGGGCGCCCGGTCACCCGCCGGCCTGCGCGCGGGCGCGGGCGAGGTCGGCGGGGGTGTCGCAGTCGGTCCAGGGGGCCGGGGCGCCGGGCTCCGGGACGGGGCGCCAGCGGGTCACCGTCAGCGCGGCCACGACGCGGCGGACCGGCGCCGGGCCCTGCGCCGCGCCGACCGCCCGCCGCAGCGCCGCGGTCCGCCAGACGCCGAGCAGGTACTGGTCGCGGCCGGCGTCGTCGACGACGAGCACCCCGTCGTCGGTGAGCCGCTCGCGTAGCTCGGTGACGACCGCCGGGGTCACGAACGGGAGGTCGCCGGCGAGCACCGCCACGACGTCGGTGCCGACGGCCGCCAGGCCCGCGCGCAGGGCCGCCACCGGCCCGCCCCCGGGCGGGTGCTCGCGGACGACGACGACGCCGTCGGGGACCGGCTGCGGCGGCCCGACGACCACCCGGTGGTCGGCGTCGGCGACCGCGTCGAGGACGCGGGCGAGGATCGGGCGGCCGCCCACCTCGAGCTGGGGCTTGGCGCGCCCGCCGAGCCGCGCCGCCCGCCCGCCGGCCAGCACCACGGCCGCGTAGGGCGGCAGGGGGGCCGGCGTCGCGTCCACGACCGCACCGTAGGGGCCCGGCGTGGGTACCGTCGCCGTTCGTGGGACGAGTCACCAGCCGCACGCCCGTGCTCCGCATCCGCGGCCCCGTGCACACCACCCGGCCCGACACGGTGGCGTCGGAGGAGCCGCTGGAGATCCGGCTCAACGGGTCGCCGCTGGCCGTCACGATGCGCACCCCCGGCGCGGACTTCGACCTGGTGCACGGCTTCCTCGCCACCGAGGGCGTGATCGCCGGCATCGAGGACGTCGCGGGCCTGCGCTACTGCAACTCCGTGGACGACGAGGGCCGCAACACCTACAACGTCGTCGACGTCGACCTGACCACCGGCGTCGAGCCGCCGGCCACCGCCCTGGACCGCAACTTCCTGACGTCGAGCTCCTGCGGGGTGTGCGGCAAGGCGAGCATCGAGGCCATCCGCACCCGCAGCCGCCACGACGTCGCCGCCGACCCCACCCGGCTCGACCTCGGCACCCTGCTCGCGATGCCGGACCGGCTGCGGGCGGCGCAGGAGGTGTTCAGCAAGACCGGCGGGCTGCACGCGGCCGGGCTGTTCACCGCCGACGGCGAACTGGTGTCACTGCGCGAGGACGTCGGCCGCCACAACGCGGTGGACAAGGTCATCGGCGACGGCGTGCGCGAGGGCCGGCTGCCGCTGGCCGGGCACGTGCTCATGGTGAGCGGGCGGGCGAGCTTCGAGCTGACGCAGAAGGCGGCGATGGCGGGCATCCCGGTGCTGGCGGCGGTGTCGGCGCCGTCGTCGCTCGCGGTGGAGCTGGCCGCGGACGCCGGGATCACGCTGGTCGGCTTCCTCCGCGGCGACGGCTGCAACGTCTACACCCGCCAGGACCGCCTCGTCCTGCCCGAGTAGGGAGCCGCCCTGCGAGGCGGCGGGAGGAGTGGGGCCCGGAGGGTCCCGCGATCGAGCGCCGGGTGGGGCTCAGCGCAGGCCGGGACGGCACCTGGCCGCGGTGTCGGCCGGAGGCCGACGTCAGACGTGGTCGCCGCCGCGCAGCTGCGACACGACGTGGGGGAGGAGCGGGCCGAGGACGGCGAGCCCGTCGCGCACCCCGCCGGTCGAGCCGGGGAGGTTGACGACCAGCGTCCGTCCCGCGGTGCCGGCGATGCCGCGGGAGAGCACCGACGTCGGCACCTCCCCCTCCCCGTAGCGGCGCACCGCCTCGGCCAGGCCGGGCGCCTCCCGCTCGACCACCGCGCGGGTGGCCTCGGGCGTCACGTCGGTGGGGGAGAGGCCCGTGCCGCCGGTGGTGAGGACGACGTCGGCGCCGGACGCGACCGCCTCGCGGATCACCGCGGCCAGCGCCTCGGCGTCGTCCGGGCGCACGTGCGGGCCCTCGACGGCGAACCCGAGCGCGCGCAGCCCCTCGGCCAGCGCCTGCCCGCTGCGGTCCTCGTAGACCCCGGCCGAGGCCCGGTTGGACGCGGTGACGACGACGGCGCGCGCGTCCGCGGGGAGCTCGCTCACCGCCGCCACTCCCCGCTCTTGCCGCCGGACTTCGCCAGCAGCCGCACGTCGGTGATCGCCGCCCGCGGGTCGACCGCCTTGACCATGTCGATGACGGTCAGCCCGGCCACCGCCACCGACGTCAGCGCCTCCATCTCCACGCCCGTCCGGTCGGCGGTGCGCGCGGTGGCGGTGATCTCCACGGCGTCGTCGGCGACGGTCACGTCCACGGTGACGCCGTGCAGGGCGATCGGGTGGCACAGCGGCACGAGGTCCGGCGTCCGCTTGGCCCCGGCGATGCCGGCGATCCGCGCGACGGCGACGGCGTCGCCCTTGGGCACGCCCTCCCCGCGCAGCAACGCCACCACCTCGGGACTGACCAGCACCCGGCCGGCCGCGGTCGCCTCGCGGGCGGTGACGGGCTTGGCGGAGACGTCGACCATCCGGGCCGCCCCGGACTCGTCGACGTGGGTGAGACGGTCGCTCACTGCAGCGCTCCCTCGATCAGGACGACGTCGACCTCGGCGCCCGCGGGCAGCTCGGTGACGTCCTCGGGCACGACGACCAGGCAGTTGGCCCGGGCCAGGTGGGCGACCAGGTGCGAGCCGGGCCCGCCGACCTGGGAGACGCGGCCGGCGTCGTAGCGGCCGCGGAGGAACTGGCGGCGCCCGGCGGGCGAGCGCAGCGGCGCGGTGAGCACCGCGGGCGCCCGCAGCCGGCCGGGGGCGGCGTGGCCGAGCGCCTGCCGCAGCGCGGGGCGCACGAACACCTCGAAGGACACGAACGAGCTGACCGGGTTGCCCGGCAGGGTCACCACCGGCACGCCGTCGACGGTGCCGCAGCCCTGGGGCCCGCCGGGCTGCATCGCGACCTTGAGGAACTCGACCGTGCCGAGGGTGCGGAACGCGTCCTTGACCACCTCGTAGGCGCCCGCGCTCACCCCGCCGCTGGTGACCAGCAGGTCGGCGTCGGCCAGCTCGGCGCGCACGGCGGCGAGGAACTGGCCGACGTCGTCGGGCACGAAGTGCAGCCGCCGCGCGGTGCCGCCGGCGTCCTCGACCGCCGCGCACAGCAGCAGCGAGTTGGACTCGTAGACCTGGCCGGGGAGCAGCGGCTCGCCGGGCTCCACCAGCTCGCTGCCGGTCGACAGCACGAGCACCCGCGGGCGGCGGCGCACCCAGAGCGTGCGGGCGCCCACCGCGGCGGCGAGGCCCAGCTGCGCGGCGCCCAGCGGGCTGCCGGCCTCCAGCGCGACGGTGCCGGCGGTGATGTCCTCCCCGGCGCGGCGCAGGTGGGTGCCGGCGGCGAGGGCGTCGCGGATCTCGACGACGTCGGTGGCCGCGTCGGTGAGCTCCACGGGGACGACGACGTCGGCGCCCGGGGGCAGCAGCGCGCCGGTCATGATCCGCTGCACGGTGCCCGGCTGGAGCGGGTCGACGCCGGTGCGCCCGGCCGGCAGGTCGTCGGCGACCGGCAGCCGCACGGGCAGCCGCCCGAGGTCGGCGGCGCGGGCGGCGTAGCCGTCCATCGCCGAGTTGTCGAAGCCGGGCAGGGGGACGCCGGCGGTCACGTCGCGGGCGAGCACCCGGCCGTGCGCCGCGGCGACCGGCACCTCCTCCTCGCCGAGCGGGGCGAGCAGCGCCGCCACCGCCGCCTGGTGTTCCTCGACCGTGCGCACCGGGTCATCCTGGCCGATCGCCGCCCACCCGGCTGACGCGCGTCCGGCCGGGGCATAGGAAGCTCTCCCTGCGTCCGCACGCCCGGAACGTGCGGAGAGCTTCCGATGCCTGCCACCCGAGAGGAGCACGCACGTGGCCGAGTACGAGCGGATGCTGGCCGCCAACGAGGAGTGGGCCCGCGACTTCGCGGGCGCCCTGCCCGTGGCCCCGGCGCGCAAGGTCGCCGTCGTCGCCTGCATGGACAGCCGGATGCCGCTGTTCCCGCTGCTGGGGCTCGCCGTGGGCGACGCGCACGTCATCCGCAACGCCGGCGGTGTCGTCACCGACGACACCATCCGGTCGCTGACCATCTCCCAGCACCTGCTGGGCACCCGCGAGATCGTGCTCGTGCACCACACCGACTGCGGGCTGCAGAAGACCGACGACGCCTCCTTCGCCGACCTCGTCGAGGAGGCCACCGGGGTGCGCCCGCCGTGGCCGGCGCAGGCCTTCACCGACGTCGACGAGGACGTCCGGCTGTCGATCCGGAAGCTGCGCGAGAGCCCGTTCCTGCTGTCGAAGGACGTCTGCGGGACCGTCTACGACGTCACGACCGGGCGACTCCACCGCGTCGAGGCCGACTGACACCCCGTCCCCGTCACTAGGCTCACGCCCCGTGACGGGGACGCGGAGCAGGTGGACGGCGGCCGGCGCGGTCGCGGCGGGGGTGCTGCTGGCGGGCTGCACCAGCACGGTGTCCGGAACGGCGACGCCGCTGGCCAGCGCCCCGCCGACGACGAGCGAGGCGCCCGACCCCACCCCGACGGAGCCGCCGGTCGACGTCACCCCGGCGCCCGCGCCCACGGTCGGCACGCTGCTCGAGGCGCACCGCATCGCCTCGGTGACCTCGCTGGTGCAGGCGACCTTCCCGGCGCGCACCGACACCTGCTTCCCGAGCGGGCCGTGGAGCGACGCCGGCGCCCTCGACGCGGCCTACTTCGGCTCGGGCACCGCGGGGGCGGTCCTGGACCGCTGGGGCTTCGTCACCGCGTGGGGGCAGTGCACCAGCGACCCGGCCGACGGCCGCGCGACCCTGACGATGGTGGCCGAGCTGTCGGACCCGGAGTCGGCGCGGCGGGCCGCCGCCGAGCTCGCCGCCGACCAGGCCGGCGCCGGCTACGAGCCGGCCTCGGTGCCCGGCGTCGACGGGGAGGCCGTGCTGCTGGAGGACGGCGGCGAGGACGTCGTGCAGGTCTTCGTGCCGGTCGGCCGGATGCTGGCCTACGCGTACCACACGGCCGCCGCCGGTCAGGGCCTCGACGACGTCGGCCGGCTGATGACCGACCAGGTCGGGCTGCTGCAGGGGTTCACGCCCACGCCGCAGGCGCAGGTGCCCACGCTGCCGACCGACCCGGTGGGCCTCCAGTCGCTCACGCTCGACCCGCCGGGTGACTTCACCGACTTCTCCGGCCCCTACGACCTCGAGGGCTACCTGCGGCTGGCGATCGACCCGGCGCGCGAGCGCGACCTGCTGTCGGCCAACGGGTTCCGCGGCTTCTACTCCAAGCAGTCCGACGAGGACGAGCTCAGCTACGCGGTGGCGCTCTACGCCTTCCCGACGTCGACGCAGACCAACGCCGTCTACACGACGTTCGCCGAGCTCGAGGCCACGGAGTTCGGTGGCACCCGGTTCACGCTGCCGTCGATCCCCGACGCGCCCTGCTTCTGGTTCGAGTCGGGGGAGAGCTTCTACCAGCGCTGCTACGTCGGCTACGGCAGCTACCTCGCGAGCGTCGACGTGCTCGGCCTCACCGCGGCCGACGACGTCGCCGCGATGGACCGGCTGCTGCCCGCCCAGCGCGACCTGATCGACGGCTGAACCGGCTGGTATCGTCGTCGGCTGGTGCGCGGCCGCCGGCTGGTGCGCGCGCGCCGTCCCCGTCTCCCGTGCTCGGTGAGGCGATCCCACCAGCCGCCCCGACGACGACGGAGGACAGTGCCGTGCGCACGTACTCACCCAAGCCCGGCGAGGTCGACCGGGTCTGGCACGTCATCGACGCCACCGACGTGGTGCTCGGTCGACTCGCCAGCCAGATCGCGACCCTGCTGCGCGGCAAGCACAAGCCCCAGTTCGCACCGCACGTCGACGTCGGCGACTTCGTCGTCGTCGTGAACGCCGGCAAGGTCGCCCTGACCGGCTCCAAGCGGGACCAGAAGACCGCCTACCGGCACTCCGGCTACCCGGGCGGCCTCCGGGCGATCAACGTCGGCGACCAGCTGCGCACGCACCCCGACCGCGTCGTCGAGCGCGCCGTCAAGGGCATGCTGCCGCACAACAGCCTCGGCCGGCAGATGATCAAGAAGCTGAAGGTGTACGCGGGCCCCGAGCACCCGCACGCCGCCCAGCAGCCCCAGACCTTCGAGATCAAGCAGGTGGCCCAGTGACCTCCGCCCTGACCGTGACCGACGCCGAGGGGCGTCCCGTCCAGACCGTCGGCCGGCGCAAGGAGGCCGTCGTCCGCGTGCGGCTCGTGCCGGGCACCGGCCAGTTCCGCCTCAACGGCCGGACGCTCGAGCAGTACTTCCCGAACAAGGTCCACCAGCAGCTCATCCGGGAGCCGTTCGTGACTCTCGAGAAGGCCGAGCAGTACGACGTCGTCGGCATCCTCAAGGGCGGCGGCGTCACCGGCCAGGCCGGCGCGCTGCGCCTGGCGATCGCCCGCGCCCTCATCGAGGTCGAGGCCGACGACCGCCCGGCCCTCAAGAAGGCCGGCTTCCTCACCCGCGACGCGCGGGTCAAGGAGCGCAAGAAGTACGGCCTCAAGAAGGCCCGCAAGGCGCCTCAGTACTCGAAGCGCTGACCGGTACCGCCGTGGGTCGCCTGTTCGGGACCGACGGCGTCCGGGGTCGGGCCAACGCCGACCTCACGCCGGAGTTGGCCCTCTCGGTGGCCCGTGCGGCCGCCGGTGTGCTCGCCGACCGCGACGGGACCTCGCGTCCCGTCGCGGTCGTCGGCCGTGATCCCCGCGCCAGCGGGGAGATGCTCGAGGCGGCCGTCGTCGCGGGCCTGGCCAGCGCGGGCGCCGAGGTGCTCCGCGTGGGCGTGCTCCCGACGCCGGCCGTCGCCTTCCTCACCGCCGAGACCGGCGCCGACCTCGGCGTCATGATCTCGGCGAGCCACAACCCGATGCCCGACAACGGCATCAAGCTGTTCAGCCGCGGCGGCCACAAGCTGCCCGACGCCGTCGAGGCGGCGATCGAGGCGAGCGTGCAGACCGGCACCGCCGCCCACCGGCCCACCGGCGCCGCCATCGGCCGCGTCCGCGACCTGCCCGGCGGCGCCGCCGACTACGCCGACCACCTGCTGTCGACGCTGCCCGCCCCCGTCGCGGGGCTGCGCCTGGTCGTCGACTGCGCCCACGGGTCTGCCGCCGCCGGCGGGCCCGACGTCTACCGCCGCGCCGGCGCCGACGTGACCGTCATCGGCGGCGAGCCCGACGGCTGGAACATCAACGACGGCATCGGCTCCACCCACCTGGGCCCGCTGACCGAGGCCGTCCGCGCCACCGGCGCCGACCTCGGCATCGCCCACGACGGCGACGCCGACCGCTGCCTGGCGGTGACCGCCGACGGCGAGGTCGTCGACGGCGACGCGATCCTCGCGGTCTGCGCGCTCGGCCTCAAGGAGCGCGGCGCGCTGGCGCAGGACACCGTCGTCGCCACCGTGATGAGCAACCTCGGGTTCCACCACACGATGCGCGACGCCGGCATCGCCGTGCACACCACCGCCGTCGGCGACCGCTACGTGCTCGAGGCGCTCCGCGCCCGAGGGCTGTCCCTCGGCGGCGAGCAGAGCGGCCACCTGGTCTTCCTCGACCACGCCACCACCGGCGACGGCCTGCTCACCGGCCTGTCGCTGCTGTCCCGGATGTCGGTCACCGGCGCCTCGCTCGCCGAGCTCGCCTCGGTCGTGCAGCGGCTGCCGCAGGTGCTGGTGAACGTGCCGGTGCGCGACCGGATCGCCGTCGTCGAGAGCGACGCCGTCGCCGGCGCGGTCAACGCCGCCGAGGAGGAGCTCGGCGACGACGGCCGGGTGCTGCTGCGCCCGTCGGGCACCGAGCAGCTGGTGCGGGTCATGGTCGAGGCGCCCACCCAGGAGTCCGCCGACGCGATCGCCGCGCGGCTGGCCGACGTCGTCGCCGCCGTCGACTGACCCCTGGACCGCCGGGCCGGGCGGGACGACGATCGTCCCCACCGGCCTCCGGGAGGACGTCGTGACCGTGCGGATGAGGGACCTGCTCGGCGGTGTGGTCGACCGGCTCCGGTACGAGCCGACGGCCAAGCGCGTCCGGGCCGAGGTGGACGGCGCCGTCGTCGCCCTGACCGACCGGGCGCTGCTGGTCTGGGAGCCCCGCCGGGTGGTGCCCGCCTACGCGGTGCCGGTCGAGGACCTGCGCGCGGCGCCGGTCCCGGACCCCGGCGCCGCGCCGGACGAGCCCGCGGGGACCGGCTTCGCCCTGCCCGACGTGACCGGGCTGCGCGTGCTCGACCCGCGGGTGCCCTTCGCCGTCCGCAGCACGCCGGGGGAACCGGTGCTGGTGCCGGTCCCGGGCAGCGACCGCACGGTCGAGGGGTTCTGCCCGGCCGACCCGGCGCTCGCCGGGTACGTCGTCCTCGACTGGGCCGGCTGCGACGCCTGGTTCGAGGAGGACGAGCGGCTGCACGGCCACCCGCGCGACCCCTTCCACCGGGTCGATGTCCGCGCCGGGTCGCGCTCGGTGCGGGTGTCGGCCGGCGGCCAGCTGCTCGCGGACTCGGCGCGGCCCGCCCTGGTGTTCGAGACGATGCTGCCGGTCCGCTGGTACCTGCCCGCCGCGGACGTCGTCGCCGACCTGGAGCCGAGCCCGACCCGGACGGAGTGCGCCTACAAGGGCGTGGCGCACTACTGGTCGGTGCGCACCGACGACGGCCTCGTGCCCGACGCGGTGTGGAGCTACCCCGACCCGCTGCCCGACGCGGCCCGGCTCACGGGGCTGCTGTGCTTCTTCGACGAGCGCTTCGACGTCGCGGTCGACGGCGTGCCGCGGTCCCGGCCGGTCACCCCCTGGTCCTGAGGACGCGGAGCGTCGCCGGGAGGAGTGGGGGCCGGGGGCTCCCGCGATCGAGCGGCGGGGTGGGCTCCGCGCGGCCGGGGACGGCTCGTGGTCGCGGTCTCGTCCGGAGGACGACCGTGTCGTTGTGACGCGTGTGGCGCGGGGCGCGCGTCACGGCGTCGGAGGACGGATCGGTCCGCCACCGCCGGTACCCTCGGTCCACATGTGCGGCATCGTGGGTTACGTCGGCCCGCAGAACGCCCTGGACGTCGTCCTGGAGGGCCTGCGGCGGCTCGAGTACCGGGGATACGACTCCGCGGGCGTGGCGGTCCGGGTCGAGCGGGACGGTGAGGGCGCGCTCGCCGCGGCCAAGAAGGCCGGCAAGCTCGCCAACCTCGAGAAGGTGCTGGCCGACGCGCCGCTGCCGGAGTCGACCATCGGCATCGGCCACACGCGGTGGGCCACCCACGGCGGGCCGACCGACCGCAACGCCCATCCGCACCTGTCCGCCGACGGCCGGGTCGCGGTGATCCACAACGGGATCATCGAGAACTTCGCCGCGTTGCGCGCCGAGTGCGAGGCCCGCGGCATCGAGTTCCGCTCCGACACCGACACCGAGGTCGTCGCGCACCTGCTCGAGGCGGCCTACCGCGACCTGCCCGCGGGCCCCGGCCGGCTGGCCGAGGCGCTGCGCGTGGTGTCCCGCCGGCTCGAGGGCGCCTTCACGCTGGTCGCCACGCACGCCGACGAGCCCGACACCCTCGTCGCCTCCCGCCGCAACAGCCCGCTGGTGGTCGGCGTGGGCGACGGCGAGTACTTCCTCGGCTCCGACGTCGCCGCCTTCATCGCGCACACCCGCGAGGCGCGCGAGCTGGGCCAGGACCAGGTCGTCGAGATCGACCGCACCCGCGGCCTGACCGTCACCGACTTCGACGGCGCCCCCGCCGAGCCGGTGGCCTACACCGTCGACTGGGACGCCGCTGCCGCCGAGAAGGGCGGCCACGACTGGTTCATGCTCAAGGAGATCGCCGAGCAGCCGCAGGCCGTCGCCGACACCCTGCTCGGCCGGCTGGGCGAGGACGGGGAGCTGGTCCTCGACGAGGTGCGCCTGTCGGACCAGGAGCTCCGCGACATCGACAAGATCTTCGTCGTCTCCTGCGGCACCTCGTTCCACGCCGGTCTGATCGCCAAGTACGCGATCGAGCACTGGACGCGCATCCCGGTCGAGGTCGAGGTGGCCAGCGAGTTCCGCTACCGCGACCCGGTGCTCGACCGCTCCACGCTGGTCGTCGTCATCAGCCAGTCCGGCGAGACGATGGACACGCTCATGGCGCTGCGGCACGCCAAGGAGCAGAAGGCCCGCACGCTGGCCATCTGCAACGTCAACGGCTCGACGATCCCGCGCGAGTCCGACGCCGTGCTCTACACGCACGCCGGCCCGGAGATCGCCGTCGCCTCGACCAAGAGCTTCCTGGCGCAGATCGTCGCCTGCTACCTCGTCGGGCTGTTCCTCGCGCAGGTGCGGGGGATCAAGTACACCGACGAGGTCGCCTCGATCGTCCACGAGCTGCAGAAGCTGCCCGGGGCCGTCGAGCGGGTGCTGACCCAGATGGAGCCGGTGCGCGAGCTCGGCCGCTCGCTGGCCGACGCCGACACGATCCTGTTCCTCGGCCGGCACGTGGGCTTCCCCGTGGCGCTCGAGGGCGCGCTCAAGCTCAAGGAGCTCGCCTACATCCACGCCGAGGGCTTCGCCGCCGGCGAGCTCAAGCACGGCCCGATCGCCGTCATCGACCAGGGCACACCGGTGGTAGTCGTCGCGCCGTCGCCCCGCGGCCGCAGCCTGCTGCACGGCAAGGTCGTCTCCAACATCCAGGAGATCCGGGCACGCGGCGCGCGCACGATCGTGATCGCGGAGGAGGGCGACGAGGACGTCGTGCCCTACGCCGACCACCTGATCCGGGTGCCGCGCACGCCGACCCTGCTCGCGCCGGTGGTGACCACGGTGCCGCTGCAGATCCTCGCCTGCGAGATCGCCGACACCCGCGGCTTCGACGTCGACCAGCCGCGCAACCTGGCCAAGAGCGTCACCGTCGAGTGACCTCGCAGCACGATCAGGCCGCCTGGTCGTGCTGCGTCCTGGCTCACCGTCGGCGGTGAGCCAGGACGCGCGGAGGTGAGCCAGGACGGCGGGACGCGCGGGCGCACGGCAGACTGACCCGGTGATCATCGGGGTGGGGATCGACGTGGTCCCCGTGACCCGATTCGCCGAGTCGCTGACCCGCACGCCCGGCATCCGCGACCGGCTGTTCACCGCCTCCGAGCAGGTGACGCCGTCGGGCAACCCGCGGACGGCGGAGTCGCTGGCCGCGCGGTTCGCCGCCAAGGAGGCCGTCGCCAAGACGCTCGGCGCCCCCGGAGCGCTGCAGTGGCACGACGCCGAGGTGACCGTCGGCGAGCACGGCCGCCCGCACCTGGAGGTGCGCGGCACCGTCGCCGCCCGGGCCGCGGAGCTCGGCATCACCCGCTGGCACGTGTCCCTGAGCCACGACGGCGGGATCGCCTCCGCGGTGGTCGTCGCCGAGGGGGGACCCGCGTGATCGGGCTGTCCACCGCCGCCGAGGTCCGCGCCGCCGAGGACGTGCTGCTCGCCGCCACCCGCGAGGGCGCGCTCATGCAGCGGGCGGCCACCGGCCTGGCCGTCGTCTGCCTGCGGCTGCTCGGCCGGGCGCACGGCACCCGCGTCACGCTGCTCGTGGGGGCCGGCAACAACGGCGGGGACGCGCTGTTCGCCGGCGCGCAGCTGGCCGCCCGCGGCGCCCGGGTGACCGCCGTCCTGCTCGACGCCGACCGCGCCCACCCCGCCGGGCTGGCCGCGCTGCGCCGCGCCGGCGGGCGGGTGACCGGCCCGGAGGGACCCGACGGGCTCGACCGCGCCGACCTCGTCCTCGACGGCATCGTGGGCATCGGCGGCCGCGGCGGCCTGCGCACCGAGGCGGCCCGGCTGGCGCAGCGGGCGGCCACCGGACCGGGGCTGACCGTCGCCGTCGACGTGCCGAGCGGCGTGGACGCCGACACCGGCGCGGTCGAGGGCGCGGCGTTCGCCGCGGTGCACACGGTCACCTTCGGCGCGGTCAAGCCCGGCCTCGTCGTGGGGGAGGGGCGCGGGTACGCCGGCACCGTCCACCTGGTCGACATCGGCCTCGCCCCGCACCTGGCCCCGGCCCGCGCGCACCAGCTCACCGACGCCGACGTCGCCGCGCACCTGGAACCGCCCGGCCCCACCGACGACAAGTACTCCCGCGGCGTCGTCGGGGTGGTGGCCGGCTCGTCGGTCTACCCCGGCGCCGCGGTGCTGTGCACCGGGGCGGCGCTGCGCACCCGCCCGGGGCTCGTCCGCTACGCCGGTACCGCCGCCGACGGCGTCCGCGCCGCCTGGCCGGAGGCCATCGTCACCGACGGCCGGCCCCGCGACGCCGGCCGCGTGCAGGCCTGGGTGGCCGGCCCCGGCACGGGCACCGATGACGACGCCCGGAGCGTGCTGGCCGAGGTGCTGGCCACCGACCTGCCGGTGGTGGTCGATGCCGACGCGCTGACGATGGCCGCGCGCGAGCCGGACCTCGTCCGCGGCCGCACCGCGCCCACCGTGCTGACCCCGCACGACCGGGAGTTCGAGCGCTTCGGCGCCCCGGTCGGCGGCGACCGCATCGGCAGCGCCCGCCGGCTGGCCGCCGACCTCGGCGTCGTCGTCCTGCTCAAGGGCGACGCCACCGTGGTCGCCGCGCCCGACGGCACCGCGTTCGTCAACGCCACCGGCACCTCCGACCTGGCCACGGCCGGCAGCGGCGACGTCCTGTCGGGGGTCCTCGGCTCGCTGCTGGCCGCCGGCACGCCCGCGGCGGAGACGGCCGCGGCGGCCGCCCACCTGCACGGCCGCGCCGGCCAGGTCGCCGCGGCGCGCGGGCCGATCCTCGCCTCCGACCTCGTGCGGGTGCTGCCGGACACCGTCGGCCGGGTGCGCGGGGGCGGCGACGCGCTCCTGGGACACTCGGGGGCGTGAAGCAGCCAGCTCCCCGGGCCGAGGTGGTCGTCGACCTCGACGCGATCGCGGCGAACACCGCCGTGCTCCGCGAGCGGGTCGGCCGCCCGCTCATGGCGGTGGTCAAGGCCGACGGCTACGGGCACGGCCTGGTGCCGGCCGCGCGGGCGGTGCTCGCCGGCGGTGCCGACGCGCTCGGCGTCGCCGTCCTCGAGGAGGCGCTCGCGCTGCGTGCCGCCGGGGTCACGGCGCCGCTGCTGGCCTGGCTGCACGCGCCGGGCACCGACTTCGCGCCCGCGCTGGAGGCCGGCGTCGAGGTGTCGGCGAACGCGGAGTGGGGCCTGGCCGAGGTCGTGGCCGCCGCCCGCGTCACCGGCCGTCCCGCGCGGCTGCACCTGTGCGCCGACACGGGCCTGTCCCGCGAGGGCGCCACCACCGCCGACTGGCCCGCGCTGGTGGCCGCGGCGGCCCGCGCACAGGCCGACGGCGAGGTCGAGGTGGTCGGGCTGTGGAGCCACATGGCCTACGCCGACGCCCCCACCCACCCGACCATCGGCGCGCAGGTGCGGGTGTTCGAGGAGGCGGTCGCCATCGCCCGCGCCGCCGGCCTCGACGGCACCCGGCACCTGGCCAACTCCGCGGCCACCGTCGCGCTGCCCGACACCTGGTACGACATGGTCCGGCCCGGCGTCGCCCTCTACGGCCTCGACCCGCTCGGCGGCGACCCCGCCGTCCACGGCCTGCGGCCGGCGATGAGCGTGCGCGCCCGCGTCGCGCTGACCAAGCGGGTGCCGGCCGGCGTCGGCGTCTCCTACGGGCACACCTACTCCCCGGAGCGCGAGACGACGCTGGCGCTGGTCCCGGTCGGCTACGCCGACGGCGTCCCGCGCGCCGCGGGCAACCGCGCACCCGTGCTCGCCGCCGGCGCGCAGCGGACGATCGCCGGCCGCGTGTGCATGGACCAGTTCGTGCTCGACGTCGGCGACGACGCCGTCGCCCCGGGCGACGAGGTGGTCCTGTGGGGCTCGGGCGAGCGCGGCGAGCCAACCGCCCAGCAGTGGGCCGACGCGGTCGACACCATCCACTACGAGCTGGTCACCCGGGTCGGCGGGCGGTTCACCCGCCGCCACGTCGGGTCGGCGGGGGCGGTCTGATGGCACACCGGTCGAGCCGGCGGGCGCCGGCGCACCCGGGACTGACCGGAGCGCTGGAGCGGCACCCGGCGGTCGGGATCGCCGGCGCGGTCGTCGGCCTCGCGGCGGCCACCACCGCCGTCGGCGTCGCCGTCGCGCGCATCGCCACCCGCCGGGTGCGGGCCGAGCGGCTCAGCCCGGGCGGAGCGCTCCCGGAGGGCGCCAGCGACGCCGAGCTGCGCGAGGACGACCCGCTCGGCGCCGCCGCGCGCCGGGCCGACCGGACGGCGCAGGTGCAGGCCGACGACGGCGTGCTGCTCGCCGTGGACGAGGTCGGCCCGCTCGACGCGCCGCTGACCGTCGTCTTCGTGCACGGCTACACGCTGTCGATGGCCTCCTGGACCTACCAGCGCCGGTCCCTGGGCGCGGAGCTGGCCACCGCGAACGGCCACCGGCCCACCGCCCGGCTGGTCTTCTACGACCAGCGCGGGCACGGCTCGTCGTCCCGCGGGCCGGCGGAGAACTCCACGATCGAGCAGCTGGCGCGCGACCTCGCGCGGGTGCTCGAGGAGCGGGTGCCGGAGGGACCGGTCGTGCTGGTCGGCCACTCCATGGGCGGCATGACCGTCATGGGCCTGGCCGACCTGCACCCGGAGCTGTTCGGCACGAAGGTCGCCGGCGTCGCGCTGGTGTCCACCTCCAGCGGCCAGCTGGCCGACCTCGACTTCGGCCTGCCCGACTTCCTCACCCGCGTGCGCGCCGCGGTGCTGCCCGTGGCCGCCTGGACGATGCGCCGGCGGCCGGTGTTCGCCGAGCGCACCCGCCGGCTCGCCGCCGACGTCGTCTCCGCGGCGACGTGGTCGCTGTCGTTCGCCTCCACCGACGTCGACCCGCGGCTGGGCCGCTACGTCGACGCGATGATCGCCGGCACCCCGGTCGACGTGATCGCCGAGTTCTACCCGGCGCTGGCCGGCCTCGACGAGACCGGCGCGCTCGCGCCGCTGCGCCGGGTGCCCACGCTCGTGCTCACCGGCGACGCCGACCGGATGATCCCGCCGGCGCACAGTGACACCCTGGTGGAGCTGCTCGGCGGCGAGGGGCCGGCGGTCGAGCACGTCGTCGTCCACGACGCCGGGCACCTGGTGACGCTGGAGAAGCCGCAGGAGGTCACCCGGGCGCTGGCCGGCCTGGTGCGCCGGGTGGCCACGGAGACCGCCCGCATCCGCCAGGAACCCGGCCGGTAGGTCCCTGCGGGGCCCTACCCGGTCCTCGTCAAAGCCGGCCGTCGAGGCCCCGGGCCACCAGCGTGTCCCGGGTCCGCTGGGCCACCTCGCACCCGTCGGCGTAGGACAGCGCCCACGGCGAGGCGGCGACGCCCGGCAGCGCCGGGCGGCGCGGCGGGTCGCAGACGGCCTCCCGCAGCGCGGGGTCGGTCAGCCGGTCCCGGCCCTCGAGGGCGACGTGCAGCACCGGCCCGACGTCGGCGGCGCGCGCCCGCTCGAGCACGCGCCGGCCGGCCGCGGTCGGGCCGGTGAACCGGCCGAGCAGGCGCTCGGCGCGCAGCCGGCGGGGGAGGACCGTGACCCGGTCGTCGGCCAGCGCGCGCCAGCGCACCGTCTCCACCGACCGGCGGCCCCGGCCCCCGACGGCGTCGAGGACGGCGGCCTCCACCGGGTGGCGCCGCCGCGGCTCGACGACCTGCAGCTCCCCGGGCGCCACCGCGCGCACCCGGCCGGTGACCACGAGGGCCACCAGCGCCGTGTCGACCACCCGCTGCGGCCCGCCGGCCAGACAGGCGACCTCGTAGACGTCGGGGTGCTCGGTCATGGCGACTCCTCCCGCGGCGGGGGCCGTGTCCCACGGTGACAGGGCGGGAGCGGGCGCGGAAGCCCCCCGGCCGCGCCCGCCGTAGGGTCGGGGACGTGGCAGCCCCCCGTCCGCCCCGGTTCGACGCCGCGGCCGAGGAGGTCGCCGCCACGGCCGCGGCCGCCGCCGACTGGCCCGCGCTCGCCGCCGCCGCGACGCCCTGCGTCGCCTGCCCCGAGCTGTCGGCCACCCGGCAGCACGTCGTCGTCGGCGACCCGCCGGTGCGCGGGCGGGCGCGGTTCGCCCTGATCGGCGAGGCGCCCGGCGCCAACGAGGACGAGACCGGCCGGCCCTTCGTCGGGAAGTCGGGCCAGCTGCTCGACCAGCTGCTCGCCGAGGCCGGGCTCGACCGCGCCGAGGCGGCCGTGCTCAACATCGTGAAGTGCCGCCCGCCGGGCAACCGGACGCCGAGGACGCCGGAGGTGGCCCGCTGCAGCGGCTGGCTGCGCCGCCAGCTCGAGCTGCTCGACCCGCCGGTCGTCGTGGCGCTGGGCCTGTCGTCGGCCAAGTGGTTCCTCGGCCCGCGCACCGTGCTCGCCGGGGCCCGCGGCCGCCCGCACGACGTCGGCGGCCGGGCGGTCTGGGCCACCTACCACCCGTCGGCGGCCATCCGGTTCGGCCCCCACGGCGCCCCCCGCGCCGGCCTGCTCGAGGACCTGACGTCGGTCGCCCGGAGCCTGGCGGCATGAGGCGCGAGCACGTGCTGCCCACCGTCGACGACACCCGGGCCCTCGGTGCCGCCCTCGCCGCCGTCGTGGAGCCGGGCGACCTGCTGGTGCTCACCGGCCCGCTCGGCGCCGGCAAGACCGCGCTCACCCAGGGCCTGGGTGCCGCGCTCGGGGTGACCGAGCCGGTCACCTCGCCGACCTTCGTCATCGCCCGCGTGCACCGCGGCGGGCGGCTGCCGCTGGTGCACGTCGACGCCTACCGGCTGGGGAGCGTCGCCGACGTCGACGACCTCGACCTCGACGCCTCGACCGAGGAGTCGGTGACGGTCGTCGAGTGGGGCGCCGGGCTGGTCGAGCGGCTCACCGACGAGCACCTCGAGCTGCGCCTGGACCGCCGCGACGACGACGTCCGCACCGCCGTCCTCGTGCCCTCCGGCGCCGGCTGGGAGCGGCGGCTGTCGGAGTGAGCCCGCGGGTGGAGGTGCTGCCGCTGGACGGCCCGGCCTACGCCGCGCTGGCCGCCGGCGACCTCGCCGCCGCGACCGCCGCCTCCCCGGTGCCGCTGCCGCCGGGGTTCACCGACCCCGCCTGGTCGGAGGTGTGGCGGATGCGCGCGGAGCAGGTGGCCGCCGACCCGGCCGCGGCCGCCTGGGTGACCGGCGTCGTCTGGGACGCCGACCGGCGGCTGGCCGTCGGGCGCGCGGCCTTCCACGGCCCGCCCGACGGGCGCGGCATGGTCGAGATCGGCTACGCCGTGCTGCCCGAGCACCGGCGCCGCGGCTACGCGCGGGCGGCGCTGGCCGCGCTGCTCGCCCGCGCCCGGGCGGAGCCGGCCGTGTCGGTGGTGCGGCTGTCGATCGCGCCGTCGAACACCGCGTCGCAGGCGGTGGCCCGGCCGTTCGGCTTCGTCGTCGTGGGCGAGCAGGTGGACCCGGTCGACGGCGTCGAGGTCGTCTCCGAGCTGCCGGTCTAACCTGGCGGATCGTGCTCGTCCTCGCCCTCGACACCGCGACCCCCACGCTGGTCGCCGGCGTCGCCCGCCGCTCCGACGACGGCGGCGTGGAGGTCCTCGCCGAGCGGGCGGTGCCCTCCGGCAACCGGCACGCCGAGCTGCTCGTCCCCGCCGTGCGCGAGGCCCTCGCCGAGGCCGGCGTGGCGCTCGCCGACGTCGGCGCCGTCGTCACCGGCCTCGGGCCCGGCCCGTTCACCGGCCTGCGGGTCGGCGTGGTCACCGCCGCCGCGCTGGCCGACGCCGGTGGCATCCCGGCCGTGGGCGTCTGCTCGCTCGACGCCGTCGGGTCGGGAGAGCGGACGGTGGTCACCGACGCGCGGCGCAAGGAGGTCTACTGGGCGGCCTACGACGCCGCCGGAGCGCGCGTCGACGGACCGGGCGTCGTCCGCCCGGAGGAGCTCGCCGCCCACGGCCCGCTGGTCGGCGACCCGCGCTTCGCCGAGCGGCTCGGCGCCGCGGTCACGCCCGCCGAGGTGACGGTCGCCGGCCTGCTGCGGGCGGCGGCGCCGCTGCTCGACGACCCGTCGTCGGCCGGGCCGCTCGTCCCGCTGTACCTGCGCCGCCCCGACGCGGTCCCGCCGACGTCGTTCAAGCCGGTGACGACGTCGTGAGCGCGCGGCTGCGGCCGATGCGGCTGGCCGACCTCGACGCCGTGCTGGCGCTGGAGGAGGAGCTCTTCGCGCCGGACACCTGGACCCGCGCGATGTACCGCGACGAGCTGTCGCGCACCGACACCCGGCACTACCTCGTGGCCGTCGACACGGACGGCGAGGACGACGGCGCCGTCGTCGGGTACGCGGGCCTCATCGCCTACGACGACGAGGCGCACGTGTCCACGATCGGCGTCGCCCGCGACCGGCAGGGCGAGGGCCTCGGCGCGCTGCTGCTCGACGCGCTGCTCGCCGAGGCCGACCGGCGCAGCCCCGTCGTGCTGCTCGAGGTGCGCGCCGACAACGAGGTGGCGCAGGGCCTCTACCGGCGCCGCGGGTTCGCCGAGATCGGCCGGCGCCCGCGCTACTACCAGCCGAGCGGCACCGACGCCGTCGTGATGAAGCGGGAGGTGCGGCGGTGAGCGAGCCGCTGGTCCTGGGGTTCGAGACCTCGTGCGACGAGACCGGGGTCGGCCTGGTGCGCGGCCACACGCTGCTGTCGGACGCGCTGGCCACCTCGATGGCCGAGCACGAGCGCTTCGGCGGCGTGGTGCCCGAGATCGCCTCGCGGGCGCACCTGGAGGCGATGGTCCCGACCGTGCACCGCGCGCTCGCCGAGGCCGGGGTGTCGGCGTCCGACGTCGACGCGGTCGCGGTCACCGCGGGACCCGGCCTGACCGGCGCGCTGCTGGTCGGGCTGGCCGCCGCGAAGGCCTACGCCCTGGCGCTGGACAAGCCGCTCTACGGGGTCAACCACCTGGCCGCGCACGTCGCCGTCGACGAGCTGCAGCACGGCCCGCTGGCCGAGCCGTCGCTCGCGCTGCTCGTCTCCGGCGGGCACAGCTCGCTGCTGCTCGTGCCCGACCTCGCCCGCGAGGTCACCTCGCTCGGCCGCACCATCGACGACGCCGCCGGTGAGGCCTTCGACAAGGTCGCCCGCGTGCTCGGCATGCCGTTCCCCGGCGGCCCGCCCCTCGACCGCGCCGCCCGCGACGGCGACCCGGCGGCCATCGACTTCCCGCGCGGGCTCACCGGCCCCCGCGACGCGCCCTACGACTTCTCCTTCTCCGGCCTGAAGACCGCCGTCGCCCGCTGGGTGGAGGCGCGGCGGAAGGCGGGGGAGCCGGTGCCGGTGGCCGACGTCGCGGCGTCGTTCCAGGAGGCGGTCGCCGACGTGCTCACCGCCAAGGCCGTGCGGGCCTGCCGCGAGCACGGCGTCGACCACCTCGTGCTCGGCGGGGGAGTGGCGGCCAACTCGCGGCTGCGGGCGCTGGCGGAGGAGCGCTGCGCCGCGGCCGGGATCGTGCTGCGCGTGCCCAGCCCGCGGCTGTGCACCGACAACGGCGCGATGGTCGCGGCGCTCGGCTCCCGGCTGGTCGCGGCCGGCGTCGAGCCCTCCGCGCCCGACCTGGGGGCCGACAGCAGCCTGCCGATCGAGGTCGTCCGGACCTAGGACACGTCGCAGACCAGCGCGGTCGGGGCGCCGGCCACCCGGGTGACGACGACGGTGGCGCTCCGGTCGCCCGGGCCGCGCAGCTGCCGCGCCAGGGTCTCCGGCTCGATCGCCGACCCGCGCTTCTTCACCACCACCCGGCCGACGCCGCGGGCCCGCAGCAGCGCGCGCAGCCGCTTGAGGTTGAACGGCAGCACCTCGTCGACGCGGTACGAGGCGGCCCACGGGGAGTCCGCGGCCGCGCCGGAGGTCAGGTAGGCGATCGTCGGGTCGACCAGCGTGGCGCCGAGCTCCGCGGCCACCAGGGACACCAGCCCGGAGCGGATGACGGCGGGGTCGGGCTCGTGCAGCCACGCCCCGACCGGGCCGGCCTGCGCGGGCCCGGGGTCGTCGCCGGCGGTGAGCTCGTGCACGTCGTCGCCGCGGACGACGGTCGCCCGCCGCCACACCCCGGACACCCCGCGGCCCCACAGCAGCGCCTCGACGATCGACCCGCGCACCGACACCCACTCGGCCTCGACGCCCTCGGGCACCCGGTCGTGGTCGAGGCCCGGCGCCACCTTCACCACCGCGCGCGGCACCCGGTCGAGCAGCGCCGTCACCGTCGACCAGGGCGGCGACCAGCGGTCGGGGTCGAGCTGCCGGCGGCCGCCCGCCCGCCGCGCGGGGTCGAGGACGGCGGCCGCGCACCCGGCGACCTCGCCCCCGCGGGCGGCGTCCACCAGCTCGACGACGTCGCCCGCGACCACCCACACGTCGTCGGCCACGCCGAGCGCCTCGGCGTTGGCGGCCGTGAGCTCGCGGGCCACCGGGTCGAGGTCGACGGCGAGCACCCGCGCGCCGGCCCGGGCGAGCGCCACGGTGTCGGTGCCCGACGCGCAGCCCAGGTCGGCCGCGGAGTCGGTGCCGTCGGCGAGCAGGCGGGCGGCCCGGCGGGCGGCGAGTGCGGGCCGGCCGGCCTGCTCGAGCGTGTCGGCGGTGAGGAACAGCCGGTCGGCGTCGGCGCCGAACACCGGACGGGCCCGCGCCCGCAGCCGGGCCAGCTCCCAGGCGGGACCGGCCAGTTCCGGCCCGACCTCCGCGCGCAGCGCCGCGACCCCCGCCAGCACGTCGGCGCCCCCGGCCAGCAGCGCCGCGGCGCGGGCGGTCGCGGCGGCTCCCTCGGGCGTGCGCAGCAGGGTCAGCGCGGCGGGATCGGGCACGGCGACCAGCCTCCCGCAGTGGCCCGTCCTCCGAGCGGTGGACCCGGTTGAGGGGCTGGCACTCTCGTGGGTAGAGTGCCAATCGACACGGGCAGGAGCCTGACCCCCGCGACGGCAGGCCCGGCCCCCGTGCCACAACGTGCAACCCCACCAGCCGTCCGATCCCGAAGGGGGCGTCACCTCGTGACGACCGCTACCAAGGTCTCCATCAAGCCGCTCGAGGACCGCGTCGTCGTCCAGGCCAACGAGGCCGAGACCACCACCGCCTCCGGCCTGGTCATCCCGGACACCGCCAAGGAGAAGCCGCAGGAGGGCACGGTCATCGCCGTGGGCCCCGGCCGCATCGACGACAACGGCAACCGCGTCCCGCTCGACGTCAACGTCGGCGACGTCGTCATCTACTCGAAGTACGGCGGCACCGAGGTCAAGTACGCCGGCGAGGAGTACCTCGTGCTCTCCGCCCGCGACCTGCTCGCCGTCGTGGAGAAGTAGAAGGACCACCCTTCCCCCCACGCCGAGCGAGCTCGGCGCGGGCCCCTGAAGAGTGGCCGTTCCAGCACGGCACCAGACCGCCCCGGCGACCCGACTGACCGGGTCCCGGGGCGGTCGCCGTCTCACCCCCGTAGCGATCTGATCGGAAGGGCCCCATGGCCAAGATCATCAAGTTCAACGAGGACGCCCGCCGCTCGCTCGAGCGCGGCGTGGACAAGCTCGCCGACGCCGTCAAGGTCACCCTCGGCCCGCGCGGGCGCAACGTCGTCCTCGACAAGAAGTTCGGCGCACCGACCATCACCAACGACGGCGTCACCATCGCCCGCGAGGTGGAGCTCGAGGACCCGTACGAGAACCTCGGCGCCCAGCTGGCCAAGAACGTCGCCACCAAGACCAACGACGTCGCCGGTGACGGCACCACCACCGCCACGGTGCTGGCCCAGGCGCTGGTCAAGGAGGGCATGCGCAACGTCGCCGCCGGCGCCAACCCGATGGGTCTCGGCCGCGGCATGCGCGCCGCCGTCGACGCGGTGTCGAAGGCCCTCGACGAGGTCGCCATCCCCGTCGACGAGCAGTCGGCCATCGCCGGCGTCGCCACCATCTCCGCCCAGGACGCCGAGGTCGGCGCCCTGATCGGCGAGGCGATGGAGAAGGTCGGCAAGGACGGCGTCATCACCGTCGAGGAGAGCAACACCCTCTCCACCGACCTCGACGTCACCGAGGGCGTGCAGTTCGACAAGGGCTACCTCTCGCCCTACTTCGTCACCGACCAGGAGGCGATGGAGGCCGTCCTCGAGGACGCCCTCGTGCTGCTGGTGCAGGGCAAGGTCAGCGCGCTGGCCGACCTGCTCCCGCTGCTGGAGAAGGTGCTCGGCAACGGCGCCCGCCCGCTGCTGATCGTCGCCGAGGACGTCGAGGGCGAGGCGCTGTCCACCCTGGTCGTCAACTCGATCCGCAAGACGATCCGCGTCGTCGCGGTCAAGTCGCCCTACTTCGGCGACCGCCGCAAGGCCTTCATGACCGACCTCGCCATCGTCACCGGCGGCCAGGTCGTCAGCGAGGACGTCGGCCTCAAGCTCGACCAGGTCGGCCTCGAGGTGCTCGGCACCGCCCGCCGCGTGACCGTCACCAAGGACACGACGACGGTCGTCGACGGCGGCGGCACGGCCGGCGCGATCTCCGACCGGGTCGCCCAGATCCGCCGCGAGATCGAGGCCACCGACTCCGACTGGGACCGCGAGAAGCTGCAGGAGCGGCTGGCCAAGCTGGCCGGCGGCATCGGCGTCATCCGGGTCGGCGCGGCCACCGAGGTCGAGCTCAAGGAGCGCAAGCACCGCATCGAGGACGCCATCGCCGCCACCCGCGCCGCGGTGGAGGAGGGCGTCGTCCCCGGCGGCGGTTCCGCGCTCGTGCACGCCGCCACCGCCATCGACGCGCTGGACCTCACCGGCGACGAGCTGACCGGCGCCCGCGCCGTGCAGCGCGCGCTGGAGGCCCCGCTGGCCCGCATCGCCGACAACGCCGGCTTCGAGGGCCGCGTCGTCGTCGCCAAGGTCCGCGACCTCGGCGTGGGCCAGGGCTTCAACGCGGCCACCGGCGAGTACGGCGACCTGGCCGGCCAGGGCGTCATCGACCCGGTCAAGGTCACCAAGGCCGCGCTGGGCAACGCCGCGTCGATCGCCGCGATGGTGCTCACCACCGACTCCGCCGTCGTCGAGGCGCCGGAGGAGGAGCACGACCACGCGGGCGGCGGGCACCACACCCACGGCCACTCGCATGGTCACGGCCACAGCCACTGACCCCGTTCCGCACGATCAGGTGAGCTGATCGTGCGGCGTCCTGGCTCACCGCCGACGGTGAGCCAGGACGCACGGACGTGAGCCAGGACGGCCCGCACATCCCAGGAGGGCCGGCCCAGCGTCTGCTGGGCCGGCCCTCCCGTCGTCTCAGGGGCCGTCGAGCGCGGCGACCAGGCGTCGCAGGACCTCCCGGCAGGCCAGCAGCTCCTCGGCGGAGGTGCCCGCCGCGGCCAGGACGCGCGCCCGGTCGGCGTCCCCGCGCTCGACCAGCGCCGCCAGCGCTGCCCGCCCCGCACCGGTCAGCTCCAGCAGGGGAGCGGTGCGGTGGTCGGGGTTGGGCGCGCGGTCGGCCAGGCCGTCGGCGACGAGGTCGTCGGCCACCCGCTGCACCGACTGGCGGGCCAGGCCCAGCCGGCGGGCCACGGCGGCCACCGTCGACGGCGCCCCGGACAGGACGCTGAGCACGTGCCACCGGGCGGTGGTCTGCCCGGCCGTCGCGGCGATCGCCTCGCTGGTGCGCCGGGACGTGCCGGCGAGCTCGTAGACGTCGGCGACGAGCAGCCGGTAGGCCTCCTGGACGTCGGTCATGATGACAGTCTACTGTCGTCCTGACAGGAGGCTGACGAGGAGGTCGCCGTGCTGCACGAGGTCCTGCACTCGCCCGAGCCCGACGGCGAGGACGCGCTGGCGCTGTTCGGCCGGCTGACGGGGAGCTGGCGGCTGTCCTGGCGCGGCCTCGGGCCCGACGGGGACTGGGCGACGGCGGAGGGGGACCTGCACGCCGGCCGCGTGCTCGGCGGCCGGGCGGTGCAGGACGTCTGGGTGGTGCCCGGTCCGGGACGGCCCGGCGCCGGCGTCCCGCCGCGGGCGTTCCACGGGACGACGGTCCGCTTTCCCGACCCGCACGCCCCCGGGACGTGGCGCTCGACGTGGATGGACCCGGTCAACGGGCGCGTGCGGCGCTTCACCGGCCGTCCCACCGGCGGTGGCGGCGTCCTCCTGCTCAGCGACGACGAGGAGCCGTGGCTGCGCTGGCGCTTCTCCGACGTCCGCCCGCGCTCGTTCACCTGGTCGGCCGAGACGTCCCCCGACCGGGGCGTCACCTGGGTGCACGACGAGCTGATGACCGCCGAGCGGGTCGACTGACCCCGGACGCAGCGAGAGGGCCGGTCCAGCGTCTGCTGGACCGGCCCTCTCGCTGCGTCCGGGCGGCTAGACGCCCGCGGCGACGGCGGCGGGCTCCGCGGCGATCAGCCGGGCCCGCTCCTCCTCGCTCATGCCGCCCCACACGCCGTAGGGCTCGCGGACGCTCAGCGCGTGCTTGAGGCACGCCTCCACGACGGGGCAGGAGGCGCAGACGGCCTTCGCGGCCGCCTGGCGACGGGCCCGCGCGGGGCCGCGCTCGCCGTCGGGGTGGAAGAACAGGGCCGTGCTCTCTCCACGGCAGGCGCCGTGCAGCTGCCAGTCCCAGACCTCGGCCACGGGCGTCGGCAGTCGGCGGATGTCGGCCATGTCGGTCCTCCTCGGCTCGGTGCGAGCCGGAGGGGGCGGTCCGGCTGCTGGGGTGCCGGTGCCCGAGGGTCCCCGGGGTCAAACACACCGGGATCGGACATTTTCCCGGCTCCCGTCTCCCCCCGCAGGGTGAGCACGGGTGTTCCCCGTCCTGACCGGCGGTCAAGGTGACTGCAGGCCGTGCCGTTCCCCGGGTCGAGTGACCCGGGCGCCCCGCCCGGCCGGGGGAGACGAGGAGCAGCGAGTGATCGACGACAGGATGCGTGGACCGGGACACGGTGCCACGACCGTGTGGGTGTACGACGAGCGCCGCCGCGTGCGCGACGACGTCGCCGCCCGCCTGGTGGCCCTCCCGTTCGTGGGACGCGTCGAGGTCGTCGGTGACGCGGTCGCGCTGATGCAGCGGCTGGCCACCCGGCAGCCCGACGTGCTGCTGGTCGGCACGCAGCGCGCCGTGGACACCGGCCTGAGCGTCGCGACGACGGTGCTGCGCAGCCACCCGGGCGTGCCCGTGCTGGTTCTCGGCGCCCCCGACGACGCCGAGACCGTCCGCGGCGCGGTCGCCGTCGGTGCGCGGGGCTACCTGCGCTGGGACGCGAGCGCGCTGGAGATGGGCCTGGGCCTGTCCCGCGTCGGCCTGCGCCCGGAGGGCCCGCGCCCGCCGCAGCAGGTCAGCGCCTCCGTGCCGCTGGCCTCCGTCGGCGCCCCGGTGCCTGCGTGGGCCACGCCGCTCAACGGCGCCGGCCCGCGCGCGGTGAGCACGCCGGTCCGCGAGGCCGCGCCCGCGGTGACGCTGTCCATGCGCGAGATGCAGGTCCTCACCGGCATGAGCCACGGCAAGAGCAACGCCCAGATCGGGCGCGAGCTCTACCTGTCCGAGGACACCATCAAGACCCACGCCCGCCGGCTGTTCCGCAAGCTCGGCGCCAAGGACCGGGCCGAGGCCGTCGCGACGGGCTTCCGCCGCGGGATGATGACCTGAGACGACGAACGCACGCCGAGGGCCCCCTCCGGAGCACCGGAGGGGGCCCTCGGCGCGTTCTCGTCCCGGTGCACGCGGAACGCGCCGGTACCCCTGGCCCGGACGGCCGCCCGGGAGCACGCTGACCGTGCACGGGGCCGCCGCCGGAGGGGGCGACGATGAAGGAGCTGCGCTGCCGCGACGCCGGGTTCGACTGCGAGGCGGTCGTCCGGGCCGAGTCGGTCGACGAGCTGATGGCGCAGGTCGGGCCGCACGCCCGGGAGGCGCACCGCGTCGAGGTGACCCCCGAGCTGGCGGGACGCCTCGCGACCCTCGTCCGGGACGTCTGAGCTCAGTCGTCGCGGGCGTGGCGGCCGGTGCCGCCGCCCCCGGGCTCCTCGCGCTCGGCCATCGCGGCGACCCCGTCGGCGTAGCCGCTGGCGTAGTCCCAGCTGACGTAGTCGTCGGGGTCGGGGTCGAACGGCGGCTCGTGCCGGCCGGTCTGCCCCTCCTCGAGCAGCTGGCGCAGGTTGGCCTGCATCAGCGCCCAGTCGACGTGGTGCTCCTCGTCGCAGTCCGGGCAGTCGACGACGATGCCCTTGATGCCCGTCGGCTCGAGCAGCGTGCGGAACACCTCCAGCTCGGCGAGGTCGTCGAGGACGCCGGCGCGCTCCTCCATGGTGAGCGGCGGCGGGTCCGACGGCGTGGAGCCTGAGTCGGGGCCCGGCAGGTCGTCGAAGGGACCCACGGTGCCTCCTCCCTCGTGCGGCGCGGTCGCTCTCGTGCGGTCGCGCGGGCGCGCGTCCGGGGAACCACGGTAGCCGCCCCCGGCTCCCGTTCCCACGCGTGCGCGGACGCCGTCCCGGGCCCCCGGCGCCCCCGCCTACGATCGGGGGTGGTTCCCGCGCGCCCGGCCGGGGGCGAACCGACGAGAGGGTGGCGGCGATCATGCAGCCCGACGACCGGACCCCCGAGCTGCCGGCGAAGTTCGCCCCGCTCGGCCTGACCTACGACGACGTCCTGCTCATCCCGGGCGAGTCCGACGTCGTCCCGGCGGAGGTCGACACCAGCAGCCGCCTGACCCGCGGCATCCGGCTGGCCGTGCCGCTGGTCTCCAGCGCCATGGACACCGTGACCGAGGCCCGCATGGCGATCGCCATGGCCCGCGTCGGCGGCGTCGGCATCCTGCACCGCAACCTCGCCGCCGAGGAGCAGGCCGGCCAGGCCGACCTGGTCAAGCGCTCCGAGGCGGGCATGGTCACCAACCCGGTCACCTGCTCGCCGGACAACACCCTCGCCGAGGTCGACGCCCTGTCGGGCCGCTACCGCATCTCCGGCGCCCCCGTCGTCGACGCCGACGGCGTGCTGGTGGGCATCGTCACCAACCGCGACATGCGCTTCGAGACCGACCAGAACCGGCTCGTCCGCGACGTGATGACGCCGATGCCGCTGGTCACCGCCCCGGTCGGGGTCGACGCCGACACCGCGCTGGGCCTGCTGTCCCAGCACAAGATCGAGAAACTGCCGATCGTCGACGACGCCGGCCGGCTGCGCGGGCTGATCACGGTCAAGGACTTCGTCAAGCGCGACCAGTACCCGAACGCCACCAAGGACGCCGACGGCCGCCTCGTCGTGGGCGCCGCGCTCGGCGTCGGCGAGGACGCCTACAAGCGGGCCGGCCTGCTGGTCGACGCCGGGGTCGACGTGATCGTCGTCGACACCGCGCACGGCCACCAGCGCGCCGTGCTCGACATGGTCGCCCGGGTGCGCAAGGACTTCGGGGGCGACGGCGGCGTGCAGGTCGTCGGCGGCAACGTGGCCACCCGCGCCGGCGCGCAGGCGCTGGTCGACGCGGGCGCGGACGCCGTGAAGGTCGGCGTCGGCCCGGGCTCGATCTGCACCACCCGCGTGGTCGCCGGCGTCGGCGTCCCGCAGATCACCGCCGTCTACGAGGCGAGCCTGGCGTGCAAGCCGGCCGGCGTGCCGGTCATCGCCGACGGCGGCCTGCAGTACTCCGGCGACATCGCCAAGGCGCTGGTCGCCGGTGCCGACACGGTGATGATCGGCGGGCTGTTCGCCGGCGTCGAGGAGGCGCCGGGCGAGCTCGTCTTCATGAACGGCAAGCAGTTCAAGACCTACCGCGGCATGGGGTCGCTGGGCGCGATGCAGAAGCGCGGCAACCAGTCCTTCAGCCGCGACCGCTACTTCGCCGACGACGTCCTCTCCGACGACAAGCTCGTCCCCGAGGGCATCGAGGGCCAGGTGCCCTACCGCGGCCTGCTCGCGACCGTGGCCCACCAGCTCGTCGGCGGCCTGCGGGCGTCGATGGGCTACGCCGGCGCGGCCACCGTCGCCGACCTGCAGGAGCGCGGCCAGCTCACCCGCATCACCGCCGCGGGC
The DNA here is from genome assembly GCF_037034165.1 of Geodermatophilus sp. FMUSA9-8. NCBI lineage: Bacteria > Bacillati > Actinomycetota > Actinomycetes > Geodermatophilales > Geodermatophilaceae > Geodermatophilus > Geodermatophilus sp. FMUSA9-8. The sequence goes on along the minus strand of NZ_JBAGKE010000002.1, from coordinate 329,415 downwards.
CTGACCGAGAGCCACCCGCACGACATCCAGATGACGGTCGAAGCACCGAACTACCGGGGGCGCTGACCCATGCCCAGCCGCGACACCGTCGAGATCGGTCTCAACCGCTTCGCCCGCCGGGGCTACGACCTCGACGAGGTCTCCATCGTCCCGTCCCGCCGCACCCGCGACGTCGACGACGTCTCCACCGCCTGGCAGATCGACGCCTTCCGGTTCGAGATCCCGCTGGTCACCAGCCCCAGCGACGCCGTCGTCAGCCCGGCGACGGCGATCGCCGTCGGGCAGGCCGGCGGCCTCGGCGTGCTCAATGCCGAGGGGCTGTGGACCCGCTACGACGACCCGCTGCCGGTCTACCGCCAGCTGCGCGACGCCGCGGCCGAGGCGCCGCCGCCGATCGCGCTGCTGCAGCAGGTCTACGCGGAGCCGGTGAAGCCCGACCTGATCAGCGCCCGCATCAAGGAGATGCGCGACGCCGGGGTGACCACCGCGGTGCGCGTCTCGCCGCAGCACACCGAGCTGCTCGCCCCGGCGGTGCTCGCCGCCGGGGTCGACCTGCTCGTCATCCAGGGCACGATCGTCTCCGCCGAGCACGTGACCACCCAGGGCGCCGCGCTCAACCTCAAGTCCTTCATCGCCGACCTCGACGTCCCGGTGATCGTGGGCGGGGCGGCCAACTACACGACCGCGCTGCACCTGATGCGCACCGGCGCGGCCGGGGTGATCGTCGGCGTGGGCGCCGACAGCTTCTCCACCGGCGACGCCGTCATGGGCATCCGCGTGCCGCTGGCCAGCGCGATCGCCGACGCCGCCGCGGCCCGCCGCGACTACCTCGACGAGACCGGTGGGCGGTACGTGCACGTCATCGCCAACGGCCGGATCGAGACCAGCGGCGCGATCGCGCGGGCGCTGGCCTGCGGCGCCGACGCCGTCCAGGTCGGCGAGCCGCTGCGCGCGGCGAAGGAGGCCCCGGCCGGCGGCGTCTGGTGGGACTCGGTGGCCGCCCACCCGCGGCTGCCCCGCGGCGGCACGTCGGCGCCGGTCCCCGCGGCCGGGTCGCTGGAGCAGGTGCTCCTCGGGCCGGCCGAGACCTCCGACGGCCGCACCAACCTCTTCGGCGCGCTGCGCCGCACCATGGCCAAGACCGGCTACCGCGACCTCAAGGAGTTCCAGCGGGTGGACCTCGTGATCGGCGGTCGACCCGACTGATGGACTTCCCGACCGTCCTCGTCGTCGACTTCGGCGCCCAGTACGCCCAGCTCATCGCCCGGCGCATCCGCGAGGCCGGCGTCTACTCCGAGATCGTCCCGTCGTCGGTGTCGGCGGCGGAGGTCCTCGAGCGGCGGCCGGCGGCGATCGTGCTCTCCGGCGGCCCCTCGAGCGTCTACGCCGAGGGCGCGCCGCAGGTCGACCCGGCCCTGTTCGAGGGCGGCGTGCCCGCCTTCGGCATCTGCTACGGCTTCCAGGCGATGGCCCAGTCGCTGGGCGGCACGGTCGCGCACACCGGCGACCGCGAGTACGGCGGCACCCCGCTGACCGTCACCACCGGCGGCCGGCTGTTCGGCGACCTGCCGGTGGAGCAGTCGGTGTGGATGAGCCACGGCGACGCCGTCAGCACGCCCCCGCCCGGGTTCACCGTCACCGCCACCTCGACCGGCGCCCCGGTGGCCGCGTTCGAGGACGTCGACCGGCGGCTGGCCGGCGTGCAGTTCCACCCCGAGGTGCGGCACACCGCGCACGGGCAGACGGTGCTCGAGCACTTCCTGTTCGACATCGCCGGGCTCGAGCGCAGCTGGACGATGAGCAACGTCGTCGACGAGCAGGTCGGGCGGATCCGCGAGCAGATCGGCGACCGGCGGGCGCTGTGCGCGCTGTCCGGCGGCGTCGACTCCGCCGTGGCCGCCGCGCTCGTGCAGCGGGCCATCGGCGACCGGCTCACCTGCGTCTACGTCGACCACGGGCTCATGCGGCAGGGCGAGACCGAGCAGATCGAGCGCGACTTCGCCGAGGTCACCGGCGCCGACCTGCGGGTGGTCGACGCGAGCGACCAGTTCCTCACCGCGCTGGCCGGCGTCAGCGACCCGGAGCAGAAGCGCAAGATCATCGGCCGCGAGTTCATCCGGGTGTTCGAACAGGCGGCCACCGACGTCGTCGCCGACGCCCAGGCGCACGGCGAGGCCGTCGACTTCCTCGTGCAGGGGACGCTCTACCCCGACGTCGTGGAGTCCGGCGGCGGCACCGGCACGGCCAACATCAAGAGCCACCACAACGTCGGCGGGCTGCCCGAGGACCTGCAGTTCACCCTCGTCGAGCCGCTGCGCACGCTGTTCAAGGACGAGGTGCGCGAGGTTGGCCGGCAGCTCGGCCTGCCCGACCGGCTCGTGCAGCGCCAGCCGTTCCCCGGCCCCGGCCTGGGCATCCGCATCGTCGGCGAGGTGACCCGCGAGCGGCTCGACGTGCTCCGCCGGGCCGACGCGATCGCCCGCGAGGAGCTCAGCGCGGCGAAGCTGGACACCGAGATCTGGCAGTGCCCGGTGGTGCTGCTCGCCGACGTCCGTTCGGTCGGCGTGCAGGGCGACGGGCGCACCTACGGCCACCCGGTGGTGCTGCGGCCGGTGTCCAGCGAGGACGCGATGACGGCGGACTGGACCCGCCTGCCCTACGACGTGCTCGCCCGGATCTCCACGCGGATCACCAACGAGGTGCCCGAGGTCAACCGGGTCGTCCTCGACGTGACCAGCAAGCCGCCGGGCACCATCGAATGGGAGTGACGCTCACCTGACGGCACGCGCGTCGGGCGGGGGAGTGCCGTAGGCGGCCGGGTCTCTCTCCGGCGCCGTCTCGGTGGTGAGCGACGCCGCCTCGATCCGGTCCCACCGGAACCAGCGCGGCGCGTCCCGCTCCCGGCACCAGCCGACCAGGTACCAGCGGTCGCCGGTGCGGGCGAGCAGGTGCGGCTCCACCCGCCGCCGGGTCGGCGTCCCCGCCCGGTCCCGGTAGGTGATCGCGACGACGCGGCGGCGGGCCAGCGCCTCCTCGACCACCGGCGCCGGGTCCGGCCGGCCGGACCCGGCGCCGGACCGCACCCACACCCGCCCGCCGAGCCGCTCGGCCTCCGCCTGCGCCTCCGGGCCCAGCACGTCGAGCACCTTCTCCAGCGCTGCCCGGCCGTCGGCGGCGAACGGTGCGCCGCCCGCGCCGGCCAGCGCCACCGCGACCGCGACCGCCTGCGCCGGCGTCAGGTTCACCGGCGGCAGCGTGGCCGCGGCGTCGAGCACGTAACCGCCGCCCGGCCCCGACGACGCCCAGATCGGCACGCCGGTCTGCTGCAGCGCGTCGACGTCGCGCTTGACCGTGCGGGTCGACACCTCCAGCCACGCCGCCAGCCGCCCGGCGGTGCGCCCGCGCGGCCCGGCGCGGCGCAGCTCCTCGGTCAGCGCGTGCAGCCGGTCGGTGCGGTTCACGCGCGGATCCTGGCAGGAGTCGGTGACAGGACGGTGTCACCGACCCTGCGGCACGGTCGTCGCATGGCATCGATCGCGCTCTTCCACTCCGTCCTCGGCGTCCGGCAGGGCGTCACCGACGCGGCCGGCCGGTTCCGCGCCGCCGGCCACGACGTCCTCGTCGTCGACCAGTACGACGGGCGGGCCTTCGGCGACGACTACGCGCGGGCAGGCGCCTTCGTCGAGGAGGTCGGCTTCCCGGCGCTCATGGCGCGGGCGGAGGACGCGGTGCGCCACCTGCCCGACGGGTTCGTGGCCGCGGGCTTCTCCAACGGCGCCGGGATGGCCGAGCACGTGGCCACCCGGCGGCGGTGCGGCGGCGTCCTGCTGTTCTCCGGCGCCCTGCCGATGGCGGTGCTCGGCGCCGCCGGCTGGCCCGCCGGCCTCCCGGCCCAGCTGCACCGGGCGACGGGGGACCCGCTCGCGTCGCCGGAGTGGGACGCGGCCCTCGCCGCCGACGTCGCGGCGGCCGGCGCGGAGCTCGAGGTGTGCACCTACGACACCGCGGGCCACCTGTTCACCGACGCGGGCCTGCCGGCCGAGTACGACCCGGCCGCCACGGAGCTGCTGTTCGGACGGGCGCTGGAGTTCATCGCGCGCGTGACCGCCTGACGCGGAGGCCCCGGATCGCGGCGCCCCGACACGGCGGAGGGCCCGGGGAGCAGCAGCTCCCCGGGCCCTCGTGACCACCGTCCCCTGTCGGTCAGCGCCTCCGGCGCGCCTTCCGCAGCTCGCTCACCAGGAGCAGGACCCCCGCGCCGACCAGCAGCAGCCACAGCAGGCCGCCGTCGGCGAGGAACTCGAGCGGCAGGGTGACCCCGGCGAGGAAGGTCAGCGCCAGGAGGACGAAGGCGACGCCGGGCACCAGGGCCACCAGGTCGGGACGGCGCCGGCGCGGCGGCTCCTCGACGGGCAGGAGGCTCGCGGTGTGGTGCTGCCAGTCCTCGGCCAGCGCCCGCTCCTGCCAGCCGGTCGGGGTGGTGGGGAACTCGCTGTAGTCAGGCACGGGACACCTCCACGTTGCCGACCTGGTGGTCGATGGTCAGGACGAACTCGGGACGGGCGTCGCTGTCGTCGTCGTCCTCGGCGGGGAAGAAGCCGCCGTCACTCTGGCCGAAGACGTCCACGTCGCCGATCCCCTGGTCGAGGACCACCCGGACGTCGGCGTCCTCCGGGACCGTGATCTCGAGGTCGCCGGCGCCGTGGTCGATGGCGATGTCGACGGTCTGCCGGATGTCGTCGACGTCGATCTCGGACAGGTCGAGCTCGAGGTTGCCGGCACCGAGCGCGTACTCGGGCCGGATCTGGGCCACGGTCGACGGCTCGTAGGAACGGTCGCCGACGCCGCCGCGCGGGCCCTCGCCGTCGTGCCAGGCCGACACCGAGGAGGTGAACAGCAGCGCGAGGGTGAGCACCGAGCCGAGCGCGATGAGCCCGCCGCGCGGGGCGCGGTTGCGGACGAAGGCCGAGGCGACCAGGCCGAGTCCCACCACGAGCAGCGCCCCGGCGAGGAAGCCCCGCGGGCCGAGGTCGAGGGGCGTGTAGCGGGTGACCAGCACCATCAGGCCGACGACGATCAGCAACCCGGCGACGGTGATCCCGGCGACGGGGGAACGCGGCCCCGGCGGGGCGGCGGGCGCGCCGTCGGTGTGCCTCGGGCCGGCCGGCATGAGCAGCCACAGCAGCAGGTAGATCGCGATGCCGGTGCCACCGGCGAGGGTGAGGGCGACGAAGCCGACCCGCCACAGCAGCGGGTCGACGCCGCTGTACTGGGCCAGCCCGCCGGCGACACCGCCGGCGTACTTGTCGGTGCGGCTGCGCCGGAGGGCGGGCCGGACCGGTGGTGGTTCGACGGGGGGAGCGGGGGGAGGCGGGGATGCGGCGGTCATGGCACAGAGCGTGCCCAGCGGGGCGTCCGCGGGGCATCGGGGAAGGCCCCCATCCGACCCTGGTCCTGCCCATCCGGGGTCTTCCCGGTACCGGGAGCGGCCCGCGCGGTGCGACGATCGCACCGTGACGAGGACCGTGCCGACCTCCGTGGGCGGGCTCCCGGTCGGTGCGCAGCCGCCGGCGGGCGTGCCGGCCGCGGCCGCCGCGCAGCCACCGGCCGGCGTGCCGGCCCCGGCGCCCGTGCCGACCCCCGCGCCGGACCCGGCCGCCGCGCCGGCGTCGCTGCTGACGATGTCCCCGGCGGCGCCCGCGCAGCCCGAGCGGCCGCCGCTGGTCCGGCCCCGGTCGGGCCGCATGCTCGCCGGCGTCGCCGCCGGCACCGCGCACCACCTGCGCGCGGACCCGCTGGTGGTGCGCGCCCTGTTCGTGGCGCTGGCGATGACCGGCATCGGCGTCGTCGCCTACGTCCTGCTGTGGTTCTTCGTGCCGCTCGGCGAGGTGGACCCGGCGCAGGCCGCGCAGCCCAGCCGGCGGCAGACGCTGGGGCTCGCGTTCGTCGGCCTCGGTGCCCTCGTGCTGGTCACCAACCTCGCCACCTGGGGCAACAACGACCTCATCGCGCCGCTGCTGCTGGTCGGCGGCGGCCTGGCGGTCATCTGGCGGCAGCTGGACACCGACCGGACGCTCACCCGGCCCGGCGTCCGCTGGGTGCTCGCCGGTGGCGCCGCGCTCGCCGCGCTCGGGCTGGTGCTCCTGCTGGCCACCACCGGGCAGCTGGCCAACGCGCGCAACGGCTTCGTCGCGACGGTCGTCATCCTCGCCGGAATCCTGCTGGCCACCGCCCCGTTCTGGCGCCGGCTGCTGGACTCCCGCGAGGACGAGCGCACCGCCCGCATCCGCTCGGAGGAGCGGGCCGCCGTCGCCGCGCACCTGCACGACTCGGTGCTGCAGACCCTCGCGCTGATCCAGCGGCACGCCGACGACCAGCAGGCCGTCGCCCGCCTCGCCCGCAGCCAGGAGCGCGAGCTGCGCACGTGGCTGTACGAGCCGCGGACGGCGGCCGGCGGCACCTGGGCGGCGTTGGTCTCGGAGATGATCACCGAGGTGGAGGGCGACCACGCGCTCACCGTCGACCCCGTCGTCGTGGGTGACGCGCCGGTCGACGACGCCCTCGCCGCCCTCGGGGCCGCCACCCGCGAGGCGCTGGTCAACGCGGCGAAGCACTCCGGCGTGACCTCCGCCGACCTCTACACCGAGGTCACGGCGGGGCAGGTGTCGGTGTTCGTCCGCGACCGCGGCGCCGGCTTCGACCCGGCCGCCGTCCCCGTCGACCGGCGCGGCCTGCGCGACTCGGTCACCGGCCGCATCACCCGCCTCGGCGGCACGGCGACCGTGCGGTCCGCGCCCGGCGAGGGCACCGAGGTCGAGCTCGTGCTGCCGCGCGAGGCCGCCGCGTGACCGTCCGCGTGTACCTCGTCGACGACCACGCGATGGTCCGGGCCGGCGTCCGGCACGAGCTCGGCGACTCGGTCACGGTCGTCGGCGAGGCCGCCGACGCCGACTCCGCCATCGCGGGCATCCGTGCCGCGGCGCCCGACGTCGTCCTGCTCGACGTCCACCTGCCCGGCGGCGGCGGGCGCGCGGTGCTCGAGGCGCTGCGCGGCGAGCTGCCGGACGTGCGCTGGCTGGCGCTGTCGGTGTCCGACGCCGCCGAGGACGTCATCGCGGTCATCCGCGCGGGCGCCCGGGGATACGTCACGAAGACCATCTCCGGCCCCGACCTGGTGTCCGCGGTGCAGCGCGTGGCCGACGGCGACGTCGTCTTCAGCCCCCGGCTGGCCGGGTTCGTGCTCGACGCCTTCGCGGCCAGCTCGCCGTCGGCCCCGCAGCCGGAGGACCCGGCCACCGACCCCGGCCTGGACCTGCTCAGCGCGCGGGAGCGCGAGGTCATGCAGCTGCTCGCCCGCGGCTACACCTACCGGGAGATCGGCTCGCGGCTGTTCATCTCGGTGAAGACGGTGGAGTCGCACGCCTCGAACGTGCTGCGCAAGCTCCAGCTGTCCAACCGCAACGAGCTCACCCGCTGGGCCGCCACCAACCGCCTCCTGTGACGGGCGGGGCCCGCGCACCCGGACGCCCCGGGGTGCGCGGGTCCCGCGCGGCGTCAGGCGAAGTGGTCCTTGTAGATCACGCCGTGGACGCCCACGGTCCGGTCGACGACCTGGGACACCTCGAAGTCCGCGGCCGCCGAGAGGTACGCGTACGCCACCGACCGGTCCATCCCCCGGTCGTGCTCGAGGAAGTCGAGGGCGTTGACGACCGCGCGGCGGGCGGCGACGTCGAGGTCGACGAACTGCCCGTCCCGGTAGCCGTCGGGGTCGGACAGGCCGATGGGCAACCAGGCGTCGGGGCTCTCGCCGAAGGGGTACCGGAAGGCCACCGACGGCGCGTCCCCGGAGCCCGGCCGGCAGACGGTCAGCCGGAAGGTCAGCCGCAGTGACCCCTCCAGCGCGGTGAGCGCGACCTCGCCGTGTCCCATCGACATGTGCGGGTCGCCGACGGAGAACAACGCGCCCTCGGCGACCACCGGCACGTAGAACGCCGAGCCGACGGTGAGCCGCCGGATGTCGATGTTCCCGCCGCCTCGCGTCGGCGGGATCGAGTTGACCAGCGGGTCGTTCGGCGCGGGCGCGTCCGCGACGGTGGCCACCGCCATGAGGCCGGGGAAGCAGTCGACCGGCCAGGAGACCCGGTTCCCGCCGGTGCCCACCGGCAGCGACGCCCGGAGGACCCCGCCCCGTCCCCGGGCGACGGGGGTGAACACCGAGACGTTGCCGTAGCGGGTCGGGTCCCCGGTGGCGCGTCCGTCGGTCCCGACCGGCGGCATGACCTCCGCCTCGGTGATCCCGCCCGCCGGGGTGGCCAGCTGCCGGGCGAGCGCGCCCTTGCCGTGGCGGCTGGAGACGACGCCGTAGGGGACGCGGGGCAGGGCCGTGAGCGGCTCGATCTTGAGGACGTCGCCGGGCCGGGCGCCCTCGACGTACACGGGCCCCGTGACGACGTGCGGGCCGTCGGCGTCGAAGTCGCGGGGGTGACGGGCGTACCCCGCGGCGATGGCCACCGCGTCGTCGAGGACCTGGTCGCGCGGCACGCCCCGCGCCGCGAACCAGCCGACGGGGTCGCGGCCCTGGTCCTCGAGGATGCCCTCGTGGCTCACGGTGTCCACCGTGACGGTGCGGCCGGAGGCGACCCGGAGGACCGGCGCGTCGGTGGTGCGCGGGAGGTACCCCCAGAGGACCTCCTCGACCCGGGAGGGCAGGTAGACGTCGCCGTCCACAGGTCCGCGTCCCGGCTGCAGGACCTCTCCGGGCAGCCGGGCCCGCCCGCCCGGCGTCGCGCGCGCCGGCCCGGCCGCGGCGAGCCCGGTGCCGAGGGCGGCGGTGGCGAGCGCCGCCTGGACGAAGGCCCGCCGGCCGAGGCCGCGCTCCACCACGGTCGCGGCGGTCGCGGGATCCGGGCCGGTCGGCTGCTGCGGGATGTCGCTCACGGGGTCCTCCGGGTGCTGCGGGCGGTCGGTCCCCCGCCGGTCTACGGACCCCGTGTTGCGGCCCCGCGACGCCGGTGTCGGTCCCGTTTCCGGGGCGCGCGCCCGCTGCGGAACGTCACCCGGCGACCACGGGGGACGCGCTCCCGAGCCGGGAGGACGTGAGCACCGGAACGTCGCCGTCCGCCTCCGGGGAGTCACGTCCCGCCGGAGTGTGTGTTCTGGGTCACACGGATCCTGGGTGTTCCCTGTACGTGCCCTGGACGCCGGGCCATCCTCACCCGATCGGGGGACCGGTACGCGCCCGCCGGCCACCACGCCGGCGGGCCCGACGAGGGGACACGGGATGGCAGATCGCCGAACGAGATCCACGAGGACCGGCACCAGGGCCCTGGCGGCGGGCGCGGGAGGGCTGCTGGTGGCGTTGACGCTGCCGGCGACCGCCGCGGTCGCGGCCCCGGGCGGCGGTGGCGGCCACGGTGGGGGCCATGGTGGTGGGTGCGAGAACCGCAGCAACAACACCTACGAGAAGCTGCTCCACTGCGTGATGGTCGGAGGCGTCCTCGAGCACCTCGAGGAGTTCCAGAAGATCGCCGACAACAGCGACGACCCGGTCTACCCGGGTACCCGGGCCGCCGGCACCGACGGGTACGCCGACAGCGTCGACTACGTGGCCGGGCTGCTGGAGGAGGCGGGGTACGAGGTCTCGTTCACCGACGTGGAGATCACCTTCAACTTCCCGGCCGAGCTCGAGCAGCTCACCCCGGTCGCGGCCGAGTACGAGACGGGCGTCTACACCGGCAGCGGGTCGGGCGAGGTGAGCGGGGCCGTCATCCCCGTGGACCTCAACCTCACCGGCGACCGCGCGAGCACGAGCGGTTGCGAGGCGGATGACTTCGCCGGCCTCGACCTCTCGGGGCCCGCCGACATCGTGCTGATCCAGCGTGGGACGTGCACCTTCGGACTCAAGGCCCAGAACGCCGATGCCGCGGGCGCCGAGGCGGTCATCGTGATGAACCAGGGCAACAGCCCGGACCGCGAGCCCCTCTTCATCGGTGACGCCACCAGCCTCGACCTCGAGGGCACGCAGCCGGCTGACTACGACATCCCGGTGGTCGGTGCCAGCTTCGCGGACGGCGTGGCGCTGTCCCAGCCGGGCTCGACGGCGCGCGTCAACGTGTTGCCGAGCGAGACCCGTACCGACCGCAACGTGATCGCCGAGCTGCCCGGGAAGAACCGGGACAACGTCGTCATGGCCGGCGCCCATCTCGACAGCGTGATCGAGGGGCCGGGCATCAACGACAACGGTTCCGGTTCGGCCGCGCTGCTCGAGACGGCGCTGGCGATGGCCAACCTCCGCCCCGAGAACACGCTGCGGTTCGCCTGGTGGGCCGGTGAGGAGCAGGGCCTGCTCGGCTCCGCCGCCTACGTCGAGGGCCTGCCGGCAGCCGAGCTCGACCGGATCGCGCTGTACATGAACTACGACATGGTCGGGTCGCCGAACTACATCTTCATGGTCTACGACGCCGACCAGTCGACGTTCCCGGCGCCCGAGGGGGTCCCGATCCCCGAGGGCTCGACGGCGATCGAGGACGTCTACGAGTCGTTCTACACCGCGATCGGGCAGCCGTACGACGACACCGAGTTCTCCGGCCGGAGCGACTACGAGGCGTTCATCCTCGCCGGCATCCCGTCGAGCGGCCTGTTCACCGGGGCGGAGGAGATCAAGACCGAGGAACAGGCGGCCATCTGGGGCGGCACGGCCGGTGACGCGTTCGACCCCTGCTACCACCAGGCCTGCGACACGATCGGGAACCTCGACCTGTTCGCGCTCGACGTGAACAGCGACCTGATCGCCTTCGCCATGCTCACGTTCGCCTACTCCACGGAGAGTGTGAACGGCGTCGTCGGCAAGCAGGTCCCGGGCCGGCCGTTCACGCTGCCGGAGCCGGCCGGTCCCGAGGGGACGTTCGCCGAGGACGGCGGCGGGGGACTGGCGCACTCACACCACGCCGTCGCCTGATCGCCGACAGCGGCGGGGCCGGTCCCTCCGGGGGCCGGCCCCGTCCGCGTCGTCAGGCGGTGTGCACCACGTGGAAGGTCTCGGCGAGGCGCCCGTCGGGGAGGCCGTGGGAGCGGGCGTTCTGCGCCATCCAGCCGGTGACGAAGGCCTCCAGGTCGTCGAGGTGGCCCACCTGCGACACGTGGCTCTTGAGCGCCGCGAACTTGAGCTCGACGACGTCGGTCACGTCGACGGCGTGGTCGGCGCGCGGGCTGGCGCCCAGCCACACCTCCGACACCGTCCACGCCTCCAGGCCCTCCTCGCCCAGCAGCTCCGGGAAGGCGAACGGGTTGCGGGCGTCGGGGTAGACGGCGCGCAGCGTCGACTCGCCCACCGTCATGTGGTCGGGGTGGCTGGCGCCGATCCGCTCGTAGTACCGCTCGGGCGAGCTGGTGAGCACCCGCTGCGGCCGCACCTGCCGGATCACCCGGGAGATGTCGCGGCGCAGCTCGAGGGTCAGCTCGAGCCGGCCGTCGGGGTAGCCGAGGAACCGGACGTCGGTGACGCCGACCGCCTTGGCCGCCGCCGTCTGCTCCTCGCGGCGCAGCGGGCCCATCCGGTCGCGCGGGGTGTCGTCGAAGCCGCCGGCGTCGCCGTCGGTGACGATCAGGTAGGTCACCTCGGTGCCCGCGGCGGTCCAGGTGGCCACCGTCCCGGCGCTGCCGAAGTCGACGTCGTCGGGGTGGGCGAGCACGCAGAGGGCGCGCTCGACGTGCTCGGCGGGCCTGCGGGGCGGCGGTGCGGTCACCGGCGGAGCCTATGCGGGCGCCGCACCGGCCCCCAGTCCGGACAGCTTGTCGGGGTTGAGCACCACGAGGACCTGCTGGACGAGCCCGTCGGCGACGCCGAGCGACACCGCCACGAACGGCCCGGCGTCGGTCCACGCCGCCACGCCGGGCAGGCCGTTGACGTCGGCCAGCTCCATCCGCAGCCCGGGCAGCGCCGCCCCGCCGGAGGCGACCGCGGCCAGGAACCGGGCCACCTTGTCCGCGCCGGTGATCGGCCGCAGCGCCGCCTTCGACCGCCCGCCGCCGTCGGTGACCAGCACGGCGCCGGGCGCGAGCGCCGCCAGCAGCGCGTCGACGTCGCCTCCGACGCACGCCGCGAGGAACCGCTCGGTCACCTCGCGGTGGGCGCGGCGGTCGGCGTCGAACCGGGGCCGCCGGGCCTCCACGTGCTCCCGTGCCCGGTGCGCGAGCTGCCGCACGGCGGCCTCCGAGCGGCCGAGCGCCGCGGCCACCTCGGCCGCCGGCAGGCCGAACACCTCGCGGAGCACGAAGACAGCCCGCTCGGCGGGGGAGAGGGTCTCCAGGACGACGAGCAGCGCCAGCGACACCTGCTCGCCGAGCGCCACCTCGTCGGCGGGGTCGGGTCCCGTGGCGGTGGCCCCCGGGGAGGTCGGCGCCGCGCCGGTGAGCAGCGGCTCGGGCAGCCACGGGCCGACGTAGGTCTCCCGGCGGGCGCGGGCGGAGGTCAGCCGGTCGAGCGCCAGGCGGGTCGTCGTCCGCACCAGCCAGGCGCGCGGGTCGGCGACGTCGCCCCGGTCGGCCGCCGACCAGCGCAGCCAGGCGTCCTGCACGGTGTCCTCGGCGTCGGCGACGCTGCCCAGCATCTGGTAGGCGACGGTGAACAGCAGCCGCCGGGCGGCGTCGAACGGCGGCAGCGGGTCGCTCACGTCCCGGCCGGGACGTCGCAGCGGTCGCGGAAGCCCTGGCTGTGCAGGCCCATCGCGGCGTTGAACCGCGACCGGCTGTTCTCCACGGCGACCATCATCGTCAGCTCGACCAGCGCGGCCTCGCCCAGCTCGCGCCGCAGCGCCTCCACCATCCCGTCGGTGACGCCGGGCGGCGTGGTGCTCATCGCCTCGGCGTACTCGACGACCCGCCGCTCGAGGCCGGTGAGCGCGTCGTCAGTGCGCCACGAGGGCACGGCGCGGACCTTGGCCGGGTCGACGCCGTCCTGCGTGCTCACCCAGTACCCGAAGTCCACGCACCACGAGCAGCCGATGGTGACCGCCGACGACATGACGGCCAGCGCCTTGAGCGTCGGGTCGAGCCGGTCCCACCGGGCGAGGGCCTGCTCGTGCCGCAGCTCGGTGAGCAGCAGGCGCGGGTGGTGGCCCATCGCGGCGGCGGGCTGCAGGCGCGCGCCGTACCGGCGGCGTGAGTACAGGTCGACGACGCGGGTGAGCAGCGTGCGCGGCGGGTCGAGCGGGATGCGGGCGGTGCGGGTCTCGGTCACGGCGGCGTCCTCTCGTCGGGGCATGCCCTCCAGACGACGCAGCCGGCCGATCCGTGACACCGGCGCTAGAGGCGGCCGCGCCCCTGGCGGAGCAGCATCATCCCGAGCGCGGCGCCGTCGGCACCCAGGGCGTCCTGGAAGCGGGCGATGACCTGCTGCTCGCGGGCGAGCGAGAGCCGGGTGCCGCCGGAGTCCCGGCGCAGCTGCCCGATCTCCTGCGACACGGAGAGGCGGCGCCGCACGAGCCGGATCAGCTCGGCGTCGCAGGCGTCGATCTCCCCGCGCAGCTCGGCGATGCGCTCGTCGGCGGGGGTGCTGGTGGCGTTCATCTCGGTCTCCTGGCGGGGCGGGAGCCTCCGGGCCCAGGAACGAGAGACGCCCCGGGCTCCTCGGGCCCGGGGCGTTCGTCGCGGCGGCTGCTCAGCCAGCGGCTACGGACACCGGAACCCGGTGCCCGTAGGAAAAGCTGACGGTGGCGAGCAGCACGCCGTCGAGTGTGACACACGCCGGTCCCCGTCCCCAGGGGGTCCGACGGCGGCCGGGACCGTCACCCGGTCGAACTACAGTGGTGTGGCTATGAGCAGCGTGCAGCAGGCCCTCCCCGGAACCGCCGCGCTCCAGCGTTCCGCTCCCGGCTCGGCCGGCCGGGAACTGGACCGCATGCTGGCCGGACTCAACGGTCCCCAGCGCCAGGCCGTCGTCCACGAGGGCGGCCCGCTGCTCATCGTGGCCGGCGCCGGGTCGGGCAAGACCCGCGTGCTGGCCCACCGCATCGCCTACCTCCTCGGCGCGCGCGGCGTGCAGCCCGGCGAGGTCCTGGCGATCACCTTCACCAACAAGGCCGCCGGCGAGATGAAGGAGCGGGTGGCGCAGCTCGTCGGGCCGCGCGCCCGCGCCATGTGGGTGTCCACGTTCCACTCGATGTGCGTGCGCATCCTGCGCGCCGAGGCGGCCAAGCTCGGCCTCAAGTCGTCGTTCACGATCTACGACCAGGGCGACTCGGTCCGGCTCATGACGATGGTCGCGCGCGACCTCGACCTCGACGCCAAGCGCTACCCCGGCCGCAGCCTCACCGCCCAGGTCTCGAACCTGAAGAACGAGCTCGTCGACGAGGAGTCGTTCGACCCCCAGACGGCGCCGGAGAAGGTGCTCAAGGAGGCCTACACGCTCTACCAGCGGCGGCTGCGCGAGGCGCACGCGCTGGACTTCGACGACCTGATCATGACGACGGTCAACCTGCTGCAGGCCTTCCCCGACGTCGCCGAGCACTACCGGCGCCGGTTCCGGCACGTCCTGGTCGACGAGTACCAGGACACCAACCACGCCCAGTACGTCCTGGTGCGCGAGCTGGTCGGCGCGGGGGAGGGGCCGGTCCCGCCCGGCGAGCTGTGCGTCGTCGGTGACGCCGACCAGTCCATCTACGCCTTCCGCGGCGCCACGATCCGCAACATCGACGAGTTCGAGCGCGACTACCCGCAGGCCACCACGATCCTGCTGGAGCAGAACTACCGCTCCACGCAGCGCATCCTCAAGGCCGCGAACACCGTCATCGCCAAGAACACCGGCCGCCGTCCCAAGAACCTGTGGACCGACGCCGGCGACGGCGAGCTGATCGAGGGCTACGTCGCCGAGAACGAGCACGACGAGGCCGCCTGGGTCGCCGAGCAGATCGACGCGCTGGTCGACGAGGGCAAGGCCCGCCCGGCCGACATCGCCGTCTTCTACCGGACCAACAACGCCTCCCGTGTGTTCGAGGAGGTGTTCATCCGCGTCGGCATGCCCTACAAGGTCGTCGGCGGGGTGCGCTTCTACGAGCGCAAGGAGGTCCGCGACGCGCTGGCCTACCTGAAGGTGGTCGCCAACCCGGCCGACGTCGTCAGCCTGCGCCGCGTGATCAACACGCCCAAGCGCGGCATCGGCGACAAGGCGGAGTCCTGCGTCGAGCAGTTCGCCGACCGGGAGCGGATCGCGTTCGCGACGGCGCTGCGCCGGTGCGGGGAGATCACGACGCTGGCGCCGCGCTCGCTCAAGGCGCTGCAGGAGTTCGTGACGCTGCTGGAGGAGTTCGAGCAGCTCGTCGAGACCGGCTCCGGGCCGGCCGCGCTGCTGGAGAGCATCCTCGACCGCACCGGCTACCTCGCCGAGCTCGAGGCCAGCACCGACCCGCAGGACGAGGGCCGCGTCGACAACCTCAACGAGCTCATCTCGGTGGCCGCCGAGTTCGAGGCCACCAACCCGGGCGGCACGGTCACCGACTTCCTCGAGCAGGTCTCGCTGGTGGCCGACGCCGACCAGGTGCCCGTCACCGGCGACGAGGCCGGCGTCGTCACCTTGATGACGCTGCACACCGCCAAGGGGCTGGAGTTCCCGGTCGTCTTCCTCACCGCGCTGGAGGACGGCGTCTTCCCGCACCTGCGGGCGCTCGGCGACCCCAAGGAGCTGGAGGAGGAGCGCCGGCTGGCCTACGTGGGCATCACGCGGGCGCAGCAGCGGCTGTTCCTCTCCCGCGCCACGGTGCGCACGAGCTGGGGCCAGCCGGCCTACAACCCGCCGTCGAGGTTCCTCGACGAGCTGCCGGGCGACACCGTCCACTGGGCGCGCACCGACCCGACGCCGGCCCCGAGCACCGGGTCCGCGCAGCAGCGGGTGGCGGCCACGGGGCTGTCCACCGGCGGCCTGCGCGGCGGTCGCGGGAACCGGGCGGTGATCTCCGTGGAGGTCGGCGACCGGGTCAGCCACGACGCGTTCGGCCTGGGCACCGTCGTCGAGGTCAACGGCGTGGGGGAGAAGGCGCAGGCCACGGTCGACTTCGGCTCCGGCGGCACCAAGCGCCTCGTCCTGCGTTACGCCCCGCTCGTCAAGCTCTAGCCCCGAGGAGCGGGGACGCGGAGCGTCCCCCGACGAGGGGGCTGCGGTCGCGGCACCGGGCGGGGTGCGCTCGGTGCCGCGGATGTCAGGGCGACCCGCCCCGCGAGGTGCGCCGAGGAGCGGGGCCCGGAGGGTCCCCGACGAGGCGCAGGGAGCAGCTCAGCGCAGCCGGGGGACGGCACCTGGCCGCGGTGTCGGCCGGAGGCCGACAGACAGCACAGATCAGATGGCGACGCCGCGGTCGGCGAGCCACTCCTCGGGGTCGATCGGGCGGCCGGTCATGCCGCCGCGGTGGATCTCGTAGTGCAGGTGCGGCCCGGTCGACTGGCCCTCGTTGCCGACCTTCGCGATCTGGTCGCCGGCGTGCACGATGTCGCCGGCCGAGACGTCGTAGTAGCGCATGTGCCCGTAGATGTGCACGTTGCCGTCGGCGTCCTGGATGTAGACGGCGTTGCCGTAGCCCGACGCGCGGCCGGCGCGCAGCACCACGCCGTCGGTGGCCGAGTAGATCGGCGTGCCCAGCGGGGCGGCGAGGTCGATGCCCCAGTGCATGGAGCCCCAGCGCTGGCAGAAGCAGGTGGTCATCCGGCCCGACGTCGGCAGCACGGTCTCCGGCTCGCGGGCAGCGCGGGAGGCGGCGAGCTCGGAGAGCCGGACGGCGGCCTCGGCCTCGGTGATGCCGCGCCGTGCGCCGGCCTCGTCCAGGCCGCCGGAGAAGCCGATGTCGGCGGCGCCGAGGCCGTAGTCGGCGGCGCTCGCGGTGACCGGCTGCGGCTCGTTGCCGGTGAAGGTCGGGACGGCGGCCACGAGCGCACCGGCGACCAGCGCGCCGAGCCACATGCCGCCGCGGCGGCCGGGAGGACGGCGGACGGCGCGGCGCGCGGCCGGCTCGGACGCGGCCGGCTCGGACACAGCCGGCCCGGCGGACCGGGCGGGCCCAGCAGCGGACTCGGCGGCCGGCGCCGGGGTGGCGGGAGCGGCGGGAGAGGTGACCGGCGCGGCCGGGGCGGGAGCGGCAGGTGCGGAGGCGGTCGCGGGCGGCACCGCCGGGACGGACGCCGTGCGCGGCGGCGGCACCGCGGCCACCGGGCGCAGGCCCGGGATGCGGCCGGTCGCCTCCAGCTCGGCCGACGCGCGGCCGGCGGCAGGCTCGAGGAGCGCGGTCACGCAGATCCCCTTCGTCTCCGCTCCCGGGACCACGAAGTGCAGCGGTCCGTCGGGGGAGCGACGGCGGTGGAGGCGCCCGGTGGACGCCCGCCGGTGGGTACCGGCGCCGTGATCGGACCGTAACGTTCCGTCAGTCCGTACCGCGGTAAGCGACGCTGCGTGTCGCCATGTCTCCCGAGGGTGACCGATCAGGCGACGGCGGCCGGGGCGTCCATCGGCGTCGCGACGGTGCGCAGGCCGGCGAGGGTGGCCGCGACCTCGTCGACGACGACCCGGGAGAACGGCAGCGTGATGTGCCCGAGGCCCCGCACGAGCACGTTGCGCGCCCGCAGGTCGGGGTGGTCGCAGCGGCCGTTGCGCGTGGGGATGACCAGCTGGTCGAGGTCGCTGTAGACGGCGGTCATCCGGGTGTCCCAGTGCGGCGCGGGCGCGGCGAGCTCCTCGAGCACCGCCGACCCCGGGCGCAGCTGGCGGACCATCGGCGTCGGCAGCAGGTGGGCCAGCACCGACCCGCCGTGCGGGGTGCCCAGCGTCGTCAGCGACTCCACGCGCCGCCCGCCGCCCTGCAGCTGGACGTAGTGGCGGGCGATGAGCCCGCCCAGGCTGTGCCCGACGACGTGCACCCGGTCGTGCCCGGTCTGCGCGCAGATCCGCTCGACGTGCTCGCCGAGGTCGCGGGCGCCCTCGGCCACGTCGCCGAGGAGCGGGCTGTAGTTCCAGGTGCAGACCTGCGCGAAGCCGCGCCGGCGCAGGCCGCGGCGCATCAGGGTGAAGATCGAGCGGTTGTCGACCAGGCCGTGCACCAGCAGCACCGGGATGCGGGCGGCCAGGGGGTCGGCGGCGAACAGGGCCCGGACCGACGGCGACTGCTCGCCCGGGCGGCAGCGGACGTCGGGACGCAGCGCCTCGGTGCGCGTGCCGAGCGGGTACATGAGCACGTGGGCGCCGACCCAGGCCAGCTCGGCGATGCCGCCGGTCACCGTGGCCGGCGTCGCCAGCGCCCGCAGCACGCCCCGTGGCGTCCCGGAGGAGACCTCGCCCGTGTGCGACTCTGGACCGGGCCCCCGATAGCCGGTCGTGCGCATGGACAGGTCCTCCCGTCTGTCGGCCACCGGCCTGGTCCCGGGACCTGGGTCCCGTCGGCGGCCGGAGCACCCCTGCTGTGCTCCGTTCACCTGACGGTAATGCCCCTGTGTGGCCACGGTCACACGACGAGTGCCGCGTCTCGACGAGATCGAGGCCGGATCGCAACACATCTCGACGAAGACGCGATGACACGACCGCGACGATCACAGGGCGACGATCGGATCGCGACGAAAGGGGAACCGTGGCCGGCCGCGACCGCTCCGCCCGTGACGACCGCACACGCGGCGCCACCGCCCGGCGCGCCGCCTCCGCCGCCGGCCCCGGACGGCGCGGCACCGGCAACCGGCCCGCCGGGGACCGCCGGACGCCGCGCACCCCCGCCGCCTCCGTCCCCGCCGACGGGCTGGTGGTCGGCGACGTCCCGCCGGTCGCCCGCGCCGCCGGCGTCGCGCTCGTGCTGGCCGGCCTCGCCGGGATCGCCGCGCTGTTCCCGACCTACCTCGTCGTCGGCGGGCAGGAGCTCGTCCTCGGCCGCGGCCTCGGGGCCGTCCTCGTGGGCCTGCTCGTCCCGGTGGCGTCGATCGCCGTCGGCGCGGGCCTCGCGGTGGGCCGCGTGCCGCGCCTGGGGCTGGCCTACGCCGGGGTCGGCGGCGCGCTGGCCCTGGGCTCGCTGCTCATCGAGGTCTACCGCGGCAGCAGCTCCACCGTGCGCCCGGGCATCGAGGTGCTCGCGGGGGAGCGGGTGCTCACCAGCTCCGTGACCACCGGCGCCGGCTGGTGGCTCTCGGTCACCGCGCTCGCCCTGACCGTGCTCGCCGGCGCCCTCGCCGCCGCGTCGTGGGGCCGCACCGTCATGGAGGACCGCGGCGCCCTCGACCCCGCCCGCCCCGGGCTCGCCGGCGCCGCGGTGCTGCTCGGCGTCCTCACCGTGCTGTGCCTGGCGCTGCCCGCCGCCGACGTCCCCGACCGGCTCGTCGACGACCCCTCCACCGGCCTCGAGGTCGTCGTCGAGCAGCAGGGGCCGCAGGCGTTGCTCGAGCGGCCCGGCCTCGCCCTCCTCGGCGGCCTGCTGCTCGCCGGTGCCGTCGTCCTCGCCTCGGTGCTCGCGCCCTCGCTGCGTCCGCGGCTGGCCGCCGTCGGCGGCCTGCTGGCCGTCGCGGTGACCGTGCTCGCCGCCGCCCTCGCGGGCCTGCGCGACGCCGTCACCTCCGACGACCTCGAGTGGACGGTCCCCGGCGCCGGCCTACTTGCCGCCGGCCTGGGCTACGCGCTGCTCACCGTGCTGGCCTGGCGGCTGCGCCGCGCCGCCGCGTGACCCCGGTCGAGCGGCTGCGCGTCGTCGTCGCCGGCCCGGACGGGCACGACGACCCGCGGGCGGTCGCGCTCGCGCGGGCGCTGCGCGACGCCGGCGCCGAGGTCGTGCTCACCGGCGTGCCCGCGTCGCCGGACCGCCTGGCCGCCACCGTCGTCCAGGAGGACGCCGACGCCGTCGGCCTCGCCGGCGCGCCTCCCCGGCTGCTCGCCGGGCTGCTCGGCCGGCTGGCCGGCGACGGCGCCGACGACGTGACCGTCTTCGTCCTCGGCGACGACGGCGAGCCGCCCGCCGGTGTCCTCCGGTTCCCCGACGGCACCCCGCCCGACGACGTCGTCGCAGCGCTGCGCCGCGCCTGACCTGCGGGCCCGGCGGGGGCGTCCACCCGGGAGCGTGTGACCCCGCGCACGGCACCCACCGCCGGTGCGGCAGGCCGGTTCCCCGGGGGCTACGGTGCCTGTCCGTGGATCTCTTCGAGTACCAGGCGCGTGACCTGCTGGCCTCGCACGGCGTGCCCGTGCTCCCCGGCGGCGTCGCCGAGACACCCGAGCAGGCCGAGGCGATCGCCCGCGAGATCGGGCAGACCGTCGTCGTCAAGGCGCAGGTCAAGACCGGCGGGCGCGGCAAGGCGGGCGGCGTCAAGCTGGCCGACAACGCGGAGGACGCCAAGGCGCGCGCCCAGGACATCCTCGGGCTGGACATCAAGGGACACGTCACCCATAAGGTGATGGTGGCCCAGGCCAGCGACATCGCCGAGGAGTACTACTTCTCCTACCTGCTCGACCGGTCCAACCGCACCTTCCTGGCCATGGCCAGCGTCGAGGGCGGCATGGAGATCGAGCAGCTCGCCGTCGAGCGCCCCGAGGCCCTCGCCCGGATCCCGGTCGACGCCGGCAAGGGCGTCGACGAGACCAAGGCCGCCGAGATCGTCGACGCCGCCGGGTTCGCCCCCGAGGTGCGCGACCAGGTGATCGCCATCGCCGTGCAGCTGTGGGACGTCTTCAGCAAGGAGGACGCCACGCTCGTCGAGGTCAACCCGCTGGCCAAGGCGCCCGACGGCACCGTCCTCGCGCTCGACGCGAAGGTGACCCTCGACGAGAACGCCGCCTTCCGGCACGCCGCGCACGCCGAGCTCGCGGACACCGCCGCCGCCGACCCGCTCGAGGCGCGCGCCAAGGAGAAGGACCTGAACTACGTCAAGCTCGAGGGCGAGGTCGGGATCATCGGCAACGGTGCCGGCCTGGTCATGAGCACCCTCGACGTCGTCGCCTACGCCGGTGAGGAGTTCGGCGGCGTCAAGCCGGCCAACTTCCTCGACATCGGCGGCGGCGCCTCGGCGGAGGTCATGGCCAACGGCCTGGAGATCATCCTCTCCGACCCGGCCGTGAAGAGCGTCTTCGTCAACGTCTTCGGCGGGATCACCGCCTGCGACGCCGTGGCCAACGGCATCGTCTCCGCGCTCGGCATCCTCGGCGACGAGGCGACCAAGCCGCTGGTCGTCCGGCTCGACGGCAACAACGTCGAGGAGGGCCGCCGGATCCTCGCCGAGGCCAACCACCCGCTCGTGACCGTGGTCGACACGATGGACGGCGCCGCGCGCCGCGCCGCCGAGCTCGCCGCCTGATCGCCGCGACCGAACAGGAGACAGAGAGATGTCGATCTTCCTCAACGAGAACAGCAAGGTCATCGTCCAGGGCATGACCGGCTCGGAGGGCAGCAAGCACACGCAGCGCATGCTGGCCTCCGGCACCGCGATCGTCGGCGGCGTGAACCCCCGCAAGGCCGGCACCAGCGTCGACTTCGAGGGCGCCAGCGTGCCGGTGTTCGGCGGCGTCGCCGAGGCCATGAAGGAGACCGGCGCCGACGTCAGCGTCATCTTCGTGCCCCCGCCGTTCGCCAAGGCGGCGGTCATCGAGGCGATCGACGCCCAGATCGGGCTCGCCGTCGTCATCACCGAGGGCATCCCGGTGCACGACTCGACCGCCTTCTGGGCGCACGCCCAGGGCAGCTCGACGCGGATCATCGGCCCGAACTGCCCGGGCCTGATCAGCCCCGGGCGCTCGAACGCCGGCATCATCCCGGCCAACATCACCCAGCAGGGCAAGATCGGGCTGGTCAGCAAGTCCGGCACGCTGACCTACCAGATGATGTACGAGCTCCGGGACATCGGTTTCTCCACCGCCATCGGCATCGGCGGCGACCCGGTCATCGGCACCACGCACATCGACGCGCTGCAGGCCTTCCAGGACGACCCGGAGACCGAGGCCATCGTGATGATCGGCGAGATCGGTGGCGACGCCGAGGAGCGCGCGGCCGACTTCATCAAGGCCAACGTCACCAAGCCCGTCGTCGGCTACGTCGCGGGCTTCACCGCCCCCGAGGGCAAGACGATGGGCCACGCCGGCGCGATCGTGTCCGGCTCGGCCGGCACCGCGCAGGCGAAGAAGGAGGCCCTCGAGGCCGCCGGCGTCGGCGTCGGCAAGACGCCGTCGGAGACCGCCCGCCTCATGCGGGAGCTCGTCGGCGCCTGACCGCCAACCCCGCGAACTGCCCCGGCCCCTGCCCAGGAGCCGGGGCAGTTCCGTTCGTCGGGGCCCGGTCGCGGCCCGGTCACGATCCCGCCCCTTCGTGGGGAGGGGTGGGCGTGGCGGGGTTGCAGCCCCGCGACGGAGGGGGAGAGCATCCGCGACGCCGTACCCAGGAACGAGAGAGAGCCGAACCATGACGTCCAGTCAGCCGCCGCAGCAGCCCGGGGGCCCCGGCCAGCCGGGTCCGGGCGGCCAGCCGGGGTACGGGCAGCAGCCGCCGCCGTACGGCGCCCCCCAGGGGCAGCCCCCGTACGGCCAGCAGCCGTACGGTCAGCAGGCGCCCAACGGCCAGCAGTCCCCCTACGGTCAGCAGCCGCCCTACGGCGCGCCCCAGGGGCAGCCCCCGTACGGTCAGCAGCCCCAGGGCCCGTACGGCCAGCAGCCGCCGTACGGCCAGCCGTGGGGGCAGCCCCCGCGCCCGGCGGGCGCGGGCTTCGACCTCACGCGCCTGAAGGTGGCCGACTACGTCGTCGCCGCCGGTGCGCTGCTGTTCCTCGTCCTGGCGATCCTGCCGTGGATCGACTTCGACGACAGCTACTTCTCCACCGACTACAACGTGAACGGCTTCTCGTTCAGCGGCCTGGTCACCTTCAGCTTCATCCTGCTGCTGGCGGCGGCCGTCTGGGCGCTGCTGCCGGCGGTCACCGAGCTGCGCCTGGGCTTCCCGCGCAGCTGGGTCACCGTGGGGCTGGCCGGGCTCGCGCTGCTGCTCACGCTGATCGCCTGGATCCAGACCTTCGACTGGGAGTTCAGCCTGGTCGGGCTGCTCGCGCTGCTGGTGACCGCCGCGGTCACCGCCGTCGCCGTCCTGCGGCTGATCCCGGAGCTGCGCACCCGCCCGGCGCTCCCCGGTGCCGTCGCCGGGGCCGCCCAGTGGGCCAACCAGCAGGCGCCGGAGTTCGGCCAGCACGGCTCGTCCACCAACCCCGGCCCGCCCGCGTCCTCCGGGCAGCCCGGCACCTACGGCCAGCCGCAGCCGTACGGCCAGCCGCAGCCCTACGGGCAGCCCCAGCCCTACGGCCAGCCGGGGCAGTACGGCCAGCCGGCCCCCTACGGCCAGCCGGTCAGCAGTGGGGGCAGCCGCAGCCGGGCCAGCAGCCGGGCCAGCAGCACGGCCAGCACGACGCCCAGCCCGCCACCCCGTCCCCGGCCACCGACCCGGGCCGGCAGCCCGGCGGTTCGAGCGCCTCGGGCCAGGGCCAGCCCTGACCTGAGCGCGCACGCGAGCACTGCGCGTCCCCGGACGCACCCGTCCCGACGAGGGCCGGCGGCACCCGCCGCCGGCCCTCGTCGGCGTCCGGGACCCGGTCCCGGCGCGTGCGACCGGCATCCGGCCGCCGCGCTTGCGAGAGTGGGGACGTGGTCTCCCTGCTGGCGCGCCTGCCCGTCCCCGGCCGGCAGCAGTCGGCCGCACGCGGGGCAGGCCTGACGGTCGCGGCCACCGCGGCGGTGACGCTGCTCGGCCTCGTCGGCCTGGGCCTCGCGGTCGTCGTCGTCCAGGCGCTGGACCCCACCGGCGGGCTGCCCGTCGGCGGGTCGGTCCGGGTGGCCGGCCGGCTGTGGCTGCTGGCCAACGGCGGCGGCCTCGACCTCGGGTCCGGGCCGGTCGTGCTCGCCCCGCTGCTGCTCACCCTCGCCGTCGCCGTCGGCCTGTCCCGCGCGGCGCGCGGGGTCACCCGGGTGACCGGGGCGGCCGGGGCCGGCGCGGCCGGCGTCGTCGTGGCGACCGTGGTGGCGGTGCACGCGTTGCTCGCCGTGCTGCTGGCGCTCGCCGTCGACGGGCCCGGCGCGCGCACCGACCTGCTGCGCTGCGCGGCCGGTGCGGCGGTCCTCGCGCTCGTGGCGGGCGGCTGGGGCGTGCTGCGGGAGAGCGGCCTGGCCGACGCCGCCCTCGACCGGCTGCCCGGGCCGGTCCGGCCCCTGCTGCCGGCCGTCCTGGCGGGCCTGCTCGCCGCCGGCGGGCTGTGCTGCGCGGTGGTCGCGGTCGCCGTGGGCGCCGACGCCGCCGGGTACGCGGCGGTCGAGGAGTCGCTGGGCGGGTCGGCCGCCGGCGTCCTCGGGCTCCTGGCGCTCGGCGCGCTGCTGCTGCCCAACGCCGCCGCCGCGGCCCTCGGGGTCGCCGCCGGGCCGGGCTTCTCCGTCGGCGCGGCGACCGTCGTCTCCGTGCACGGGGTCAGCCTCGGCCCGGTCCCCGCGCTGCCGCTGCTGGCCGCGCTCCCCGACACCCAGGCCGTGCCCCTGCTGGCCTTCGCCTCGCAGGCGGTGCCCGCGCTCGCCGGCCTCGTGGCCGGCACGGTGCTCGGCCGCCGGATGGGCGACGACGACGGCGGCTCGGTCTCCGCGGGCCTGTGGGGCGTCCTCACCGGGCTGCTGCTGGGGGTCGCCTCCGGGCTGGCCGTCGCGGTCGCCGGCGGCTCGCTGGGCGACGGCGCGCTGGCCGACGTCGGGGCGCCGCCGGTGGCCACCGCGCTGGCCGTCGCGCTGCAGGCCGGCATCGCCGCGGCCCTCGCGGCGGCCGTGGCCCGCTGGCGGGCGCGGGACTGACGCCCCGTGCGGCCGGCCCCGTCCCAGGGCTCGCGCCGAGCCTGCGAGGCGGGAGGAGGACGGGGTCCTCATAGGATCAGCGGCGTGCCGGCCGCTCCATCCCCCGCGCGGGCGCGGGTCGTGGTGCTGCTGTCGGGCACCGGCTCGCTGTGCGCGGCGCTCCTCGACGCCGCCGACGCCCCCGGCTACCCCGCGGAGGTCGTCGCCGTCGGCGCCGACCGCGAGGCCGCCGGCCTCGGCCACGCCCGCCGCCGCGGCCTGCCCACCTTCACCGTCCCGCTGCGCGCCTTCCCCGACCGGGCCGCCTGGGACGCCGCGCTGGCCGACGCGATCGCCGCGCACCGCCCCGACTGGGTGGTCTCCGCCGGGTTCATGAAGATCGTCGGCCCCGCCGTGCTGGCGCGCTACGAGGGCCGGCTCGTGAACACCCACCCCGCGCTGCTGCCGGCGTTCCCGGGCGCGCACGCCGTCCGCGACGCCCTGGCCGCCGGCGCGGAGGTCACCGGCAGCACCGTCCACCTGGTCGACGCCGGCGTGGACACCGGCCCGGTGCTGGCGCAGCGCGAGGTCCCGGTGCTGCCCGGCGACGACGAGGACCGACTGCACGAACGGATCAAGGCCGTGGAGCGCACGCTCCTGGTGGAGACGGTGGCGCGACTCGTCACCGGGACGACGGAGGAGAGCGCGCGATGACCGAGAGCCGGACCCCGGTGCGCCGAGCCCTGCTGGGCGTGTACGACAAGACCGGGATCGAGGAGCTCGCCCGCGGGCTGGCCGACGCCGGCGTCGAGCTGGTGAGCACCGGGGCCACCGCCCGCCGCATCGCGGAGGCCGGCATCGCCGTCACCCCGGTCGAGCAGGTCACCGGCTTCCCCGAGTGCCTCGACGGGCGGGTGAAGACCCTGCACCCGGCGGTGCACGCCGGCATCCTCGCCGACCGCCGGAAGCCCGAGCACACAGCGCAGCTCGACGAGCTCGGCATCGCGCCCTTCGACCTCGTCGTGGTCAACCTCTACCCGTTCACCGAGACCGTCGCCTCGGGCGCGACGCCCGACGAGTGCGTGGAGCAGATCGACATCGGGGGCCCCGCGATGGTGCGCGCCGCGGCGAAGAACCACCCGGCGGTGGCCGTCGTCGTCGACCCGGCGCGCTACGGCGACGTGCTCGCCGCCGTCGCCGCGGGCGGGTTCACCCTCCCCGAGCGGCAGCGGCTCGCCGCGGCGGCCTTCCGGCACACCGCGAGCTACGACGTCGCCGTCGCCTCCTGGATGGGCAGCGTGCTCGCACCCGACGACGAGTCGGCGTTCCCCGCGTGGGTCGGCGCCTCGTGGGAGCGCGCCGACGTGCTGCGCTACGGCGAGAACCCGCACCAGCAGGCCGCGCTCTACCGCGGCGGGACGCCGGGCCTGGCGCACGCCGAGCAGCTGCACGGCAAGCAGATGTCCTACAACAACTACGTCGACACCGACGCCGCCTGGCGGGCCGCGCAGGACCACAACGACCCCTGCGTCGCGATCATCAAGCACGCCAACCCGTGCGGCATCGCCGTCGGCGCCGACATCGCCTCCGCGCACCGCAAGGCGCACGCCTGCGACCCGGTCTCGGCGTTCGGCGGGGTCATCGCCGCCAACCGCGAGGTCGACCTCGCCATGGCCGAGCAGGTGGCCGGGGTGTTCACCGAGGTCGTCGTCGCGCCGTCGTTCACCGAGGACGCGGTCGGCGTGCTGACGGCGAAGAAGAACATCCGGCTGCTGCGGCTCGACGGCGCCGCGCGCCCCGCCGTGGAGATGCGGCCGGTCGGCGGCGGGCTGCTGCTGCAGACCGCCGACCGGATCGACGCCGCCGGCGACGACCCGACGACGTGGACGCTCGCCTGCGGGGAGCCGCTGGACGCCGCGGGCCTCGACGACCTGGTGTTCGCCTGGCGCTCGGTGCGCGCGGTGAAGAGCAACGCGATCCTGCTCGCGCACGACAAGGCGACCGTCGGCGTCGGCATGGGCCAGGTGAACCGGGTGGACTCCGCGCGCCTGGCGGTCTCGCGGGCGGGGGAGCGGGCCGCCGGGTCGGTGGCCGCCTCCGACGCGTTCTTCCCCTTCGCCGACGGCCTGCAGGTGCTCCTCGACGCCGGCGTGCGCGCGGTGGTGCAGCCGGGCGGGTCGGTGCGGGACGAGGAGGTCGTCGCCGCCGCGAGCGCGGCCGGCGTGCCGCTCTACCTCACCGGGACCCGCCACTTCGCCCACTGATGCCGGGGTCGCGGCCGCACGTCCGGCCCCCGGAGGACGGCGCCGAGGTCACCGACGCCGACCTCTCCTCCGTGGACTGGTGGGGCGCCGAGCTCGAGGGCGTCACGTTCACCCGCTGCCGGTTCCACGACGCCGACCTGACCGAGCTGGTCACCCGGCGCTGCGTGTTCGACTCCTGCGTGCTCACCGGGGTGCGGATGAGCGGCTCGCGGCACCGCGGGTCGGCGTTCCTGTCCTGCCGGTTCGACCGCGCGCGGCTCATCGACGTCGTGTGGGACGGCTGCAAGCTCACCGGCTCGCACTTCCCGGGCGCCACGCTGCGGCCGCTGACCAGCACCGACTGCGACTGGAGCTGGACGTCGCTGCGCGGGGCGGACCTGTCGGGCACCGACCTGTCGGGCCAGCGGTTCCGCGAGGCCGACCTGACCGACGCCGACCTGCGCGAGTGCGACCTCACCGGCGCCGACCTCGACCGGGCGCGGATGCAGGGCGCGAAGCTGCCCGGGGCCGACCTGCGCGGCGCGGCCACCGAGGCGTGGCCGTGGCGCGGGCTGGAGCTCACCGGCGTCCGGCTCGACCTGCCCCAGGCCGTCCAGCTCGCCCAGGCCCACGGCGCGAGGGTCGAGTAGTAGGGGAGCCGCCCTGACACCTGGTCGGCCTACCGGCCTCCACCGCGGCCAGGTGCCGTCCCCCTGCTGCACGGAGCCCCGTCACGACGTCCCGACCGGGAGCCTCCGGCCCCGCGGACGGGCCGCCGTCCCCGCAGGGCGGCTCACCCCTACCGGTACCGGGGGCCCTTGAGCATCGCCCAGAGGGCGCCCAGCAGGCCGAGGACGCCGACGGCGCAGCCGAACCAGAAGCCGAGGGCGAACCGGCCGGCGTCCCACTCCTCGCGGGCCAGCGGGACGAGCACCGCCGCGATCGCCAGAGCGCTGACGAACAGCGCCAGCACCCCGAGCGTGCGGTGGGTGCGGGCCGGCAGCCACAGCAGGATGCCCAGCACGAACAGCACCGCGCCGCCGAACACCACGGCCAGCGGCTGCCAGAAGCCCGACGACGTCAGCTGCGAGAAGCCGTCGCCGAGCTCGGTGAACCCGCGCCCGACGAGGTCCCAGCCGCGGTCGGGGGTGTCGGCCAGCCAGCGCAGCAGCACGCTGATCCCGGCGGCGATCCCGGCGAGGATGCACAGCAGCCCGGCGAGCGACGCCGGTCGGCGCACCGCCACCGGCCGGGTCGAGTAGTTGGGCGAGGTGTAGTAGTTCTCGCCCGTCCCGGCGTAGCCGTGCGCCCCGGAGCCGCCGGCCCCCGGCGCCGTCTGCTCCCGCCACCCACCGGCCTGTGCGGCGGGCATCTGCCGGGTCGACGGGTCGGGCTCGCTCATCGGCACTCCTCGCGGGGCGGGCGGTACGGCGCGGGGGAGGCGCCGCCGCGAGCGTAGGGCCGGGAGGGCCCCGCCGGGGACGCCTCCGGCACACTGTCGGGGTGCCCGCGACGATCCTCGACGGCAAGGCCACCGCCGCCACGATCCGCCAGGAGCTCACCGCGCGGGTCGAGGCCCTCACCGCGGCCGGCCGCCGGCCGGGCCTGGGCACCCTGCTCGTCGGCGACGACCCGGGCAGCCGCTGGTACGTCAACGCCAAGCACTCGGACTGCGCGCAGGTCGGCATCGCCAGCATCCAGCGCGAGCTGCCGGCCACCGCCACGCTCACCGACGTCCTCGGCGTCGTCGAGGAGCTCAACGCCGACCCGGCCTGCACCGGCTACATCGTGCAGCTCCCGCTGCCCCGCCAGGTCGACGAGTACGCCGTCCTCGAGGCGATGGACCCGGCCAAGGACGCCGACGGGCTGCACCCCACCAACCTGGGCCGCCTGGTGCTCGGCGTCGACGGGCCGCTGCCGTGCACGCCGGTCGGCATCGTCGAGCTGCTGCGCCGGTACGACGTCCCCGTCGCCGGGGCCGAGGTGGTCGTCGTCGGGCGCGGGATCACCGTCGGCCGGCCGCTCGGGCTGCTGCTCACCCGGCGCACCGAGAACGCCACGGTGACCCTCTGCCACACCGGCACCCGCGACCTGGCCGCCCACCTGCGCAGCGCCGACGTCGTCGTCGCCGCGGCCGGCGTCCCCGGGCTGGTCACGGCCGACGTCGTCAAGCCGGGCGCCGCGGTGCTCGACGTCGGGGTCAGCCGGGTCGACGGGAAGATCGCCGGCGACGTGGCGGCGGACGTCGCCGGGGTGGCCGGCCACGTGGCGCCCAACCCCGGCGGCGTCGGACCGATGACGCGGGCGATGCTGCTGCAGAACGTGGTGCTCGCCGCCGAGCGCGCCGTCGCGGCCGAGGTGCTCACCGCCCGATGAGCCGGCCGCCCCTCTACACGCGCCGGCCGTTCCTGGCCGGGCTGCTGCGCCAGCTGCCGCTGTTCGCGGTCCTGGTCGCGGTCGCGGTGGGGCTGGGCATGGTCGCGCTCGAGCACTGGCGGCGCGGCCTGCTGGTGGTCGGGCTGGCGCTGGTGGGCGCCGCGGTGCTGCGGCTGGTGCTGCCGGTGCGGCGGGTCGGTTTCCTCGCCGTCCGGAGCCGCCCGGTCGACGTCGTCCTGATGGCCGGGGCCGGGGTGGCGGTCACGGTGCTGTCCGTCCTGGTGCCGGGCAGTTGAGCGGACCGGCCCGCGGGCGCGGCGACGAGGGTCCCGGGTCTAGGTTGACGCCCATGGCAGAGCAGCCCAGGAACGGCAAGGTCACCGTCGTCGGTGCCGGCTTCTACGGCTCCACCACCGCCCTTCGACTGGCGGAGTACGACGTCTTCGAGACGGTCGTGCTCACCGACATCGTCGAGGGCAAGCCCGAGGGCCTGGCCCTCGACATCAACCAGTCACGCCCGATCGAGGGCTTCGAGACGCGCGTCGTCGGCGTCGGCGGGGGCTCCTACGAGGGCACCGAGGGCTCCGACGTCGTGGTCGTCACCGCGGGCCTGCCCCGCAAGCCCGGCATGAGCCGCATGGACCTCATCGAGACCAACGCCGGCATCGTCCGCTCGGTCGCCGAGAACATCGCGCAGAGCTCGCCGGACGCCGTCGTCATCGTGGTGAGCAACCCGCTCGACGAGATGACCGCCCTCGCCCAGCTCGCCACCGGCTTCCCGAAGGAGCGGGTCATGGGCCAGGCCGGGATGCTCGACACCGCCCGGTTCACCAACAACGTCGCCGAGGAGCTCGGCGTCCCGGTCTCCTCGGTGCGCACCCTGACCCTCGGCTCGCACGGCGACACGATGGTGCCGGTGCCCTCGCGCTGCACCGTCGACGGCAAGCCGCTGGCCGACGTGATGGCCCCCGACCGCGTCGAGCACCTCGTGCAGCGCACCCGCAACGGCGGCGCCGAGGTCGTGGCGCTGCTCAAGACCGGCTCGGCGTACTACGCGCCCTCGGCGGCCGCGGCCCGCATGGCCCGCGCCGTCATCGAGGACTCGGGCGCGGTCATGCCGGTGTGCGCGTGGGTCGACGGCGAGTACGGGATCTCCGGCGTGTACCTCGGCGTCGAGGCGGAGATCGGCCGCGGGGGTGTGCGCCGGGTGGTCGAGGGGGACCTGACCGACAGCGAGCTGGCCGGGCTGCGCGAGGCCGCCGAGGCGGTGCGTGCCAAGCAGGCCGACGTCGCGGACATGTGAGAGCGGCCGCGACCTGACCGACTCCCGGCCCGACGGGCCGGGGCTGCAGAGAGGGAATGTCTGACGTGAGCAAGATCAAGGTCGAGGGCACCGTCGTCGAACTCGACGGCGACGAGATGACCCGGATCATCTGGCAGTTCATCAAGGACCAGCTGATCCTGCCGTACCTCGACGTGAACCTGGAGTACTACGACCTGGGCATCGAGCACCGCGACGCCACCGACGACCAGGTCACGATCGACTCCGCCAACGCGATCAAGCAGCACGGCGTCGGCGTCAAGTGCGCCACCATCACGCCGGACGAGGCGCGGGTCGAGGAGTTCGGCCTCAAGAAGATGTGGCGCTCCCCGAACGGGACGATCCGCAACATCCTCGGCGGCGTGATCTTCCGCGAGCCGATCATCATGCAGAACGTGCCGCGGCTCGTGCCGGGCTGGACCAAGCCGATCATCGTCGGCCGCCACGCCTACGGCGACCAGTACCGGGCCACCGACTTCAAGTTCCCCACCTCGGGGAAGCTGACCGTCACCTTCACCCCGGACGACGGCTCGCAGCCGATCGAGCACGAGGTCTTCCAGGCGCCCGGCGCCGGCGTCTCGCTGTCGATGTACAACCTCGACGACTCGATCCGCGACTTCGCCCGCGCCTCGCTGAACTACGGCCTCTCGCGCGGCTACCCGGTCTACCTGTCCACGAAGAACACGATCCTCAAGGCCTACGACGGCCGCTTCAAGGACATCTTCGAGGAGACCTTCGAGGCCGAGTTCAAGGACCAGTTCCAGGCGGCCGGCATCACCTACGAGCACCGGCTCATCGACGACATGGTCGCCGCGTCCCTCAAGTGGGAGGGCGGCTACGTCTGGGCCTGCAAGAACTACGACGGCGACGTCCAGTCCGACACCGTCGCGCAGGGCTTCGGCTCGCTCGGCCTCATGACCTCGGTGCTGGCCACCCCGGACGGCCGCACGGTCGAGGCCGAGGCCGCCCACGGCACGGTGACCCGCCACTACCGGCAGCACCAGCAGGGCAAGGAGACGTCGACCAACCCGATCGCGTCGATCTTCGCCTGGACCCGGGGCCTCGCCCACCGCGGCAAGCTGGACGGCACCCCCGAGGTCACCCGGTTCGCCGAGACCCTCGAGAAGGTCTGCATCGACACCGTCGAGGGCGGTCAGATGACCAAGGACCTCGCGTTGCTGATCAGCAAGGACCAGCCGTGGCTGACCACCCAGGACTTCCTGGCGGCCATCGACAGCAACCTGCAGAAGGCCATGGCCTGACCCAGCACCCGCGTCCGTCGCCCCCGCGGTGACGGACGCACGTCAGTGGCCCTCTCGGCGCGTCCGAGGGGGCCACTGCCGTGTCGTCGTCCTGTGGACGACGGTCGCGCGGACGCCCGGTGGCGGCAGGCTCGCCGGCGTGCCCGTGCCGCCCTCACGCCCGCTCCCGCTGGAGGGACGCGCGTTCCGCGGCTCCACGGCGGTCGACCGAGGCTGGCTCACGCGCAACCAGCTGCGCAGCAGCGCCTGGCGGCGGCTCCGGCAGGACGTCCACGCGGACGCCCGGCTCCCGGTCACCCACGGGCTGCACGTCGCCGGGGTGGGCCTCGTCCTGCCGCCGGGCGCGGGCTTCGCCCGGCGCAGCGCCGCGCTGCTCTGGGGCGTGCCCGGACTCGCCGGCGCCGACGACCCGGTGGAGGTCGTCGTCCCTCCCGGCACGCGGTGGAACGCGGGCGACGGCGTCCGCGTCCGCGCGCTGCGCTCCGGGCAGGCGCTGGCCGTCCGCCGCGGGCGGCCCTGCACCGGCCGCGTCGACACGGCCGTCGACCTCGTGCGGGACGGGGACCCGGACGAGTGCGTCGTCCTGCTCGACCACCTGGTCCGCGCGGGGCTCGCCGACCTGCCCGCCGTGCGCGCCGCGGTCGCCGGGCTGCCCCGGTGCCGGGGCAGCGCACAGGCCCGGGCCGTGGCCGCGCTCGCCGACGGGCTCGCGGAGTCCCCGCAGGAGACGCGGCTGCGCCTGCTGCTGGCCCGTGCGGGGCTCCCGCCGCCCGTGGCCCAGTACGTCGTCCGGGACGCGCAGGGGTTCGTCGCCCGGGTGGACCTCGCCTACCCCGAGCTGCGCCTGGCCATCGAGTACGACGGGCTGTGGCACGGCGGCCGGGCCGCCTTCCTCGCCGACCGGCGGCGGGCCAACCGGATGACGGCGGCCGGCTGGGTGACCCTCTCGGTCACCACCGAGGACATGCGCCACGCCGAGCGCCTCGTCGCGCGGGTCCTGGCGCTGCGGGCCCGCCAGGCCGCCGCCGTGGCGCGCTGAGGGGTCAGGCGAGCAGGAGGGTCCAGAACGGGCCGCCGGGGCCGCCGACGACGGCCGCGCCCGCGCTGGTCAGGGAGCAGTCGAGCAGGTCCCCGGCGGCGGGGCCGGCGAGCCAGCCGGCGACGACCGTGCCGCCGTCGCGGGTCCCGGCCGCCACCGCGCCGCCGCCCACCGGCACCTCGCCGCCCGCGCGCCGCATCTCCTCGCCGTGCGCCTCGGCCTGCGCGGCCAGGCCGGCGTCGCGGGTCAGCGGGTCGCAGCCCGCGGCCACCCGGGCGACGTCGACCGCCGCCAGCACCGCGGCCGCCCCGCCGGGCACCGCGGCCGCGGTGGCGCCGGGCGCCGGGAGGGCCGCCGGGCCGGGGGAGGAGGACGGCGTGCTGCTCCGCGACGGCGTCGGCGAGGGGGCCGACGCCGGCGACGTGGTGCCCGGCGACGTGGTGCCCGGCGTGGGCGCGGCCGGCGGAGCGGGAGCCGCCTGCGGCGCGGGCGCGCCCGCCGACGCGGAGGACGACCCGGCCGCGGAGGGCGACCCGGCCGGAGGCGCCCCCGCCGACGCGGACGGGGCCTCCGCGGGGGAGTGCGGCGCCTCCGCCGCGGACGACGCGGCGGACGACGCGGCGGGCGACGGGGCGCCTGCCGGAGCGGACGACGAGGCGGTGCCCGGGGCCGCGGCGGTCCCGGACCGGGACCCGGCCGGCGAGGACGCCGACGCGGACGACGCCGAGCCCGACGAGGACGTAGCCGAGGAGGAGGACGAGCCCGACGACGCCGAGCCGGCCCCCGCGGACCCCGGCGCGGGCTCGCCGTCGACGCCCATCGTCACCACACCGGTCCGCTGCCCGGCGTCCTCGGCGGTGGTCATGACGGCCGACTCCGCCGTCGACAGCGCGCCGCGCCCGGCCATCACCAGCGGGACCACCAGTGCGATGCCGGCGACGACCACCGTCACGGCCAGGACGGACAGCGCGCGCCGGCCGAGCAGGACGCGGACCAGCGACGGGAGCAGCCGACGGCCCGCGGCGGCGAGGCGGGCGGGCAGCGGGGAAGACCGGCGGTGGCGCACGAGGAGGACGTCCTCACGGGACTCGACAGAAACGGACCGTGACTTCGTCGAGACTAGCCGTAGCGGCCGTTCACCCGGGAGAGGGACGTGACCGAGGTCACACGCCCGCGCCCGGGGAGCCCCAGGCGCCGCCCGCGCGGGCCGGGCGGGCAGCATGGACGGCTCACCCCGCCCCCATCTCCGAGGAGCACGCCGCCGTGAGCGACGTCTGGCTCGACATCGTCCTGGTTGTCGTCTTCGTGCTGGTGGGGGGCTTCTTCGCCGGCGCGGAGATCGCCCTGGTGTCGCTGCGGGAGGCCCAGGTCCGCGTGCTGTCCGAGCGGGGCGGCCGCGGCCGTGCGCTGGCCCGCCTGCTCGCCGACCCCAACCGGTTCCTCGCCGCCGTCCAGGTGGGTGTCACCCTCGCGGGCTTCCTGTCCGCCGCCTTCGGCGCGAGCACCCTCGCCGAGCCGTTCAGCGACTGGCTGGTCGCCCGCGGCATGGGAGAGGGCGTGGCCGACCCGCTGGCCCTCGTCCTGGTCACCGTGGCGATCAGCTACCTGTCGCTGGTGGTCGGCGAGCTGACGCCGAAGCGCCTGGCGCTGCAGCGCGCCGAGGGCTTCTCGCTGATGGTCGCCCGCCCGCTGAACACCATCGCGCGGCTGTCGCGGCCGGTCATCTGGCTGCTGTCGGCCTCCACGAACGTCCTGGTGCGGCTCCTCGGCAGCGACCCGAGGGCCAGCGGCGAGGCGATCAGCCAGGAGGAGCTGCGCGACCTCGTCGCCGCCCACGAGTCGCTGTCCAGCGACGAGCGCCGGCTCATCGACGAGGTGTTCCGCGCCGGCGACCGCGAGGTCCGCGAGGTGATGACCCCGCGCACCGAGGTCGAGTTCCTCGAGGCCTCGACGACGGTCAGCCGCGCCGCGCGCCAGGTGGCCGAGTCCGGCTGGTCGCGCTACCCGGTGACCGGCCGCGACCAGGACGACGTCGTCGGCTTCGTGCACGTCCGCGACCTGCTGCTGCCCACCCATCCCGCCGGGCGCGCGGCCACCGTCGGCGACCTCGCCCGCGAGGTCAAGCGGCTGCCCGGCACCGCCGGCGTGCTGACGGCGCTGTCGGAGATGCGCCGGGAGAACCAGCACATCGCGGTCGTGGTGGACGAGTACGGCGGCACCGACGGCATCGTCAGCCTCGAGGACCTCATCGAGGAGGTCATCGGCGAGATCTACGACGAGTACGACGAGGAGGTCGTCGCCGACGCCGACGAGCGTCCCGGCGGACCGCACGAGGTCGACGGCCTGCTCAACCTCGACGACTTCGCGGAGGTCACCGGCCTGCGGCTGCCCGAGGGCCCCTACGAGACGGTGGCCGGCTTCGTCCTCGCCGAGCTCGGCCGCATCCCCGGCGTCGGCGACTCGGTCGAGGTGGAGGGCCGCACCCTCAGCGTCCTGGAGCTCGACGGACGGCGGATCGCCCGGCTGTCGGTCACCGGCGCCCCGGACGCCGAGCCGGCCGGGGAGGACGCCCCGGCCGGTTGAGCGCCGGCAGGGGAGCCCGGGTCCGTCAGCTCCGCCCCTGCGCGACCTCCCAGGCGTCGCGCACGATCCCGGTGAGGTCGGTGTGCCGCGGGCTCCAGCCGAGGTCGGCCCGGATCCGGTCGCTGGCGGCCACAAGCTGCGCCGGGTCGCCCGCCCGCCGCTCGCCCACCTGCACCGGCACCGGGTGCCCGGTGACCTCGCGGACGGCGTCGACGACCTGCTGCACGGAGAAGCCCGTGCCGTTGCCCAGGTTGTAGACCCGGTGCTCGCCCGGCTGCGGCGCGGTCAGCGCCAGCAGGTGCGCGTCGGCGAGGTCGGAGACGTGGATGTAGTCGCGGATGCAGGTGCCGTCCGGCGTCGGGTAGTCCTCGCCGTAGACGGTCATCGCCTTCCGCGTCCCGGCCGCGACCTGCAGCGCGATCGGGATGAGGTGCGTCTCGGTGGTGTGCCGCTCGCCCCGGCCGTACGCGGCGCCGGCCACGTTGAAGTAGCGCAGGCTCACCGCGGCGAAGTCGTACGCGGTGGCGTAGGAGGTGAGCATCGCGTCGACGGCGAGCTTCGTGGCGCCGTAGGTGTTGGTGGGCCGGGTCTGCGCGTCCTCGCGGATCGGCACCTGGTCGGGCTCGCCGTAGGTGGCCGCCGTGGAGGAGAACACGATCCGCCGGCAGTCGACCGCGCGCATCGCCTCGAGCAGCGCCAGCGACCCGCCGACGTTGTGCTCCCAGTAGATCTCCGGCTTGACCTGCGACTCGCCGACCAGGCTCTTGGCCGCGAAGTGCAGCACCGCCTCGGGCCGCACCTCGGCCAGCACCGGCGCCGACTCCTGCAGCCTGGCCTGCACGAACCGGGCGCCCTCCGGGACGGCGTCGGCGTGCCCGGTCGAGAGGTCGTCGAGCACGGTGACCTCGTGGCCGCCCTCGAGGAGGGCGGCGGTGACTACGCTGCCGATGTAGCCGGCCCCACCGGCGACGAGTACGCGCATGGGGCCACCCTAGGAGCCGTCGCCCGGGAGGACCTGTCCGTGGTGAGCGCACGTCCGGCGGTGCAGGCGCTGCCGGCCTACAAGCCCGGCCGCAACCCGGCCGACCTCGCCCGCGAGCTCGGCGTCGACCGCGCCGTCAAGCTGGCCAGCAACGAGGTGCCGTTCCCGCCGCTGCCGGCGGTCGTCCAGGCGTTGTCGGCGACGGCGGGGGAGACCTACCGCTACCCCGACAACGGGGCCGCCGTCCTCACCCGGGCGCTGGCCGAGCACTACGACGTCGACCCGGTGCAGGTCGTGCCCGGCTGCGGCGCGGTGATGCTCTGCCAGCAGCTCGCGCAGTCGTTCAACGACCCCGGGACGGCGATCGCCTTCGCCTGGCGCTCGTTCGAGATGTACCCGCTGCTGGCCCAGGTCGCCGGGGCGCGCAGCCTGCAGGTGCCGCTGGTGTCCTCCCGCCCCGGCGGGTCACCCGACACCCACGACCTGGACGCGCTGGCCGCCGTGGTCGACGACGACACGCGCCTGCTGTTCGTCTGCAACCCCAACAACCCGACGTCGACGGCGGTGCGGCGGGCCGAGCTCGAGCGGTTCCTCGACCGGGTGCCCGAGTCCGTGCTGGTCGTCCTCGACGAGGCGTACCGGGAGTTCGTCACCGACCCCGACGTCCCGGACGGGCTCGAGCTCATGCGCGGCCGGCCGAACGTCGCGGTGCTGCGCACGTTCTCCAAGGCGTGGGGGCTGGCCGGCCTGCGGGTGGGCTACCTCGTCGCCGAGGACCCGGCCGTCGCCGACGCCGTCCGCCGCACGCACGTGCCCTTCAGCGTGTCCAGCCTCGCGCAGGCCGCCGCGGTCGCGGCGCTGGCCAGCGCCGACGAGGTGGGCCGGCGGGTGGCCGCCGTCGTCGCCGAGCGGGACCGGCTCACCGCGGCCCTGCGCGAGCGCGGCCACGAGGTGCCCGACAGCCAGGCCAACTTCGTGTGGCTGCCGCTGGGGGAGCCGACGGCGGAGGTCGCGGCGGCGCTGGAGGGCCGCGGCGTCATCACCCGTCCCTTCGCCGGCGAGGGCATCCGGGTGACGGTCGGCACGCCCGAGGAGGACGACGTCTTCCTCGCGGCGCTCGACGAGGTCACCACCGGCGCGTCGGGTGCGGCGGGCGACGACGTGCGCACCGGCGCGCCGGTCGGCTGAGCCGCGGCTGGTTTGATGGCCGCCGTGCCACCGCACCTCATGTCACGACCCCGTGTCCTCTCCGGCATCCAGCCGACGGCGGGCTCCTTCCACCTCGGCAACTACCTGGGTGCGCTCCGCCAGTGGGTCGCGCTGCAGGACACCGCCGAGGCGTTCTACTGCGTCGTCGACCAGCACGCGATCACGATGGACTGGGACCCGGCGCAGCTGCGGCAGAACACCCTGGTGTCCGCCGCGCAGCTGCTGGCCCTCGGCGTGGACCCCGACCGCAGCTCGCTGTTCGTGCAGAGCCACGTGCCGGAGCACGTCCAGCTCTCGTGGGTGCTCGAGTGCCTCGCCCGCTTCGGCGAGGCCAGCCGCATGACGCAGTTCAAGGACAAGAGCCAGCGCGAGGGCGCCGCGGGCTCCTCGGTCGGGCTGTTCACCTACCCGGTGCTGCAGGCCGCCGACATCCTCGTCTACCAGGCCGACGAGGTGCCCGTGGGCGAGGACCAGCGCCAGCACCTCGAGCTGACCCGCGACCTCGCCACCCGGTTCAACGGCCGGTTCGGCGACACGTTCACGCTGCCCGCCGCCCGGATCCCGCAGGGCGCGGCGAAGATCCTCGACCTGCAGTCGCCCGAGAAGAAGATGAGCAAGAGCCTGCCGCCGGCCGGCTGCGTGTTCCTCCTCGACGACCCGAGGACGTCGGCGAAGAAGATCCGCTCGGCGGTCACCGACACCGGCCGCGAGGTGGTGGCCGACGCGGAGAACAAGCCCGGCGTCACCAACCTGCTGACGATCCACAGCGCCCTGTCGGGCGTCCCGGTGCCCGAGCTGGAGGAGCGGTTCGCCGGCCGCGGCTACGGCGACCTCAAGAAGGAGCTCGCCGAGGTGGTCACCGACTTCGTCGCCCCGGTGCGCGCCCGCACGCAGGAGCTGCTCGACGACCGCGCCGAGCTCGAGCGGCTGCTCGCCGGCGGGGCGGCCCGTGCCCGCGAGGTCGCCGCGGCCACCGTCGCCACGGTCTACGACCGCGTCGGCTTCCTCCGGCCCGCGGGGGCGGTGTCGTGAACGACGACACGTTCGTCCCGCGCAGCCGGACGGCGCCGCCGCAGACCTCCGTCGTCGGCGTCCTCGTGCCGGTCCCCGAGCCCTGGGCGCAGGTGCTCGTCGACTGGCGCGCCAAGGTCGGCGACCCGCAGGCCACCGTCGTCCCGCCGCACGTCACGCTGCTGCCGCCCACCGAGGTGCCGTGCGCCGACCGCGCCGCGATCAGCGAGCACCTGGCGCGCGTCGCCCGCGACCACCCGCCGTTCGAGATGCACCTGTCGGGCACCGGCACCTTCACGCCGGTCTCCGACGTCGTCTTCGTGACCGTCGCCAAGGGCATCGGCAACTGCGAGCTGCTGGCCTCCGACGTGCGCACCGGGCCGCTGGCGCGCGACCTGTCGTTCCCGTACCACCCGCACGTGACCGTGGCCCACGACGTCGCGCCGGACATGCTCGACCTCGCCTACAGCGGCCTGGCCGACCTGTCGGCGGAGTTCGCCGTCACCTCGTTCACCGAGTTCGAGCAGAGCCCCACCGGCACCTGGGTGGTCGCCCGCGAGTACCCGCTGACCGGGCCGCCGCACCGCCGCTGACCTGCGCCGCGGTCCCCGAGGCAGCAGACTGGACGGGGTGGGCACCCCTCCGGACGACCGGCCCCCCGCCAACGCCGGACGCGGCCCCTGGGCCCGCGTCACCGGTGCCGGGGCCCGGGTCGCGGGCTCCGTGGACTCCCTCGTCCGCAGCCAGCGCGGCCGGCGCCCGTGGTTCGACCACCTCGCCCGGGCCGGCGGCCGCTACCAGCGCAGCCAGGGCGACCTGCTCGCCGCCGGGGTCACCTACTTCGTGTTCCTCGGCCTGTTCCCGGTGCTGCTGCTGGTCGCCTCGGTCATCGCCCTGGTCCTGTCCGGCGACGCGATCCTGCAGCGGGAGCTCTACACCGCCATCCGGGAGTCCTTCCCCGGCGGCACGGGGCGGCAGATCGTCGACGAGCTGCGCTCGGCGGTGGGCGCGGCCGGCCTGACCGGGATCATCGGCGCGGCCGGCTTCCTCTACGCCGGGCTGCGCGCCATGGACAAGCTGCGCATCGGCATGGAGCAGATCTGGAAGGGCTCCGTCGACGAGCCGGAGTTCTGGCGCGACAACCTCGCCGACGTCGTCGCGCTCGTCGCCCTCGGCGGCGCCGGCCTGCTCAGCATCGGCCTGACCGGCTTCGCCACCCAGGCCACCTCCGTGGTGCTCGACGTCCTGGGGCTGCAGGACGCGCCGGGGCTGGCCGTGGGCACCAGCCTGCTCGGCATCGCGCTGGCGTTCGCCGGCGACGTCGTCGTCTTCCTGTGGCTGCTACGGGTGGTGCCCTCGACATCGCACCCGCTGCGGCTGCTGATGCCCGGCGCGCTGTTCGGCGCCGCCGGGTTCGAGCTGATGAAGCTGGCCGGCAGCCTCTACCTGTCGCTGATCTCGGGCAGCGTGACCTCGTCGGCCTTCGGCGGCGCGGTCGGCGTCCTGGTGTGGATCAACCTGGTGGTCCGGTTCGCGTTCTTCACGGCGGCGTGGACGGCGACCCTCCCGCGCCTGACCCCGGCGGTGCCCGCCGTCCCGGAGACGCGGCCCCCGGTGGCGGCGGCGTCCGGCGCACCGCCCGCCGCCGGCCGATGACCGTGGCGGCGACGACCGCGGCCGCGGCCGCGCCGAGCGCCAGCAGGCCGAGCGCGGGCGGGCCGCCGTCGCCGGCCGCCGGCGCCGCCGCGGGCGGGCCCGCCGCCACCTCCGCGGGGCCGGCCGGCGTCGGCGTCGCCGTCCGGGTCGGGGGAGGAGCGGGGACCTCGTCGGCTGAGGCGACCAGGCGGCCGACGCCGGTCAGCGACGCCGGGACGGCGAAGCCCCAGTCGAGCAGGCGCGCGGCCTGGTCGGCGGCGCGCAGCGGCACGTTCTCGGTGCCCATCACGCTGACCACCAGCCGCCGGCCGTCCCGCTCGGCGGCGGTCACGTAGGTGTGCCGGGCGGCGTCGGTGAACCCGGTCTTGCCGCCCAGCGTCCCCGGGTAGCCGGCCAGCGGGTTCTGGTTCTGGATCTGGAAGCCGGGAGAGCGGCCCTCGAAGCCGGGCATCTGCGCCGTCGGCGTCAGGAGCAGCCCCGCGGTGACCGGGTCCGCGACCAGCTCCCGGAAGAACAGGGCGAGGTCGTAGGGGGAGGAGGACTGCCCGGCGACGTCGAGGCCCGACACCGACCCGGCGACCGTGTCGAAGGCGCCCAGCTGCAGCGCCCGGGCGTTCATCGCGGCGATCGTGGGCGCGGTGCCCCCGGCCGCCCGGGCCAGCGCGTTGGCCGCGTCGTTGCCCGACTGCATCACCAGCGCCTGGAACAGCAACCCGACCGGGTAGCGGCCGCCGGCCACGATGCCGACCTTGCTGCCCTCCATCTGCTCGTCCTCGACGGTGCCCTCCACCACCAGCGCGGGGTCCAGCCGGTGGGCGAGGGTCAGCAGGGTCAGCGTCTTGAGCGTGCTCGCCGGGTAGTGGCGGCCGTGCGGGTCACGGGCGGCCAGCACCTCGCCGGTGCCCGCGTCGGCGACGAGCCAGCCGGCCGCCACGACGCCGTCGGGCAGCGGCGGCGCCCCGTCGGCCACCACGGTGCCGCGGGTGTCGAGGCCGTCACCGCCGACGGTGACCCCGCCCGGCGCCGAGCCCTGCGGCGGCCCGCCGGCCGGTGGCGCGGTGGGCGTGGGGGCGGCCGGGTCGGCCGTGGGGCGCGGGGTGTCGTCGGCCGGTGCCGCCGCGGCGGGAGCGGCGCCCAGGAGCACCGCCAACGCGGCCAGCACGGCCACCAGCGCACCCCACCGTCGCCGCACGGGGAGGACGCTAGCCGCGGGCCGGCGGGGCCGGGTCGCCAGGCGCGGGCGGCCGTGGCCGGGACTCCGCGCGGGCGGGGCGTTCACAACGATCCCGTCTCGGTCCGTCGCACGGATGGCGGCGGGGGGGCGCAGCGCGGTTAGCGTGCCGGGGTCGTCGCGTCCGGCGTCCCGGCCGTGCCGGGGTGTCCCCGGGCGTGACGGACCAGGACCCACGGGAGCTCCCCCGTCTGTGCCGGGAGCTCCCCCCAGAGAGGAGTGCGTCTTGCGCCGAGCGCGGAAGATGAAGGTCGCGGCCCTGCTGCTGGCCGGCAGCATGGCCCTGGCCGCCTGTGCCAGCGACGAGACCGGCGGCGGCAGCAGCGGGAGCGGCGGCGGCGAGGGCGGGGGCAGCGAGGAGCCCCGCATCGGCCTGGCCTTCGACACCGGCGGCCGGGGCGACCGCTCGTTCAACGACGCGGCGGTCGCGGGCCTCGAGGCCGCCGTCGAGGAGCACGGCGGGGAGTTCCAGGACCTCAGCCCCAACGCCGACGGCTCCAACCGCGTCGACCTGCTGACCCAGCTGGCCGACGAGGGCTACAACCCGGTCATCGCGGTCGGCTTCGCCTACGGCGAGATCATCGGCGACGTGGTCGAGCAGTACCCGGACACGACCTTCGCGATCGTCGACTACTCGACGACCGAAGTAGGTAACCCAAGCAACCTCACGGGTCTGCTCTTCGCCGAGGAGCAGGGCTCCTTCCTCGCCGGCGTCGCGGCCGCGACCAAGTCGGAGACCGGCCACATCGGCTTCGTCGGCGGCGTGGAGACCCCGCTG
This sequence comes from Geodermatophilus sp. FMUSA9-8, assembly GCF_037034165.1. Classification (NCBI taxonomy): domain Bacteria; kingdom Bacillati; phylum Actinomycetota; class Actinomycetes; order Geodermatophilales; family Geodermatophilaceae; genus Geodermatophilus; species Geodermatophilus sp. FMUSA9-8. Next base: position 286,943 of record NZ_JBAGKE010000002.1, on the reverse strand, counting down.
ATCCAGAAGTTCGAGGCCGGGTACGTGGCCGGTGCGCAGGCGGTCGACCCGCAGATCATCATCGACCGGCAGTACATCTCCCCGGCCGGTGACTTCTCCGGATTCGGCGCCCCCGACCGCGGCCTGCTGGTCGCCCAGGGCATGTACCAGGCCGGCGCCGACATCGTCTACCACGCGGCCGGCGGCTCGGGCCTCGGTGTCTTCCAGGCGGCCGCGGCCTCCGGCAACCGCGCCATCGGCGTCGACTCTGACCAGTACCAGACGGTCGACGACCCGGCGCTGCAGGCGGTCATCCTGACCTCCATGCTCAAGCGCGTGGACACCGCGGTGTCCTCGTTCGTCGACTCCTTCGTCGACGGCAGCGTCGAGGGCGGTTCGGACATCACCTACAACCTGGAGCAGGACGGCGTCGGCCTGTCCACCTCGGGCGGCTTCATCGACGACATCCAGGAGCAGATCGACGAGTACCGCCAGCAGATCGTCGACGGCGAGATCGAGGTCCCGACGACCCCGTGACGCCGACCGGCCGCACCGCCGGCTGACGACGGACGACCGGAGGGCCCGGGGGGAGCACACGCACCCCCGGGCCCTCCGCCGTGAGGGGGATCCCCGCCCGTCACACTCGTCGGGGAGGATGCCCAGCCGACGCACCCGCCGGTCGCCCGGCCGGTGCGCACGCCGGGGACCGCGGTCGATCCCGCGCCGCCGGTGCAGCAGAGTGGACGCGAGCCCGCGCACCCGTGGGCCGAAGGAACGCAGGAAGGGCCCACCATGGCCACACCAGGCTCCCCGGCAGGCGTCCCGGCACCGACGCCGGCCGGCCTGAGCGAGGGCGCGACCGGGGCCGGCGCCGAGGGCGGCGACGCTGCCGCGCCGGCCCCGCTGGCCGTCGAACTGCGCGGCATCACCAAGCGCTTCCCCGGCGTGGTCGCGAACAAGGACATCGAGCTGCGCGTCCGGCGCGGCGAGGTGCACGCCATCGTGGGCGAGAACGGCGCCGGCAAGTCGACGCTCATGAAGACGCTCTACGGCATGCACCGCCCCGACGAGGGACACGTGCTGCTGCACGGCCGTGAGGTGCACTTCAGGAGCCCGGCCGACGCGATCGCCGCGGGGATCGGCATGGTGCACCAGCACTTCATGCTCGCCGACAACCTGACCGTGCTGGAGAACGTCGTGCTCGGCGCGGAGAAGGCGCACGGCATCGGCGCGCAGGCCCGCGGCCGGATCCGCGAGATCTCCGACGCCTACGCGCTCGGCCTCGACCCGGACGTCCTCGTCGAGGACCTGGGCGTCGGCGACCGGCAGCGGGTGGAGATCGCCAAGGTGCTCTACCGCGGCGCCACCACGCTGATCCTCGACGAGCCCACCGCCGTGCTCGTGCCGCAGGAGGTCGACGAGCTGTTCGGCAACCTCGCCGAGCTCAAGCGCGAGGGCCTGACGGTCATCTTCATCTCGCACAAGCTCGACGAGGTCCGCAAGGTCGCCGACTCGATCACCGTCATCCGCCGCGGCACCACCGTCGGCACCGCCGACCCGCGGACGACGACGGCGCGCCAGCTCGCCGAGCTCATGGTCGGCAGCGAGCTGCCCTCGCCGGAGATCCGCACCTCCACCGTGCGCGAGACGCCGGTGCTCCAGTTGCGCGACGTCACCGTCGCCGCGCCCACCGGCCGCCCGCCGGTCGACGACGTCACGCTGACCGTCCGCGAGGGCGAGGTCGTGGGCATCGCCGGCGTCGAGGGCAACGGCCAGGCCGAGCTCGTCGACGCCGTCATGGGCCTGCGCGCCCTCGCGGCCGGCACCGTGCTGCTCGGTGCCGACGACATCACCGCGTGGAGCACCCGCGCCCGCCGCGAGGCCGGGCTCGGGTTCATCCCCGAGGACCGCCACCGCCAGGGCATGCTGCTCGAGGCGCCGCTGTGGGAGAACCGCATCCTGGGACACCAGACCCGGCCGCCGGCGGTCAAGGGGCCCTTCATCGACCGCCGCGGCGCCCGCACCGACACCGCGCGGATCATGCGCGACTACGACGTCCGCGCCCCCGGGCCGGACACGCCGGCCGTCGCGCTGTCCGGCGGCAACCAGCAGAAGCTGATCGTCGGCCGCGAGATGAGCGCCGCCCCGCGGCTGCTGCTCGCGGCGCACCCCACCCGCGGCGTCGACGTCGGCGCGCAGGGCGCCATCTGGCGGCTGCTCGAGGAGGCCCGCGCCGAGGGGATGGGCATCCTGCTCGTCTCCGCCGACCTCGACGAGCTGATCGGCCTGTCCGACACGCTGCACGTCATGCTGCGCGGCCGGCTGGTGGCCACCCTCGACCCCTCCGCGGTCACCCCCGAGGAGCTCGGCGGGTACATGACCGGGGCCCGGACGACGGCGGGTGCGGCGTGAACGTCCTCCGCAAGATCGGGCTGGCGCTGTTCGCGCCGGTCCTCGCCGTCGTCGTCGCCGTCGTCATCTCCTCGGCCGTCATGGCCGCGCTGCAGGTGAACCCGTTCGAGGTCTTCGCCGTCATGGTCGACTTCGGCGACACCCCGGCCCAGCAGGTCACCGCCCTCGTGGTGATCCTCAACCGGGCGGTGCCGCTGTTCCTGGCCGGCCTCGCGGTGGCCATCGCCTTCCGCATGGGCCTGTTCAACATCGGCGTCGAGGGCCAGTACCGGCTGGCCACGATCCTCGCCGCGGGCGTCGGCGCCGCCGTCGCGCTGCCGGGCCCGCTGCACGTGCTGCTCATCGTGGTCGTGGCGATGGCCGTGGCCGCCATCTGGGCCGGCATCGTCGCGGTGCTCAAGGTGACCCGCGGCGTCAGCGAGGTCATCAGCTCGATCATGCTCAACGTCATCGCGCTGGGCATCGCGTCGTTCCTGCTCACTGGCCCGCTGCGGGGCAGCCCCGAGGGCGCCTCGATCATCGCCACCGCCGAGATCCCCGAGTCCGGCTGGATGCCGAGCCTCAACGGCGTCTTCGGGGTGCTCGGCCTGGCCACCCCGCCGCGGCAGCTCTACGGCTTCCTGCTCGTCGCGGTCGTGGTGGGCGCGGTGATCGCCGTGCTGCTCAACCGCACCCGCTTCGGCTTCGACCTGCGCGCGGCGGGCCTGTCGCCGTCGGCGGCCAGCGCCAGCGGCGTCGACTCCCGCGGCATGGTCGTCAAGACGATGCTGCTGTCGGGTGCCGTCGCCGGGCTGATCGGCATGCCCGACCTGCTCGGCTCCACCCACGCCTACACCACCGACTTCACCTCGGGGCTGGGCTTCCTCGGCATCGCGGTGGCGCTGCTGGGCCGCAACAAGCCCGTCGGCATCGCCCTCGGCGCGCTGCTGTTCGCCTTCCTCGACCGGTCGCTGGTGCCGCTGCAGATCCAGGACTTCCCGGCCTCGGTCGTGACGATCATCCAGGGCACGATCGTGCTCGCCGTCGTCGTGGCCAACGAGATCGCCCGCCGGGTGGCCCGCCGCTCCGCGGAGCGCGGCTCGGCGACCCCGGCCGTCGTTGCCGGCGACGGCAGCACCGGCCCGGGGCAGGCCGCCTCGGGCGCCGCGTCCGACGGCGGCGCCGCCGACGGCGGGGTGGGCACCGGGGCCGGCGTCAGCCGGTCGGCCGGGGCAGGCCAGCGTTCCGACCAACGTCAGGAGTCCGGGCTGTGAGCACCGTGGCCACCCCACCCAGCGGGACCCGGCCGAGCCGCGGACCGCTGACCGACCTGTTCACCGGCGGCGGGCGGTCCCGCCGCCTGATGTGGCTGCTGCTGGGCGTCGTGCTGCTCGTCTCACTGGTCCGGGTGATCAGCGGCGAGGCGCAGCTCACCAGCTCCTCGACGATCGCCGCGGCCCTGCTGCTGGCGGTGCCGATCGGCCTGGCCGCGCTGGGCGGCCTGTTCGCCGAGCGCGCCGGCGTGGTCAACATCGGCCTCGACGGGATGATGACGCTCGGCACCTGGGGTGCCGGGTTCGCCGGCTACCAGTGGGGCTGGGGCGCCGCCGTCGTCGGCGGGCTGCTGTTCGGCGCGGTCGGCGGCCTGCTGCACGCGCTGGCCACCGTCACCTTCGGCGTCGACCACGTGGTCTCCGGCGTGGCGATCAACATCCTGGCCGGCGGCGTCGTGCGGTTCCTCTCCGAGCTGCTCTACACCGACAACCCGGCCGGCGGCGGCGTCACGCAGTCGCCCCCGGTCGACGGCAACCCGCCGTCGTTCTCGGTGCCGGTGCTGTCCTCGGGGCCGGACCTGCTCGGCTCGCTGGAGCGCCAGCGCTGGTTCCTCGTGAGCGACGTGGCGGGCATCCTGCGCGGGCTCACCAGCGGCATCGGCCTGCTGACGCTCATCGCGGTGCTGTTGATCCCGGCGAGCTACCTGCTGCTGTGGCGCACGTCCTTCGGGCTGCGCCTGCGCTCCTGCGGGGAGAACCCGGCCGCCGCCGACTCGCTCGGCGTGCCGGTCTACCGCCTCAAGTACATCGCGGTGGTCATCTCCGGCGCGCTGGCCGGCCTGGGTGGCGTCTTCCTCGTCTTCATCGCCGGGATCTACCGCGAGGGCCAGGTCAACGGGCGCGGGTTCATCGGCCTCGCCGCGCTGATCTTCGGCAACTGGCGCCCCGGCGGGCTCGCGGCCGGCGCCGGCCTGTTCGGGTTCACCGACGCGCTGCAGCTGCGCAGCCGCTCCGCCGTCGTCGCCCTGTTCCTGCTGGTGGCGATCCTGCTCGCCGTCATCGCGGTCGTGCAGGCCCGCCGCGGCAAGCTGCTGCCCGCCGGCATCGCCGCCGTCGTGGCCGCGGCCGCGCTGGTCGGCTTCCTCACCGTCGACGAGCTGCCGCCGGGCCTGGTGTCGTTCACGCCGCACCTGACCACGCTGCTGGTCCTGTCGCTGGCGTCCCAGAGGCTGCGGATGCCCAAGGCCGACGGGTTGGTCTACCGAAGAGGAGAGCACTAGATGGCGGACGTCGACTGGGAGGCGCTGCGCGGCGCGGCGCGGGAGGCCATGACGCACGCCTACGCGCCGTACTCGCGGTTCCCCGTGGGCGTGGCCGGGCTGGTCGACGACGGCCGGGTGGTCACCGGCTGCAACGTCGAGAACGCCAGCTACGGCCTGGGGCTGTGCGCCGAGTGCGGGATGGTCAGCGACCTCGCCCGCACCGGCGGCGGCCGGCTGGTCGCGGTGGCCTGCGTCGGCGGGGACGGGCAGCCGCTCATGCCGTGCGGGCGCTGCCGTCAGCTGCTGTGGGAGCACGGCGGCGCCGACATGCTCATCGAGACGGTGTCGCTGGGCATCGTGCCCATGCGCGAGGTGCTGCCCGACGCCTTCGGCCCCGAGGACCTGGTGGCCGCGGCCGCCCGGGACGGCGGCACGGGCGCGGCCGGAGGGGGACGGGACTGATGGACGCCATCGACGTGCTGCGCGCCAAGCGCGACGGCGGGGAGCTCACGCCCGAGCAGATCCGCTGGGTCATCGGCGCCTACACCGACGGCACCGTCCCCGACGAGCAGATGAGCGCGCTGCTCATGGCGGTGTTCTTCCGGGGCATGTCGCCGGGCGAGCTGTCGGTCTGGACGCAGGCGATGATCGACTCCGGCGAGCGCAAGGACCTGTCCTCGCTGGGCCGCCCGACCGCCGACAAGCACTCCACCGGCGGGGTGGGCGACAAGATCACCCTGCCGCTGGCGCCGCTGGTCGCCGCGTGCGGGGTCGCGGTGCCGCAGCTGTCGGGGCGCGGTCTCGGGCACACCGGCGGCACGCTGGACAAGCTCGAGTCGATCCCCGGCTGGCGGGCCGACGTGCACGAGGACGCCTACCTGCGGCAGCTCGCCGAGGTGGGCGCGGTGATCTGCGCGGCCGGGCACGACCTCGCGCCCGCGGACAAGAAGCTCTACGCGCTGCGGGACGTGACGGCGACGGTCGAGTCGATCCCGCTGATCGCCAGCTCGATCATGAGCAAGAAGATCGCCGAGGGTGCCGACGCGCTGGTCCTCGACGTCAAGACCGGCTCCGGCGCGTTCATGAAGGACCCGGAGGCCTCCCGCGAGCTGGCCCGCACGATGGTCGGCCTCGGTGAGGCGGCCGGGGTGAACACCGTGGCGCTGGTGACCGCGATGGACCGGCCGCTCGGCCGCGCCGCGGGCAACGCCGTCGAGGTGGCCGAGTCGGTGGAGGTGCTCGCCGGCGGCGGCCCGGCCGACGTCGTCGAGCTGACCCTCGCCCTGGCACGGGAGATGCTCACCGGCGCCGGGCGGCCCGACGTCGACCCCGCCGACGCGCTGCGCGACGGCCGGGCCATGGACGTGTGGCGGCGGATGGTCGCCGCGCAGGGCGGGGACCCCGACGCCCCGCTGCCGCAGCCGGCGGAGCGGCACGTCGTGACCGCCCCCGCCACCGGGACGCTGACCCGGCTGGACGCCTACGCCCTCGGTGTCGCCGCGTGGCGGCTCGGGGCCGGGCGGGCGCGCAAGGAGGACCCGGTGTCAGCCGCGGCCGGCGTCACCTGGACGGCGACGGTGGGGGAGCAGGTGACCGAGGGCCAACCGCTGCTGGAGCTGCACACCGACGACCCCGCGCGCATCGAGCGGGCGCTGGAGGCGCTGGAGGGCGCGGTCGGCGTGGACACCGGCGACGAGCCGCTGCCGCTGCTGCTGGACCGCATCTCGGCCTGACGGGGTCCCCCGGCAGGGCGGGACGGGCTCCGCTCGGCCGGGGACGGCACCTGGTCGCGGTGCGGCGGGAGGAGTGGGGCCCGGAGGGTCCCCGACGAGGGCCGGGACGGGCTCCGCTCGGCCGGGGACGGCACCTGGTCGCGGTGCGGCCCGGAGGGTCGCCGTGTGGCAGTGGAACACTGGGTCCTCGTGACCAGCACGTCCGCGGCGCCGACCTCCGCCGCCGCCCCGCAGGCCGGGGCGCCCCTCGACCCGGACGCGGCGATCTCGGTCCGCGGGTTGGTGAAGCGCTACGGCGCCGCCACCGCCGTCGACGGCCTCGACCTCGACATCCGGCGGGGCGAGATCTTCGCGCTGCTCGGCCCCAACGGTGCCGGCAAGACGACGACGGTCGAGATCTGCGAGGGCTTCCGCGACCGCGACGGCGGTGAGGTGCGGGTGCTGGGCACCGACCCCGCCTCGGGCGGGCGCCGGTGGAAGGCGCAGCTGGGCATCGTCCTGCAGTCCGGCGCGGGCGACAGCCAGCTCACCTGCCGCGAGCTGCTGCGGGCGCAGGCGTCCTACTTCCCCGATCCGCGCGACCCCGACGAGGTGCTCGAGCTGGTCGGCCTGACGGAGAAGGCGGGCTCGCGTGGCCGGTCGCTGTCGGGCGGGCAGCGCCGCCGGCTCGACGTCGCGCTCGGCATCGTCGGCCGGCCCACCCTGCTGTTCCTCGACGAGCCGACCACCGGCTTCGACCCCGAGGCCCGCCGGCAGTTCTGGTCGCTGATCCGGTCGCTGCGCGACCTGGGCACCACGATGCTCCTGACCACCCACTACCTCGACGAGGCCGAGGCGCTCGCCGACCGGGTCGGCGTGATCGCCCGCGGCCGGCTGGCGGAGGTCGCCGTCCCCTCGGAGCTGGGCGGGCGGGGCCGGGCGCCGGCCGTGGTGACCTGGACCGAGGACGGCGTCCGGCGGACCGAGGCCACCGGCACCCCCACCGCGCTGGTCCGCGACCTGGCCGCACGCTTCGACGGCGAGGTGCCCGACCTGGCCGTGGCCCGGCCGACCCTCGAGGACGTCTACCTGCAGATGATCGGGGAGGAGCGCGCGTGAGCGCCGTGACGACCGACCGCACCACCCCGGCGCTGCCCTCGCTGGGCGCCGTCTACCGCTCCCGCGCCGGCGTGGAGCTCAAGGAGTTCTTCCGCCAGCGCGAGTCGGTGGTCTTCACCCTCGTGTTCCCCGTGCTGCTGCTCGTCGTCTTCGGCGCGGTGCTGGACTACGACCTCGGCAGCGGGGTCAGCTTCACCCAGTACTTCGTGGCCGGCGTGATCGCCGCGGGCATCCTCGGGGCGAGCCTGCAGAACATGGCGATCTCCATCGCGACCGAGCGGGCGGACGGCACGCTCAAGTCGCTCTACGGCACCCCGATGCCGCGCAGCGCCTACTTCGTCGGCAAGGTCGTGCAGGTCCTCGCCGTCACGGTGCTCATCATCGCGATCCTGCTGCTCGTCGGCGTCGTCTTCTACGACGTCGACCTGCCCGCCGGCGCGGACTGGCTGACCTTCGCCTGGGTGACCGCGCTGGGCGCCGCCGCGTGCACGCTGCTCGGCATCGCGGTGTCCTCGCTGGCGCGCAACGGTCGGTCGGCGTCGGCCACCGTCACGCCGATCGCGCTGGTGCTGCAGTTCATCTCCGGCGTCTTCTTCCAGTTCAGCCAGGTGCCGACCTGGATGCAGACGGTCGCGTCGTTCTTCCCGCTCAAGTGGATGGCCCAGGGACTGCGCTCGGTGTTCCTGCCGGACGCGCTCGCCGCGTCCGAGCCGGCCGGCACCTGGGAGCTCGGGCGGGTCGCCCTGGTGCTCGGTGCCTGGTGCCTGGCCGGGCTGGTGCTGTGCGTCCTGACCTTCCGCTGGCAGGAGCGCGGCACGAGATAACGTCGCCGGGTGCCCGCACCGCTCGACGCCGACTCGATCCGCCGCGCCCCCAAGGTCCTGCTGCACGACCACCTCGACGGCGGGCTGCGGCCGCAGACGGTGCTCGAGCTCGCCGACGAGGCGGGCTACCGCGACCTGCCGGCCGGTGACGCCGAGGCGCTGGGCCGCTGGTTCCGGGAGGCCGCCGACTCCGGGTCGCTCGTCCGCTACCTGGAGACGTTCGCGCACACCGTCGGCGTGATGCAGCGGCCCGAGGCCGTGCGCCGGGTGGCCCGCGAGTGCGCGCTCGACCTCGCCGCCGACGGCGTCGTCTACGCCGAGGTGCGCATGGCGCCGGAGCTCGTGACCGCCGGCGGCACGCCGATCGAGGAGGCGGTCGAGGCGATCCTCGACGGCTTCGCGCAGGGCAGCGCCGAAGCCGCCGCCGCGGGCACCCCGATCACCGTCGGCGCGCTGCTGTGCGCGATGCGCCAGGCCGACCGGTGGGAGGAGGTCGCGGGCCTCGTCGTGCGCTACCGCGACGCCGGCGTCGTCGGGTTCGACCTGGCCGGCCCGGAGATCGGCTTCCCGCCGGACCGGCACCCCGAGGCCATCGCGCTGCTCGACCGGGCCGGCGCGCACCGCACCATCCACGCCGGGGAGGCCGCCGGCATCGACAGCATCCGCGCCGCCCTCGACGGCGCCCGCGCGGAGCGGCTCGGCCACGGCGTGCGCATCGCCGACGAGGTCCCCGCGGACGGCCCGCTCGGCCCCGTCGCGCAGCGCGTGCTCGACGCGCAGGTCCCGCTGGAGGTCGCGCCGTCGTCGAACGTCCAGACCGGCGCCTACCCCTCGATCGCCGCGCACCCGGTCGACCGGCTGCACCGGCTCGGGTTCGCCGTCACGGTCAACACCGACAACCGGCTGATGAGCGGGGTGTCGGTGACCAGCGAGCTGGCCGACGTCGCCGCCGCGCACGGCTGGGGCTGGGACGACGTCCAGGCGGTCACCGAGCGCGCGCTGGGCGCCGCCTTCGCCGACGACGCCGTCCGCGCCCGGCTGCTCGCCGACGTCGTCCGGCCGGGGTACGCCGCGCTGCGCGGGTGACCACCCCCACCGCCCGCGCCGGAATGGACGGGTGATCTCCGCTGCTACCGTGGGTGTGCCGGCACTCGCCGGACATCCTCCCGGACGGTCCGTCCGGGCATGAGCGCATCCGTGCAGGTCCGCCGCGTCCCGCGACGCCGCGACCGCCAGTGAGGACGCCGATGACGGCGCCCGCGCAACCACCACGGGACGCGCCCGAGCTGTATCGGAGTCCCACACCCGCATGACCTCGTTCGACCCCGTCGACGCCTCGCTCGACACCTCGCTCGACACCTCGCTCGTCACCTCGCTCGACACCGAGACCACCCCCGCGCCGGCGCCCGAGCCGGCCGGGCCCTCCTTCGCCGCGCTGGGCCTGCCCCAGCAGCTGGTGACGGCGCTCGAGCGGCGCGACATCCGCGCGCCGTTCGCCATCCAGGCCACCGTCCTGCCCGACGCCCTCGCCGGGCGCGACGTGCTGGGCAAGGCCGCCACCGGCTCCGGCAAGACGCTGGCCTTCGGCCTGCCGATGCTCGCCCGCATGGGCCTCACCGCCCGCCGCGGCCCCCGCGCGCCCCGCGCCCTCGTGCTGGTGCCCACGCGCGAGCTGGCCCAGCAGGTCGCCGACAACCTCGCCCCGCTGGGCCAGGCCATCGGCGCCCAGTTCGTCACCGTCTACGGCGGCGCCCCGATGCACCGCCAGATCACCCAGCTGCGCCGCGGCGTCGACGTCGTCGTCGCCACCCCCGGCCGGCTGCAGGACCTCATCGCCCAGGGCGAGGCCACCCTCGCCGAGGTGGAGGTCAGCGTGGTCGACGAGGCCGACTTCATGTCCGACCTCGGCTTCCTGCCGGTCGTGCAGGAGCTGCTCGACCAGACCCGCCCCGACGCCCAGCGGCTGCTGTTCTCGGCCACGCTGGACGGCGAGGTCGACACCCTGGTCCGCCGGTACCTCAAGGACCCGGCCCGGCACGAGGTCAAGCGCCCCGGCGACGACGCCCCGCCGGCCGAGCACCTGGCCTACAGCCTCGCGTTCCGCGACAAGGTGCCCGTGACGCAGGAGCTGGCCGCCCGCCCGGGCCGCACCATCGTCTTCGCGCGGACCCAGCTCGGCGTCGACCGGCTGACCGAGAACCTCAAGGCCGTCGGCATCAAGGCGGAGGCGATCCACGGCGGGCTGCCGCAGTCGGCGCGCCGCCGCGCGCTGGAGGCGTTCACCGACGCCCGCAGCCCGGTGCTGGTCGCCACCGACGTCGCCGCGCGCGGCATCCACGTCGACGACGTGTCGCTGGTGCTGCACTACGACCCGCCGGCCGACCACAAGACCTACCTGCACCGCTCGGGCCGCACCGCCCGCGCCGGTGCCGCCGGTGTCGTGGTCTCGCTGCTGCTGCCCGACCAGGTGGGGCAGGCCAAGCGCCGGTTCCGGCAGGCGAAGGTCGACCCGCGCGTCGACCGCATCCGGCCGGGCGACGCCCCGATCGCCGAGCTCGTCGCCAGCGGCGTGCCGGTGGAGCCGGTCGAGCGTCCGGCGCGGGAGTCCCGTCGTCCGCACGGCGGCCCCGGCGGCCGGCGTCCGCGGCGCGACGGCGAGCGTCCCCGCCGCTCGTACGGCGAGGGAGACCGCGGCCGCCGCGACGGCGACCGGCCCCGCCGGCCCGCCGGTGAGGGCGACCGTCCCCGCCGCTCGTTCGGCGAGGGCGAGCGCCCGCGCCGTCCGTACGGCGAGCGCGACCGGTCCCGCGGGCCGGGGGAGCGCGGCGGTCGTCCCGACCGTCCGGCGCCCGCCCGCGACTGACGCACGCAGCGGCCGGTCCCCGTCCCGGGGGCCGGCCGCTGTGCTGTCCGGAGCCGGGTCGTGCTCTGCCCACGGGTGTGGGCAGAGCACGAGCGTCCCGACGAGCCGCCTCGTGCTCTGCCCACGGAGACGGGGCAGAGCACGACCGCTCCGGGGAGAACTGTCGTGCTCCGGGTCCGGGCCGGACCCGGAGCGCGGGTGTCAGCGGCGGAAGACCAGCGCCCCGCCGACCTCGGTGACGACCTCGTCCCACGCGGTCCGCAGCGCCGCGGCGTCCTCCGCCCGCAGCGGCGTGCCCGGTTCGCGCTCGCCGATCGCCACCGCCCGGCCGAGCGGCGTCCCCGGGGCCATCAGCTCCTCGACCCGGGACAGCCCGGCGTACTCCGCGACGTCGCGCACGCCCTCCACCGGCTGCGCCAGCGTGCCGTGGTCGACCAGCCCGGCCGCGCCGCCGGCGACCTCGGCCAGCACCTCGGAGAGCTCGGTCAGGTCGTAGCGGTCCTGCTCGGCCGGTAGCGGGAGGGTGTCGGTGTCGGCGACCTCCGGCCACGAGGCGATCTCGGTGAGGTCGTGGTCCTCGTCGCCGGCGATGAACCGGGCGAGCTGGGCCGGGGTGTCGAAGAGCCAGATCTCGCCGTCGCGGCCGAGGAAGCGGGCGACGTCGTCGACGTAGCAGCGCAGCGTCACGCCGGCGCCGTCGGGGACCACCAGCTCGACCGGCAGGATCCCCACCGCCTCCCAGAACTCCGCGGCCGCGGCGACGGCGGCCGGGGTGGCGGTGATCCGGCTGCCGCCGCGGATGGTGCTCGTCCCGGCGGTCGCCGCCTCCCCGGGGGCGGCCGCGGTGGACCCGGCGGCCGGGCGGTTGCCGCTGCCGTCGGAGCCGAGCGCGACCGTGCGCTCCGCCGGGGCGTCGTCCTCGTCGTCGTCGTCCCCGCCCAGGTCGTCGTCGAGGTCCTCGTCGTCGGCCGTGGGGTAGGCGTCGACCGTGGTGGTGCCGGAGCCGGTCCAGTCCAGGTGGCCGGACAGCTCCTCGATCACGTCCTCCCACAGCTCGTCGAGCGCCCCGCCGACACCGACCCAGGCGTCCTCGCCGGAGCGGCCCACGAAGGCGTCGACGCCCAGGCCGAGCGAGCCGATCTCCGGGCGGGCGACCAGCTCGGCCAGCGCCGGGAACTCGGTCTCCTCGTTCTCGAGGTCCTCGTCGTCGTCGGCGTCCCCGTCGGTGCGGGCACGCGGGGCGTCCTCGTCGTCGGCGCCGGCGGTGTCCAGGCACTCGGCCAGCCGGCTGACGATGTCGATGGTGGCCGCCAGCTCCTCGACCGCCCACCGGTCGGGGTTCTCCGCGGCGGTGTCGTAGACGCCGTCGAGGTCGTAGCGGTGGTCGTCATCGGGGGTCAGGTCCTCGGCACCCAGCCCGGTGACGACCGGCCAGACCGGGTGGTCGGCGAGGTCGTGGTCGGTGCGCGTGCGGCAGAACGCGGCGAGCGCCGACGGGGTGGGGAACAGGTGCACCGTGGCGGTCTCGCCCTCGGACGTGCCGAGGAACGCCTGCCACTCCTCGCCGTCCTCCTCCCACGGCGGCGCCCACAGCGTGTAACCGGTTCGGTCGTCGACGGTGAGCGCGATGGGGACGATGCTGGGCCTGGCCACGGAGCCCATCCTGCCGGGTCCGACCGGGAGCCCGCTGCGCGTGGTCGCGGCCGGACCTCCCGGCTCAGTCCCGGAAGCCCTCCATCGTCGCCACCCGGGCGAAGACCTCTCGGGTGTCGGGCTTCTCGAGCGTCGGGTCGAGCTCGAGGTACACCGCCATCACGTTCTGCGCGATGCGCCCGGACTCCGCCCACTCGCCGAACCGGCCCAGCGCGATGTCGTGCATCGCCTCCACCGGGTCCATCCCGGCCTCGAACCGCTTCGTCGCCTCCTCCTCGACGAACAGGAGGTACTCGCGGACCTGCCGGATGCCGGCGCCGTCGGTGACCGGTCCGTGCCCGGGGACGACGTGGGCCGGCTCCAGGGCGAGCATGGTGTCGCAGGCCCGGACCCAGTTGCGCAGCGGGCCGGCCCAGATGATCGGCGTCCCGCCGATGAACAGCAGGTCGCCGGTGAAGAGCACCCCGGCGGAGGGCACCCACGCGACGCTGTCACCGGCCGTGTGCGCCGGCCCGAGCTCCAGCAGCTGCACCTCGACGCCGCCGACGTCGAGGTCGCGCCGCCCACTGAAGGTGTCGGTGGGGCGGAGCGGGTCGCAGTCGGTCCAGTCGAACGGCGCGAAGATCTCGCGCGCGAACCGGCCCGGCCCGCCCGGGGAGTCGCGCAGGCCCATGATCAGCTCGGGCCCGGAGTGCTGCATCTCCTCCGCGGTGGCCGCCGAGGTGAGGATGCGGGCGTCCGGGAAGAGCTGGTTGCCGAACCAGTGGTCGCCGTTGGAGTGGCTGTTCACCACCGTCCGGATCGGCGCGGAGCCGGTCAGCCCGGCCATCCCGTCGAGCATGGCGCGCGTCATCGGGACGTCGAAGAGGGTGTCGAACAGCAGCGACTCCCCGTCGCCGACGACCAGGCCGGCGTTGCTCCAGCCCCAGCTCCCGTCGGGCTCCAGCCAGGCGTGGCACCCGCCGCCGAGGTCGTGCAGGCCGCGGCTGTACTCGAGGTCGGCCACGGCTCAGAACCCGGTCCGCAGGAGGTGCACGGCGGGGCCGGGCACGACCTCGTTCTCGATCTCGCCGATCCCCTCGACGCGCATGCGCACGCGGTCGCCGGGCTTGAGCCAGCCGCGGAAGCCGTCGCCGGCGTCGCCACCGCTGAGGGAGAAGTGCTCGAACAGGCACCCGGTCGGGACCGTGCCGGAGCCGAGGACGTCGCCGGGCCGCAGCGTGGTGCCGCGCGAGGCGTAGGCGGCGATCTCGCCCCACGACCAGTCCATCTGGTCCATCGACCCGCCGCCGACCTCCTCGTCGTTGACCCACACCCGCATGTCCAGGTCGAAGGAGTTGCCGCTGGCGTGCGGCGCGAGCTCGTCGGCGGTGACGAAGACCGGGCCCAGCGTCGTCGAGCTGTCCTTGCCCTTCGCCGGGCCGAGGCCCAGGCGCATCTCCCGGGCCTGCAGGTCGCGCGCGCTCCAGTCGTTGAAGATCGTGTAGCCGGCGATGTGGTCGGCGGCGGTCGCCGGGTCGAGGTCGGACCCGGCCCGCCCGACCACGGCGGCCACCTCCAGCTCGAAGTCGAAGCGCTCGCAGCCCGGCGGGACCGGCACGGGGTCGTGCGGCCCGATCACCGCGACCGGGTTGGTGAAGTAGAACGCCGGGATCTGCTCCCACTCCGGGTCCAGCTGCGCGGACGCGCCGAGCCCGGCCCGGCAGTTGCGCATGTGCTGCAGGAAGCACAGGAAGTCGCGCATCGCGGGCGGCTGCAGCGGCGCCCGCAGCGTCGCCCCGGCGAACGGGCGGACGTCGTCGGGGTCCGACGTCGCGCGATCGCCGGCCTCGCGCAGCCGGGTCCCGTCGTCGCCGAGCAGGTCGAGCAGCGTCGTCCCCGGCGGCAGGCCGTGGACCCGGTCGTCGAGCAGCAGGCCGACGCGGTCGGTCCCGTCGGCGTCGTAGGTCACCCATCTCATGGCTGTGCCTCCTGGTGGCCGGGCTCAGGCCGGCGGTCGGCCGTGAGCAGGAACTTGCGGATCTTGCCGACGGAGGTCCGGGGGAGCTCCGGGACGACGTGGACCTCGTGCGGTCTCTTGGCGGGGGAGAGGTGCTCGGCGCACCAGGCCAGCACCGACGCGGCCAGGTCGGCCGCGGCCGGGCCCGCCGGCACCACGTGGGCCACGGGGACCTCGGTGCGCAGCGGGTCGGGCCGGCCGGTGACGGCGACCTCGAAGACGCCGGGGTGGCGGGCGATGACCTGCTCGATCTCGACGGCCGACACGTTCTCGCCGGCGACCTTGAGCTGCTCGCTGCCGCGACCGGCGAACGACCAGGTGCCGTCGGGTCCGACCGCGGCCCGGTCGCCGGTGCGGAACCACACCTCGCCGTCGGGCCCGGTGCCGGCCAACACGGCCTGCAGGGCGTGCGGGTCGTCGAGGTAGCCGGTGAACACGGTGCGGCCCGGGACGCCGCCCACCTGGATCTCGCCGTGCGCGGGCGGGACGAGCGGGGTGCCCGTGGCCAGGTCGCCGAGGCGGACGGCGCAGCCGGGGGTGACGCCGCCGAGCCCGGCGGGGCCCGCCCCTCCCACGGGCTGGCTCAGCACCGCCGGGCCGGTCTCGGTCATGCCGTAGAGCTGCCGCGGCGCGCAGCCGACCAGCCGGGACACCGCCGCGTACTCGTCGGCGGTCAGGTCCTGGGCGAACCACATGTGCTCCAGCGGGCGCCGCAGCGGGCGGTCGCCGCCGCGGGCCAGGACCATCCGCAGCGGCGCGGCGAACAGCGACGCGTGCGTGGCCCCGAGGCGCTCGAGCTGGGCCAGGTACCGGGTGGCGGAGAACGCGGGCACCAGCGCGACGGAGGCGCCGACGGCGACGGCGGCGGCGAAGCAGTAGTACTGGGCGTTGGCGTGGAAGAGGGGGAGCGCGACGAGGAAGCGCGACCCGGGACCGAGGCCCGCGGCCTCCGCCATGACTCGTCCGGTGTGCGCGTAGACGCCCTGGCTGACGACGACGCCCTTCGGGGCCGACGTGGTGCCGGACGTGAACAGGACGCTCAGGTCGTCCCCCGCGGCGGGCGCGGCCGCCGCCGCGCCGTCCAGGGAGCCGCCGGCCGCCAGCCCGCCGACGGTCGCGTCGGGCCCGGTCGGCACCACCAGGGTGGTGTCGCCGGCCGGGACCTGCGGGGCCTGGTCGGGGCCGCAGACGACCAGCCGGGGGCGCAACCGCGCGTGCTGGTGGGCGATCTCCGGGGCACGGGCGCGCGGGTCGCTGCTGCTGAAGGTCGCGCCGAGCACCGCGCAGGCGAGCCAGACGGCGACGAACGCGACGCAGTTCGGCAGCACCAGCAGCACCCGGTCGCCGCGGCCCACCCCACGGGCGGCGAGCCCCGCCGCCGTGCGCGCGACCAGCGCGTCGAACTCCGCGTAGGTCCAGGTGGTGGCACGGCCGTCCTCGTCCTCGAACATCAGGAACGGCCGGCCGGCGTGCTCGCGCACGGCCCCGGCCCACAGGGCGGCGAAGGTCGGCCGGCTGGGGTCTGGGCGCTCCACGATGCGGACTCCCCACGGGAAGGGCCGGGCGGCGAGGGCGGGAGGGGGCTCAGGTGAGAAGGGTCTTGCCACAACAATCAATTGAATATAAACATGGCCTGGATCACACCTGTCAAGGGAGACGAGATGCGCATCCGGATGCTCGCCGTGGTGGTGGCGGCCGCCCTCGTGACCGCCTGTGGCTCGGACGGGGGGTCGACGGCCGGCAGCGGCGGCGACTCGGGGTCCTCGGCCGGTCCGGCCGACGAGAACGCGGTCCTCCGCTTCTCGTTCGGGACCCCGGCGGGGAGCAACTACGACCCCGCGACCACGACCAACCAGTTCGTGAACGTGTACCTGTACCCGGTGTACGACCGGCTGGTCGACGTCACGCCCGACGGCGAGCTGCAGCCGATGCTGGCGGAGTCCTGGGAGTTCACCGACGGCGACCGGACGCTGCGCCTGACCCTGCGCGAGGGCGTCGTCTTCCACGACGGCACGCCGTTCGACGCCGAGGCGGTCAAGGCCAACATCGACCGCGCGAAGAGCCTGCCGAACTCCTCGCTCAAGGCCGACCTCGCCGCGGTCACCGAGGCCGTCGTCGTCGACCCGCGCACCGTCGACCTGCGTCTCGGCGCCCCCGCCGGCTCGCTGCCGGCCCTGCTCGCCGACCGCGCCGGGATGATGGTCAGCCCCGCTGCCTTCGCCAATCCCGACCTCGACCTCCGCCCGGTGGGCACCGGCCCGTACCGCGTCACCGAGCACCAGCCCGGCGTCACCATCCGCTACGAGCGCACCGAGGACTACTGGGCCCCCGACGTGCAGACCCTCGGCGGGCTCGAGATCCAGATGCAGCTCGACCCCGAGGTGCGGCTGCGGGCGGTGAGCGGCGGCCAGGCCGACGCGACGCAGCTCAACCCCGACCAGGTGGAGGCGGCCGAGGGCCCCGGCGTCACCGTGGAGTCCGAGGCGTCGCTGGGCTCGTTCACCCTCTTCCTCAACAAGAGCGGGCCGGCGCTGTCCGACCAGCGGGTGCGCGAGGCCATCAGCCTGGCCATCGACCGGCAGGGCATCAGCGACGCGCTGCAGGCCGGCCGCTGCACGCCCAGCGCGCAGCTGTTCCCCGAGGACTACTGGGCGCACAACCCCGACGTCGAGGCCCCGGAGTACGACCCCGAGCGGGCGCGGGAGCTGCTGGCCGAGGCCGGCCAGGAGGACCTGTCCCTCGACGCCGTCGTGATCAACGTGCCGTTCTACACGGCGCAGCTGGAGGCCATCCAGGCGCAGCTGTCCGAGGTCGGCATCGACCTGACCGTCACCTCGCTGGAGCCCACCGAGCTGCTGTCGCGCTTCGTCGGCGGCGAGGCCGACATGTACTTCAGCAACTGGCCCGGCGCGACCGACCCCGCCAAGACCGTCGCCACGCTGCTGTCGGCGCAGGGCACGCTCAACCCCGGCGGCTACACCAACCCCGACATCGACCGGCTGGCGCTCGAGGGCCTGTCCGCGACGACGCAGGAGGACCGGGCGCCGGCCTACCAGGAGCTCTCGGCGGTGATGGCCGAGGACGCCACGCAGATCGTCGTCTGCAACGCGACCAACACCTTCGTCCACACCGAGCAGGTGTCGGGTCTCGAGTCGACGCTGACCGGCCTGTTCGACTTCCGCGGGGTGACGGTCAGCGCATGATCCGCATGGTGGCGAGGAGGCTCCTCGCGCTCGTCCCGCTGGTCTTCCTCGTGACCCTGGTGGTGTGGGGGCTCATCCTCATCATCCCGGGCGACCAGGCCCTGGCGATCGCGGGTGACTCCGCGACGCCGGAGCAGGTCGAGGCCATCCGCGAGGACCTCGGGCTCGACGACCCGATCCCGGTGCGGTACGGGCGCTGGCTGGCCGCGGCGGTGCAGGGGGACCTGGGCACCTCCCTCTACACCAGCTACTCGGTCACCGACGCCCTGGCCGACCGGCTGCCGGTCACCCTGTCCCTGGTGTTCGTGGCCTTCCTGCTGGCCTCGGTCGTCGGCACGGCGATCGGCGTCCTGGCCGCCAACCGCCGGGGCCGGCTGGCCGACCGGGTCCTCACCGTCACGACGTCGGTGGGGCTCGCGGTGCCGAACTTCTGGCTCGGCCTGCTGCTGGTCACCTTCTTCGCGCTGAAGCTCGAGTGGTTCCCCTCGGGGGGCTACGTCCCGTTCTCCGAGGACCCGGTCGGCTGGCTGCGCAGCATCACCCTGCCGGCCGTCACGCTGGCGACGGCGGTGGCCGCGGAGCTGGCGCGGCAGATGCGGGCGAGCATGTCCGACGTCCTGGAGCGGGACTTCATCCGCACCCACCGGGCCAAGGGCCTGCGGCCGGGGACGATCATGCGGCGCTACGCCCTCAAGAACGCCGCCATGCCGGTCATCACGGTGGCCGGGCTGCAGGTCGCCCGCCTGTTCGGCCTGGCCACCGTCGTCGAGATCATCTTCAACCTCAACGGCGTCGGCTCGCTGGCGGTCGACGCGGTCTTCGACCGGGACATCCCGGTGATCCAGGGCTGCGTCCTGCTGATCACCGTGATCGTCCTCCTCGTCAACCTGGTCGTGGACGTGAGCTACGGCCTGGTCAACCCGAAGGTGCGCACCGCGTGACCACCATCCGCCGTCCGGCCGCGCCCGGTGCCGGTGCCGGTGCCGGTGAGCAGCCGCTCACCGACCGGCCGGAGTCCCCGCGCCAGCGCTTCGTGCGCCGGTTCCGCCGCGAGCGGCCCGCCGTCGTCGCGCTCGTCGTCGTGCTGCTCGTCGCCCTCGCGGCGCTGCTCGCCCCGCTCCTGGCCACCCACGACCCCGACACCCAGGTGCTCACCGACCGGCTGCAGGCGCCCAACGGGGAGCACTGGTTCGGCACCGACGACCTCGGCCGCGACGTGTACTCCCGGATGCTCTACGCCGGCCGCATCTCGCTGCTCGCGGCCGTCCAGGCCACCGCGATCGGGATCCTGCTCGGCGTCCCGATCGGGTTGGCCGCCGGCTACCTGCGCGGCTGGGTCGACGTCGTGTTCAGCCGGTTCGCCGACGCGATCATGAGCATCCCCGCGCTGCTGCTGGCGCTGGCGATCGTCGGCTTCCTCGAGCCCGACCTCACCAGCGCGATGATCGCGATCGGCGTCGTCTACGCGCCGCAGTTCTTCCGGCTCACCCGGGCCAGCACGCTCGCCGTCCGCGAGGAGACGTTCATCGAGGCGGCGCGCAGCGTCGGCGGGTCGTCCCGGTCGATCATCACCGGCCACGTGCTGCCCAACGCGCTCTCGCCGCTGGTCGTGCAGATCTCGCTGGCGATGGGCTTCGCGATCCTGTTCGAGGCGAGCATCAGCTTCCTCGGCCTGGGCGTGCAGCCGCCGGACTCCTCGTGGGGCTCGATGCTCGGCCGCTCCACGCGCTTCTTCGAGCAGAGCCCGCACCTGGTGCTCATCCCCGGCCTGGCGATCCTCGTGACCGTCCTCGCCTTCAACGTCATCGGCGACGGCGTCCGGGACTCCCTCGGGCGCGAGGTCAGGAGGCCCACCCAGTGACCGACGTGCTGCTGGAGGTGGAGGGTCTCGCCGTCGAGTTCGCGACGGCGCAGGGCTGGGCGCGCGTCGTCGACGACGTGTCGTTCACCATCGGGCGGGGGGAGACCCTCGGCCTGCTCGGCGAGTCGGGCTGCGGCAAGTCGGTGACCTCGCTGGCGGTCATGGGGCTGCTGCCGCCGCGGTCCTCGCGGATCGCCGCCGGCTCCATCCGGCTCGACGGGCGCGAGCTGCGTGGCCTGTCGGAGTCGCGGCTCAGCGACGTCCGCGGCAACGCGGTGTCGATGATCTTCCAGGAGCCGATGACCAGCCTCGACCCGGCGTTCCGCGTCGGCGAGCAGATCGCCGCGGTGCTGCGCCGGCACCGCGGCCTGTCCCGCGGCGCGGCCCGGAGGCGGGCCGTGGAGCTGCTCGAGCTGGTGGGCATCCCCGACGCCCCGAAGCGGGTGGAGGACTACCCGCACACGTTCTCCGGCGGCATGCGCCAGCGGGTGATGATCGCCATCGCGCTGGCCTGCGAGCCGGACCTGCTGATCGCCGACGAGCCGACGACGGCGCTCGACGTCACCGTGCAGAAGCAGATCCTCGAACTGCTCGCCGGCCTGCAGGAGCGCCTCGGCATGGGCGTCCTGTTCGTCACCCACGACATGGGCGTCATCTCCCAGATCAGCGACCGCGTCGTCGTCATGTACGCCGGCCAGGTCGTGGAGCAGGCGCCCACCGAGGAGCTCTTCTGGCGGCCGCAGCACCCCTACACCGAGGGGCTGCTGGCGTGCCTGCCGGCCGAGCACGGCCGCGAGCGGCTGCGGGGCATCCCCGGCCTGGTGCCCGGCCCGCTCGACCTCCCCGGCGGCTGCCGGTTCCACCCCCGGTGTCCGCACGCCCGCGAGGGCCTGTGCGACGTCACCCCGCCCGCCCTGGACGAGGTGCTGTCCGGGCACCGCGCCCGCTGCCTGCTGGCGCGCGACATCGAGCTGCAGGGGATCGCCTGATGCCGGAGACGCTGCAGACGCCTCCCACGACGGCGCCGGCCCCGCCGCTGCTCGTCGTCCGCGAGCTGACGAAGACCTTCGTCACCCGCCGCGACCTGCTCGGCCGGCCCCGGGAGCGGCTGACCGCCGTCGACGCGGTGTCCTTCGAGCTGGAGGCCGGGCGCACGCTCGGCCTGGTCGGCGAGTCCGGCTCCGGCAAGAGCACCACCGGCCGGCTCGTCGCCCGGCTCATCGACCCCGACTCCGGCACGGTGCACCTCGGCGGGCAGGACGTGACGGCCGCCGACCGGGCCGGCCTGCGCGGGCTGCGACGCGACGTGCAGATGGTCTTCCAGGACCCGTACTCGTCACTGGACCCGTCCTGGATCGTCGCCGACATCATCACCGAGCCGCTCAAGTACGCCGGCGGCCTCGGCCGGCGGGACCGGCACCGCCGGGCCGCCGAGCTGCTCGACCAGGTGGGCCTCGACCGGCGGGCGGCCATGCGCTACCCGTACGAGTTCTCCGGCGGGCAGCGCCAGCGGCTGGCCATCGCCCGCGCGCTGGCCCTCGGCCCGCGGCTGATCATCTGCGACGAGGCGGTGTCGGCCCTCGACGTGTCCACCCAGGCCTCGATCATCACGCTGCTGGAGGACCTGCAGCGCGAGCTCGGGGTCAGCTACCTGTTCATCTCCCACGACCTGGCCGTCGTCCGCCACGTCAGCCACCGCGTCGCCGTCATGCGCCGCGGGGCCGTCGTGGAGACCGGCGACGCCGACCGGGTGTGGTCCGCCCCGCAGGAGGACTACACCCGCGCACTGCTCGACGCGGTCCCGAGAGTCGCGAGGCGGGTGTGAACGATGTCACGAACGGTGAGGGCGCAGTCTGGTGTCCGTGAACGACGTACCACTGACACGGATCGACTGGGTCGAGGCCCAGATCAGGCAGGCCATCCTCGACGGCGAACTGGCCCCCGGCGAGCGCCTGATCACGGCGGCCCTCTCCGAGCGCTTCGCGGTCAGCCCGACGCCGCTGCGGGAGGCCCTGCAGCGGCTGGCGGGGGAGGGTCTGGTCGAGTTCGCGGCGCAGCGGGGCGCGCGGGTGACCCCGCTGTCGGCCCGGGACCGTGGCGAGCTGGCCGAGCTGCGGACCCTGCTGGAGCCGGAGACGGCGGCCCAGGCGGCGCAGCACGGCGGCCCCGAGTGGCGGGCGCTGGTCGAGTCGGCCTCCGCCCGGCTGCTGGCGACCCTCGACCAGGACGACGCCACGGCGGTGGCCCGAGAGCTCGCGTACCGCGCCTTCTACGAGGCGGTGGCCAGCGCCTGCCCCTCGGCGCGGCTGCGCACCATGTCCCGGGTCGTCCGGGACCAGTCCGCGCGCTACCGGCTCGCGGTGGGCGAGGGGCTGGACCGGGAGGAGTCGGCGGCGCTGCACCGGTCGCTGGTCGAGGCACTGCTCACCGGGCGGGTCCCCGACGTGCGGACGGCCATCGAGAAGGAGCTCGCGATCTCCGAGTCGGTCGCCCTGGGCGCGGAGCAGGAGGCGGTGCCGGCGGGGGGCGGGGGGTGACGCCCGCGGGCCGGTCGGGGTCGCTGGGCGACCGGCTCACCTGGCAGGCCGGCGTCGACCCGCGGCGGCCGTTCCTCGTGCGGGTCGGGCCGGGCGGGCAGCAGACCGTCCTGTCCTACCGCGACGTGCTGCTGGAGTCCCGGGCGATGGCGCGGCTGCTCACCCAGGCCGGCGTCGGTCCCGGCGACCGGGTGCACGCCCAGCTGGGCAACGTCCCGGAGCTGCTGGTCTGCCTGTTCGCCGCGGCCCACCTCGGGGCGGTCCTCGTGCCGACCCACCCGTCCTCGACCGTCGACGACGTCGCCTACGTGCTCTCCCACGCCGGGTGCCGGGTCAGCGTGACCGCGATCGACCGGGTGGCCGTGGTCGCCGCGGCCGCCGAGATGGTCCCGGAGGTGGGCCTGGTGGTCACCGTCGGCGGCGCGGCCGACGGCGCCGTCTGCTGGGAGGCCGCGCGCGCCGGCTTCGCCGAGGGCGACCTCCCCGACGTGCCCACCGGCCCGGGCGACCTGCTCGCCGTCCTCTACACCTCCGGCAGCAGCGGCTGGCCCAAGGGCGTCATGCTCACCCACGGCAACCTGCTGTTCGCCGGCGAGGCGGTCGCCCAGCTGACCCGGCTGCGCGCCGACGACCGGTGGCTGGTCACGCTGCCGCTCTCGCACGCCAACGCGCTGCTCTACTCCGTCATGTCGGCGTTCGTCACCGGTGCCTCCGCGGCGCTGGTGCCGACCTTCGACCCGGCCCGCTGGGCCGAGCAGACCCGGGACGTCTCGGCGACGGTCGCGAGCCTGTTCGCCGTCCACGCGCGGGCCGTCCTCGGCGCGACCCCCGGCGGTGTCGACCGGACCGGCCTGCGGCTCACCCTGTTCGCCCAGCACCTCACCGAGCGCGAGCGCAGCGCGTTCGAGGAGCGGTTCACCACCCGGCTGGTGCAGGTCTACGGGCTGACCGAGACGCTCGCGCCGACGCTGTCGGACCCCGTGCACGGGCCGGCGGTGCCGGGCACCGTCGGCCGCCCGACGCCGTGGGTGCGCACCCGCCTGGTGGACGACGACGGCGCCGAGGTGGCGCCGGGCGAGGCGGGGGAGCTGCTCGTCCACGGCGTCCCCGGGCACTCGCTGATGGCCGGCTACCTCGGCCGCGAGGAGGACACCCGGCGGATCCTGCGCGACGGCTGGTTCGCCACCGGCGACCACCTGCGCGCCCTGCCCGACGGGTCGCTGGAGTTCCTCGGCCGCGCGGAGGACGTGCTCAAGCCCGGCGTGGACAACGTCTCGGCGGCCGAGGTCGAGCGCGTCCTGCTGGAGCACGTCTCGGTGCGCGACGCGGCGGTCGTCGGCGTCAGCACGCCCGAACGCGAGGAGCACATCGTCGGCTACGTCGTCCTGCGCCCCGAGGACGACGCCACCGAGGCCGAGGTGCTGGCCTGGGCCCGCGACCGGCTCGCCGTGCACAAGGTCCCCGAGCGGGTCGTGGCCGTGCCGGCCCTCCCGCGCAACGCGGTGGGCAAGGTGCTCAAGCGCCAGCTGGGCGACCTCACCTCGCTCGCATCCCCTGTGCCCCCTGCCCGCTGAGGGGGACGGCCGGGTCCCCGGCCCTGACCGGCGCGACGACGCGCCCTGACCGGAGAGGCACCAGATGAGCTCGTCGCACGGCGACCACGACCTCCCACCGTCGCGGCTGGAGGAGGTGAACGACGGCGTCTTCGCCTACATCCAGCCCGACGGCAGCTGGTGGATCAACAACACCGGCCTGCTGGTCGGCGACCAGGGCGCGGTCAGCATCGACACCTGCGCCACCGAGAAGCGCACCCGCGACTTCCTCGACGCCGTCCGCACCGTCACCGACCGCCCGGTGCGCACGCTGGTCAACACCCACCACCACGGCGACCACACGCACGGCAACTACCTGCTCGGCACCGCCACGATCGTCGGGCACGAGCTGACCCGCGAGGCCGTCATCGAGACCGGGGTGCCCGGGCCGGAGGGGCCGCTGCCGTTCTGGACGCACTTCGACACCGGCGCCCTGGAGCTCGCGCCGCCGTTCCTCACCTACACCGAGGGCGTCACCCTCTGGTCGGGGGACCTGCGCTGCGAGGTCCGCTACGTCGGCACGCCCGCGCACACCACGAACGACTCGATCGTCTGGATCCCCGAGCGCTCCACGCTCTTCGCCGGCGACCTGCTGTTCAACGGCGGTACCCCGTTCCTGCTGATGGGGTCGCTGTCGGGGTCGCTCGAGGTGCTGGAGAAGGTCATCGCGCCGCTGGAGGCCACGACGGTCGTGCCCGGGCACGGGCCGGTCACCGACGGCTCGCTGGTCGCCGACATCCTGGGCTACCTGCGCTTCCTCGAGCGGACGGCGCGGGAGGGCCGCGACGCCGGGCTGTCGCCGCTGGACGCGGCCCGGCAGGCCGACCTCGGCGAGTACGCGGAGTGGTCCGACAGCGAGCGGATCGTGGGCAACCTGCACCGTGCCTACGCGGAGCTCGACGGCGGGGAGCGGGGCGTGCCGATCGACCTGATGGCGGCCCTCGGCGACATGGTCACCTACAACGGCGGCCGGCCGCTGACCTGCCTGGCCTGACCGGTTCCGGGTGCGCCGCCCCGAAGGCGGCGCACCCGGACCTCACACGCCCTTGGGATGCCAGACCGTCTTGGTCTCCAGGAACGGCGTCATCCGGGAGGTGCCGGGGTCGGCGGTCCAGTCCGGCTCCTCGGCGGGCGGGCGCACGACCCGCTTGATGCTCCCGGCGGCCAGCCGCTCGAGCTCCAGCGCCCGGTCGGCCGGGGCGCCGGTGAGGTCGATGGCGTCGACGTCGTCGTGCTCGGCCAGCCACGGGCCGATCTCGCCGGCGTCGCCGGTGAGCAGGTTGACCACCCCGCCCGGGACGTCGCTGGTGGCCAGCACCTCGCCGAGGGTCACGGCCGGCAGCGGCCGCCGGTGGGAGGTCACGACGACGGCGGCGTTGCCGCCGGCCAGCACCGGCGCGAGCACGCTGACCAGGCCGAGCAGCGAGGACCGCTGCGGCGCCAGCACCGCCACGACGCCGGTGGGCTCGGGCAGCGAGAAGTCGAAGAACGGCCCGGCGACCGGGTTCGCGCTGCCGAGGACGGCGGCGAGCTTGTCGGTCCACCCGGCGTACCAGACCCACCGGTCGATGGCGGCGTCCACGACGGCCCGCGCCCGCCCCGAGGACACGCCCTCGCCGGCCGCCACCTCCTCGCAGAACTGCGCGTGCCGGCCCTCCATCACCTCGGCCACCCGGTAGAGCACCTGGCCGCGGTTGTAGGCGGTGGCGCGCGACCACTTCCCGAACGCGCCGCGGGCGGCGACGACGGCGTCGCGGGCGTCCTTGCGGGAGGCCCACGCGGCGTTGGCGAGGAACGCCCCCCGGGCGTCGGCCACCTCGTAGGTGCGGCCGGACTCCGAGCGGGGGAAGGCCCCGTTCACGTACAGCTTGTAGGTCTTGCGGACGGCGAGCCGGTCCGACATCAGTGCGAGGCCCCCTTCAGGTAGGCGGCCAGCCCGTGCCGGCCGCCCTCCCGGCCGTAGCCGGACTGCTTGTAGCCGCCGAAGGGCGACGTCGGGTCGAACTGGTTGAAGGTGTTGGCCCACACCACGCCGGCGCGCAGCCGGTCGGCGATCGCCAGGATCCGCGAGCCCTTCTCCGTCCAGATGCCGGCCGAGAGCCCGTAGGTGGTGTTGTTGGCCTTGGCCACCGCCTCGTCGGGCGTGCGGAAGGTCATCACGCTGAGCACCGGCCCGAACACCTCGTCGCGGGCGATCCGGTGGGCGGGGGAGACGCCGGTGAACACCGTCGGCGGGAACCAGAAGCCGCGGTCGGGCAGGTCGCAGGCCGGCTGCCAGCGGTGCGCGCCCTCGGCCTCGCCGACGTCGGACAGCTCCCGGATGCGGGCGAGCTGCTCGGCGGAGTTGATCGCGCCGATGTCGGTGTTCTTGTCCAGCGGGTCGCCCACGCGCAGCGTGCCGATCCGCCGCTGCAGCGAGGCGATCACCTCGTCGTGCACCGACTCCTGCACCAGCAGCCGCGAGCCCGCGCAGCAGACGTGGCCCTGGTTGAAGAAGATGCCGCGCACGATGCCCTCGACGGCCTGGTCGATCGGGGCGTCGTCGAAGACGATGTTCGCCGCCTTGCCGCCCAGCTCCAGCGTGAGCACCTTGCGGGTGCCGGCGACGGCGCGGGCGATCGAGCGGCCCACCTCGGTGGAGCCGGTGAAGGCGACCTTGTCGACGTCGTCGTGCTCGACCACCGCGCGGCCGGTGTCGCCGGCGCCGGTGACGACGTTGACCACGCCCGGGGGCAGGTCGGCCTGGCGGCACACCTCGGCGAACAGCAGCGCCGTCAGCGGTGTCGTCTCCGCGGGCTTGAGGACGACGGTGTTGCCGGTGGCCAGCGCCGGCGCGACCTTCCACGCCAGCATCAGCAGCGGGAAGTTCCACGGGATGACCTGGCCGGCCACGCCGTGCGGGCGCGGGTCGGGGCCGAGGCCCGCGTGGGCCAGCTTGTCGGCCCAGCCCGCGTGGTAGAAGAAGTGCGCCGCGGCCAGGGGCACGTCGACGTCGCGGGACTCGCGGATCGGCTTGCCGTTGTCCAGCGACTCCAGGACGGCGAACTCCCGCGCCCGCTCCTGCAGGATCCGCGCGATCCGGAACAGGTACTTGCCGCGGTCGGCGGGGCGCATCGGCCCCCACACGCGGGTGAACGCCCGGCGCGCGGCCCGCACGGCGCGGTCGACGTCGGCCTCGGTGCCCACCGCGATCTCGCTGAGCACCTCCTCGGTGGCCGGGTTGACGGTCTTCATCGTCTCGCCGGAGCCGTCGACGAACTCGCCGTCGACGAACAGGCCGTAGGAGGGCCGGATGTCGACGATCGAGCGCGACTCGGGTGCGGGGGCGTACTCGAACAGGGGGCCCGGCTGGGCGGGTGCAGTCATCAGTCGACGCTCACGTGGTCGGGGCCGGAGTAGTGGCCGGTGCGCAGCTTCTGCCGCTGCAGGAGCAGGTCGTTGAGGAGGCTGGAGGCGCCGAAGCGGAACCAGTCGGGGGACAGCCAGTCGGCACCGACGGTCTCGTTGACCATCACCAGGTGCTTGACGGCGTCCTTGGTGGTGCGGATGCCGCCGGCGGGCTTGACGCCGACCTGGGTGCCGGTGGCGGCGCGGAAGTCGCGGACCGCCTCGAGCATCACCAGGCAGACCGGCAGCGTGGCCGCGGGCGAGATCTTCCCGGTGGAGGTCTTGATGAAGTCGCCGCCGGCGAGCATCGCCAGCCAGGAGGCGCGGCGCGCGTTGTCGAGGGTGACCAGCTCGCCGGTCTCGAGGATGACCTTGAGGTGGGCGCTGCCGCACGCCTCCTTGACGGCGACGATCTCCTCGAACACCTCGAGGTAGCGGCCGGCGAGGAACGCGCCGCGGTCGATGACCATGTCGATCTCGTCGGCGCCGTTCGCCACGGCGTCGCGGACGTCGGCGAGCTTGACCTCCCGGCTCGCCCGCCCGCTCGGGAACGCGGTGGCCACGGCGGCGACGTGGATGCCCGTGCCGGCCAGCGCCTCCCGCGCGACGCCGGCGAGGTCGCCGTAGACGCAGACGGCGGCCACCGGCGGGGCGGTGGGGTCGGTCGGGTCGGGCCGGCGGGCCTTCGCGGCGAGGCTGCGCACCTTGCCCGGGGTGTCGGCGCCCTCGAGCGTGGTGAGGTCGACCATCGCGATGGCGGTGTCGATCGCCCACGCCTTGGCGGTGGTCTTGATCGAGCGGGTGCCGAGCGTGGCGGCGCGCTGCTCCGCGCCGACCTGGTCGACGCCGGGCAGCCCGTGCAGGAAGGCGCGGAGGGCGGCGTCGGACCGGGTCACGTCGTCGAACGCCGCTCCGGACCCGGGGGCGGGCCGGGTCCCGGCCGCGAGCGTCCCGGGGTCGAGCACGTGGGTCATGCGCCCATCCTCCCAGTGCGGCGGGCCGCCCCGGGAGCGCGGTTCCCCCGTGCGGGGAGCTCGGCGCAGGTGACAGGCGTGGCAGCGTGGGCACGTGGCGACGACGGCGCGACCGACAGTGCTGACCTGGACGACGGTCGCGCCGGTCGCGGCGCTGGTCGTGCTCGCGTTCGTGTGGGGCACCGAGCCCGGCCCGGTGCCGGTCGCGGTGGTCGCCGTCGCGCTGGTGGCCGCGGTGCTCGCCGCCGTGCACCACGCCGAGGTGGTCGCGCACCGGGTGGGGGAGCCCTTCGGGTCGCTGGTGCTCGCGGTGGCGGTGACGGTGATCGAGGTCGGCCTGATCGTCACGCTGATGGTCTCCGGTGGCCCCGAGACCGCCTCGCTCGCCCGCGACACCGTCTTCGCCGCCGTGATGGTCACCTGCAACGGCATCGTCGGGCTGTCGCTGCTGCTGGGCGCGCTGCGCCGCGACGTCGTCTCCTTCAACCGCGAGGGCTCCGGCGCGGCGCTGGCCACCGTCCTGGCGCTGGCGGTCATGACGCTCGTGCTGCCCACGTTCACCACCAGCCGGCCGGGCCCGGAGTTCTCCCCTCCGCAGCTGGTCTTCGCCGCGCTGGCCTCGCTCGTGCTGTACGGGGCGTTCGTGGTGACCCAGACCGTGCGGCACCGCGGGTTCTTCCTCCCCGTCGTGGAGGACGACGACACCGACGACGACCGCGAGCACGCGGACCCGCCGACGGGCCGCACCGCGCTGGCCAGCCTCGGGCTGCTGCTCGCGGCGCTCGTGGCGGTGGTCGGGCTGGCCAAGGTGGCCTCCCCGGCGATCGAGTCCGGGGTGGCCGCCGTCGGGTTCCCGCAGTCCTTCGTGGGCGTGGTCATCGCCCTGGTCGTGCTGGCGCCCGAGACGCTGGCCGCGGCCAACGCGGCGCGGCGCAACCGACTGCAGACCAGCCTGAACCTCGCGTTCGGATCGGCGATGGCCAGCATCGGGCTGACCATCCCGGTGATCGCGGTGGCCACCATCTGGCTCGACGGGCCGCTGCTGCTCGGGCTCGGGCCCACCCAGCTGGTCCTGCTGGCGGTCACCGTCGGCGTCGCGGTCCTGACCGTGGTGCCCGGGCGGGCCACCCGGCTGCAGGGGGTCGTGCACCTGGTGCTGCTGGCCGGCTTCCTGTTCCTCGCCGTCGCCCCCTGAGCGCGACCGATACGGTGGCGCCCGTGCAGCTGACCGTCGTCGACCACCCGCTCGCCCGGGCCCGGCTCTCGCGCATGCGCGACGAGCGGACCGACAACGCCGCCTTCCGGGCGGCGCTGCGGGAGCTGACCCAGATGCTGGTCTACGAGGCCACCCGTGACCTCGAGGTGGCCGAGGAGCCGATCACCACCCCGGTCACCGAGACCACCGGCTACCGGCTGGCGTCGCCGCCGCTGATCGTGCCGGTGCTGCGCGCGGGCCTCGGGATGGCCGACACCGCGCACGGGATGCTGCCCGAGTCGCAGATGGGCTTCGTGGGCCTGGCCCGCAACGAGCAGACCTTCCAGCCCGAGGCCTACATGGCCTCGCTGCCGGAGTCGCTGGTCGGCCGGCACGTGTTCGTCCTCGACCCGATGCTGGCCACCGGCGGCTCGCTCGTGCACTGCTGCACGCTGCTCACCGATCGCGGCGCCACCGAGATCACCGTGCTGTGCACGCTCGCCGCCCCGGCCGGCCTGGAGCGGCTGGAGCAGAGCGGGCTCCCGCTGCGGGTGTTCACCGCCAGCGTCGACGAGGGCCTCAACGACCAGGCCTACATCGTCCCCGGCCTCGGCGACGCCGGCGACCGCCAGTTCGGCGCCGTCTGACCATGCGGTTCGCCGTCCTGGGCACCGGTCACTGGGCCCGCACCGTCCACGCCGCCGCGATCGCGGCGCACCCCACCGCCGAGCTCGCCGGCATCTGGGGCCGCGACGCGGAGAAGGCCGCCGCCGTCGGCGCCGAGTTCGACGTCCCCGGCACCTCCGACCTCGCCGCGCTGCTCGAGCAGGTCGACGCCGTCGCCGTCGCCGTGCCGCCCGACGTCCAGGTGCCGCTGGCCGAGCAGGCCGCGGCCGCGGGCCGGCACCTGCTGCTGGAGAAGCCGATCGGGCTCACCACGGCCGACGCCGACCGGGTGGTGACCGCGGTCCGCTCGGCCGGCGTCGCCTCGGTCGTGTTCTTCACCTTCCGCTTCCAGGCCGCGACGACGACCTGGCTCGGGCAGGCCGCGCGCACCCGGCTCGCGGGCGGCGCCGCGTCGTGGCTGAGCGCCCTGGCCGGCAGCCCCTTCGACTCCGCCTGGCGCCGCGAGCACGGCGCGCTGTGGGACATCGGCCCGCACGCGCTGTCGCTGCTGGTGCCGGCGCTGGGGCCGGTGACGTCGGTGCAGGCCGGCGCCGGTGCCGGCGACACCGTGCACCTGGTGCTGCAGCACGCGACGCCGGGCGTCGCCTCCACCGTCACGCTGTCGCACACCGTGGCGCCGCTGGCCACCGGCATCGAGTTCTCCGTGCACGGCGACGCCGGCCGGCTGGTGCTGCTGCCCGACACCGAGAGCGCCGTCGAGTCGCTGTCCGCGGCGGTCGACCAGCTGCAGGCCGCGGCGCTCACCAGCGGCGACCACCCGTGCGACGTCGGCTTCGGCCGCGACGTCGTCGTGGTGCTCGAGACCGCCGAGCGGGCACTCGCGTCGGGCTGCCGGGAGCTCGTCCCGACCGCCTAGCGGCCCGCTTGCGGCGGGGGTGCAGCCGCGCCCAACCGCGGGCCAAGCGGCCGCCGCCATCGTCTCCCTCGACGACAGGGAGCCCCGGGCACCGGGGCCGGACAGGGAGACACCTCCATGAGCGAGCACGGCTACAACGGCTACGGCTACGACGGCCACGGGAACGGCCACGGCTCCCGCCCGCCGGCGTACCAGGACCAGGGCAGCTGGTACGTCCGCCGGGGCCGCATCGACCGGCGCACCTACTGGCTGCACTACGCGCTGCCGCTGTGGGCGGCGAGCATCGCGGCGATCGCCGCGGACATCGCGCTCGGCCTGGCCTGGTACACGACGAGCTACCAGTCCTACGGCTACGACTACTACAGCGCCGACGTCAGCTTCTCCGGCGGGCCGATCATGCTGCTGGTCTCGCTGGCCCTGTTCGCGCCGTCGATCAGCGCGGCGGTCACCCGGCTGCACGACACCGGCCGGTCCGGCTGGTTCCTGCTGTGGGGCCTGGTGCCGATCGCCGGCCCGATCGTGCTGTTCGTCGTGGTCGGCTGCCTGCCCGGCGAGCCGCGCGCCAACCGGTACGGCGGCGCCGGCGGCGCCCGCCCGGCGCGGCGGGAGCCCCTGCTCGCGAACAGGTGAAACCGGTTGACCCCGTCGGCCAGCCTGGAGAGGTGCGACTCACCTTCTCCCGGCTGGCCGACCGGCGTCCGGTGGAGACCGTCGTCGAGCGCGACGACGGCGTGGTCTTCGCGATGCGCGGCGCCGGCGGGGGCGCGGACCTGCCGCACGACCTGGTGCACGCGCTGGTGGAGACCGAGCTCGGGATGGCCGACGGGATCTGGGGCTGCGTGGCCGACGGCGTCGTCTGGGGCAGCATGCGGCACGTCAGCGGCCGCCAGCCGCCCCACGCGGCCGAGCGCTCGGCGCGGCTCAAGCGGGAGCGGGCCGCGGCGATACAGCGGGCCGAGGGGGTGGCCGACCTGGTGGCTCGCAGCGCCCGCGGCGCGCCGGTGCTGCCCGGCGAGGCCGCGGGGCTGGGCCTGCCGCCGGAGCGGCTCACCGCCGCGGCGGACGCGCTGGCCGACGCCGGGCGGCGCTGGCGGGCGCTGCCGGTGGGGGAGACCTGGACGCTGGACTGGCGCGCGCCGGTCAGCAGCCGAGGGCGTCCGCCAGCTCCTCCAGCGAGCCGACCGAGAGGTCGGCGGCGGGGTCGCTGACCGGCGGCACCGGGTCGCCGCCGAACTCGGCGGGCCGGTGCACGTACGCCGTCCGCAGGCCCCGCCCGCGGGCGGCCGCGAGGTCGTCGACGTGCGCGGCCACCAGGCACACCCGCGACGGCGGCAGCGCCAGCAGCCGCGGCGCGGAGTCGTACACCTCCGGGTCGGGCTTGTAGCGGCCGACGACCTCCGCGCCGAGCACCGTGTCCCACGGCAGCCCGCCGCGCCGGGCCAGGTCCACCTGCAGCCGGACGCCGCCGTTGGACGGCGGCGCGAGCAGGTGCCGGCGGCGCAGCCGGGCGAGCCCGGGCGCGGAGTCCGGCCACGGGTCGAGCCGGTGCCAGGCCAGCACGAGCTCGCCGGCGACGTCGTCGGGGACCGGGCCGGCGCCCACCGCGGCGAGCGCCGCCGGCAGCGACTCCCGGTGCAACGTGTCCAGCGGCACGAACGGGCGCCGGCCGGAGCGCACCTCCTCCATCGAGGGCTGGTAGCGCGCCCGCCAGGCATCGGCGAACGCGGCCGCGTCGACGTCCGGCCCGAGCAGCCGCGCCGCCTCGCGGGCGACCCCGCCGCGCCAGTCGACGACGGTGCCGAAGACGTCGAGGACCAGCGCGGCGGCGTCCACGGCTAGAGCCCCAGCGCGTGCGCCATCTCGCCGCGCAGCTGGTCGAGCTCGTCCTCGCCGCGGCCGCGGGCGGCGATGATCCCGGCGTCGTCGTGCACCGGCACCACCGTCTCCAGGTAGGCCTTGAGCTTCGGCTCGGTGCCGCTGGGCCGCACGATCACGCGGACGCCGTCGCCGAGCAGCCGGACGGCGTCGACGGGCGGGTCCTCGGCCAGCAGGTCGGTGGCGGTGACCGGCCGGCCGAGCAGCCGCTGCGGCGGGTCGGCGCGCAGCCGCTCCATCGCGCCGGAGATGAGCGAGAGGTCCTCGACCCGCACCGCCAGCTGGCCGGTGGCGAACAGCCCGTGCTCGCGGGCCAGCTCGTCGAGCCGGTCGACCAGCGTGCGCCCGCTGGCCTTGAGCTCCGCGGCCAGCAGGGCGACGGCGAGGGCCGCGGAGATGCCGTCCTTGTCGCGCGCGACGTCGGGGGTGACCGCGTAGCCGAGCGCCTCCTCGTAGCCGAACACCAGTGGCTCGGCGTCGGTGCCCGCCCGGATGATCCACTTGAAGCCGGTCGGCGTCTCGGCGGACCGGACGCCGTGCGCCTGCGCCAGCGCGTGCATCAGCGAGCCGCTGACCAGCGAGGACGCGTACGTCCCCCGCACGCCGCGGCGCAGCAGCCAGTCCGCGAGCAGCGCCCCGACCTCGTCACCGGTGAGCTGGCGGCCGTCGACCACCACCGAGCAGCGGTCGGCGTCGGGGTCCTCCGCGATGCCGACGGTGGCGCCCACGCGGGAGGACAGGTCCTGCAGCAGGTCGACCGCGCCGGGCTCCTCCGGGTTGGGGAAGGCGACGGTCGGGAACGCCGGGTCCGGCGCGTCCTGCTCGGGCACGCTCACCAGGGGCCCGAACCCGGCGGCGGCGAAGACCGCCCTCGTGGTGGCCGCGCCGACGCCATGCATCGCGGTGTAGGCCACCGTCACGCCCTGCCGCACGATCGCCGGCACCTGCGCCGGGTCGAGCGCCGACACCACCGCCGTCACGTACCCGGCCTCCACCTCGTCGCCGAGGGTCGTCCAGCCGTCGGCGGTGGGCACCTCGCGGGCCGGGCCGACCGCGGCGATCGCGGCCTCGATCTCCCGGTCGGCCGGCGGGACGAGCTGGGCGCCGTCGGCGAGGTAGACCTTGTAGCCGTTGTCCTCCGGCGGGTTGTGGCTGGCGGTGACCATCACGCCGGCCACGCAGCCCAGGGAGCGGACCGCCGAGGACAGCACCGGGGTGGGCAGCGGCCGGGGCAGCACGGACACGGCGAAGCCGGCGGCGGTGAGCACCGCGGCGGTGACCCGGGCGAACTCGTCGGAGCGGCGGCGCGCGTCGAACCCGACGACGACGCCGCCGCCCGCGTGCCCGTGCGCCGTCAGCCAGGCGCCCAGCCCCGCGGCGGCCCGGGTGACGACGGCGGCGTTCATGCCGGCGGGCCCGGCGCGCAGCGGGCCGCGCAGCCCGGCGGTGCCGAAGGTCAGCGGCCCGGCGAAGCGGCGCTCGAGCTCGGCGGTGTCCCCGGCCGCGACCAGGGACTCGATCTCGGCGCGGTCGCCGTCGTGCGGGTCGGCGGCCGCCCAGGCCCGTGCCTGCTCGAGCAGGGTCACGGCAGCCGGCCGATGAGCTCGACGAGGGTCCGGCCCAGCCGGCCCGCGGCGGCGCGGCCGGCGGCGAGCACCTCGGCGTGGTCGAGCTTCTCGCCGGTGATGCCGGCCGCGGCGTTGGTGACCATCGACAGCCCCAGCACCTCCGCCCCGGCGGCGCGCGCGGCGATCGCCTCCAGCCCGGTGGACATACCGACGAGGTCGGCGCCGAGCGTGCGCAGCATGCGGATCTCGGCCGGCGTCTCGTAGTGCGGGCCGGGCAGCTGGGCGTACACGCCCTCGGTGAGCTCGGGGTCGATCTCGCGGGCCAGCGCGCGCAGGCGGGAGGAGTAGAGGTCGGTGAGGTCGACGAAGTCGGCGCCGACCAGCGGCGAGCGGGCGGTCAGGTTGAGGTGGTCGCTGATCAGCACGGCCTGGCCCACCCGGTGCTGCGGGTCCAGTCCACCGGCGGCGTTGGTCAGCACGACGGTGCGCACGCCGGCCGCAGCCGCGGTGCGCACGCCGTGCACGACGGGCTCGACGCCGCGGCCCTCGTAGAGGTGGGTGCGGCCGAGGAACAGCAGCACCCGCCGCTCGCCGACGCGGATCGACCGGACCTCCCCGCCGTGGCCCTGCGCGGTCGGTACGGCGAAGCCAGGCAGCTCCGACATGCCGACGAAGCCGTCCGGGGCTCCGAACGCATCGGCCGCAGGTGCCCAGCCGGAGCCCATGACGACGGCGACGTCGTGCCGGCCACCGAGCGCGTGCTCGAGGTCGTCGGCCGCCATCCGGGCGAGAGTGGTCGGATCAGGACGCGTGGGGCGCTCGCTCACCCGGCGACGCTAACCCAGCCCGCCGGGGCGGTCGCGGGCTCCGGGACGGCGCACCCGCCCCATCCGTCCCGCGGAGGGCGTGTCGCCGACTCCCCGGGAGACCCGTCCGCACCATGGCCGCGTGCAGACCTCGCAGATCGACGGCGTGCCGGTCTTCTCCGCCCCCGGGCCGCGGCGCACCACGCTCGTGCTGGTGTTCGGGGTGGGCGTCCAGGACGAGACCTACCAGACCCGGGAGCTCACCCACCTGGTCGAGCACCTGGTCATGGGGTCGCTGCCCAAGCGCAACATCCAGTGCAACGCGACGACGACGGTCGACACCACGTCCTTCTACGCGACCGGCCGCCCCGAGGCGGTCCGCGAGTTCGTCGAGGGCGTGTGCGCGGCGGTGTCGGACCTGTCGCTGCAGCGGGCCGACGCCGAGATCGGCGTGCTGCAGGCCGAGGACTGCTCGAGCTCCGGCGGCGGGCTGGTCGAGAGCCTGTGGGCGGCCCGCTACGGCCTGACCGGCCCGGGCGTCGCGTTCGCCGGCGGGCCCGGCCCGCAGTTCCTGCCCGACGAGGTGATCCGTGCGCACGCGGCGGCGTGGTTCGTCCGCGGCAACGCGGCGCTGGTCTGCCACGGCGAGCTGCCCGAGGGCCTGCGCCTGCCGCTGCCCGACCGGCCGGCCCCGCCGCACCGCCCCGCGGTGCCCCGCCACCAGGCCGCCGCCGCGTGGACGAGGTCGTGGACGCCGGGCGTCGGGCTGCAGCTGTCGGCCACCGGCCCGTGGGACCCGGCGCTGCGCATTGCCGCCGACGTGCTGCGCGAGCGGGTGCAGGACGTCGCCCGCACCGAGCGCGGCCTGAGCTACTCCGCTGAGGTCGTGACCCACGACGTCGCCCCCGACCGCCGCGAGGTCGCCGTCGTCGTCGACGCCCGGGAGGGCCGGGAGGGCGCGGTCGCGGAGATCCTCTGGACGCAGTTCCAGGACCTCTGCCGCACCGGCCCGGGCGCGGCCGAGCTCGCGCACGCCCGCGAGGGCCTCGAGGAGGCGCTCGACGCCGCGGACGAGGACGAGCTCGTCCGCTCCGACCTGATGGACGCCGCCGTCTCGGCCGTCACCGGCATCCCCGCGCTGCCGCTGGCCGCGTGGATGGAGGCGTGCACCGCGGTCACCGCGCCGCAGGCGCAGGCGGCGCTCGAGCGGGTGCGCCGCAGCGCGCTGCTGCAGGTGCCCGAGTGGTCGGACTTCGCCGGCCTGCCCGGCCTGCAGCGCTGGCTGATCTGCGGCCTGACCCGCGAGGCGGTGCCCGGCCGCACCATCCGGCCGCCGCTGGCCCAGCGGGTGCTCGGCCGCGCCGGCAACCGCGCGATCGTCCTGGGCGACCAGGGCATCGCCCACCGCGACCCCGACGGCGACGTGCACGCCATCGCCTGGTCGCAGGTGGAGAACGTCTTCCCGATCCTCGACGACGGCGGCGTCGTGGTCGTCGGCGGCAACATGTGCCTGGTGCCGGTGGAGAGGGCGGTCTTCGGGCAGCGCGCCGTCGACCAGGTCAGCGCCCGGCTCCGCGAGGTCGTGCACCCACAACGCTGGTCGGCGCCGCGGCCGGGGACCGTCGTCCCCGTCGGCTGACACCGGGCGGCCGGTCACCCGGGGCACGCCGGGCGGTCACCCGGCGGCCACCGGCGCGTCACCGGGGGCGGCTTGGGTCGGCGGGACCCCTCCGCCGGACCCCGAGGACCCCCGTGACGCGCTCGTCTCTCCGCCTCCGCACCGCCGCCCCGCTGGCGCTGCTCGCCGCCTCTGCCATCGCCGCCACGGCCGCGCCGGCCGCCGCCGCGCCCGCCCGGCCCGCGCCGGCGTTCGCCGAGCTGGCCACCGTCGACGTCGCCGGTGAGGTGGCCGAGATCCTCTCGATCACCCCCGACGGCCGCACCGTGCTCTACACCGACTCCGCGACCGGCCAGGTCGGCGTGGTCGACCTGAGCCGCCCCGAGCAGCCGCGCCAGGCCGGCGCCGTCGACGTCGGCGGGGAGCCCACCTCGGTGGCCGTCACCCGCGACGGTCGCTTCGCGCTCGCCGTCGTCGACGACACCGACGGCGCGTTCACCGCCCCGTCGGGCCGCCTCGTCGTCATCGACCTGCGCACCCTCGCCGTCGTCACGGAGAAGCCGCTCGGCGGGCAGCCGGACTCCATCGGGCTGAGCCCCG
Organism: Geodermatophilus sp. FMUSA9-8; assembly: GCF_037034165.1. Taxonomy (NCBI): domain Bacteria; kingdom Bacillati; phylum Actinomycetota; class Actinomycetes; order Geodermatophilales; family Geodermatophilaceae; genus Geodermatophilus; species Geodermatophilus sp. FMUSA9-8. Next base: position 249,108 of record NZ_JBAGKE010000002.1, on the reverse strand, counting down.
ACGGCCGCTACGCCGCGATCGCCATCGAGAACCAGCGCGACGAGGAGCTCGAGGTCGGCGGCGTCGAGGGCGGGCTGCCGCAGCCGCCGGCGGGCTTCCTGTCGGTCGTGGAGCTGCAGGGCCCGCCGGCGCGCTGGACGGTCGACCGGGTGGAGCTCGCGGGCCTGCCCGGCCTGGCCTTCCCGGACGACCCGGAGCCGGAGTACGTCGACGTGGACCAGCGGAACGTGGCCGCGCTGACGCTGCAGGAGAACAACGCCGTCGCGCTGGTCGACCTGCGGCAGCGGCGCGTGGTCGGCTCCTTCTCGGCCGGCACGGTGTCGCAGCAGGCCGACACCGCCGACGACGGCACGGTCGCCTTCGACGACGCCCTCACCGCCCCGCGCGAGCCCGACGCCGTCCAGTGGACGCCCGGCGGCAACCTGCTCACCGCCGACGAGGGCGACCTCGCCGCGGAGCCCAGCGGCGGCCGCGGCTGGACGGTGTTCTCGCCGTCGGGCGCGGTCGTGTCCTCCTCGGGCACCTCGGCCGAGCAGGCGCTGGCCGACGCCGGGCGGTACCCGGACGGGCGCAGCGACGACAAGGGCGCGGAGTTCGAGGGCGCGGAGGTGGCCGCCATCCGCGGCACGACGTACGCGTTCGTCGGCTCCGAGCGCGGCGACGCCGTCCTCGTGTACGACCTGCGCGACGAGCGCCGGCCGCGGCTGCTGCAGGTGCTGCCCACCGGCGACGCCCCCGAGGGCCTGCTCGCCGTCCCGAACCGGCAGCTGTTCCTCACCAGCAACGAGGACGACGGCACGATCTCGGTGTTCGGCCTGACCCGCTGACCCACCCGTCCCAGCCGTCCCCGGCCGCGTGTCGGCCGGGGACGGCGGGACGCCGGGCACCGACGATGGCCGCGTGCAGCGGACGGTGGTCGACGGGGTGCCCGTGTTCAGCGCGGGCGGACGGGAGCGGACCACCGCCGCGCTGGTGTTCGGCGTGGGCCTGCGCGACGAGACCTTCGCGACCATCGAGGTCACCCATCTCGTCGAGCACCTGGCGATGGCCGCGCTGCCCCGCACGCACCTGCGCTGCAACGCCGTCACCGACGTCGACAGCACCTCGTTCTTCGCCACCGGCCGCCCCGAGGCGGTGCGCGCCTTCCTCGAGGCCGTGTGCCGGGCGCTGGCCGACCTGCCCATCGACCGGATCGCCGCCGAGGTCGGCGTGCTGCAGGCCGAGGGCTGCGGCTCGGCGTCCACGACGGTCAGCGCCCTGTGGGCCGCCCGCTACGGGCTGACCGGCCCCGGGCTCACCGTCTCCGCGGGGCCCGGGCCGGAGTACCTCGACGAGGACACCGTCCGCGCGCACGCCGCCCGCTGGTTCGTCCGCGGCAACGCCGCCCTGTGGTGCCACGGCCCGCTGCCGGCCGGGCTCCGCCTGCCGCTGCCCGAGGGGCCGCGTCCGGTGCGGCGGGCACCGGCGCCGCGGCCGCAGGACGGGCCGGTGTGGACCCGCACCGACGTCCCCGGGGTCGGGCTGCTGCTGGCCACCGACCGGCCCGCCGACGCCGCGCTGGCGGTGGGCGTGCAGGTGGCGGGGGAGCGGCTGCGCGAGCGGGCGCGACACGGCCGCGGGCTGTCCTACGCCGTCGACTCGCTCACCCTCGACCTCGCGCCCGACCGCCGGGAGGTCGCCCTCGTGGTCGACGCCCGCTCCGGCCGCGACGCCGAGGTCGCCGACCTGCTGTGGGCCACCTTCGCGGAGCTGTGCGCCGACGGCCCGTCCGACGGCGAGGTCGCGCACGCCGTCGCGGGGCTGGAGGCCGAGCTCGACGAGGAGGACGCCGCCGGCGCCGAGCTCGCCGACGCCGCCTACTGCGCCGCCACCGGGCTGCCGTTCCGCACCGCCGCGCAGACGCTGGCCACCTGGCGCGCGGTGACGCCGGCCGCCGTGCGGGAGGCGCTGCGCCGCGCCGAGCCGACCGCCGTCCTCGCCGTGCCCGACACGGTCGCCTGGGAGGGGCCGGCCGGGGTGGCCCGCCGGCCGCTGTGCGGCACCCTGCCCGGGCTGCCCGCCGGGACGCCGTTCCGCCCGCCGTGGCACCGGCGGCTGCTCGACCCGGCCGCGCGGGTGGCGCTGGTCCTCTCCGACGAGGGCCTGGCCCACCGCGACGCCGACGGCGACGTGCACGGGATCCCGTGGTCGCGGGTGGAGGCGCTGGTCCCCACCGCCGACGGCCGCGGCGTGACCGTGGTCGGGCGGGACCTGTGCTGCGTGCTCGTCCACCCCGACCTCTACGGCCGCCGCGCGCTCGCCGCCGTCGTCGAGCGGGTGCCCGCGGCGCTGCTGCGGCTACCCGGGGCGGCGGCCGCGGAGTTGGTCCCCGTCCCGTAGGCGCCGCCGTTCGGGGGGTGGACGGGGCCGGTCGTCCCTATCCTCATCGCGTGCAGATCCCCTTCTCCTCCTCCGAGCGCGCCAGCCTGGGCGTCGAGTGGGAGCTGCAGCTCGTCGACCGCGGGACCCGCGAGCTCACCGCCGGCGCGAACGAGATCCTCGAGGAGCTCCGCCCCGACGGCGCCGAGGAGCACCCGAAGGCCAAGCACGAGCTGCTGCAGTCGACCGTCGAGGTCATCACCGGCGTCTGCACCACCGTGGAGGAGGCCGTCGCCGACCTCGCCGGCACGGTCGCCGAGGTCGCCTCGACCGCCGACCGGCGCGGGCTGGGCCTGATGTGCGCCGGCACGCACCCGTTCACCGACTGGCAGACCCAGCTCATCTCGCCGAAGGAGCGCTACCTGCAGCTCGTCGAGCGGATGCAGTGGCTGGCCCGCCGGCTGCAGATCTTCGGCGTCCACGTGCACGTCGGCGTCCGCTCGCCGGACAAGGCGATGCCGATCGTCAACGCGCTCACCCAGTACGTGCCGCACTTCCTGGCGCTGTCGGCGTCCTCGCCGTTCTGGGTCGGCTGCGACACCGGCCTGGCCTCGGCGCGCAGCAAGGTGTTCGAGGGCATGCCCACCGCGGGGCTGCCCATCCAGCTGCCGGACTGGGCCGGTTTCGAGACCTACATGGAGACGCTCATCTCCACCGGGTCGATCGAGAGCGTCCGCGAGGTGTGGTGGGACATCCGCCCGCACCCGGGCTTCGGCACCGTCGAGCTGCGCATCTGCGACGGGCTGCCCACGCTCGAGGAGATCGGGGTGGTGGCGGCGCTGTCGCAGTGCCTGGTCGAGCAGTTCGACAACCAGCTCGACCGCGGCTACACGCTGCCGACCCCGCCGAGCTGGGTGCTCCGGGAGAACAAGTGGCGGGCTGCCCGCTGGGGCCTGGACGCCGACGTCGTCGTCGACGAGAAGGGCACCGTGCGGCCGGTCCGGCAGGCGCTGCTCGACCTCGCCGAGGACCTCGAGCCGACCGCCCGCCGGCTCGGGTGCGAGGCCGAGCTCGCGGGCGTCGAGCGGGTGCTCGCGGTGGGCGCCTCGTACCAGCGGCAGCGGGCCGCGGCGCTCGCCGCCGACGGCGACCTGCGCGCCGTCGTCGACCTGCTGCTCGCCGAGCGCGAGAACGGGCTGCCCACCTCGGGCCCGGCCACCGGCCCCGACGGCCCCGCCACCGACGGCCCCGTCCCCGGCCCGGCGGCGTGTGCCGGCGGGCACGCCGCATGACCCGGACCCCCGAGGAACTGGCCGCCGGGCTCGACGCGTGGGTGGCCGAGCGCAACGACTCCCTGGTGGGCGTGCGCCGGCACCTGCACATGCACCCCGAGCTCGCCTTCGCCGAGGTGGAGACGACGGCGTTCCTCGAGCAGCGGCTCGCAGGCGCCGGGCTGCACCCGCGGCGGCTGCCCAGCGGCACCGGGCTCGTGGTCGAGGTCGGCTCCGGACCCCCGACCGTGGTGCTGCGCGCCGACATCGACGCGCTGCCGCTGGCCGACCTCAAGGACGTCCCCTACGCGTCCACCCGCGAGGGCCGGTGCCACGCCTGCGGGCACGACGTGCACACCACCGTGCTGCTCGGCACCGCGCTCGCGCTGGCGTCGCTCGACGACCTGCCCGGCACGGTGCGCTGCGTGTTCCAGCCGGCCGAGGAGACCGTCCCCGGCGGCGCGACCCACGTGGTCGCCGCCGGCGTGCTCGACGGGGCGTCGCGGGCGTTCGCGCTGCACTGCGACCCGTCGATCCCGGTGGGCACCGTCGGCCTGCGCACCGGCTCCATCACCGCCGCCTGCGACCGCATCGACGTCACGCTGACCGGCCCCGGCGGGCACACCGCCCGCCCGCAGCTCACCGTCGACCTGGTCGACGCCCTCGGCCGGCTGGTCACCGGGCTGCCCGGGCTGCTGTCGCGCAAGGTCGACCCGCGGGCCGGGTTCTCGCTGGTGTGGGGCGCGGTCAACGCCGGGGTCGCGGCCAACGCCATCCCGCAGCGGGGCACCCTGCGGGGCACGGTGCGGGTCCTCGACCGCGACGAGTGGCAGCGCGCCGAGGGGCTGTTGCGCGGGCTGGTCGAGCAGGTGGTGGCACCCACCGGCGCGGGCGTCGAGGTGGAGTACGTGCCCGGCGTCCCGCCGGTGGTCAACGACCCGCGCGCGGTCGCCCTCCTGCGCACCGCGGCACTGCAGACCGTCGGCGCGGAGAACCTGCGGCAGTCGCCGCAGAGCATGGGCGGGGAGGACTTCGGCTGGTTCGCCGACGTCCTGCCGATCGCCCTGGCCCGCCTCGGCACGCACGGCGGCGGCGCGGCGCTGGACCTGCACCGCGGCACCTTCGACGTCGACGAGCGGGCCATCGGGGTCGGGATCCGGCTGATGGCGCGCACCGCGTTGCAGGCGCTGGCCGCCGCCGCCGGGACGTCGGGGTCGGCCGCCGGGGCACCCGCGCGGGGTCACCCCGCGCGTCCGCGGTCGGGGGAGCGACGGTAGAACACTCCTCGACTGGGAGGAGTTCGACGATGAGCGCCACCGAGACTGCCACGCCGGGCGAGGACGAGGTCCCCGCCGAGCACGCGGTCCCCGACGAGCTGTCCCTCGCCGGCGGGTTCGCCCCCGCCGACCGCGGCGCCTGGCGCGAGCTGGTCGCCGGCGTCCTGCGCAAGGCCGGCCGCGAGGAGCTGCCCGACCCGGTCGAGGACGCGCTGCGCCGCACGGTGGCCACCGGCGTGCGGGTCCTGCCCCTCTACGACGCCGACGACGCCGGTGACCTCCCGACGGCGGTGGGCGTGCCCGGCCTGCCGCCGTACGTCCGCGGCGCCCGCGCGGGGTCGCACCCGGACAGCGGGGTGCCCGCCGGCTGGGACGTCCGGCAGCGGCACGCGCACCCCGACGTCGCCACGACCCGCGAGGCGCTCGCCGCCGACCTGGAGAACGGCGTCACCTCGCTGTGGCTGCAGCTCGGCGAGGGCGCGGTGCCCGTGGACTCCCTCGGCGACGTGCTGGCCGACGTCTACCTCGACCTCGCCCCGATCGCCGTCTCCGGCGGGGCGCCGGCCGCCGAGGCGCTGCTGGCGCTGGTCGGTGACCGCACCGATCTCGCGCCCGGCGGCTCGCTCGGCCTCGACCCGCTCGGCGTGCACGCCGCCTCGGGGGAGGAGCAGGACCTCTCCGGCCTGGCCGCCCTCGCCCGCCGCGCGCCCGCCGGCTGGCGCACCGTCGTCGTCGACGCCACCGTCTTCGCCGACGCCGGGGCCACCGCGGTCGAGGAGCTCGGCTGCTCGCTGGCCGCGGGCGTCGCCTACCTGCGGGCGCTGACCGACGGCGGGCTGGGCGTGGACGACGCGTTCGCCGCGCTGGAGTTCCGCTACTCCGCCTCGGCCGACCAGTTCACGACCATCGCCGCGCTCCGCGCCGCCCGCCGCCTCTGGGACCGGGTCGGCGAGGTGAGCGGGGCGTCGGAGACGGCCCGGGCGCAGCGCCAGCACGCGGTGACGTCGTCGGTGATGACGACGCGGCGCGACCCGTGGGTGAACATGCTGCGCACCACGATCGCCTGCTTCGCCGCGGGCGTGGGCGGCGCCGACGTCGTCACCGTGCAGCCCTTCGACGCCGCGCTCGGCCTGCCCGACGCGTTCTCCCGGCGGATCGCGCGCAACACCCAGAGCCTGCTGGTGGAGGAGGGGCACCTCGCCCGCGTGCTCGACCCGGCCGGCGGCTCCTGGTACGTCGAGTCGCTCACCGAGGACCTCGCGCAGGCCGCCTGGGCGTGGTTCACCGAGATCGAGCGGGCCGGCGGCCTGGCCGCGGCGCTGGACTCCGGCCTGGTGCGCGACCGGCTGGCCGCCGCCTGGGACGCCCGCGCGACGCGGCTGGCGACGCGCGCCGACGCGATCACCGGCGTCAGCGAGTTCCCCAACCTGGCCGAGGAGCTGCCCCGGCGGCAGCCCGCGGCCGACCTGCACCCCACCGGCGGGCTGCCCCGGGTGCGCGCGGCGCAGGAGTACGAGGAGCTGCGCGACCGCGCCGACGCCGCGCCGTCGCGGCCGCGGGTGTACCTGGCCACGCTCGGCCCGGTCGCCCGGCACACCGCCCGGGCCACCTTCGCGGCCAACCTGTTCCAGGCCGGGGGCGTCGAGACCCCGGCGGCCGACGGCGCCTCGGGGCTGGCCGGCGCCGGGACGACCGTCGCGTGCATCTGCGGCACCGACGCCGACTACGCGGAGTCCGCCGCGGCGCTGGCCGCCGAGCTCCGGGCCTCGGGCGCGATCTCGGTCTGGCTGGCGGGGAAGCCCTCGCTCGCGGTGGACGGCGTCGACGGCCACGTGTACGCCGGGTGTGACGCGCTGGCCGCCCTCCGGACGGTCCACGAGCAGCTGGGAGTCAAGGCATGAGCGGGATCCCCGACTTCGGCGGCGTCGAGCTGGGCCGCCTGGCGGCGCAGGCCGGTGCCGACGACTGGGCGAAGGCGTTCGAGGAGGCGACCGGGCGCGGCGTGGCGGAGGCGAGCTGGGAGACCCCCGAGGGCATCGCCGTCCCGCCGCTGGCCACCCCGGCCGACCTCGCCGGGCTGGACTTCCTCCGCACCTACCCCGGCCTGCCGCCCTACCTGCGCGGGCCCTACCCGACGATGTACACGACCCAGCCGTGGACGGTCCGCCAGTACGCGGGCTTCTCCACCGCGGCGGAGTCCAACGCGTTCTACCGGCGCAACCTCGCCGCCGGGCAGAAGGGCCTGTCGGTCGCGTTCGACCTGCCCACCCACCGCGGCTACGACTCCGACCACCCGCGCGTGGTCGGCGACGTCGGCATGGCCGGGGTGGCGATCGACTCGATCCTGGACATGCGGCAGCTGTTCGACGGCATCCCGCTGGACCGGATGAGCGTCTCGATGACGATGAACGGCGCCGTCCTGCCCGTCCTGGCGCTCTACGTCCTCGCCGCCGAGGAGCAGGGGGTGAAGCCGGACCAGCTCACGGGGACCATCCAGAACGACATCCTCAAGGAGTTCATGGTCCGCAACACCTACATCTACCCGCCGAAGCCGTCGATGCAGATCATCAGCGACATCTTCGCCTTCACCTCGGCGGAGATGCCCCGCTTCAACTCGATCTCCATCTCCGGCTACCACATCCAGGAGGCCGGGGCGACGGCCGACCTGGAGCTGGCCTACACCCTCGCCGACGGCGTCGAGTACCTGAGCGCCGGCAAGGCCGCGGGCCTGGACATCGACGCGTTCGCGCCGCGGTTGAGCTTCTTCTGGGCCATCGGCATGAACTTCTTCATGGAGGTCGCCAAGCTCCGCGCCGGGCGGCTGCTGTGGGCGCGGCTCGTGAAGGAGGCCGGCGCACGGAAGGACAAGTCGTTGTCGCTGCGCACCCACTCGCAGACCTCGGGCTGGTCGCTGACCGCGCAGGACGTCTACAACAACGTCGTCCGCACCTGCCTGGAGGCCATGGCCGCCACCCAGGGGCACACCCAGTCGCTGCACACCAACGCCCTGGACGAGGCGCTGGCGCTGCCCACCGACTTCTCCGCGCGGATCGCCCGCAACACCCAGCTGCTCCTGCAGCAGGAGTCGGGGACGACGCGGGTCATCGACCCGTGGGGCGGCTCGGCGTACGTGGAGAAGCTGACCTACGACCTCGCCCGCCGCGCCTGGGCGCACATCCAGGAGGTCGCCGAGCACGGCGGCATGGCGCAGGCCATCGACGACGGCATCCCGAAGCTGCGCATCGAGGAGGCCGCCGCCCGCACCCAGGCGCGCATCGACTCCGGCCGGCAGCCGGTCATCGGCGTGAACAAGTACCGGGTCGAGGCCGACGAGGCGATCGAGGTGCTCCGCGTCGACAATGCCGACGTCCTCGCGCAGCAGAAGGCCAAGCTCGCGGAGCTGCGCGCCTCCCGGGACGACTCGGCGGTGGCCGACGCGCTGCGCCGGCTCACCGACGCCGCCCGCGCCGCCGCCGAGGGACGGCGGGGCCGCGACCTCGGCGACAACCTGCTCAAGCTCGCCGTCGACGCCGCGCGGGCCAAGGCGACGGTCGGGGAGATCTCCGACGCTCTGGAGGAGGTCCACGGGCGGCACGCCGGCCAGGTGCGCACCATCTCCGGTGTGTACCGCGACGAGGCCGGCAGCTCGGGCCCGGTGGAGGAGACCCGCCGGATGACCGGGGCGTTCGCCGACGCCGAGGGGCGCCGCCCCCGCATCCTCGTCGCCAAGATGGGCCAGGACGGCCACGACCGCGGGCAGAAGGTCATCGCCACCGCGTTCGCCGACCTCGGCTTCGACGTCGACGTCGGCCCGCTGTTCCAGACGCCGGAGGAGGTCGCGCGGCAGGCGGTCGAGGCCGACGTGCACGTCGTCGGCGTCTCGTCGCTGGCCGCCGGCCACCTGACGCTGGTGCCGGCGCTGCGCGACGCGCTGGCCGAGCTCGGGGCCGACGACGTCCTGGTCGTGGTCGGCGGGGTCATCCCGCCCGACGACGTCCCGCGGCTGCGGGAGATGGGCGCAGCCGCGGTGTTCCCGCCGGGCACGGTCATCGCCGAGGCGGCGCAGGAGCTGCTGCGGACGCTGTCCCAGCGACTCGGGCACTGATGGCCGATCCCGACGTCCCCGCGCTGGTCGAGGGGGTGCTCGGCGGCGACCGCCGGTCGCTGGCGCGGGCGATCACGCTGGTCGAGTCGCGCCGCGCCGACCACCGCGAGCGGGCGCAGGAGCTGCTGGTCGAGCTGCTGCCGCACGCGGGCGGCGCCCGGCGGGTGGGCATCTCCGGGGTGCCCGGGGTGGGGAAGTCGACGTTCATCGACCAGCTCGGCGTCGACCTCACCGCGGCCGGCTCCCGGGTGGCGGTGCTGGCGGTCGACCCGTCGTCGGCGCGGTCGGGCGGGTCGATCCTCGGCGACAAGACCCGCATGGCCCGCCTCGCCGTCGACCGCAACGCCTTCATCCGGCCCGCGCCGACCGCCGGGACGCTCGGCGGGGTCGCGCAGGCGACGCGGGAGTCGATGGTCGTCGTCGAGGCGGCCGGGTACGACGTCGTGCTGGTGGAGACCGTCGGCGTCGGGCAGTCCGAGGTCACCGTCGCGGAGATGGTCGACTCGTTCCTCTTCCTCACGCTGGCCCGCACCGGCGACCAGCTGCAGGGCATCAAGCGCGGCATCCTGGAGATCGCCGACGTCATCGCGGTGAACAAGGCCGACGGGCCCGCCGCCGGCGACGCGCGGAAGGCCGCCCGCGAGCTGGCCGGGGCGATCCGGATGCTGCGCGGGCACTCCGAGTGGGACGTGCCGGTGCTGACCTGCGCCGGGCTGACCGGCGAGGGGCTGGCCGAGGTGTGGGCGAAGGTGGTCGAGCACCAGGACCGCGCGAGGGCGTCGGGTGCCCTCGACGAGCGGCGCCGGGCGCAGCAGGTGCGCTGGACCTGGCAGATGGTGCGCGACGGGCTGGAGCACCGGCTGCGCGCGCACCCGGCGGTGCGGGCGCAGGCGCCGGGGCTGGAGGAGGCGGTGCTGGCCGGGGAGCTCACCCCCGCGCTGGCCGCCCGCCGGCTGCTGGAGACCTTCCTCGGCGACGCCGGGGCCGCTGACTAGCCTCGCCGGGTGCGTTCTCCTGCCTCCCTGCTCCGTCCCCTGCTCGCCGCGACCGCCGGCGTCCTGCTGCTCGCCGGGTGCGGGTCCTCCGGAGCGGACACGCCCTCGGCCTCCCCGTCCGCCTCCTCGGCCGCCGGGGAGGAGCCCGTGGTGGAGGGTGACACCTGCGCGCAGCTGCGGGAGGCAGGAGCGAACGGGGCGAGCTTCGGTCCGGTGCAGGCGGCGTTGCCGAAGGTGGACCTGATCGCGGCGATCGAGGAGAAGCTGACGCCGCTGCAGCAGTCCGACCCCGCGGCCGACGTCGCCGCCGAGTGGTCGACCGCGCAGAGCTACCTCGAGCAGTACCTCGTTGCGGCGCAGGCGGCACCGGACGGTGGCACGGTCACCGACGCGACGCTGTTCAACCCGGGCTCCGAGGTCACCGACGCGCAGGACGCGCTCACCGACTGGTGGTTCGCCACCTGCGCCTGAGCGCCCGGCCGCCCCTCCCCGCGACCATGGAGCGCGGGTGGCGACGCACCGCCGTCGGTCGGGATGTCGCCACCGCAGCTCCATGATCACGGCGGGTCCACAGGTCGGCCGCACTCCACAGACGGCGTACGGGACCCTCGGCTGTCGCACCCGCGACCGAGCGTCCCGGCATGGACTTCGCGCTGTACCGGACCATCGCCCGCCAGGGCGGCGTCTTCACCACCGAGTAGGCCCGTGAGCGCCTCAGCGCCTGGGAGGTCCGGCGCCTGGTCGCCTCCGGGAGGTGGCGGCGGACCCGCTGGCGCGGCGTCCTGGCCGACGCCGAGCTGCCGGACTCCCTCGGGCAGCAGGTGCGCGCCGCGGCGCTCGCCGTCGGACCCGACCTCGTCGCCTGCTCCTCCACCGCCGCGGCGCTGTGGGGCTTCGACGTCCCCGGCGGCGACACGGTGCACTTCCTCGGTCCGCCGTCGCTGGCGAACCGGAGCCGCCCGGGCATCCGGGTGCACCCCTCGGTCCTCGGCACGGACGACGCCGAGCTGGTCGACGGCGTGTGGTGCACCCCGCCGGCGCGGACGGCCTGCGACGTCGTCCGCGCGACGGCGCCCATCGACGCGCTGGCCACCCTCGACGCCGCCCTGGCCACGAGGGAGTGCACCCGCGCGGACCTCGCGGCGGCAGCGGAGCGACAGCGCGGGCTCCGCCAGGTCGTCCGGCTGCGGCGCCTCGTCCCGCACGCGAACGGGCTGGCGGAGTCGCCGATGGAGTCGCGGATGCGCTGGCGGTTCATCGACGGCGGGCTGCCGGCACCCGACGTCCAGGTGCGCGTCCTCGGCGACGGGCGCAGCTGGTACCTCGACACCGGCTGGCGCGAGCAGCGGGTGGCGGCGGAGTTCGACGGGCACGAGGCGCACATGACGCCGGAACAACTGCGCGACGACCGGCGGCGGCACAACTGGCTCACCGAGCACCGGTGGACGCTGCTGCACGTCACCGCCGCCGACGTCTACCGCGACCACCGGCGGATGGTCGCGGAGGTGGCGCGGGCGCTGCGGCTGCCCACCCCGCGGTGATCATGGACTCGCGGTGGGGACCCGCCGATCTCGGCCGGCGTGTCGGCACCCCGGCTCCATGATCGCGGGGGAGAACGCGCTCAGAACGCGGAGCGGCACTCCCGGCCGCGGAGCTCGGCGAGGTAGTCGGCCGGGGCGCCGGCGGCCTCGGCCGCGTCGGCGATCGCGCCGAGGTGCCGGGCCGAGGGCAGCCCGCCCTCGAAGGCGTCCAGCGCGTAGACGTAGGCGACGACGTCGCCGCCCAGCGTGTGCGCCCGCAGGTTCAGCTTGCGGTAGAGGCCGCGGTCGGCGCCCTCCCACGCGTCGAGCTCGCGCTCGTCGGCGGGGGTGAGGTCGTAGAGCGCGACGAAGACGCCGGGCGCCTCGCGGTCCTCGGCCGGGACGAGGGTGGCCAGCGCGCCCTCCCAGCCGTACTCCTCGCCGCCGAAGGCCAGCCGCCAGCCGCGGATCCACCCGGTGCCGACGTGGGGGGAGGACGGGCAGCGGCGCAGCATCTGCTCGGGATCCATGTTGGACCCGTACGCGGCATAGAGACCCATCGCCGCCCGAGCCTACGGCCGGTGTGGCCAGTCCGACCCGGGAGGCGGCCGACACGGACGGTCCCGGCTGGGAGGATGGGGGCGCACTGCCCGCTTCCGACGCAGGAGATCCCGCATGACCCGCATCGTCATCATCGGCGGCGGCCCGGCCGGCTACGAGGCCGCGCTGGTGGCCGCCTCGCTCGGCGCGCAGGTCACCGTCGTCGAACGCGACGGCCTCGGCGGGGCCAGCGTGCTCACCGACTGCGTGCCGTCGAAGACGCTCATCGCCGCCGCCGGCACGATGACGTCGGTCCGCGAGGCGTCGGTCCTGGGCCTGCGCGGCAGCGACCTGGCCACGGTCGGCCTCGACCTCGCCGCGGTCAACGCCCGCGTCAAGGGCTTGGCCGTCGCGCAGTCCGCCGACATCCACGCCCGCCTCGAGGGCGAGGGCGTGCGCCTGGTCTCCGGGCAGGGCCGGCTGGCCGACGAGGCCCGCGGCCTGATCGAGCACCGCGTCGAGGTGCTCGGCCCCGACGGCGGGGTGCGCGAGACGCTCGAGTGCGACGTCGTCCTCATCGCCACCGGCGCCGACCCGCGCGTGCTGCCCGGCAGCGAGCCCGACGGCGAGCGGATCCTCGACTGGCGCCAGCTCTACGACCTGCCCGAGCTGCCCGAGCACCTCGTCGTCGTCGGCTCCGGCGTCACCGGCGCGGAGTTCGCCTCGGGCTACCTCGAGGCGGGCGTGCCGGTCACCCTCGTCTCCTCCCGCGACCAGGTGCTGCCCGGCGAGGACGCCGACGCCGCCGATGTCATCGCCGAGGTGTTCGAGGCCCGCGGCGGGCAGATCGCCCGGCGCGGGCGGGCGGCGAGCGTCACCCGCACCGAGAAGGGCGTGCTCGTGGAGCTCACCGACGGGCGCACCGTCGAGGGCTCGCACGCGCTGATGACCGTCGGGACGGTGCCCAACACCGCCGGGGTCAACCTCGAGGCGTGCGGCGTCGAGCTGCGCGAGTCCGGCCACGTCGTCGTCGACCGGGTGTCGCGCACCAACGTGCCCGGCATCTACGCCGCCGGCGACGTCACCGGCGTCTTCCAGCTCGCCAGCGTCGCGGCCATGCAGGGCCGCATCGCGATGTGGCACGCGCTCGGCGAGGCGGTGCAGCCGATCCGCCTCAAGACCGTGTCGGCCAACGTCTTCACCCACCCGGAGATCGCCACCGTCGGCGTCCAGGAGAAGACGCTGCCCGAGGGCCACGACCTCGACGTCGTGCAGTTGCCCCTGGCCACCAACGCGCGCGCCAAGATGAGCGACCTGCACGCCGGGTTCGTGAAGCTGTTCGCCCGCAAGGCCACCGGCGTCGTCGTCGGCGGCGTGGTCGTGTCGCCCGGCGCGAGCGAGCTGGTCCTGCCGATCGCGCTCGCCGTCACCAAGGGCCTGACCGTCAGCGACCTGGCGCAGACCTTCGCCATCTACCCGTCGCTGTCGGGCTCGATCACCGAGGCCGGCCGGAGGCTGATGGGCGCCGATGCGCTGGCCTGACGACGGGCCCGTCCGGCGGGCACTCCTCGAGGCGGGACTCGCACCGGCCGTGACTCCCGGCAGGCGCGTCACAGCATGCCCCCGCGTCACTCGCACACGGGCGATCACCGTGCGGGCTCATCTATGCTTTCCCATACGGAATGCGTGAGTTGCGTGATCCACGAGACCGCCGATTACCTGGTGGCCTCCGGCTGGCCAAGAACGGGTTTGAGGATGCCGACGAGTCTGGACCATGTCCGCAATGCCATCCGAGACAGGTCGTGCGCCTCCCTGTGTCTCGATATATTCGACACCATCCTGTGGCGCCGGGTCCCCCGGCCCACCGACGTGTTCTCCCTGTTGGGCGCCGACCTCCGCCGTCAGGGCCGGTGCCCTGAGTGGGTGACTGACGCGACGTTCCGACACATGCGGATCAGCGCGGAGATCGAGTCACGTCATCGGGAGCACGGGCCTGAGGTGTCGCTGTACGACATCTGGCGGGAAATGCCGCTGAGCGTCTTCGACGCGACGCTCGAGGAGCTGGTCGACGCCGAGATCTCGATGGAGTTCCAGTTCCTCGTCGTCGACCACGCGATCGCCGAGCTCATCGAGCTGGCCACCGACGCGGGCGTCCCGATCGTGCTGGTCTCGGACACGTACTTCACGGAGGACCAGCTCCGGTACTTCCTCGAGCGTCCGGAGCTCGCCGTCCTCAAGGACGCCCGGCTCTTCCGTTCACATGCGTACGGCGTCGACAAGGCCAATGGACTTTGGCCCGTCGTGCTCAAGGAACTCCGCTTGCGTCCGGAGCAGGTGTGGCACGTCGGTGACAACTTCCACGCGGACGTCCTGCCGACCAGCGCGCTCGGCGTCCGCGCCACCCACTACGAGCGGATCGACGGCCGGCTCGCCTCGATCATGTCGCGTGAGAAGCAGCCCTTGGACGGCTATGGGCCGGTCGACCCGCTGCTCGACGCGGAGCACGGGGACTTCGGACTCACGAGCCTGCGGGCCAAGGTCGTGTACCGGGAGCCCGAGGGCCTCGCTCGTGCGGTCTCGACTGCCTGGCGTTACGGCGCCACGGTCCTCGGCCCGGCGCTCGCCGGCTTCGCCGAGTGGGTGGTCGAGCGAGCCGAGGAGACCGGTACGTCGGTGGTGTGGTGCCCGATGCGGGAGGGCGAACTCCTCGCGGCGATGGTGAACGAGGCGGCCCGCGCTCGTGGCGCAGCTGTGGAGGCCCGTCCCCTGTGGCTCTCCCGTCACGTGACCTCGGTGGCGATGCTCGACCGGGTGGACCGCGGAACGCTCAGTGAGCTCATCCGCCGTAGCTATCACCTCACCGTCGGCGGGCTGCTCGACATCCTGCACCTCCGTCCCGGTGACGTGCCCGCCCTCGCCGGTGAGCTCAGCACCGTCCTGGAGACCTCGGAGCTGCTCGACCGGGTGGCGCACGCGCTGACCGAGAGCCCGCACCTGCTCAACCAGATGACCGCCACGGTGACCAGTGCGCGCGAGCGCCTGATCACGGCGCTAAAGCACGCCGGCGCGCTGGAGTCCGAGAACCTGACCCTGGTGGACCTCGGCTGGGGCGGGACCATTCAGTACCAGCTCGCGAATGTCCTGCAGCTCGCGCGTCTGCCCATCACCGTGTCGGGGCTCTACCTGGCGACCGAGGACCGGGCAGCGCGGGTCTACCGGCTCGGCCTGCGGGCGGAGGGCTACCTGGCCCAGGCGGGGCAGCCCGCAGAGGTGGCGACGACACTGGCCCGGAGTCCGGAGGTGATCGAGCAGGCGGTCAACGCGCTGTGCGGCTCGCTGATCGACTTCACCAGTGAAGGGGAGCCCATCCAGGGGCCCGTCGTCGACACCCCAGCACAGAACGCCGAGCGGCGTGCCGTCCAGGACGGTGTTCACGCCTTCCAGGGACTGTGGAGCGACTACGTCGAGAGTAATCCGACGTGGCCGTCACTTGCCCACCCGTCTGCAGCCCGGAGGCTGGCCACGATCGTGGTGTCAGCCCTCAAGACGCCGACGAGTGAGGAAGCGCAGGTCTTTGGCAACTGGCGTCACGAGGATAACTTTGGGTCAACTGTCGTCACGACCGTCATCCCCGAGGACCTGGCTGCGGCGCTTGCTTACCTGTCGCCCAACGACCTCGACGACCTGCAGCTCCGCGACGCCTTCTGGCCGCGGTTGATTGCCGCGACTGACCCGCGCCTCGCCGCGCAGGTCGACGCGTTGCAGCAGGGGCAGGTGGACCGAGAGGTCTTCGAGCCCTCCGGAGAGCCATTCGAGACTCACCTGCGCTGGCGCGGCCGGAGCGGGCACGTGCACCCGGGTCCGCGCCGGCGGGTGCGGATTAACCACAACGGCCTGTCCTTCGCCCGCCTGAACATCACCGCCGACGACATCAGTGACGTCGCGCTGTCGATCCCCGGTCGACCCGCCATTGTGCGGATCGACTGGATCGAGGCCCGTGTGATCACCGACCGTGCCCAGCCGCACGTGGTCCGCTGGGACAGTCCCGAGGACGTTGCGCAGCTGGTCCTCCACCAGTGCCGGTGGCTCGGTGGCACGTTGGTGGAGTTCGACTGGCCGCACTCGGCCGTGTGGTTGCCGTTGGCCGATGCCGTCGGCGGGCCGGTGAGCTCCGCGCAGATCAGCGTCGCCTTCGCCATGCTGCCCCGCTCGGCCTCGGGCCTCGAGCCGCACCTGCAGTCGGCCTCAACCCTCCTGCGGCTGGCCCACCGCGCCGCGGTGGACTACCAGCAGCGCGGCGTCGTTGGGCTCGCCGTAGGGCTCAAGCGTGCCGGGGCGCGGAGGCTGGCCCGAGACCGGCGCTCATGAACGGCGTCGCCGGGCCGCGAAGGGTCCTCGTGTGCACGAACCAGCTTCGGCACATCCGGGGCTCGGAGCTGGTGACCCTTGAGCTCGTCGAGCAGTTCCTCTCCCGCGGCGCCACCGTCGACGTCGCGAACAACCTCTACCTGCCGCCGATGTCGAGCGAGTTCGAGGCGCTGGAGGGCCACGACCGGCTCTTCGTGGCGACCGACCCCTACCACGAATTCATCGGTCCGTATGATCTCATCTGGGTTCAGCACAGCGTCCTGCCCGACAGCGTGATCGAGCAGCTCGCCGGCCCGGGTGTCTCCAGCGCCGTCGTGTGGCATCACATGTCCGCCCAAGTCCACATGGAACTGCCTGTTCTCGCCGACGTCGAGACGGAGATCGCGGACGTCTCGACGGCCGTCTCCCCGGAGGTCGCCGAGACGCTGTCCGCGTTCGGGTTGTCCCGTCGGCGTCTCGCCGTATTCGACAACCCGGCCCCCGACGCTTTCGCCGAGGCGGTCGTCACGAGAAACGGGGAGACGCTTGAGAGACTGCTGGTGGTGTCGAACCACCCGCCCGAAGAGGTCCTAGCGGCGACGGACCTACTGCGTGACCGTGGCCAGGTGCAGGTCGACGTCCTCGGTGAGGTCACCGGCGTGACGCGCGTCAGCCCACGACTGCTCGCCGGGTACGACGCGGTCCTGTCCATCGGCAAGACGGTGCAGTACGCGCTGTCAATGGGGCTGCCGTGCTACGTCTACGACCACTTCGGCGGCCGTGGCTGGCTGACCTCCGAGGGCTTCGAGGACGAGCTTCACTGGAACTTTTCCGGCCGGGCCACCCGACGACGGGTGACGGCGGCTGCGATCGCCGACGAGCTGGTCACGGGGTTCCCCGAAGCGAGCCGCTTCGCCCGGAGTCGTCGCTCCGCACACGCCGCGCGGTGGCGGCTCTCGTCGAGGGTCGACGCCCTTCTCGACAGCCGCCACCTGCGCAGGCCGCGCACCAAACGCCTCACCCGAGCTCAGGCGAATCGCTGGTCGGCGTTCACCGAGCTGCACCGGGGGCTCTACCGGACGCTCGAATACTACAAGGACGAGCTTGCCAGGGTGACCGCCACAGCGGCACGAGGCTGATGGACGGCATCTGTCGGCTGTCCGTCGCCGCTGGGCCGACTGCCGTGACCATGGGGGCCGACGCGCTGGCGTGACCGGTGGGACGCCCGGGGCCCGCGGGACGGGGCGTCCGGGACCGGTGTGACGGACGGGTCCCCGATGGTGCGGCTGGGACGCCGGCCCGCCGATGCCGGGAGGGATGCACGCCTCCCGAGCACTGCGGACCCTGGCCCTCGCCGGCATGGCGGTCGCCGTCTGCGCCGGCCCCGCCTCCGTCGCGAGGGCCGACGCCGGGACCACCGTGGTCGGCGAGCTGGTGCAGGCGTGGCCGGAGACGTCGCTGGAGGGCCAGCACGCGGGGGAGTCGCACGAGCAGCCGCTGACCTTCGTCGAGGGCGCCGACGGCACGTCCGTCCGCATCCCGACCGAGGCCGCCGCGGGCCTCGAGGTCGGCGCGACGGTCGAGGTGACCGTCGGCGGCGACACCGACGACGAGGCCAGCGAGTCCGGCTACGCGCCGGCCCGCGAGGTCCTCGGCACCGAGGTCCTGCGGGCGCCCCGGCCGGCGGCCACGGTGCCGGCCGGCTCGGTCACCAACCAGGTCACCGTCGTCATGGTCGCCCCCGCGGGCGGCACCCCCGATGGCACCGCGCTCGCCGACGTCGTCGACACCGTCAACACCGGCGTCGCGTCCTTCTGGGCGGAGCAGACCGGCGGCGCGGTGAGCGTCGGCGTCACCGCCGCGCACGACTGGATGACCACCGCCGCCGGCTGCGCCGACCCGACGGCGCTGTGGGACGAGGCCGCCGCCCGCGTCGGGTTCGTGCCCGGTCCCGGGAAGCACCTGCTGCTCTACGTCACCAGCCGGCCGCAGGACCTGCCCGGCTGCTCCTACGCGCTGGCGCAGGTGGGTACCGGGACGGCCTCGGGCGGGCGGCTCTACGTCCGCGACGACCTCGTCTCCCTGGTGGCCCACGAGCTCGGCCACAACTTCGGCCTCGGCCACTCCAGCGGCCTGCAGTGTGACGGCACGGTGGAGTCGGCCGGGACCGGCGCCTGCCGCACCGCTGCCTACCGCGACTTCTACGACGTCATGGGTGTCTCCTGGGACCGCGTCGGCAGCCTCACCGCCGCCCAGGCCCAGCGCCTCGGCGTGCTGCCCGCCGCGGCCACCCTGACCGCGGGCACCGGCACGACGACGGCCGCGCTCGCCCCGCTCGGCGCCGGCGCCGGCACCCGCGTGCTGCGCATGCCCACCGCCGCCGGTCCGGACTACTGGCTGGAGTACCGCACCGCCACCGGCCGGGACGAGTGGCTGGCCACCGACAACCGCTACCGGCTCGACAGCGGCGTGCTGCTGCACCGCTCCGGCGCGCTGCCCGACACCTCGCTGCTGCTCGACGGCAGCCCGTCGGCCGCCGCCGGCTGGGAGGCCGACCTCCAGACGGCGCTGCGCCCGGGCGTGCCCGTCGCCGTCGCCGGCGGGGAGCTCACCGTCACCGTCGAGGCGGTCACCCCGGCCGGCGCGACCGTCACCGTCGTCCGCACCCCCGGTGCCGCCGCGGTCCCGCCGCCCGCTCCCGCCCCGGCGCCGTCGGTCCTGCCCGGCAGCGGCACCGCGGCACCGGCCCCGGCCGCCGCCCCCACCACCGCCCCGTCCGCCGTCGTCCCGGCCGAGGTCCCCGCCGTGGCCCCGGCCGCCCCGGCGGAGGGCCCGGCGGGAGCCCCCGGCGTGACCGCCGCCGCCCCGGTCGAGGCCGCCGCCACCGAGGCGGCCGGCTCCTCCTGGACCACCCCGGCGCTCGCCGCCGGCGCATTGGCCGGCCTCGGCGGCACGGCTCTGGCCACCCGCCGGGTCCTCTCCCGCCTGCGCACGCATGCCTGACCGCGGCATGCCCTGGCTCGTCCCCGGCCGCGACGCTCGCCCGGAGGGGGCAGGCGGCCGACCCGGTGCTCCAGGCGGCGGCCGGCAACGCCGATGGGGGAGAAAGTCCACCGATCCAGGAGCAAGCGTGTCCGTCACCCGCCGTCCGCACAGGACGAGGCCTCTCGTCCTCGCCATCCCCGCCCTCCTCGCGGTCGCCGTCCTCCCGGCGGTCCCGGCTGCCGCCGACGAGGCCGCCGGGCCGGGCGACACCGTGGTCGGCGAGCTGGTCCAGGCCCAGACCGAGCACGCCGACCCGCTGGCGCACCGTTCCGGCGACGGCGACGGCGACGGGCTGGTCAGCTGGGTGGACACCGGCACGCACAGCGTCCGGGTCGAGACGGAGGACGTCGCGGAGCTGCCGGTGGGGGCCACCGTGGAGGTCACCCTCGGCTCGGTGGTCCGAAACCCGGACGACGACAGCGGGGTCACCGCGCCCGCGCACGAGGTCCTGGCGGCGGAGGTGCTGGCGGCCGCCCCGGACGTGGACCCGGGAACGACCACGGCCCCGACGACGGCACCGTGGACGAACGAGGTCACGGTGGTACTGGTCACCACCCCGACCCTCGCTCCCAACGGGGTGACCGTCCAGCAACTGGTCGACCAGGTCAACGGGCCGGTCGCGGACTTCTGGGAGCAGGAGAGCGGCGGCGCCGTCCGCGTGCACGCGACCGCCGGTGCCGCGGGATGGGTGTCCACGACGGCTGCGTGCGGCAACCCGTCGGCCCTGTGGTCCGACGTCGCCCGGACGGTGGGCTGGACCTCGGGCGCCGGCCGTCACCTCATGCTGTACGTCCCGGGACATCCCGCAGAGATGCCGGACTGTGCCTTCGGCCTCGCCACCGTGGGCACCTCGCGCACCGGGGGTGGCCTGCTGTACGTCCGCGACGTCAGGGCGTCGGTGATCGCGCACGAGCTCGGGCACAACTTCGGCCTGGGCCACTCCTCGGTCCGCCAGTGCGACGGCGCCGTCGACACCGGGAGCTGCGACGTCCGTCCCTACTACGACCTCTACGACGTCATGGGGGCGTCGTGGGAGCAGGTCGGGTCCTTGAGCGTGGCGCAGGCAGGAGCGATCGGCCTGCTCTCCGCGGGCGAGCAGCGCACGATCACGCCGTCGACCCCTGCGGCCACGTACACGCTGGCGCCGGTCTCCCAGCGGGCCGGGACGAGGGCCCTGCGGCTGGTCGACGCGGCCGGCACGGTGACGTGGCTGGAGTACCGGCCCGCGTCCGGCCGGGACGGCTGGCTGGCCGGGCCCTCCACCAACTGGCCGGCGCTCGAGCAGGGGGTCCTGCTGCGCCGGGCGTCCACGGGCTCGAACACCGCGCTGCTGCTCGACGCGACCCCGTCGGCGCGTGCGGGCTGGCTCGAGGACCTGCAGACCGCCGTGCCGGTCGGGCGGCCGGTGCCGGTGGCCGGCGGCGCCTTCACCGTCGTCGTGCAGTACGTGGGCGCATCGGGGGCGACCGTGGCGGTGAGCCCGGGCACCGGGAGTCCTGTGACCACCGACGTCCTGCAGCCGGGGCAGTCACTGGCCGCCGGACAGCGACTGGTCTCACCGAACGGCCGGTACGTCCTCGAGGTGCAGTCGGACGGCAACGTCGTCGTGTACGCGCCGGACCGGCGCGCGCTGTGGCACACGCGGTCGTGGCTCAACCCGGGTGCCCGGCTGACGTTCCAGCCCGACGCGAACCTGGTCCTCTACTCCTCGTCCGGGCGCCCCCTCTGGCACTCGGACACGTGGGGCAACGCCGGTGGGCGCCTCGTGCTCCAGGACGACGGCAACCTGGTCCTCTACACCGCCGGTGGGGCCCCGGTGTGGTTCACCGGGTGGGACCGCAAGGCCGGCGCGCCGAACGACACCCTGTGGCCCCGCCAGCAGCTCACTGCCGGGCAGACGCTGACCTCTCCGGCCGGCCGGTACACGGCCACGCAGCAGGCGGACGGCAACCTGGTGGTCACCGGGCCCGGCGGACGGGTGGTCTGGCACAGCGGGACCTGGGGCCTGCCCGGCAGCCGGACGCGACTGCAGGTCGACGGCAACCTCGTCGTGCACACCCCCGCCCGTCAAGTGGCATGGCACGCCGGCACGTGGAGCAACCCGGACGACCGCCTCGTGGTGCAGGACGACGGCAACCTGGTGATCTACGCCGCTACGGGCCGGGCCCTGTGGTCGTCCCTCTACGGCCGCACCTACTGAGGGAGCAGCCGCGGAGGGGGGCCCGCCACCGGATGACCGGTGGCGGGCCCTCGTGCGTGCTCGGGGGACTACTCGGCGGCGTCGGCGATCGTGCAGATGACCGCGCCGCTGGTGACGGTGGCGCCCACCTCGGCCGACAGGCCGGTGACGGTGCCCGCCTTGTGGGCGGTCAGCGGCTGCTCCATCTTCATCGCCTCGAGGACGACGACGAGGTCGCCGGCGGCGACGGTCGCTCCCTCCTCGACGGCGACCTTCACGATGGTGCCCTGCATCGGCGAGGTGAGGGAGTCGCCCGAGGCACCCGAGCCGCCGTGGCCGGAGCCCCGCTTGCGCGGCTTGGCGCCCCCGGTGCCGGCCGGCGCGGCCGCGCCGCCGCCGAGCGCGAGGCCCGCGGGCAGCGAGACCTCCAGGCGGCGCCCGCCCACCTCGACGACGACGGTCTGCCGCGGCGCCTCCTCCTCGGCGACGGCCGGGGCGGCGGAGTACGGCGGGACCTGGTTGTCCCACTCGGTCTCGATCCAGCGGGTGTGCACCGTGAACGGCTCGCTGGTGAACGCCTCGTCGCGGACGACCGCGCGGTGGAAGGGGATGACGGTCGGCATGCCCTCGACGACGAGCTCGTCGAGCGCCCGGGCGGCCCGCTGCAGCGCTTCGGCGCGGGTGGCGCCGGTGACGATCAGCTTGGCCAGCATCGAGTCGAACGCGCCGGCCACCTCGCCGCCGGTCTCGACGCCAGAGTCCCAGCGCACGCCGGGGCCCTGCGGGATCTCCAGCCGGGTGACCGGGCCGGGGGCGGGCATGAAGTTCCGCCCGGCGTCCTCGGCGTTGATCCGGAACTCGATGCTGTGCCCGCGTGGGGTCGGGTCCTCGGTGACCTCCAGCGGCAGGCCCTCAGCGATGCGGAACTGCTGGCGCACCAGGTCGATGCCGGAGGTCTCCTCCGAGACCGGGTGCTCCACCTGCAGCCGGGTGTTGACCTCGAGGAAGGAGATCGACCCGTCGGTGCCCACGAGGTACTCGACAGTGCCGGCACCGTGGTAGCCGGCCTCCCGGCAGATCGCCTTGGCCGACTCGTGGATGCGGGCCCGCTGCTCGTCGGTGAGGAACGGCGCGGGCGCCTCCTCGACCAGCTTCTGGTTGCGCCGCTGCAGCGAGCAGTCGCGGGTGCCGACGACGACCACGTTGCCGTGCGTGTCGGCGAGCACCTGGGCCTCGACGTGCCGCGGCTTGTCGAGGAACCGCTCGACGAAGCACTCGCCGCGGCCGAAGGCGGCGACCGCCTCGCGGACGGCGGAGTCGAACAGCTCCGGGATCTCCTCCTCGGTGCGGGCCACCTTCAGGCCGCGCCCGCCGCCGCCGAACGCGGCCTTGATGGCCACGGGCAGGCCGTGTTCCCGGGCGAACGCGAGCACCTCGTCGGCGCCGCCGACCGGGTCCTTCGTGCCGGGGACCAGGGGCGCGCCGGCCTTGGTCGCGATGTGGCGGGCGGCCACCTTGTCGCCGAGGTCGATGATCGCCTGCGGCGAGGGGCCGATCCAGGTGAGCCCGGCGTCCAGGACGGCCTGGGCGAAGCCGGCGTTCTCCGACAGGAAGCCGTAGCCGGGGTGGATCGCGTCGGCGCCGGACCGCTTCGCGGCGTCGAGGATCTTGTCGATGACGAGGTAGGAGTCGCCGGGCGTCGTGCCGCCGAGCGCGAAGGCCTCGTCGGCGGCGCGCACGTGCAGGGCGTCGCGGTCGGGCTCGGCGTAGACGGCCACGCTGGTCAGCCCGGCGTCCCGGCAGGCGCGCGCGACGCGGACCGCGATCTCCCCGCGGTTGGCGATCAGGACCTTCTGCACCGGGCGACTCCCTCGTTCGTGGACCGGTCGGACTGTAGTCAGGACGCCCGGGAGGCCGTCCGGACGGGCGGGTGGGTCAGCGGTGCCAGAGGTCGGTGATCGTGAGGTCGCGGCGGCGCAGTTGCTCGCGCAGTGCCGCGAGCGACAGCCCGACCACCGACGCGGGGTCGCCCTCGACGCGGCGGACGAACGGCGCCCCGAGCCCGTCGAGGGTGAACGCGCCGGCCACGGCCAGCGGCTCGCCGGTGGCCAGGTAGGCCTCGACCTCGCCCGGGGTGGGGCTGGCGAAGTGCACGACCGTGGACGTGACGACGACGTCGCGCGACTCCACCGCGCCGCCGCGCACGTCGAACAGCGCCTGACCGGTGTGCAGGGTGCCGCTGCGGCCGGCCATCCGCCGCCAGCGCTCGCGGGCCTCCTGCGCGTCGGCGGGCTTGCCCATCGCCTGGCCGCGGAACTCCAGCAGCGAGTCGGCGCCGATCACCAGCGCGTCGTCCTCCCGCCCGGCGACGGCGGTGGCCTTCGCGGCGGCCAGCAGCGCGACCTTCTCCGAGACGCGCGCCGCGGTCACCGTCGTCTCGTCGACGTCGCTCACCACGACGTCGGGGGCGAGGCCCGCCTGGCGCAGGAGCGCGAGCCGTGCCGGGGACGCGGACGCGAGCACCAGCCGCCGGCTCACGCTGACCGTCCCGCGGCGCGCCAGCCGCCGGGGCCCGGGCGCAGCGGCTGCCGGTGGGCGTCGCCGTACGCGGCCCACGCGCCGACCGGGACCGGGCGCCGCCGCGGACGGCCCTGGGAGGACAGCGCGGCGACGACGACGGTGAGCGCGGCGAGCTCCTCGGCCGTCGGCTCGCCCTTCACGACCCGCAGCAGCGGGCGCTGCTGCTCCGTCACAGCGGGATGTTCCCGTGCTTCTTCGGCGGCAGGGTCTGACGCTTGTTGGCCAGCAGCCGCAGCGCCTTGGTGATCTCGATGCGGGTCTCCGAGGGGCGGATCACCTGGTCGACGTACCCGCGGTCTGCGGCGATGTACGGCGAGAGCAGCGTGTCCTCGTACTCGGTGACGAGCTCCGCGCGGCGGGCGTCGGCGTCGGGCGAGTCGGCCAGCTCGCGCCGGTAGAGGATGTTCACCGCGCCCTGGGCGCCCATGACGGCGACCTGGGCGGTCGGCCAGGCGAGGTTCAGGTCGGCGCCGAGGTGCTTGGAGCCCATGACGTCGTAGGCGCCACCGTAGGCCTTGCGCGTGATGACGGTGATCTTCGGGACCGTGGCCTCGGCGTACGCGTAGATCAGCTTCGCGCCGCGGCGGATGATCCCCTCCCATTCCTGCGACGTCCCGGGGAGGAAGCCCGGGACGTCGACGAAGGTGAGCACCGGGACGTTGAAGGCGTCGCAGGTGCGCACGAAGCGGGCGGCCTTCTCGCTGGCGTCGATGTCCAGCGTGCCCGCGAACTGGGTGGGCTGGTTGGCCACGACGCCGACCGGCCGGCCCTCGACCCGGCCGAAGCCGACCACGATGTTCGGCGCGAACAGCGCCTGCACCTCGAGGAACTCGCCGTCGTCGAGGACGTGCTCGATGACGGTGTGCATGTCGTAAGGGGTGTTCGCCGAGTCGGGGACGACCGTGTCGAGCTCGTGGTCCTCCTCGGTCACCCCGTCCGGCGTGGTGTCGGCGGGCGCGACCTCGACGGCCGGCAGCGGGTCGAGGTTGTTGCTCGGCAGGTAGGACAGCAGCGCCTTGACGTAGTCGAGGGCGTCGGTCTCGTCCTCGGCCAGGTAGTGCGCGACGCCGGACTTGGTGTTGTGCGTGCGGGCGCCGCCGAGCTCCTCGAGCGTGACGTCCTCGCCGGTCACCGTCTTCACCACGTCGGGGCCGGTGATGAACATCTGCGAGGTCCCGTCGACCATCACGATGAAGTCGGTGAGCGCGGGGGAGTAGACGTGCCCGCCGGCCGCGGCGCCCATCACCAGCGAGATCTGCGGGATGACGCCGGAGGCGTGCACGTTGCGCTGGAAGATCTCGCCGTAGAGGCCGAGGGAGACCACGCCCTCCTGGATGCGCGCGCCGCCGCCCTCGTTGATGCCGATCACCGGGCAGCCGTTGCGGATGGCCAGGTCGAGCACCTTGACGATCTTCTCGCCGTAGACCTCGCCGAGGCTGCCGCCGAAGACGGTGACGTCCTGGGAGAAGACGCACACCGGGCGGCCGTCGACGGTCCCGTACCCGGTGACGACGCCGTCGCCGAAGGGCCGGCGCGAGTCCATCCCGAAGTTGCTGGAGCGGTGGCGGGCGAACTCGTCGAGCTCGGTGAACGAGCCCGGGTCCAGCAGCGCCTCGATCCGCTCGCGGGCGGTCATCTTGCCCGCCGCGTGCTGCTTCTCGACCGCGCGCTCGGAGCCGGCGTGGACGGCCTCCTGCACCCGCCGCTCGAAGTCCGCCAGCTTGCCGGCGGTCGTGTGGATGTCGACGTCGGCCGGGACGGAGTCGCCCGCGCTCTCGAGTTCGGCAGCGCTCACGGGGCCGTAGCGTAGGGGAGTGCCCGACGCGCCCTCCGCCCGCTGGTCGGAGCTGGACCGACCGCCGCTCGACGCCGCCGCGCTGCAGGCGGCGCTGGTCCGCGACAGCCGGTTGTGGCGCTCGCTGGAGGTGGCGCCGGAGGTCGGCTCCACCAACGCCGACCTCGCCGCGCGGGCCGCCGACGACGCCCCCGAGGGCACCGTCCTGGTCGCCGAGCACCAGGTCTCCGGCCGCGGCCGCCTCGACCGCACCTGGACCTCCCCGCCGCGCGCCGGGCTGACCGTCTCGGTGCTGCTGCGCCCCGACGTGCCCGCCGCCCGCCGCGGCTGGCTGCCGCTGCTCACCGGGATCGCGCTCGGCGAGGCCGTCGGCGAGGTCTCCGGCGTGCGCAGCTCGCTCAAGTGGCCCAACGACCTGCTGGCCGCCGACGGGACGAAGCTCGCCGGGATCCTGGCCGAGGTCACCGGCGCCGCCGTCGTGGTCGGCACCGGGCTGAACGTGAACACCCGCCGCGAGGAGCTGCCGCCCACCGGGACGTCGCTGGCGCTGGTCGCCGGCTCGTCCGTCGACCGGGGGCCGCTGCTGCTGGCGTTCCTGCGCGCGCTCGAGCGCCGCTACCTCGCGTGGACCGCGGCGCTCGGCGACCCGGCGTCCACGGGGCTGGCCGCCGACTACCTGGCCTGGTGCTCGACCGTCGGCGCCGAGGTCACGGTCACCATGCCCGACGGGTCGGAGCTCGCGGGCACCGCCACCGCCGTCGACTGGGACGGCCGGCTCGTGCTCGACACCGGCGGCGGCACGGTGGAGCTCGCCAGCGGCGACGTGCGCCACGTGCGGACACGCCCGCGCGGAGCCTGACCACCCGCCTCCGCTCGGTCATCCTGGCGGGGTGGCCTTCCCCGACAAGCTGCTCGCCGACGACGAGGAGGTCGTCGCGCACCTGCACCCGCACGGGCTGACGCTGTTCTGGCCGGTGGTCCGGCTGCTCGCCGTCGTCGGCGGGGCGTCCTACCTCGCGGCGCTCGTGCCCGACGGTCGCCAGCAGGGCGTCCTGCGCATGGCGCTGCTGGGCGTGGTGCTCGTCGTCCTGGCGGCCACGGTCGTGCAGCCGGTGGTCCGCTGGCGCACGACGCACTACGTCCTCACCACGCACCGGCTGCTGGTGCGCACCGGCGTGCTGACCCGCCGCGGCCGCGACGTCGCGCTGTCGCGGATCACCGACGTCTCCAGCCGGCAGACGCTGTGGCAGCGGGTCGTGCGGTCGGGGACGGTCACCGTCGAGTCGGCCGGCGACGCCGGCCCGCTGGTGCTCGCCCGCGTGCCGGACAGCGACGGGGTGCAGGCGCTGGTCGCGCAGCTGGTCGAGGACGACGCCGAGCGGGCGTACGGCGAGGTCCCCGGCGCGTGGGAGCCCGCGGACGACCGCTGGAGCACCAGCCCGCTGCCCTGAGGCCCCGCTGCCCTGGGGCTCAGCCGGCCGGTGGTCCCCAGGCGACGGCGTTGACCAGCACGCCCTCCTCGGCGGGCACCTGCCGCGGGTCGAGCCCGTCGGGGTCGGTGACCCAGAGCTGGTCCCCGGGCGGCGCGGCGTCGCCGGCCCGGTTGCTCTTGTAGGCGAGCGCGTCGCCCCGCGGTGACCAGACGGGGTCCTGGTCGAAGGAGCCCGACGTGACGAATCGCGGGCCGGACCCGTCGGCACCCATGGTGACGATGCCGCGCTGCCCGCCGACGATCTCCCGCCGGAAGGCCAGCGTGCGCCCGTCGGGGGAGAAGGAGGGGTCGGCGTCGCTGCCGTCCTCCTCGTCGGTCAGCGGCTCGGGGTCCCCGCCGGCCGCGGCGACGGCGAACAGCGAGCCGCCGTCGCGCTCCGGGTCCTGCCCGGCCCAGTAGACGACGGTCGTGCCGTCGGGGGAGAACGCCGGGTCGCCGAGCGCGGGCGCGGTGGCCAGCGCGGGGCCGACCGCGCCGTCGAGCGTGACGAGGTGCAGCGAGACGCCGTCGCCGCCGGCGCACGTCAGGGCCAGCCGCGTCGGGTCGGCGGGGTCCCACGCCGGCCGGCCGGGGTCGGCGCAGCCCGCCAGCGGCGCCGTGAACAGCGGCCGGTCCCCGCTGCCGTCGGCGCCGACGGCGCGCAGCTCCCCGCCGGCGTCGGTGACGCTGCCGTAGACGACGGTGCGCCGGTCGGGGGAGACGACGGCGCCGACGTCGGCCCCCGCCGCGGTGGTGAGCGGGACCGCCGCGCCGGTGGCGGTGTCGACGGCCAGCAGGTCCACCTCGCCGTCGAGCTCCCGGGAGACGAGCACGGCGCCGTCGGGCAGGGGTGCGGACCGGGGCAGGGCGGCCAGCGCGGCGCCGGGGCCGTCGGAGCCCGACCCCGCCGTCCCGTCCGTCGTCCCGTCCGAGGTGCCCGCCGCCCCGGTCGTCGTGCCGGGAGACGCGGCGCCATCGCCGCCCGCCGGGTCGTCGCGCCCGAGGAGCCACACCGTGCCACCGGCCCCGGCGAGCACGAGGGCGGCCACCCCCGCGACGGCCCACCGGGCGGCCCGCCCGCGCGCGGGGAGCCGGGCGGCCGGTGCCGGGACCGGAACCGGTGCCGGGACCGGCGTCGGGACCGGCGGGGCGTGCTCCGGCGGCCGGACGGCCGGGGTCGTGACGGTGGTCGGCGCGGCCGGGCGGGGCCGGGACGGCGGAGGTGGCGGCGGAGGAGGGGCGGGGCGCACGCGGGGCCGGGTGGCGGCGACCGTCGCGGCCAGCTCATCGAACTCCGGCGGGCGGCGCGCGTCGGCGAGGTCGGCGGTCACCCGCCGGGTCGTCGTCGCGGTGGCGATCTCGACGGTCACCGGGCGGGCCGGACCCCGGGGGAGGCCCGTCGCGGTCCGCGGCTCGGGCAGGTCCCCGGGCAGCACGGGCGGCAGGTCGAAGAAGCGGGTGCGCCGGAGCAGCCCGGACAGGTGCTCGGTCTCGGCCGCGGACAGGTCGGCGGTGGACACGGCCTGCCCCGACGGGAGCGTGAGCCGGTAGGGCGGCGGCGGGGCCGGCGGGAGGTCGGCCAGCGCGGCGGAGGCGGCCGCCGCGAGCGCCCGGCAGGTGGGGAACCGCCCGGCGGAGTCCTTGGCCATCGCCCGGGCGACGACGTCGTCGAGGCCCGGGGGCAGCCAGGGCGCGAGCGCGGTCGGCCGGGGCGGCGGCGCGGTGAGGTGGCCGTGCAGTGAGGCCATGACCGAGGCGCCGGGGAAGGGCACCTGCCCGGTCAGCAGCCGGTGCAGCAGGCAGCCGAGGGAGTAGACGTCGGAGCGCGCGTCCAGCGGGCGGGACTCGATCTGCTCGGGCGAGGCGTACTCGAACGTCGCGAGCACCATGCCGGTGCGGGTGAGGGCGGTGCCGCCGTCGAGGGCCTTGGCGATGCCGAAGTCGGTGAGGAACACCTGCTCGGGCTCGCCCTCCTCGCCCGGCGCGAGCAGCACGTTGGCCGGCTTCACGTCGCGGTGCAGCAGGCCGGCGCGGTGCGCGGCGTCGAGGGCCGCCGCCACCTCGCCGACGATCCGCACCGCGCGGCCGGCCGGCAGCAGCCCGCCCGCGGCGGCCAGGGCGCCCTCGGCGTCGGTGCCCTCGACGTAGCGCATGGTCAGCCACAGCCGCCCGTCGGCCTCGCCGCGGTCGAGCACGGGGACGACGTTGCGGTGCGAGAGGCGGGCCACCAGGTCGGCCTCGCGCCGGAACCGGGCGGCGAAGTGCGGGTCGGCGGAGTGCTCGGGGCGCAGCACCTTCAGCGCGTCGTGCCGGGGCAGCCGCGGGTGGCGGGCCAGGTGGACCTCGCCCATGCCGCCGGCGCCGAGCGTGCGGACGACGGTGTAGCCGGCGAACACGTCCCCGGGCGCGAGCGGCACGCCGCGCAGCCTCCCGCACGCGGCGGAGGGCGGGAAGGCGTCGGGACGCGGCGGTGTGTGACCGATCGGTCACGGCGAGCCTGGCCGGTTCTGTCGGTACCCCGACCTACCTTCCGCACCCATGCGCCTCCTGCACACCTCCGACTGGCACATCGGCCGGTCGCTGCACGGTGCCGACCTGCTCGCCGAGCAGGAGGCGGTGCTCTCCGGCCTGGCCGAGGTCGTGGCCGCCGAGCGGGTGGACGCCGTGCTGGTGGCCGGCGACGTCTACGACCGGGCGGTGCCCTCGGCCGACGCGACGGCGGTGCTCGACCGGGTGCTCACCCGGCTGCGCGGGGCCGGCGCCACGGTGGTGCTCACCCCCGGCAACCACGACTCCGCCCGCCGGCTGAACTTCGCCGCGGGCCTGCTCGCCGTCTCCGGCGTGCACGTGCGCGCCACCGTCGCAGGGCTCGACGAGCCGGTGCTGCTGTCCGACGCGCACGGCGACGTCGCGGTGTACGGGCTGCCGTACCTGGAGCCGGAGATCGCGCGGCACGAGCTGGGCCTGCTGGACGCGCGGAGTCACGAGGCGGTGCTGCGGGCGGCGATGGACCGGGTGCGCGCCGACCTGTTCCTGCGCCCGGGCACCCGCTCGGTGGTGCTGGCGCACGCCTTCGTCGGCGGCGGGCTCGCCAGCGAGAGCGAGCGCGACATCTGCGTGGGCGGCGTCGACATCGTCCCCGCCGCGGTCTTCGACGGCGTCGACTACGTGGCGCTGGGACACCTGCACCGGCCGCAGTCGCTGAGCGACCGGCTGCGCTACAGCGGCTCGCCGCTGCCGTACTCCTTCGGCGAGGCGGGCCAGGACAAGCAGGCGTGGCTGGTCGACCTCGACGCCGGCGGGCTGGCCGGCGTGCGCGAGGTCCCGCTGCCCCTGCCGCGCGCGCTCACCGTGCTCACCGGCACCCTGGAGGAGCTACTGGCCGATCCCGCGCACGCTCATGTCCAGGAGGCGTTCGTGTCCGCCCGGCTCACCGACGACGTCCGGCCCTCCGACCCGATGCGCCGGCTGCGCACCCGCTTCCCGCACTGCGTGCACCTGGAGTGGTCCGGGGGCGGCACCTCCGACGGGCGCAGCTACCAGGAGCGGCTGCGCGGCCGCGGCGACCTCGACGTCGCCGGGGAGTTCGTCGCCCACGTGCGCGGCGGGGTGGGGGCCAGCGCGCCCGAGCGCGACCTGCTGGGGCGGGCGCTCGGCGCGGCCGCCCGCGAGGAGCTGTCCCGGTGAGGCTGCACACCCTGACGCTCACCGCCTTCGGGCCCTTCGCGGGCACCGAGACCGTCGACGTCGACGACGTCGCCCGCGACGGGCTGTTCCTGCTCTGGGGCCCCACCGGCGCCGGCAAGACCACCCTGCTCGACGCCGTCGTGTTCGCCCTCTACGGCGTCGTGCCCGGCGCCCGCGGCGAGGCGCGGCGGCTGCGCAGCGACCACGCCGACGCCGCCACCCGCACCGAGGTCGGCTGCGAGCTCACCCTCGCCGGCGAGCGGCTGCTGGTCACCCGCCGGCCGGAGCAGACCCGGCCGAAGAAGCGCGGCGCCGGCGAGACCACCGAGCAGGCCAAGCTCACCGTGCAGCGCTGGGCCGGCGGCACGTGGGAGCCGGTGAGCACCCGCATCGACGAGGGCTCGGAGTACCTGCGGGTGCGGCTGGGCCTGTCGGCCGAGCAGTTCTGCCAGGTCGTGCTGCTGCCCCAGGGGGACTTCGCCCGCTTCCTGCGCGCCGAGCCCGAGGACCGCGCCAAGCTGCTGCGCACGCTGTTCGACGTCGACCGGTTCGCCCGCGCCGAGGAGTGGCTGGCCGGCGAGCGGCGGGCCGCCGAGGAGGGCCTGCGGTCCGACCGGCACCGGGTGAGCACGCTGCTGCACCGGGTCGCGCAGATCGCCGACGTCGAGGTGCCCGAGGAGCTCGCGCCCGAGCTGGTCGGCGCGCGGCCGGGCGCCTCGGTCGGTGCGTGGGTGCGCAGCGTGCGGGCCGGCGCGGCGCAGCGGCTCACCGCCGCCGAGGCCGGCGCCGCGTCCGCCGCGGAGGAGAGCGCCCGGGTCGACGCCGAGCTCGCCGCCGCCCGCGCGCTGGCCGACCGGCACGCCCGCCGCGCCCGCGCCCGCGCCCGGCTGGAGGAGCTCACCGCCCGCGAGCCGGAGCTGGCACCGCTGCGCGCCCGCGCCGACGCCGGCCGCCGCGCCGAGGTGCTGCGCGACGCGCTCGAGGCCGCCGGCCGCGCCGCCCTCGCCGCCGAGCGGGCCACCGCCGCCCGCGCGGCCGCCGACCGCGCGTGGGCCGCCGTGGCCGACGGCCGCCCCGCCGACGCCATCACCGCGCGGGAGCTGCGCGACGCCGCCGCGCACGCCCGCGCCCTGCTGCCCGACGCGGCCCGCGCCCGCGAGCTCGCCGCCGAGGCCGACCGGCTGGCCGGGGAGGTCACCCGGCTGACCGCCGCCTGCACCGACGGCGCGCGCGCCGTCGAGGAGGAGCCGGCCCGGGTGGCGGCCGCGCAGGCCCGCCTCGACGCCGCGGCGGCCGCCGCGGCCCGGCTGCCCGGTCTGGTCGCCGCCGAGGAGGCTGCCCGCACCGCGCTCGACGCCGCCACCCGCGCCGAGGCGCTCACCGGCCGGCTGGCCGCCGCCCGCGCCGGGGCCGAGGCCGCCCGGGTCGCCTGGGTCGACGCGCGCGAGCGCCTCGTCGAGGTGCGCACCGCCCGGCTCGACGGGATGGCCGCCGAGCTCGCCGCCGGGCTCACCCCCGGCGCCGACTGCCCGGTCTGCGGCGCCACGGAGCACCCGCGCCCGGCCGCGGCGGCCGGTGCCCGGGTCACCGCCGACGACGAGGAGCGCGCCCGCGCGGCCGTCGACGCCGCCGACGAGCGGCGCACCGCCGCGGGCCGGGTCGTCGAGGAGCGGGAGCGGGAGCTCGCGGTGCTGCGCGCCCGCGCCGGCGAGGTGCCTCCCGCCGAGCTGGCCGACCGGGCCGCGGCCGCGCGGGCCGAGCGCGACGAGGTGGCCGCCCTCGCCCGCGGGGCCGACGCCGCCCGCGCCGCCCTGGCGGCGGCCGAGCGGCGCCGCGATGCCACCGCCGCCGCGCTGGCCGCCGACCGCGAGGCGCTGCAGCGGCGCACCGCCGAGCAGGCCGCCGCCGGGCAGGGCGCCGCCGAGGCCGCGGCCCGCGTCGACGCCGCCCGCGGGGAGGACCCGGACCTGCGCACCCGCACCACCCGGCTGACCGCCGCGGCCGAGCGCTGCGAGGCGGCCGTGGCCGCGGCCGCCGAGGAGGTCCGTGCCGCCGAGTCGGCCGCCGCCGCGCAGGCCACGGCCGAGGAGCGGTCGGCCGCGGCCGGCTTCGCCGACGTCCTCGACGCCGCCGCGGCGCTGCTGCCCGCGGGCGACCTGGCCGCCCTCGACGCGCGGCTGCGGGCGCACGACGAGGCCCGGTCGGTCGCCGCGGCCACGCTGGCCGACCCCGACCTCGCCGACCTGGGCGAGCGGCCCGACGTCGGCGCGCTGCAGGAGCGCTGCGCCGCGCTGACCGCCCGCCGCGAGGACGCCGTCACCGCCCTCGACCAGGCCCGCCGGTGCGCCGGGGCGCTCGACGGGCTGGCCGGCGACGTCGTGGCCGCGGAGGAGGAGCTCGCCGACCGCACCGCGCGCGCCGGGCAGGTCGCGGCGCTGGCCGACCTCGTGGGCGGGCGCGGGGCCAACACGCTGCGGATGCGGCTGCAGTCCTTCGTGCTCGCCGCGCGGCTGGAGCAGGTGGCGGAGGTGGCCAGCCGGCGGCTGCAGGAGATGTCGCGCGGGCGCTACACGTTCCTGCACAGCGACGCGCTGGGCCGCCACGGCGCCCGCGGCGGCCTGGGCCTCGACGTGCTCGACGAGTACACCGGCACCCGGCGGCCCACCAAGACGCTGTCGGGCGGCGAGAGCTTCATGGCCTCGCTCGCGCTGGCCCTCGGGCTGGCCGACGTCGTCACCGCGGAGGCCGGCGGCGTCCAGATGGACACGCTGTTCGTCGACGAGGGCTTCGGCACGCTCGACGCGCACGCCCTCGACGCGGTCATGACCGTGCTCGACGAGCTGCGCCGCGGCGGGCGCACGGTCGGGGTGATCAGCCACCTCGAGGAGCTGCGCACCCGGGTGCCCACCCGGCTGGAGGTCGTGGCCGGCCGGTCGGGGTCGCGCCTGGCGGGGTGAACCCCGGCGGGGCCGAGGTGGACCCCGGCGGGGCCGGGGGAGGTCAGGCGCCGCTGCGGGCCGGCTCCGCGCCGCCCACCCGCCGCCCGACGGCGGCAGCGCCGACGGCCGGGACCGCCGCGCGCGGGTCGGCCGGGCGCGGAGAGGCGGGGGACACCGCGGAGGGCGATGCCGTGGAGGGAGACCCCGCGGCGGGCGGCTCGGCCACGGCGCGGAAGACCCACCGCCGGTAGGCGAACCAGCGGATCACCGTGCCCAGCCCGATCGAGGCGACGTTGGCCGCCTGCAGCACCAGCGCGTGCTCCTGGCCCAGCGGGTGCCGCACGAAGGCCACCAGCGCCAGGCCGATGAGCAGCGTGAGCCCGTTGACCAGCACGAAGACGACGTACTCGCGCCGGTAGCCCGAGCGCTCGCGGTGCGCGAACGACCAGAACCGGTGCCCGAGGTAGGCCGCGGTCGTGGACACGACCGTCGCCACGAGCTTCGCCGTCACCGCGCCGCTGCCGGAGGTGTAGAGCAGCTGGAACAGGCCGACGTCGAGCACGAAGCAGGCCGCGCCCACCGCGCCGAAGGCGCTCAGCTCCTTGAGCAGCAGGTGCCAGGTGCTGCCGACGCGACGGCGGAGGGCGGGCAGCAGCGGCACGCCTGCCGACTGTACGGACCCGGGGGCCTCCTCCGGTGGCACCGACGCCGGACGGGTCGCTCGCTACGGTGGTCAACCGTGCCTGCCCCGACCGACCCGCGGACCGGTCTGCCCGTCGTCGCCATGGTGGGCGGGGGCCAGCTGGCCCGCATGACCCACCAGGCCGCCATCGCCCTCGGCCAGTCGCTGCGCGTGCTGTCCACCGGGCCGGACGAGTCGGCGGCGCTGGTCGCCGCCGACGTCCGGATCGGCGACCACCGCGACCTCGACGCCCTGCGCGCCGCGGCCGACGGCGCCACCGTGCTCACCTTCGACCACGAGCACGTGCCCACCGAGCACCTGCACGCCCTGGTCGCCGAGGGGGTGCGGGTCGCGCCCGGCCCGGACGCCCTGGTGCACGCCCAGGACAAGCTGGTCCTGCGCCGCGCCCTGGCCGCGGCCGGCGAGCCGCAGCCGCAGTGGGCCGAGGTGCAGACGCTGCAGGGCATCACCGACCTCGGCGAGGCGGTCGGCTGGCCGGTGGTCGTGAAGACCCCGCGCGGCGGCTACGACGGCCGGGGCGTGTTCGTCGTCGGCGCCGCGGAGGAGGCCGCCGAGCTGCTCGCCGCGCACGGCACCCTGCTCGTCGAGCAGCGGGTGGAGCTGGTGCGCGAGCTCGCGGTGCTGGTGGCCCGCTCGCCGTTCGGGCAGGTCGCCGTCTGGCCGGTCGTGGAGACCGTGCAGCGCGACGGCATCAACACCGAGGTGCTCGCGCCCGCGCCGGGCCTCGACGAGGAGACCGCCGGCGCCGCCCAGGAACTCGCCGTGCGCATCGCCGACCGGGTCGGCGTCGTCGGCGTCATGGCCGTCGAGCTGTTCCAGACCCCCGAAGGCGTGCTGGTCAACGAGCTGGCCATGCGCCCGCACAACTCCGGGCACTGGACCATCGAGGGCGCCCGCACCAGCCAGTTCGAGCAGCACCTGCGGGCCGTCCTCGACTACCCGCTGGGGTCGACGGCGATGGCCGCGCCCGCCGTCGTCATGGCCAACGTGCTCGGCGGGCGCGCCTCGGAGGAGGGCTGGGACGGGCCGGGCCTCGACGAGCGCGTCCACCACCTCATGGCGCACTGGCCCGACGTGAAGCTGCACTGGTACGGCAAGGGCCAGCGCCCCGGCCGCAAGCTCGGCCACGTCACCGCGCTCGGCGAGGACCTCGAGCAGGTCCGCGCCCGCGCCGTCGCCGCCGCCCGCTACCTCGCCGACGGCGAGGTCGACCCGGCCTTCGCCTTCCCCGAGGAGCACTGAGATGACCGAGCCGCTCGTCGGGAGCCCCCTCGTCGGCATCGTCATGGGCAGCGACTCCGACTGGCCCACCATGGAGCCGGCCGCCGCCGCGCTCCGGGAGTTCGGCGTCCCGTTCGAGGTGCACGTCCTGTCGGCGCACCGCACGCCGCAGCGGATGCTCGACTACGCCACGTCGGCGGCCGGGCGCGGCCTGCGGGTGCTGGTCGCCGGCGCCGGGGGAGCGGCCCACCTGCCGGGAATGCTCGCCGCGGCCACGCCGCTGCCGGTGATCGGCGTGCCGCGGCCGCTCGACCGGCTCGACGGCCTCGACAGCCTGCTCTCGATCGTCCAGATGCCCGCGGGCGTGCCGGTGGCCACCGTCTCCATCGGCGGCGGGCGCAACGCCGGCCTGCTCGCCGTGCGGGTGCTGGCGGCCGGTGACCCGGAGCTGCGGGCCGCCGTCGAGCGGTTCCAGGCCGACCTCGCCGACTCCGTCGTCGCCCGCGACGCCGCGCTGCGGGCCCGCCTCGCCGCGGAGGGTGGGAGCAGCTCCCGGGGAACTGCTGGGACGTCCTAACATCTGGTCGTGAGCACGAGCGGGCTGTACCAGCTGACCGAGGAGCACGACGCGATCCGGGCCGCGGTCCGGGACATCGCCGAGCGGGAGATCGGGCCGTACGCGGCCGAGGTCGACGCGGACTCCCGCTACCCGATCGAGGCGCAGAAGGCGCTGACCGCGGCCGGGTTCCACGCCACGCACATCCCGGAGAGCTACGGCGGTGAGGGTGCCGACGCCGTCGCCACCTGCATCGTGATCGAGGAGGTCGCCCGGGTCGACGTCTCGGCGTCGCTCATCCCGGCGGTCAACAAGCTGGGCTCGATGCCGATCATCCTGTCGGCGTCGGAGGACCTCAAGCAGCGGGTGCTGCCGTCGATCGCCGCGGGCGAGGCGATGATCAGCTACGGCCTGTCCGAGCGGGAGGCCGGCTCCGACGCCGCCGCGATGAAGACCCGCGCCCGCCGCGACGGCGACACCTGGGTGCTCAACGGCACCAAGGCCTGGATCACCAACTCCGGCGTGTCGGAGTGGTACACGGTCATGGCCGTCACCGACCCGGAGAAGCGGGCCAACGGCATCTCCGCCTTCGTCGTGCACCGCGACGACCCGGGCTTCGCCGTGGGCCCGAAGGAGCGGAAGATGGGCATCAAGGGCTCGCCCACCTGCGAGCTCTACTTCACCGACTGCACCATCCCGGCCGACCGGATCATCGGCGCGGAGGGCACCGGTTTCAAGACCGCGCTGCGGACGCTGGACTTCACCCGCCCGACCATCGGCGCGCAGGCGGTCGGCATCGCGCAGGGCGCGCTGGACGCCGCGGTGGAGTACACCCGCGGGCGCACGCAGTTCGGCAAGGCGGTCTCGGACTTCCAGGGCGTGCAGTTCATGCTCGCCGACATGGCCATGCAGATCGAGGCCGCCCGGCACCTGGTCTACGTCGCCGCCGCGCGCGGGGAGGCCGCCCACGACGGCGGCAAGGTCGACCCCGACCTCGGCCGGCTGTGCGCCGCGGCGAAGGCGTTCGCCTCCGACGTCGCCATGAAGGTCACCACCGACGCCGTCCAGCTGTTCGGTGGCGCCGGCTACACGCAGGATTTCCCGGTCGAGCGCATGATGCGCGACGCCAAGATCACCCAGATCTACGAGGGCACCAACCAGATCCAGCGGATGGTGATCGCCCGCAGCCTCCTGCGGTAGCGGCGTCCGCGGCGGGGGCACCCGCCCGCCCATCGGTGCCGGCACCGGCCGGCGGCGGTCACCGCCGCCGGCCCGCGCGCGTCCCCGGACGGGGCCGCACGGGCCCTGGCGTGTCCGACCTGTACTGCGGGTGACCGGTCCGTAACATCGGGGCATCGTCGTCCCGTCCCGCGCGCGAACACCGGGACCTCCGGGGACGGCCCCGACCCCTCCGGAGCCATGCCGCCACGCAGTCTCTGGCCGTCCGCGGACGGCCTGGCCTACGAGTCCGCCGACGTCGACGGGCGCGTCCTCGACGTGCTGCTCGACGACCGGCGCGTCGGGTCGTTCCGCGACCGGCCCGACGGCGTCGCCCCCGGGCGGCCGCCCGGCGTCGACGAGGGGACCCGCGTCGGCTTCGAGCCCTGGCCGCCGGCCCTCCTCCCGCACCTGCGGGGCACCTTCCGCGTGGCGCTGCGGACCGTGGGCGAGGACGCGGGGGCCTGGGCGGAGGCGGAGACCTCGCTCGACGGCGACCCGGGCCCGCTGCGGCTGGCCGACCGGCACGGCCGCCCGCTCGTGGTCAACAAGTGGGGGCGGCTCGGGCACGCGCTCGGCGACGCCGGCCCCGCCATGGTCGAGCGGATGCTCGACTCGATGGACGAGATCCGGGCCCTCGTGCAGGCGCACCTCGGCGACCGGGTCTACGTGACCGGCGGCAGCCTGCTCGGTCCCGTCCGCGAGGACGGGCACGTCCTCCCGCACGACGACGACGCCGACCTCGCCTACCTCAGCCGGCTCTCGGTCCCGGTGGACGTGGTGCTCGAGGCGTTCGAGCTCGGCCGGGTGCTGGCCGGCGCCGGACACCGGGTGCTGCGCCTGTCGGCCGGGCACCTCCAGGTCCTCGTCGAGCACGAGGGCCGGCCCGACCACTACGTCGACGTCTTCACCGGTTTCCTGCTCGAGGGGCGCTGGTTCCAGCACTTCCCGATCCGCACCGAGGCGACCGAGGAGGACCTCCTCCCGCCGGTGACCGTGCTGGTCGAGGGCCGCCCGGAGCCGGCGCCGCGGGACCCCGAGCGGATGCTCGTCGAGCTGTTCGGACCCGGGTGGCGCGTGCCGGACCCGGCCTACCAGTTCGACATCCCGCCGGAGACGGCCGACCGCTTCTACGGCTGGTTCGCCGACTACAACGTCGAGCGCGAGGGCTGGGAGGA
This sequence comes from Geodermatophilus sp. FMUSA9-8, assembly GCF_037034165.1. Classification (NCBI taxonomy): domain Bacteria; kingdom Bacillati; phylum Actinomycetota; class Actinomycetes; order Geodermatophilales; family Geodermatophilaceae; genus Geodermatophilus; species Geodermatophilus sp. FMUSA9-8. The sequence continues at coordinate 210,123 of NZ_JBAGKE010000002.1, read as the reverse complement.
CGAGGTCGTCCTCGCCACCGAGGAGCCCCGCCCCGCCCGCGCTATGAGCGGCCTCGCCCGGGCGCTGCACGCGACGGCCCCGGACGGCGCGCCGGTGCTCGACCTCGGCTGCGGCCCGGGCTCGGACGCGCTGGCCCTGGCCGCCGCGGGCCGGACCGTGCGCGCCGTCGACTTCTCCCGGTACGCCCTGGAGACCGCGCGCCGGGCGGCGGGGGAGCGGGACCTCGACGTCGCCTTCGACGTCCTCAACCTCCTCGACACCCGCCTCGTCCTCCGGCTGGGCGCCGAGCTCGCCGCCGGGCACCCCGGCGCCTGGACCGTGCTCGGCCGCCGGCTGCTCAACGCGCTGGAGGACCGCGGCCGGGACAACGTGTTCCGGCTCTGCGGGATGCTGCTGCGCCGCGGCGGGACCGCCCACCTCGACGTCGTCGCCGACCACGCCCACCCGGGGATCGCCCCCCACCGCCACCTGCGCCTCGACGACGTTCTCGCCGAGGCGGCGCGGCACCGGCTCGTCGCCGACGAGGTGGTCCCGTGCACCGAGCCGGTCTCCTGGGCCGGCGCCCCCGAGGAGCGCCTCACCGACCTGTGGCGCATCACCCTGCGACGGAGGAACAGTTGACCCCCGACGACGCGGCGCCCCGGCGCCCCCTGGCCCGGCCGGCGCACCTGGTGCGCCGGGTCCTGGCACCCGCCGGCCTCGAGCTGGCCGGGCAGCTGTCCGCCCTGCAGCAGGAGTTCGCCGACCTCCGCGCCGCCGACGACCGGCTGCGCGAGGAGCTGGACGAGGCGCGCGGCCGCACCCGCGAGCTCGAGGCGGAGGTGGCCCGGCTGCGCGGCCTCGGCGACGAGGTGGGCGCGCTCCGCGAGGAGGTGGCGCGGCTGCGGGACGGCCTGCACGAGGAGCGGCGGCTGCACCTGCGCGTCGCCGAGCTGACCGACCTGGTCACCGAGCTGGTCCTGCCGCTGCACGACCGGGAGATCGACCCGGCGGTCCTGCGCTCGCTCCGGCCGGAGACCCTGTGAGCCTGGCGCCGGTGCCGGGCCCCACCCGCGTGGTCACCTTCGGCACCTTCGACGTGTTCCACGCCGGCCACCTCCGGCTGCTCGAGCGGGCCGCGGCGCTCGGGGACCGGCTCGTCGTGGGCGTCAGCTCCGACGAGCTCAACCGCGGCAAGAAGGGGCGCTCGCCGGTCTACCCGCTGGCGGCGCGCATGGCGATCGTCGGCGCCCTGCGGTGCGTCGACGAGGTGTTCGTCGAGCACAGCCTGGAGGCCAAGCGGCGGTACCTCGTCGAGCAGCGGGCCGACGTCCTCGTCATGGGCGACGACTGGGCGGGCCGCTTCGACGGCCTCGGCGACGTCTGCCGGGTCGTCTACCTGGAGCGCACCCCGGCGGTGTCCACGACCGCGATCATCGAGCAGATCCGCGGGGTGCCGGCGGAGGTCGGCGAGAGCGCCTGAGCGCCGTCAGCGGCGGAAGACGACCGTCCGCAGGACGACGAAGTTGACGGCGGTGCCGACGCCCTGCGAGACGGCCCAGGCCAGCGTCGGCGCCCACCACCGCCCGGGCAGCCACAGCAGGGCCAGCGCGTTCACGGCCAGCACCACCCCGAACGTGGTGCCGTAGAGCAGCACGAACCCGGCCACCCGCCGCGACCCGCCCTCGACCCCGAACGCCCAGCGCCGGTTGAGCACGTAGGCCGTCGTCGTGCCGCAGACGAAGCTGATCGCCCGGGCGAGCCAGGTGGCCAGCCCCAGGTGCAGGCCGAGGGTGTAGACGCCGAGGTCGACGACCGCGGACAGCGCGCCGACGGCGACGAAGCGGGTCAGCTGGCGCAGCAGCCCGTCGCGGGCGGGCTCGCGGGCGGGTCCGTCGGCCGGGATGCCGTCGGCGGGGACGTCGGCGGCCACGTCAGTCGAGCAGCCGGGAGACCGCGGCCAGCCGCGAGTCACCCGCCATCGACGCCAGCCACGCCGACCAGCCCGGGCGACGGCGGACGGCGGCCAGCGCGGCGCGGGCGCCCTCCCGGTCGCCGCGGCGGGAGGCGGCCAGCGCGGCGTAGAGGTCGCGGGCCCCCTCCGGGGCGAACAGCGCCAGGGTGTCGTAGTCGCGCTCGTCGTAGGCCCGCTGCAGGTTGCGCAGCATCCGCAGCTGGGCGACCGGGTCGCCGGAGTCGTCGACGCGCAGGTCCATCCGCACGCCGTCGTCCTCCTCCGACGCCGGCTGCCCGCTCACCACGAGCAGCGCCGCCGACTGGCGACCGCGCAGGTCGCCGCCGGCGTCCTGCCCCGCGGCGAGCGCGGCCAGCAGCCGGTCGGGCAGCCCGCCCGCGGCGGCCTCGTAGGCCGCGGCCATCGCCGGGAGCACCTCCGGCGACGCGAGCATGTTGCCCTGCACGCTCCAGCCCCCGCCGACGACGTGGCCGCTGACCGGGAACGACCCCGGGCCGGTGTCGGCGGCGACGGAGCCGTCGGTCGCGAGGACGGCGATCTGCCGGTCGACGTCCTCCGCGGCGTGCGCGGCGCGGCGCACCAGCACCGCGGGCGCGGTGCCCTCGGCCAGCCCGCCGAGGAGCACGTGCCCGAGGCCGCGCGGGCTGCGCGCCTGGACGGCGACCACGCCGACGCCCGGGCGGGCGCTGGGCACAGCCCGGCCGACGGCGAGGATGCAGGACGAGACCGCGATGCCCATGTCCCCGGTGACCGGGTCGCGGGCGACGACCGAGAACGTCACCGGGGGAGCGGTGCCGTGGTCACGACGGGGTCAGACCGTGGCCGGTAGGGCCATCGTGGGCACGTCGCCGGGCACCGCCAGCGGGGCGCCGGTCTTCTCGACGACCTCGTCGGCGGTGACGCCCGGGGCGACCTCGCGCAGCACGAACCCCTCGGGCGTGACGTCGACGACGGCGAGGTCGGTGACCACCCGGTCCACGCACGCCTTGCCGGTGAGCGGCAGGGAGCACTCCTCGACCAGCTTCGGCGACCCGTCGCGGGCCACGTGCTCCATCATGATGATCACGCGCTTGGCGCCGTGGACGAGGTCCATCGCCCCGCCCATGCCGTTGACCATCTTCCCGGGGATCAGCCAGTTGGCGAGGTCGCCGCGGGGGTTGACCTGCATCGCGCCGAGGATGGCGAGGTCCAGGTGCTTGCCGCGGATCATCCCGAAGCTCATGGCGGAGTCGAAGAAGCTCGCGCCCGGCAGGATCGTGACGGTCTCCTTGCCGGCGTTGATCAGGTCGGGGTCCTCGTCGCCCTCGAAGGGGTACGGGCCGACGCCGAGGACGCCGTTCTCGCTGTGCAGCACCACGTGCACGCCGTCGGGGACGTGGTTGGGCACGAGCGTGGGCATGCCGATGCCGAGGTTGACGTAGGAGCCGTCCTGCAGCTCCTGGGCCACCCGGGCGGCGAGCTGGTCGCGGGTCAGGGTCATCGGGCCGTCTCCTCGGTGGCCTCCTCGCCGGCCGCGGCCAGCGGTGCGGCGGACTGCCGCGGGCGGGTGGTGCGCCGCTCGATCTTCTTGCCCTCGCTGCCGACGACGACGACCCGGTCGACGAAGACGCCGGGCAGGTGCACGTGCTCGGGGGTGATCTCGCCGGGCTCGACGAGCTCCTCGACCTCGGCGATCGTGACCCGCCCGGCCATGCCGGCCAGCGGGTTGAAGTTCATCGCCGACTCGTGGAAGACCAGGTTGCCGTGCCGGTCGCCGACCGCGGCGCGGACCAGGCCGAAGTCGGCGGTCAGCGCGGTCTCCAGCACGTACTCGGTGCCGTCGAAGACGCGGGTCTCCTTCGGCGCGGAGGTCTCGACGACGTTCCCGTCGGCGTCGTAGCGCACCGGGATGCCGCCGTCGGCGACCATCGTGCCCACGCCGGTGGGCGTGTAGAAGGCGGGGATCCCGGCGCCGCCGGCCCGCAGCCGCTCGGCCAGCGTGCCCTGCGGGGTCAGCTCGACCTCCAGCTCGCCGGACAGGTACAGCCGGGCGAGCTCCTTGTTGCCGCCGACGAAGGAGCTGATCGTGCGGCGGATGCGGCCGGCGTACAGCAGCACGCCGAGCGCCTGGTCGTCGACGCCGCAGTTGTTGGAGATGGTCGTCAGGTCCCGCGACCCCTTCTCCAGCAGCGCGTCGATCAGCGCCACCGGGACACCGCAGAGCCCGAACCCGCCCACGGCGAGGACGGCGCCGTCGCCGACGTCGGCCACCGCCTCCCGCGCGCTCGCGACGACCTTGTCCATCAGCTGACCACCGTCTCTCCCGGCGCGGTGGGGCGGTCGCCTCAGGCGGGCCGGCCCAGCTCGCGGATGCCCTCGATCCGGACGCCGAGCGTAGCGGTGACCCGTTCGGCCTCCGCCCGGCCGCGCAGGGCGGCCGGGTCGGGGTGCCGCACGAGCACGAGCGAGGCCCCGGCGGCCAGCGGCGCGAGCAGCCAGGCGACCGGCCCGGCCTCCTCCGCGGTCCGCTCGTCGACCAGCACCCGGTCCCCGGCCGCGAGGCCCAGCCGCCCGGCGAGCTCCTCCGCGGCCCCGGCCAGCGCGCCGAGGGTCAGCTGCAGGCCGCCGGCGGACAGTCCCGGGGAGGCCGGGTCGGGCTGCTGGTACGGGGTGAAGACGTCGCCGTGCCCGCGCACCTCGAGCGCGAAGTCGCGGGCCGGGCCCGCGTACCCGGTCATGCCCATCCCGAGCGGGTGCAGCGACAGGCCCATCAGGTCGGGGAGGTCCTGCTCCTCCAGTGGCGCGAGCCGGTCGTGCGCGGCGAGGACGACGTCGGCGGCGTCGAGGCGGCCGTCGTCCTCGGCGGCGGTGTCGAGCACCGCGGCGCCGCAGCTCCACACGCCGAGCAGCACCGCGGCGGTCTGCCAGTGCACCGGCAGGGCGACGGCGACCGTGCTGCCCGGGCCGACGTCGAACTCGTCCTGCAGCAGGTTCGCGGTCTTCGCCACCCAGTTCGCGAGCGTCGTGGCCGACAGCTCGACGCGCTCGCCGGTGGCGTCGTCGTAGGCGGTGACGAGGGGGGCGGAGGGGTCGCGGCGCAGCGCCGCGGCGAGCAGCCCGGCGGGGTCCGTGGGACGAGTGGGAGGCACGGGGACAGGGTGGCACCGGACCGGACCGGTTCGCCCCGGGGCCGTCCGCGCGCGGATACAGTCGGCTCCCGGAACGCCCCACGAGCACCGGTCGGGCCCGCCTCCCGACGGGAGCGCCTTCGGTGCCGCGGGCCCGGCCGGTCAGGCCGCCCGCGTCGGACGAGAAGGCCGAGACCCCATGAACGCAGACACCGGCTCCCGCGCCGCCGTCCTCGACCGCGAGACCCCGCCGGTGCCCGACCGGACCCCCGGCGAGGCCCGCGCGCCGCGCGGCTCGCGCGCCGGCACCTGGGTGCTCGCCCTCGCCGCCTACCTCGTCGCGCAGGGCCTGCAGCTGCTGCTGGTCCGCCACTGGGCGCCCCGCTTCTTCTGGTTCGACGACTCGCAGGCGCAGTTCGGCCCCATGACCTGGTGGCTGGGCCAGAACCTCGAGGGCGGCCGGCCGCCGCTCATGGACCCCGACCTCGGGATGGGCGGCAACGTCGTCGCCGACATGCAGTACGGCGCGCTGGACCCGCTGCACTGGCTGGTGCAGGCGGTCGTGGGCCGCTCCGGTGACTTCCTGGCGATCTCCTGGGCCTACGGCGCCGGGATGATCCTGGTGCTCGGCGCCGGCGCGGTCGTCGTCCTGCTGCAGTACGGCGTGCGGCCCGCGCTGGCCGTGGCCGGGGCCGTCGGCATCGGCTCCAGCGGCTTCCTCGTCTGGTACGGCAGCTCCTGGTGGCCGCTGCTGTGGGCCACCGCGTGCCTGCCGTGGCTGTGGGCCGGCCTGCGCAGCCGCTCGGCCGTGGGCGTGCTCGGCACCGGCCTCGCCACCTGGGCGCTGCTCACCTCGGGCAACCCCTACGCCTTCCCGTTCGCGGGCCTGGTCATCGTCGGCCAGCTCGTCGAGTACCGCCGCGAGTACGGCTCCTGGAAGGCGGCGCTGGTCAACGCCCGCGCGCTGTCGCGGGTCGCGGCCGCCGTCGGCGGGCTCGTCGTCGCGCTGCCCACCTTCGTCTCCACCCTGCAGCTGTCAGAGGTCATGGGCCGCCAGGGCGCCGACCCGCTCATCGGCAACGCCGGCTTCGGCGTGCCCAACCTCGCCGACGTGCTGCTCGGCGGCACCACGCTGCTCGGCCAGACCAACGCCTGGACCGGCACCATCGGCCTGGTCCCGGCCATGGCCACGATGCTGGTGGCCCTCCCCGCCGCCGCGCTGGTCGACTGGCGCGCCGCCTGGCACCGGCCCGGCGTGCTGACCGCCGGCCTGGTGTGGGCCGCCGCCGTCGTCGCCACCCAGCTGCCCACCACGGTGTCGGTCTTCCGCTACCCGGTGCGCTACCTCGTCTACGTCGAGGTCTTCCTGCCGCTGCTGGTGCTCATCGCGCTGGCCGCCGCCCCCGTGCTCACCCGCCGGCGGATCGCGCTGGCCGGCGGGATCGCCGCCGCCCAGGCCGCCCTCGCCTTCTCCCGCGCCCCCGTGCTGGTCAAGTGGCACGCGCTGGCCTTCGTCGTCGCGCTCGTGGCGCTCGCCGCGCTGGTCGTCGTGCTGCGCGGCTCCACCGCCACCACCTCCGCCGCCACCGCCGGCCGCTCCGCCGAGGGCCGGGCCGGCGCCCGTCCGGCGGTGCCCGCCCTCGCCGGCGTCGTCCTGGTCCTCGCCGTCGCCGCCGGCTTCCCGCTGGGCGAGCAGATGATGGTCACCGTCCAGGAGCGCGACGACGTCATCAAGGGCAACCCCGACAGCAACGGCGCCCCGCTGCGGGCGCTGGACCCGGGCCGCGACGTGGGCACCACGGTCGCCGACTTCCGCGCCGCCTCCGTCGCGCCCGACGAGCAGCTCACCGTCGTCACCTGGCGCTTCGACGGCGACCGCGGCTGGTCCGACGGCGTCGTGAACGGCAGCGGCAACGTCATCGCCGGCCTGCGCCCGGGCTACGCCTCGCTGGCCGTCTGGCAGGCCGCGCTCAACGACCACTGGTGCCGCTCGGTCTGGGGCGCCACCTGCTCGGAGCCGGCGGAGCTGCTCGCCCCGGCCGGCGACACCGGGCTGACCTGGCTGGACCTCATGTCCTCCGACGTCGTGCTGCTGTCGGCCGAGGCGCCGCAGGAGGTCGTCGACCACTTCGCGCAGGGCGGCTGGCGCCAGGTCGCTGCCAACGAGACGTGGCTGCGCTACCAGCGCGCCGACGGGCTGCCCGGCCGCGTCACCGCGGTCACCGGCGACGTCGCCGTCTCGGAGGAGGGCTGGACCTCCACCCTCGCCCGCGTCGACGCCCCGATGGACACCTACGTCGTCTCGACCGGTGACGCGGGCGGCACCCTGGCCACCCGGATCCCGTACTACCCGGGCATGACGGCGACCCTCGACGGCGAGGAGCTCCCGGTGACCACGGTCGAGGGCGCCGCGCTCGCCGTGGACCTGCCCGCCGGCATCGACGGCGGCCGCCTCGAGCTGGCCTACGCCCCGGCCGGCGCCGGCGCGGTCGTGCCCGCCGCCCTCGCCGGGTCGGCGCTGATCGTGCTGGCCGCCGCCGGTGCCGTCGTCGCCGGCCGCCGGGGGGCCCGCCGGTGAGCGGCGGCCGCGTGCGGCACCTGCTCCGGCAGGTCCTCCGCTTCCTCCTCGGCTCGTGCCTCGGCCTCGCCGTCGACCTGGGCGTCTTCGCCCTCGGCGTGCGGCTGGGCGCCTCGCCCGGCGTCGCCAACGTCGTCAGCGCCGCCTGCGCGGTGGTCGTCGTCTACCTGTTCGTGACGAAGTACGCCTTCGCCGCCGAGCGCTCGCGCACCACCTTCGCGCTGTTCGTCGGCTGGTACGCGACCTCGATCGTCGTCTTCTCGGTGCTCATCGAGCTCCTGCACGACGTCACGGGGTGGGACGCCTTCGTCTGTAAGTTGGTGTCGCTGCCGCCGTCGTTCGCGGCCAACTTCGTCGCCAGCAAGCTGCTGTTCCGCGGCCGCCCGGCGCCGCAGCCCGAGCGGGAGCCGGCGCGCGACGGGGCGGGGGCCTGAGGTGGCAGCACGACCGGGCACCGGGACCGACGCACTGGGGGGACCGAACGGCATGACGCGTCCAGGCGGGTCGGTGCAGGCCCTGCTCTTCGACCTCGACGGCACCCTCGTCGACACGCGCGAGGCCAACTACGCGGCCTACCGCGACGCGTTCGCGGAGTCCGGCCACGAGCTGACGCCCGAGCAGTTTGCCGGCACCTGGGGCCGCGACTCGCGCGACTTCATCCCCGACCTGCTGCCGGGCATCGACCCCAGCGGCGTCGACACGATCCGCGCGGCCAAGAGCCGGCTCTACGCCGAGGTCCTGCACGAGACGTCGGCCAACGACGCGCTCATCGCCTTCCTGCGGCTGGTCGCCCCGACCCACCGCACCGCGCTGGTGAGCACCGCCAAGTCCGGCAACGGCCGGCAGATCCTCGACACCCACGGGCTGACGCCGCTGTTCGACGTCGTCGTCTGGGGTGACGAGGTGACCCGCAGCAAGCCCGACCCGGAGGGCTACCTCAGGGCGCTGGAGCTGCTCGGCGCCGACGCGTCGGCGAGCCTGGCGTTCGAGGACTCCGAGACCGGGCGCCAGGCGGCCCTCGCGGCGGGGCTGATGGTCCTCGAGGTGCCGCACTTCTGATGGCTCTCCGCTACTCGCGCGGCCGGCTCGCGCTCATCGTCGTCGCGCTGCTCTCGCTCGCCGGCTTCGTCGTCCTCACCTGGGGCTCGCTCACCGACCTGGCCGACCGGCTGGCCTCCGGCCTGTCCGGCGGCGGCTGGGCGCTGCTGGGCCTGGCCGCCGCGGTGCAGCTGGGCGGGCACGTGCTGCGCGCCGCGCGCACCAAGGTGCCGATCGACAACGTGCGGCGGGGCAGCCTCGCCGGGCAGTTCCGGCACCTGTCGATCGGCTACCTGTTCAACCTCGTCTGGCCGCTGCGCGTGGGCGAGGTCGTCCGCTCCTACCTGGTCGCCAAGACGCTGCGGATCAGCTGGCTGTACACGCTGATGGCCGTCGTCCTCGAGCGGCTCATCGACGTCGTCCTCGTCTCGGTGGCGTTCCTGCTGGTGATCGCGCTGTTCGGCGGCCCGATCGCCGGCATCGTGCCGTTCGCCGCCGTCGCCGCGCTGGTCGTCTCGCTGGTGCTCATCGGCTCGTTCGCCGCGCTCGTGCGCGAGAACGCCACGCTCATGCGGCTGGCCTGGCGGATGACGGCGTGGCTCAACACCGACCTGGAGAACCGGGCCCGGTTCAAGCTCTGGTCGGTCATCTTCGGCTTCCAGCGGTTCCTGCGGCAGCGCCGCCAGCTCGCCCGCTACGGCGTGCTGACGCTGGCCTCGTGGGCCTGCTACGTCGCCGCCGCCGCGGTCACCGTCGCCGTCGTCTTCCCGGCGCTGACGAGCCGCGACGCCGTCATCACCACCGCGGCGCCCGCCGGCGTGGTGAGCCCCAGCATCGGCAACGGCGCCCCCGGCTCCTACGCCGACGGGATCCGCGACTTCGTCACCGGCAGCACCGGCCTGTCCGGCTCCGAGGTGCTCCTGTTCGCCGCCGCCTCCTGGGCGGTCGTGAACGTGCCGGTGATCGTCGTCGCCGTCGTCTCGCTGTTCGTCAACTGGGCGCGGCGCACCAGCGACCCGCTGGCCGGCGCCGAGCTCGCCCCGGCCGACCGGTACGTGAACAAGCTCGGCCGCGACCAGGACATCTCCGGGTCGATGACGCACTTCCTCGACGCCTACTTCCAGCGCCAGCACCTGAGCACGGTCATGCACCGGCTGGAGGTGAAGGGCAACGTCAGCCTGGTCCGCTTCTTCAAGGGCGGGTCGAACGCGGTGACGCTGCTGGCCACCAACGGCTCGGGCGAGCTGTTCGTGAAGAAGATGGTGCCCACCGAGTACGCGCACCGGCTGAAGAACCAGCACGACTGGCTGGCCGAGCGCGCCGACCACGACCAGCTGGTCACCGTGCTGCGCGAGGAGCACGCCGAGGACCACTACTCGATCGACCTCGAGTACCGGCCCAGCAGCGTGCCCCTGCACGAGTACGTGCACGAGAACCCGCTGGCCGAGGGCGCGGCCAAGCTCGCCGAGGTCTGGGACTACATGTACTCGCGGGTCTACCGGCTCGGTGGGCTCGAGGCGCGGCCGGAGCTGCGTGACGACTACGTCACCGAGCGGTTCGTGCTGCGCGTGCGCGCCGCCGCGGAGTCGCACCCGGCGCTGGCCGAGGCGCTCAAGGGCGACCGGATCGTCGTCAACGGCACCGAGCTGGACAACTTCGACCGGATCCTCGCCCGCATCCAGGCCAACCCGGCCGCGTGGGAGGACCTGGCCACCTTCCGGGCGTCGTCGCACATCCACGGCGACCTGACGGTCGACAACATCCTCGTCGACCTGCCCACCGACCGGGTGCTGGTCATCGACCCCTCCGACGACAACCAGATCCGCGGCCCGGTCATCGACTTCGCCCGGCACATGCAGTCGCTGCTGTACGGCTACGAGTTCCTCAACGACGACGAGGACCCGGTCGTCCTCGGCGCCGCCGCCGACGGCACCCCGGAGATCACCTACCGCGACGCGCGGTCGGCCCGGTACGCCGAGCTCGCCGACTTCGTCTCCACCGAGGTCATGCCGCGGCGGCTGTCGCAGGCCGAGCAGCGCGCGGTGCTGTTCCACGTCGGGCTCTTCTACGGCCGGATGCTCACCCACCGGGTGGCGATCAACCCCGGCACGGTGCTCAAGTACTACGGCGTCTGCATCCAGGCGCTGAACCGCTTCCTGGAGCAGTACGAGCTGCCCGTGGCTGCCCAGGACGACGACGTCTTCGGCGATGCGCCGAGGGACGGGGAGGTCCTCGCACGGTGAGTCCGGAGCCGCAGAAGGTCGTTGTCGCCATCCCGGCGTACAACTGCGCCCCCCAGATCGGCCGGGTGCTCGACGAGATCACCGACGAGGTGGCCGCCCGGGTCGAGGAGATCTGGGTGATCGACAACCGCAGCACCGACGACACCCTCGAGCGGGCGGTCGAGTACCGGCGCTCGGGCCGGCTGCCGCAGCTGCGGGTGTTCCGCAACCGGCAGAACAACAGCCTCGGCGGCACCCACAAGGTCGCCTTCGAGCATGCCCGGGCCGCCGGGATGACCCACGTGGTGATCCTGCACGGCGACAACCAGGCGAGGAGCGACGAGGTCACGCTGCTGCTCGACCACGCCGCCGCCCACCCGGAGACCCAGACGGTGCTCGGCTCGCGGTTCAGCCGGCACTCGACGCTGCACGGCTACGACGCGAAGCGGGTCTGGGGCAACCGGGTGCTCAACGGCGTCTACAGCGCCGTGGCGCTGCGCTCGCTGCAGGACCTGGGCTCGGGGTTGAACCTGTTCGCGCTGCGCGACCTCGACCCGGCCCGCTACCTGCGCTTCGCGAACCACCTGACGTTCAACTACGAGCTCATCCTCGACCTGGTGGCCCGCAAGGTGCGCTTCGCGTACGTGCCGATCACCTGGCGCGAGGAGGACCAGGTGTCGAACGCGCGGAACTGGAACATCTTCCGGACGGCGCTGCGCAACCTGGCGCTGTGGCGGCTGGGCCGGCCGACGTCGGAGCCGGCGCCGGACCGCGACTACGAGTGGGACGAGGTCTCCTGATGACCACGCTGCAGGTGCTCATGCCGATGGGCGGGCTCGGCACGCGGTTCCGCAAGGTCGGGATCACCACGCCCAAGCCGCTCATCGAGGTCGACGGCGGCCCGATGTTCCAGCGGGCGCTGCGCTCGTTCGACCCGTGGACCGGGGACCAGACGGTCACCGTCGTCGTCCGGTCCGACGACGACGCCGAGCACGGGCTGGCCGAGAAGGTCCTCGCCGCCCAGCCCGACGCGCGGATCGTCATGCTCGACCACGACACCCGCGGCGCCGTCGAGACCTGCCTGGTGGCCCGCGACGCGCTCGACCCCGACCAGCCGCTGGTCATCATCGACTGCGACATCGCCTTCGACAGCGCCGAGTACTTCCGGGTGCTCGCCGACGCCGTCGAGCAGCAGAGCCTCGACGGGCTGCTGCTGTCGTTCTCGTCGGTCCTGCCGCGCTACAGCTTCGCCGAGGTCGGCCCCGACGGGCTCGTCGTCCGCACCGCGGAGAAGCAGGCGATCAGCTCCGACGCCCTCATGGGCGTCTACTCGTTCACCTCGGCGCGGGTGTTCCTCGAGGCCGCCGACCGGCTCATGGCCCGGCAGATCGACGCCGCCATGCCCGAGTACTACGTCTCGCTGGTGTTCAACGAGCTCATCTCGTCGGGCCGGCGCGTGGGCCTGGTGCGCGGCGACTTCTACTGCTTCGGCACGCCCGAGGAGCTGAAGGCGTACCAGGAGACCGGCCTGCCGGTCTGAGCTCCCGCACGACCCGACGCGGAGGCCCGGTGGCGACCAGCCACCGGGCCTCCGCGCGTCCAGGGCCTTGCCCGCGGGAGGTTCCCGGGCCGGGGTGTCGTCCCCGCGATCATGGAGCCCGGTGGCGACACACCGCGCGTCACCGGCGCGTCGCCACGCCGGCTCCATGATCGCGGGGAGCAGGTGTCCCGCGGTCCCCGGACAGCGCAGCGCCCCCGGGCCCGGGTGGGCACGGGGGCGCTGTCGCGTCGGCGCGGTCAGACCCGCTGGGCGATGACCTGCCCCAGCGTCCGGGAGAACGTGGCCGTGAGGTGCGAGCCGTCGAAGTAGACGATCACCCCGCCGATCAGCTCGTGGCAGGTCTGCTCGTCGCAGAAGACGTCGGTCAGGTCGAGCACCGAGATGCGGTCGTCGCCGAGCTCCTCGACGGCCTGCACGATCCGGTCGGGGGAGAGCCGGACGTCGCGCGGGCCGGCGCACGGGTCGTCGGTCCCGCTGACCCGGGCGATGCAGTCCGGCGCGCTCGCCTCGAGGTTGACCAGTTCCGGGCCGGGGTGGAAACCGTTGGTCGTGGGCACCGCGCGGATGACGGTCACGTCCTTGCCGGCGTCGGCCAGCCGCTGCAGCGACCCGGCGACCAGGTCGGCCGGGATCTCCGCGTGCAGCGCGCCCGACTCGTCCTCGTAGCGGTAGACGTCGGAGCGGTAGCTGGTGAACACCCGGCTGATCGAGGGGTCGTCGGCGATCTGCTGGATCGCCGCCTCACCCCACTCGCCGCACGCCGGGCGCTCCTCGGCGGGCTGGCCGACGGCGGGCAGCCGCGAGCTCGCCAGCGCCGGGCAGCCGGCCTTCATGTAGGTGACCACCGCCCAGTCCTTGCGCTCGGCGACGGTCTCCATCGCCTCGTAGAGGCTGGCGGTGTGCGAGTCGCCGAGCAGGGCGACCGTCTCGACGGGGTCCGCGCTGCCGAAGCGGCAGGTGACGACGTCGGTCTCGGCCAGCACCGACAGGCACGAGAAGCCCTGCGGCAGGTCGCTCTTGGCGAAGATCGGGTTGGCGGCGTCGCCCTCGTAGGCGTACGGGTCGCCGCAGCCGTTGGCCGGGTCGGTGGCGCCGGCGCCGAAGCACGGGTCGCCGCCCGCGGCGTAGGCGGCTGCGGCCGCCCGCGCCTCGTCCACCTCCGACTGCACGTAGAACCAGCCGCCCGCGGCGCACCCGACGACCAGCACGGTCGCCACCAGGGTGGCCAGGAAGGTGGTGCCGTTGCCGCGGCGGGCGAGCGGCGTGCCGGTGCGCACCGGGTCCTCGACCCAGACCTTGGTGGCCCACCCCAGCACGACGGTGGCGGCCAGGACGGCGAGCTTCGCCGTCGTGCCCATCTCGTGGCCCAGGGCGAAGGGCAGGATCACGACCAGCGGCCAGTGCCACAGGTAGGCGGAGTACGAGACGTCGCCGAGGAAGCGCACCGGGCCGAAGTCGGCCAGCGTGGTGGGGCTCCAGTCCCAGCGCGGGGCGCCCGCCCAGATGACGGCGACGGTGCCCAGCACCGGCACGAGGGCGGCGGTGCCGGGGAACGGCGTCAGGGCGGTGAAGGCGAAGGCGGAGTACGCGATGGCGCCGAACCCGGCCCAGGAGACCAGCGTGCGCAGCTTCTCCCGGCCCTCCGGCGGGGTGGCGGCCACGAGGGCCAGCAGGCCGCCCAGGCCGAACTCCCAGGCGCGGGCGGGGGTGGTGAAGTACGCGTCGGGCGGGCTGCTGACCGTCGTCGCCAGCGAGTACAGGAACGAGCCGACGGTGAGCGCGCCGAACAGCACGCCGACGGCGAGGCGGCGGTGCACCCCGGCCCGCACGGCGACCCACGCGGCGGCCACGACCAGCAGCGGCCAGACGAGGTAGAACTGCTCCTCGGTCGACAGCGACCAGTAGTGCTGCGCCGGCGAGGCGGCGTTGGTGTTCGCCAGGTAGTCGACGGCGTCGCCCGCGAGCAGCCAGTTCTCGACGTAGAGCGCCGAGGCGCCGACCTCGCGCAGCCAGCCCTGCCAGTAGGTCTGCGGCACCCACACGACGGTGGCGACGGCGCTGGCGACGAGCACGAGCAGCGACGCCGGGAGCAGCCGGCGGGCGCGGCGGGCCCAGAACTGCGCCAGCCTCACCCGCCCGGTCCGCTCGACCTCGCGCAGCAGGTGCGCGGTGATGAGGAAGCCCGAGACGACGAAGAAGACGTCGACGCCGACGTAGCCGCCGGGCACCCGCAGCGGGACCACGTGGTAGAGGACGACCAGCGACATCGCCAGCGCGCGCAGCGCCTGGATCTCGATCCGGACGCCGGACTCCTTGCGCGGCGCCGCCGGCGGGGGAGGGGTGTCGCCGTCGCGGGGCGGGACCGCCGGCGGCACGGGGGCCATGCGCACGGTGCTCGTGGACAGGGCCGGCTCCGGCACCCCCGCCGTCGTCGGATCCATCGTCCCCAGTCGACCAGACACGCTGCTCACTCCTGCATCCGGTGCGGCGGCCCACGCCTGCACCCGTTCGGTCCAGGTCGGCGGCGACAACGGCGACCGACGGACCGAATGTAACGAAACGGGTACTGAGAGGAACCGGTCCGACGCGCCCGTCGGCGACACTCCAGGGGTGTCCCGCACCCCTCGTCACACCCGTCCCACGAGCGCGGCCGCGGTGGTCGCGGCGGCCGCGCTGTCCCTCGCAGGATGCACGTCCGGGGACCGCGGCGACACCCCTCCGCCCGCGCCGGCCGACGCGGTCCGGCTGGCCGCGGTCGGCGACTCGATCACCCAGGCCGACGGCGACGTGCCCGCAGGCCTCCTGGGCCGCGCGTCCTGGCTGTCCACGGCGGCGACCGACGGCGTCGTGTTCGCCGGCGGCTGGGCCCGGCCCGGCGCGACGACGGCCGACATGCTGGCCGCCGTCGGGCCGGTGGACGCCGACGTGCTCGTCGTCCTCGCCGGCACCAACGACCCGGGCGCGGGCCTGACGGAGGCCGAGACGGCCGACAACGTCCGCGGCATCGTCGAGGCGGTCGGCGTCGAGCGCGTGGTGCTGTCGGCGGTGCCCCCGCGCGACGAGGCGCCGGCCGTCGCCGTCGCCACCAACGCGGCGCTCGAGGCGCTCGCGGAGGAGGAGGGCTGGACCTTCGCCGACTCCGCGGCCGGCGTCCGGTCGGGGGACCGCTTCGCCCCGGGCATGGCCACCGACGGCCTGCACCCCTCCCAGGAGGGCGCGGCGGTCATCGGGGCGGCCCTGCGGGAGGCCGTCCTGGAGACCGCGGGCGCCTGATCCCCGGACGGGTGAGCGCCCTTCGTGACCGGGCGGAGGCTCTGCGTGAACGCCTAGGCTCGGGACACATGGGCTCGGGACAGGTGGGGACGACCCGGGCGGCACTGGCCCGGGGTGAGGTGGCGCTCCTCGGCGCCACCCGGCGGGCGCTCGGGCGCACGCCGGCGGTGCCGGTGGCGCGCGGGCTGTCGCTGTTCGGTGAGCACGCGGCCGGCTGGCTGCTGCTCGGTGCCGCCGGCTGGCTGCGCGGCCGCGACCGCCGTGACTGGGCGACGGCGACGGTCGGCGTGCTGCTGGCCCACGGCGCCGCGGTCGGCGTCAAGCGGGCCGCCCGCCGCTCCCGCCCCGTGCTCGAGGCGGTGCCCTCGCTGGTGCGCACCCCCAGCACGCTGTCGTTCCCGAGCGCGCACGCCGCCTCGACCGCCGCGGCCGCCGCCGGCTTCGGCCCGCTCGTCGGGCGGCCGGTGATGACCGCCGCCCTCGGCGCCATGGCGGTCTCCCGGGTGCTGCTCGGCGTGCACTGGCCCACCGACGTCGTGGCGGGCGCCGTGCTGGGTACGGCGGTGGCCTCCGGCGTCCGTCGCGCCGCGACCCCAGGGGAGGACCGATGACCAGCGGACCCGAGGCCAGGCGGGCCGAGCGCGAGGCCGAGGTCCCGGCGCCGCGGGGCGCCACCGCCGCCGCCGACGCCGCACTGCCGCCGCCCGGCGAGCTCCCGCCCCGCCCGCCCGGCGCCCGCGGCTCGCTGGCCGTGGGCCTGGTGCGCGCCGTCCGCCCGCGGCAGTGGGTGAAGAACGTGCTCGTCCTGGCCGCGCCCGCCGCCGCCGGGCGGCTGTTCGAGCAGGACGTCGCCCGGGCCACGCTGCTCGCGCTGGTCCTCTTCTGCGCGGTGTCGGCCGGCATCTACCTGGTCAACGACGTCGTCGACGTCGAGGAGGACCGCCGGCACCCGAAGAAGCGCTTCCGGCCGATCGCCGCGGGCATCGTCCCGCGGGGCCTGGCGCTCGGGCTGGCCGTCGTCCTGTTCGCCGGGGCGCTGGTGCTCGGCTCGCTGTTCGCCCGACCGGCGCTGGGCTGGGTGCTCGGCGTCTACGTCGTGATCCAGCTCGGCTACTGCCTGTGGCTCAAGCACCAGCCGGTCATCGACCTGGCGATCGTCGCCTCCGGCTTCCTGCTGCGCACGGTCGCCGGCGGTGTCGCGGCGGGCATCGCCATCTCGCAGTGGTTCCTGCTCGTGGCCGCGTTCGGGTCGCTGTTCATGGTCGCCGGCAAGCGCTACTCGGAGCTGGTCGTCCTCGGCGAGGAGGCCGCCACCCGCAAGTCGCTGCGCGAGTACTCGGCCAGCTACCTGCGCTTCGTGTGGAGCATGTCGGCCGGGGTCACCGTCACCGTCTACAGCCTGTGGGCCTTCGAGATCGGCCGCACCCAGGACGGCATCCCCTGGTCGACCATCTCGATCGCCCCCTTCGTCCTCGGTCTGCTGCGGCACGCGGTGGACCTCGACCGCGGCGCCGCCGGCGCGCCGGAGGAGGTCGTCCTGAACGACAAGGTCCTGCTGCTCATCGGCACGGTGTGGGTGGCCACCCTCGGCCTGGGGGTGTTCCTGTGACCGCCACGCTGCCCGCCCGCGAGCAGCAGCTGACCGGCTGGGGGCGCACCGCGCCCACCCGGGCCAGCGTCACCAGCGTCCGCTCGGTCGACGACGTCGCGGCGGTGGTCGGCGGCTCCGGCCCGCGCGGCGTGCTCGCCCGCGGCCTGGCCCGCAGCTACGGCGACGCCGCGCAGAACGCCGGCGGCGCCGTGCTCGACCTCACCGGCCTCGACCGCGTGCTCGCCGCCGACCTGGTCACCGGCGAGCTCGACGTCGAGGCCGGCGCCTCCCTCGACCGGCTCATGCAGCTGTTCGTGCCGCTGGGCTGGTTCGTGCCGGTCACCGCCGGCACCCGCTACGTGACCGTGGGCGGGGCGATCGCCGCCGACATCCACGGCAAGAACCACCACCGCGTCGGCAGCTTCGGCGCGCACGTGGCCTGGCTGGACCTGGTCACCGCCGACGGGCAGGAGCGCCGGGTCGGCCCCGACACCGACCCCGACCTGTTCTGGGCCACCGTCGGCGGCATGGGCCTGACCGGCGTCATCGTGCGGGCCCGCGTGCGGATGAAGCCGATCGAGACCTCGCGGGTCGTCGTCGACACCGACCGCACGCCCGACCTGGACTCCCTGCTCGACCTGCTCACCACCACCGACCACCACTACGACTACTCGGTGGCCTGGATCGACTGCGTGGCCCGCGGCCGCCGGATGGGCCGCTCGGTGCTCACCCGCGGCCGGTTCGCCCGCCGCGACGAGCTGCCGGCGCGGGCGCAGCGCGACCCGCTGCGCTACCGCGGCGACGTGCTGCTCTCCGTGCCGCCGGTCGTCCCCGGCGGCCTGCTGAACCGGTTCACCGTCTCGGCGTTCAACGAGCTCTGGTACCGCAAGGCCCCGCAGCGCAAGCGGGACCAGCTGCAGACCATCCCCACCTTCTTCCACCCGCTCGACGGCGTGGGGGAGTGGAACCGCGTCTACGGCCCGGGCGGGTTCGTGCAGTACCAGTTCCTCGTGCCGTTCGGGCAGGAGGACGCCCTGCGCACCGCCCTCGAGCGGATCTCCGGCTCGGGCACCGCGTCCTTCCTCGCCGTCCTCAAGCGGTTCGGCGAGGGCGACCCCGGGTTCCTGTCCTTCCCGGCGCCCGGCTGGACGCTCGCGCTCGACATCCCGGTCGTCCCCGGCCTCGCCCGGCTGCTCGACGACCTCGACGAGCTGGTGGTCGCCGCCGGCGGCCGGATCTACCTGGCCAAGGACGCGCGCGTCCGCCCGGAGGTCTTCGCCGGCATGTACCCCGACCTCGACCGCTTCCGCGCCGTCCGCGCGCGGGTCGACCCCGACGGGGTCTTCACATCCGACCTCGCCCGGAGGCTGTCCCTGTGATCGACGCGCTCGGTTCCGTCGGCTCCCTGCTGCTGGTGGGCGGGACGTCGGACATCGCCGTGGCCACCGCCCGCCGCTACCTGCAGGAGCGGCCGCTGCGGGTGGTGCTCGCCGCCCGCGACACCCCGCGGCGGGCCGCCGTCGCCGAGGAGCTCACCGGCCTCGGCGCCACCGTCGAGGTGCTCACGTTCGACGCCGAGCACCTCGACGACCCGGCCGGCCTGGTGGCCGCCGCGGCCGCGGGCGGGGACGTCGACGTCGCCGTCGTCGCGGTCGGCCAGCTCGGCGACCAGGAGGCGCTGGCCGACGACCCGGTCGCCGCCGCCCGCCTGGCCCGGGTCAACTACGAGGCACCGGTCGCCATCGGCACCGCGCTGGCCGCGCACATGCGGCGGCAGGGACACGGCGTGATCGTCGCGCTGTCCTCGGTCGCGGGGGAGCGGGCCCGGCGCTCGAACTACGTCTACGGCTCGACCAAGGCCGGCATGGACGCGTTCTTCTCCGGACTCGGCGACGCGCTGCACGGCAGCGGCGTCTCGGTGCTCGTCGTCCGGCCCGGCTTCGTCCGCTCGAAGATGACCGAGGGGCTGCCCGAGGCCCCGCTGGCCACCACGCCCGAGGCCGTGGCCGAGGCGATCGTCGACGGCGTGCGCTCCGGGCGGCACACCGTCTGGGTGCCCGGCGCCTTCCGCGTGGTGATGAGCGGCCTGCGCCACCTGCCGCGCCCGCTCTTCCGCCGCCTGTCCATCTGAGGCGGGGACGACCGAGGGCCCCTCTCCCACGCGGGAGAGGGGCCCTCGGTCGTCGCTGCGCCTAGTTGATGCAGGTGGTGTCGGCGGCGGTGCGGGGCACCTCGGTGGGCGCCGCGGCCGTCGGCGCCGGCGGCGTCGTGGCCTGGCCGATCCCGTTGAAGTCGGTGCCCAGGACCAGCTGCACGGTGCCGGTGGAGGCGTCGTCGCTGGCCTCGGTGGTGGCGCCGGGGATCTGCGCGGCCAGGGTGGTGGCCAGCGCCTCGTCGCCCGCGGCGTACCGGATCACCGTCTGGTCGTAGTCGCTGGAGTCGGCGTTGCCGGTCGAGGCGACGACGAAGCCGGCGGTCTCCAGCGAGGCGGCGGCCTCGGCGGCCAGCCCGGGGGTGCCCGAGCCGTTGTAGACCTGCACCGACACCTGCGCCGGCGCGACGGTGACCGGCGCGGCCGGGGCCTCGGACGCGGGCGCCTCGGGCTCGGCGGACAGGTCGGCGAAGAACTCGTGCAGCGTGTCCTCGTCGGCCAGCTGCAGGATCGAGCGGCCCTGCTCGTCGCGGTCGTCGCCGACGATCGGCACGGTCTGGAACTCGATGCTGCCGGGGGTGACGGCCTGCATCTGCTGGGCCAGGTCGAGCAGCACCAGGTCGCGGTCGATGGTCAGCGACTCCGACGCCGCCTGCACGAGCTCGCGCTGCTTGCCGAGGTCGAGCAGCACGTCCTCCGACAGCATCTTGCGCAGCACGCCGCCGATGAAGACCTGCTGGCGCACGATGCGGTCGAGGTCGCCACGGGGCAGGCCGTGCCGCTGGCGGACGAACTCCAGCGCGTCCGCGCCGGCGATGACCTGCTCGCCGGCCGGGAAGACCGCGCCGGAGTACTCGGAGTCGTCGACGGCCTCGCAGAGGTTGACGGTCACGCCGCCGACCACGCTGGTCAGGTTGAAGAAGCCGAGCAGGTCGACCTCGGCGTAGTGGTCGATCTGCAGGCCGGTGAGCTGGCTGATGGTCTGCACGAGCAGCTGCGCGCCGCCGGCCTGGCGGTCGGCCTCGGGCGCGGCGTCGTCGACCTCGCTGTAGCCGTAGGCGTAGGCGGCGTTGAGCTTGTCCATGCCGTAGCCCGGGATCTCCACGTAGGAGTCGCGCGGGAAGGAGACGAACGAGGCGCTGGACCCGTCGGCCGGGATGTGCACCAGGATCATCGTGTCGGTGTTGATGCCGGAGTCGGTGCCGGCGGTGAGCTCGGCGAGCTGCTCGGGCGTCAGGTCGGCGCGGCTGTCGTTGCCGACCAGCAGCAGGTTCATCGCCTCGGGCGCGTCCCCGGCCTGGGTGTTGCCGGCGCTGGGGATGGCGTCGGTGCGGTTGACCGTCGCCTCGGCCACGCGGCCGAGGTACCAGCCCCAGCCGCTCGCGCCGAGCAGGACGACGGACAGGACGGCGGCGACCCCGCGGGCGACGGCGGCGGCGCGGCCGTTGCGGCGGCGCGCCGGGCGCGGGGCGTCGGTGTCGCGCTCGTCCCGTCCGGCGCGGGGGGCGGCGTCCGCGGCGTCCCGGGTGCGGGGGCGGGACGGGCGGCCTGCGCGCGGGTCGAGGCGCGCCGGGAGCGGCCGGCCCGGGGACGCGTCCTGCTCGTTGCGGTCTCGGCTCACGCGACCGAGGTTAGGTGCGGCCGGTGCGGCCGGGCGGCGAGCGACACGGGGGAACGCTCCGTCTCGCCGTCGCCCGCGCCCGTCTGGCACCGGCCGCCCGTCTGGTCGCGCGCGACCTCATCCGCCACGGACGTCACACACGGGGAGGATGCCCCCGCTGTCGCCCGACTGGAGGATGTCGCCCATGCGCGTGCTCGTCACCGGCGGAGCCGGGTTCATCGGCTCCCACTACGTCCGGACCATGCTCACCGGCGGCTACGCCGGCTACGAGGACGCCGAGGTCACCGTCTTCGACAAGCTGACCTACGCGGGCAACCCGGCGAACCTGGCGCCGGTGGCCGACTCGCCGCGCTACCGGTTCGTGCAGGGCGACATCTGCCGCGCCGCCGACCTCGACGCCGCGCTGCCCGGCCACGACGTCGTCGTGAACTTCGCGGCGGAGTCGCACGTCGACCGGTCGATCAGCGGTGGCGCGGCGGACTTCGTCCTGACCAACGTGCTCGGCGCCCAGGAGGTCTTCGCGGCGGCACTGCGGCACGGCGTCCGCCGGGTCGTGCACGTGTCCACCGACGAGGTCTACGGCTCCATCGACGAGGGGTCCTGGACCGAGGAGTCGCTCCTCGAGCCCAACTCGCCGTACTCGGCGGCCAAGGCCGGCGGCGACCTCATCGCCCGCGCCTACGCCCGCACCTACGGCCTGGACGTCTCGGTCACCCGCTGCAGCAACAACTACGGGCCCTACCACTTCCCCGAGAAGGTCATCCCGCTGTTCGTCACCAACCTGCTCGACGGGCGGAAGGTGCCGCTGTACGGCGAGGGCGCCAACGTGCGCGACTGGCTGTTCGTCGACGACCACTGCCGCGGCATCCAGCTCGTCCTGGAGGAGGGGCGGCCCGGCGAGTACTACAACATCGGGGGCGGGCGGGAGCTGTCCAACCGGGAGCTGACCGAGAAGCTGCTCGAGGCCACCGGGCGCGACTGGAGCTACGTCGACCACATCGTCGACCCGCGCGGCGGCGGCCACGACCTGCGCTACTCGGTCGACTACTCGAAGACGGCGGCGCTCGGCTACGCCCCGCGGATGTCGTTCGAGGAGGGGCTGGCCCTGACCGTGCAGTGGTACCGCGACAACCGCGCGTGGTGGGAGCCGCTCAAGGCCGCGGCCTGGCGGGCCGGGGCGTGAGCGCGCCGACCGCCTGGCTGGTCACCGGCGCGCAGGGGCAGCTGGGCCGGGAGCTGACCGCGCTCCTGTCCGGCCGGCCCGGTGACGAGCTGACCGCCCTCGGCCGTGACCGCCTGGATCTCACCGACGAGGACGGCGTCCGGGCCACCGTGCGCGGCTGGCTCGCCGGCGCCCGCGCAGCCGGCCGCCGTCCGGTGCTGCTCAACGCCGCCGCCTACACCGCCGTCGACGCGGCCGAGACCGACGAGGACACCGCGCTCGTCGTCAACGGGCACGCGCCGGGCTGGCTCGCACAGGAGGTGGCCGGCGCCGGGCGGCTGGTGCACCTGTCCACCGACTACGTCTTCGGCGGCGACGCCACCGAGCCCTACCCGGTCGACGCGCCGGTCGCCCCGCGGTCGGCCTACGGGCGCACCAAGGCGGCGGGGGAGCGGGCGGTCGCCGCGGCCGGCGGCGACGCCACCGTCGTGCGCACCGCCTGGGTCTACAGCCGGCACTCGGCGAGCTTCGTGCGGACGATGGCCGGCCGCGCCGAGGCCGGCGCGGAGGTGTCGGTCGTCGACGACCAGGTCGGCTCGCCCACCTGGGCGGCCGGCCTCGCCGCGGGCCTGGTGGCGCTGGGGGAGCGGGCGGAGCCGGCCCCGCCGGTGCTGCACCGCACCGACGCGGGCGCGGTCAGCTGGTTCGGCCTGGCCCGCGCGGTCTACGAGGAGCTCGGGGCGGACCCGGGACTGGTGGCACCGACGACGACCGCCGCCTTCCCGCGCCCCGCGCCCCGGCCGGCGTGGTCGGTGCTCGACGGCGGCGCCTGGCTGGCCGCCGGGCTGCCGGAGCCGCTGCCGTGGCGGGAGGCGCTGCACCGGGCGCTGGCGGTGCCCGCCGGGGTCTGAGGGCGCCGGCCGTCGTCCGCTCCCGCCGGGAGGGGTGGGTCCACTGTGACCGATGGTGACGGGACGGTCCCGTCCCGTCACCGGTTCGGGCGCGTCGCCTCAAGGTCGGACGGCGCCGTGCCGATGCTCGTGGCGGACAGATGCGCCCTCGTCCGGGCGTGTGGCCGCCACGACCCCCCGGAGGTCCTCCCTCGTGCGCCGCCTACTCGCGGGAACCGCAGCCTTCGTCGCCATGACCGGCACCCTCCTGGTGCTGCCCGTCTACGCCGACCCGGGACCCGAGGCGGTGCCGGTCGAGACGACGGCCGAGGAGGTGCCGCTCGGCTCGGTCGAGGAGCCCGCGGCCGACGCCGAGGTGCAGGAGGGGACCACCGAGCCGGTGGCCGGCGTGCCCGACACCGCGCCGGCGCTCACGGTGACCCGCACCGACGTCGACGAGTTCTCCCTCGTCGGCGTCACCTGGGCCGCCGACCCCGCGGTCACCGACGTCCGGGCGCAGGTGCGGGTGCAGGACGCCGCGGGCGCCTGGGGCGAGTGGACCGAGATCGGCCCCGAGGACGCGAGCGCCGACACCGCGTCGCCGGCGGCCGCCACCGCGCGGGCCGGCACCTCGCCGCTGTGGACCGGCCCGAGCACCGGCGTCGAGGTGGAACTGGTCACCCGCTCCGGCGCCGCGCCCACCGACGTCCAGCTCGACCTCATCGACCCGGGTGACAGCGCCGCCGACACCGCGCTCGGCGCCCCGGAGATCCAGGACACCGCGGACGCGGCGCTGGCCATGCCCGACGTCTACTCGCGCGCGCAGTGGGGGGCCGACGAGACCATCCGCCGCTGGGACCCGTCCTACGCCTCGACGATCAAGGCCGCGACGCTGCACCACACGGCCGACACGAACAACTACACGGCCGCCCAGGTGCCGGACATGATGCGGTCGATCTACCGGTACCACACGGTCAGCCTGGGCTGGGGCGACATCGGCTACAACGTCATCGTCGACAAGTTCGGCCGGCTCTGGGAGGGCCGCTACGGCGGCCTGGCGAGCACCGTCGTCGGCGCGCACGCGGGCGGGTTCAACACCTCGACCTTCGGCGTCTCGATGCTCGGCAACTACGACGCCGTCGACACCACGCAGCCCATGGTCGACGCAGTGGCGGCGATCATCGCCTGGAAGTTCTCCCTCTACAACGTCAACCCCAGCGGGACGACGACGCTGACCTCCTCGGGCGGCGGGACCTCCCGCTACGCCGCGGGCCAGTCGGTCACCCTGCCGACGATCTTCGGCCACCGCGACGTCGGCAGCACCGCCTGCCCCGGCCGCTACGGCTACGCCAAGCTCGGGGAGATCCGCAGCAAGGTCGCCACCCAGATCGGCAACGCGCTGCCCCTCGTCGCCCAGCGCTACGAGTCCGACGCCGCGGCCCGCTCGCTGCTGGGCGCGGTGACCACCGCCCCCACCCGCACCCCGAACGGCCTCGGCGCCTACGCGCACTACGCGAACGGCTCGATCTACGCCACGGCCGCCACCGGCGCACGCATCCTGCGCGGTCCGATCCGCGACAAGTGGGCCTCCCTCGGCTGGGAGAACGGCAGCCTCGGCTACCCGACCACCGACACGACCGCCACGCCCGACGGCCGCGGCCTGTACCAGCACTTCCAGAACGGCTCGATCTACTGGTCGCAGGCCACCGGCGCGCGGACCGTCGGCGGCGCCGTCCGCGACCGCTGGGCCGCCCTCGGCTGGGAGAACGGCAGCCTCGGCTACCCGGTCTCGGACTGGACGACGACGCCCAACGGCCGTGCCCAGTACGTGCACTTCCAGAAGGGGTCGGTGTACTGGTCGCAGGCCACCGGCGCCCGCGTGCTGTCCGGCCCGGTCTTCGAGGGCTGGGCGCGCACCGGCTTCGAGAACAGCCCGCTCGGCATGCCGACCACCGACGTGACGGCCACCCCCGACGGCGCCGGCCGCTTCGCGCACTTCCAGAACGGCTCGGTGTACTGGTCGCAGGCCAGCGGCGCGCACACCGTCGGCGGGCCGATCCGCGACCGCTGGGCGGCCGCGGGCTGGGAGGCCGGCCCGATGGGATACCCCGTCTCGGACTGGACGACGACGCCGAACGGCGCCGCGCAGTACGTGCACTTCCAGAAGGGCTCGGTGTACTGGTCGCAGGCCGGCGGCGCGCGCTGGCTGACCGGCGGGGTTTACGCCGCCTGGGCGGCCAGCGGCTGGGAGACCAGCCCACTCGGCATGCCGGTCACCGACACGGCCACCACCCCCGACGGCGGCGCCGCCTACGCGCACTTCCAGCGCGGCTCGGTCTACGCGACCGCCGAGCACGGCACCTCGGTGCTGAGCACCGACGTCGCCGCCGCCTGGGGGCGCACCGGCTGGGAGAACGGCCCGCTGGGCTACCCGACCGCGCCGCCGGCCGGCACCGCGGCCGCGCAGCCGGCCGGCGTGACCCTGCAGCGCTTCGAGGGCGGCGTCGTCTACGCGACCCCCGCCACCGGCGCGCACGCGGTCTCCACCGCCTTCGGCGCGGCGGTCGACGCGGCCGGCGGTGCCCAGGTGCTCGGCTACCCGACCACCGACGTCGGCACGACGCCCGACGGGCGCGGCAGCTACCAGCACTTCCAGAACGGCTCGGTGTACGCCACCGCGGCCACCGGCGCCCGCGTCGTCCGCGGCGCTGTCTACGACCTGTGGGCCCGCACCGGCTGGGAGAACGGCGTCCTCGGCTACCCGACCGTCTCGACGGCGGCGACCCCGGACGGGCAGGGCCTCTACGCCCACTTCCAGGGCGGCTCGGTCTACTGGACCCGGCCCACCGGCGCGCACCTGCTGCGCGGCGACGTCTACACCGCCTGGGCGGCCCAGGGCTGGGAGCAGGGGGCGCTGCGCTACCCGACCACCGACGTCACCACGACGCCGGACCGCAAGGGCAGCTACGCCTACTTCCAGGGCGGCGCCGTCTACAGCAGCGCCGTGGGCGGCACCCGCGTGCTGCGCGGGGCGGTGCTGGACGCCTGGGCCCGCACGGGCTGGGAGCAGGGTCGCCTCGGCTGGCCCACCTCGGACACCGTCGCCCAGCCCGGCGGCGGCACCCGCACCTCGTTCGAGCACGGGACGATCACCGTCTCCGCCTCCGGCGCGGCGACCGTGACCGTCCGCTGACCCGCTCGCCGTCCCCCAAACCGCCGACGACCGCCCCGGCCGGGGCGCGGAGGAGAACCGTCATGACCCGTTCCACCACCACCCGCCGGACGCTCGCGGCGGTCGCCCTCGCCGCCGTGTGCGCGCTGCCCGCCTGCTCCTCGGCGGAGGGCACCGACGAGGCCGGCGCGTCGTCCCCGGCGACGAGCGCCGCCTCCGACAGCCCGGCCGCGCCGGACGAGACCGCTGAGGGGACCGACGCGCCCGTCGTCGACGAGGCCGGCGAGCCCGTGGCCACGGACCCGCCGCGCCCGGAGGCCACCGACGTCGTCCTCTCCAACGCCTACTGGGACCCGGCCGAGGCGGCGCTGTTCGCCTCCGGCTACGTCAGCCCCGTCATCGAGGACGGCGGCACCTGCACCATCGAGGTCTCCCGCGACGGCAACACCGTCCGGGCGACCACCGACGGCCTGGCCGACGCCAGCACGACCGTCTGCGGCGGCCTGGCGCTGCCCGGCGACGAGCTGCGCCCGGGGACTTGGTCGGTCGTCCTGCGCTACGAGTCGGGAACCGCCTCCGGTGAGTCGGAGCCGCTCGAGGTCGAGGTGCCCGAGTGACCCGCGCCCGCCGCGTCCTCGTCACCCTCCTCACCGCGGTCTGCGGCGCGGCCGTCCTGGCCGGCGTCCTCACCGCCTCCTCCGCGCCGCGGCTGGAGGAGGCCGCGGACATGAGCCAGTTCCGCGCGGGCAACATCATCAGCGACCAGCTGTTCTTCGACGGCAACGCGATGTCGGCCGCCGACGTGCAGACGTTCCTCAACTCCATGAACCCGCGCTGCGTGCCCGGCAGCGACGGGTCGCCGTGTCTCAAGGACTACCGGGTCGACACGCAGACCAAGCCGGCCGACGCCCGCTGCGCGGGCACCTACGTGGGCGCGCCCCAGGAGACCGCGGCCACCGTGATCGCCAAGGTCGGCCAGGCCTGCGGCATCAGCCAGCGCGTGCTGCTCGTCATCCTGCAGAAGGAGCAGGGCCTGGTCACCGGTTCGGGCAGCGGGCTCTACGCCAGGCGCTACCGCGAGGCCATGGGCTTCGCCTGCCCGGACACCGGGACCTGCAACCCGGCGTACAACGGCTTCTTCAACCAGGTGTACAGCGCCGCCGCGCAATACCGGAACTACGCGAACAACCCCACGAAGTACGGGCACCGGGCAGGCGTGGTCAACCAGGTCCGCTACGACGTCGAGACCGACTGCGGGAGCTCCGCGGTCTTCATCGAGAACCAGGCCACCGCGGGGCTGTACAACTACACGCCCTACCAGCCCAACGCCGCCGCGCTGGCGGCCGGCAAGGGCACCGGCGACCGCTGCTCGGCGTACGGCAACCGCAACTTCTGGATCTACTACACCGACTGGTTCGGCTCCACGCAGATCCCCGGTGCGAGCCAGGTGACCGGCCGCTACGCGCAGACCGGCGGGGAGACCGGCCCGCTCGGGGCCATCCGCGCCAACGTCGTCTGCGGCCTGCGGGCCGGCGGCTGCATGCAGAGCTATGCCAACGGCGCGATCTACTGGGCGCCCATGACCGGCGCGCGGATCGTCTGGTACGGCGCGGTCCGCGACAAGTGGTCCACCTACACGTGGGAGGCCGGCCCGCTCGGCTACCCGACCGGTGACGGCATGTGCGGCCTGGCCGGTGGCGGCTGCTTCCAGGCGTTCGAGGGCGGCTCGCTGTACTGGTCGCCGGACAGCGGCGCCCACTTCCTCACCGGCGCCGTCCGCGACAAGTGGGGCACCAGGTTCTACGAGGGCGGGCCGCTCGGCTACCCGATGACCGACCAGGTCACCACCCCGAACGGCGCCGCGCAGTACGTGCACTTCCAGGGCGGCTCGATCTACTGGTCGGCGGCCACCGGGGCGCGGGTCCTCTCCGGCGCCGTCTACGACCGGTGGGCGGCCAGCGGCTGGGAGACCAGCCCGCTCGGCCTGCCGATCTCCGACGTCGCGACCACGCCCGACGGCGAGGGCAGCTTCGCGCACTTCCGCTCCGGCTCCATCTACGCGACGGCCGGGACCGGCGCGCGCGTGATCGCCGGCGAGGTCTACGCCAAGTGGGCGGCGACCGGCTGGGAGAACGGCCCGCTCGGCTACCCGGTCACCGACCAGGCCACGACCCCGAACGGCGCCGCCCAGTACGTGCACTTCCAGGAGGGCTCGATCTACTGGTCGGCCGCCACCGGTGCCCGCCGGCTCGCCGGCGACGTGCTCGACGCCTGGGCCGCCACCGGCTGGGAGACCGGCACCCTGCGGCTGCCCACCAGCGACGTGGGCACCACCCCGGACGGGAAGGCGCGGTACGCGCACTTCCAGGGCGGCTCGGTCTACGTCACCGCCACCGGGGCGAAGGTCCTGCCGACGGCGGTCGTGGGCGCGTGGGGCCGCAGCGGCTGGGAGGGCGGCCCGCTCGGCTACCCGACCGGCGCGGCGACCACCGCCGGCGGCGTGACGACGCAGCAGTTCGAGGGCGGCCGGGTGTACGCCGGGGAGAGCGGCGGGAACGCCGTCCTCACCGCGATGGTCGCCGCCTACGAGGGGGCCGGCGGCCCCGCCGGCGCGCTGGGCCTGCCCACCTCGGGCACCGGGCGCACCCCGGACGGGAAGGCCACCTACCAGCACTTCCAGGGCGGGTCGGTCTACGTCACCGCCACCGGCCCCAAGGTGCTGCCGACGGCGGTCGTCGCGGTGTGGGCGCGCAGCGGCTGGGAGGGCGGCTCGCTCGGCTACCCGACCGGGGCGGCCCAGACGGCCGGCGGCGTGACGTCGCAGGCGTTCGAGCGCGGCACCGTCTACGTCTCCGGCGGGCGCGGGTTCTCCGTGCAGGCCGCGCTGGCGGGCGCCTACCAGGCGGCCGGCGGCCCGGCCGGGACGCTCGGCGCGCCGGTCTCCGACACCGGGCGGACCCCGGACGGGAAGGCCACCTACCAGCACTTCGAGGGCGGCTCGATCTACTCGACCGCCACCGGCGGTGCGCGGGTCCTGCCGACGGCGTTCCGCGACGCCTGGGCGCTGAGCGGCTTCGAGCGCGGCCCGCTGGGCTACCCGGTCGCCGACGTCCGGACGACGCCGGACGGCCTGGGGGAGTACCAGCACTTCGAGGCCGGGTCGGTCTACCGGACGCGGGCCACCGGCGCCCACTTCCTGTACGGCACGGTGCTCGAGGCCTGGGCCCGCGGCGGCTGGGAGACCGGCGTCCTCCGCTTCCCCACGACCGACGTCACCGTCACCCCCGACGGGCAGGGCCGCTACGCCTACTTCCAGGGCGGCGCGGTCTACAGCAGCCCGGCGGGTGGGACGCGCGTCGTCCGCGGCGCCGTGCTCGACGCCTGGGGGGCCACCGGCTGGGAGCAGGGCCGCCTCGGTTACCCGACCGGCGACGCGCAGGCCGTGGCCGGCGGCACCCGGCAGACCTTCCAGAACGGCACGATCACGGTGAACGGCGCGACGGGTGAGGCGACTGTGCAACCCCGTTGAGATGTGACGGACGGGTCGCCCCGGGGCAGCACTGCGCTCCCCGGGGCGATCTGCGTCCACAGGTAGCGTGGTCGCCATGACTGCGACGGCCGCCCCCGGCGTGCGCAGCTGGCGCAGGGCCGTCGACGACCTGTCGGACGGGTGGCGGCAGCGCCAACTGTGGGGCCACCTCGGCTGGCAGGACATCCGCCAGCGCTACCGCCGATCCGTCCTCGGACCGGTGTGGATCACGATCAGCATGGCGGTCACCGCCATCGCGCTGGGCATCCTGTACTCGGGCCTGTTCGACATCGAGCTGGCCCGGCTCCTCCCGCACGTCCTCGTGGGCTTCGTCGTCTGGAACTTCATCAGCGGCTGCATCAACGAGGGCTCCGAGGTCTTCATCGCCAACGAGGGCCTCATCAAGCACCTGCCCTCGCCGCTGTCGGTGCACGTGTACCGGCTGGTGTGGCGGCAGATCCTGTTCTTCGCGCACAACCTGCTCGTCTACGTCGTGATGCTGGTGGTCTTCCCCCAGCCGCTGAAGTGGACGGTCGTCTACGCGATCCCGGCCTTCGTCCTGCTGGCGCTCAACGGCGCCTGGGTGGCCCTGGCGGTCGGCACGATCACGGCCCGCTTCCGCGACATCCTGCCGATCACGCAGAGCATCGTGCAGCTCGCGTTCTTCCTGACGCCGATCGTCTGGATCTACGACGAGCTCGTGAACAGCCCCAACCCGGCGATCGCCGAGCGGGCGCGGCTGGCGGAGTTCAACCCGTTCCTGCACTTCGTGGAGATCATCCGCCGACCGCTCCTGGGCCAGGACCAGGTCTGGCGGCACTGGATCGTCGTCCTCGTCATCACCGTGGTCGGCTGGGCGCTGACGATGCTCGTCCTGCGCCGCTACCGGTCCCGCGTCTCCTACTGGGTGTGAGCGTGTCAGAGAGCCCGAACAGTCCGATCGGCATCGTCACCAAGGACGCGTGCGTCGACTTCCCGATCTTCGACGCCAAGAGCCGGTCGCTGAAGAAGACCGTCGTCGGCCTGGTCGGCGGCAACGTCGACAGCAGCCGCAAGGTGCCGGTCATCGAGGCGCTGCGCGACATCACCGTCTCCCTCGAGCACGGCGCCCGGGTCGGCCTCGTCGGCCACAACGGCGCCGGCAAGTCCACGCTGCTGCGGCTGCTGTCGGGCATCTACGAGCCCACCCGCGGCATCGCCGAGGTGCGCGGCCGCGTGGCCCCGGTCTTCGACCTGGGCGTCGGCATGGACCCCGAGATCTCCGGCCTCGAGAACATCATGATCCGCGGCCTGTTCCTCGGGATGACCCGCAAGCAGATGCAGGAGCGGGTCGACGACATCGCCGAGTTCACCGAGCTCGGCGACTTCCTGCACATGCCGCTGCGCACCTACTCCACCGGCATGCGGGTGCGCCTCGCCCTGGGCGTCGTCACCAGCATCGACCCGGAGATCCTGCTGCTCGACGAGGGCATCGGCGCCGTCGACGCCGCGTTCCTCGAGAAGTCCAAGCAGCGGCTGGTGTCCCTGGTCGAGCGCTCGGGCCTGCTCGTCTTCGCCTCGCACTCCGACGAGTTCCTCCGCGAGCTGTGCGACACCGCCATCTGGATGGAGCACGGCCGGATCAAGCAGCAGGGCACCCTCGAGGACGTGCTGCGGGCCTACAAGGGTCTCCCGGCGTGACCGCGGCCGTCCCGGCCGCCGGCGAGCGCGTCGTCGCCGTCGTCGTCACCCGGCACCGCCGCGAGCTGCTCGCCGAGAGCCTGGCGGCGCTGGCGGCGCAGAGCCGGCCGGTCGACCACGTCGTCGTCGTCGACAACGGGCCGGACGAGTCGGCCGCCGACGTCGTGGCCGCCAGCGGCCTGCCCGCCACCCACCTGCCCAGCGAGCGCAACCTCGGCGGGGCCGGCGGCTTCGCCTACGGGATGCTGCACGCCCTCGCCCTGGGCGCGGACTGGGTCTGGTGCGCCGACGACGACGGCCGCCCCGCCGACGGCACCGTGCTCGCCACCCTGCTCGACGCCGCGCGGCGGCACGGGCTGGCCGAGGTCAGCCCGCTGGTCACCGACATGGCCGACCCCGACCGGCTGGCCTTCCCGCTGCGCCGCGGGCTGCGCTGGCGGCGGCACCGCAGCGACTTCGCGGGCCTGGACCTGCTGCCGAGCTACGCCTCGCTGTTCAACGGGGCGCTGTTCCGGGCCGAGGCGCTCGACGTCGTCGGCGTGCCCGACTACCGGCTGTTCTTCCGCGGCGACGAGACCGAGATCCACCGCCGGCTGCTGCGCGCCGGGCTGCCGTTCGGCACCTGCACGCAGGCGGCCTACCTGCACCCCGAGGGGACGACGGAGTTCGCGCCGATCCTCGGCGGGCGGCTGTCGGCCCAGTACCCGGCCAACGAGGTCAAGCGGTTCTTCACCTACCGCAACCGCGGCTACCTCATGGCCCAGCCCGGGATGCGCTGGCTGCGGCCGCTGGAGACGGTCCGCTTCGGCTGGTTCTTCCTCGTCTCCCGCCGCGACCCGGCCGGCTGGCAGGAGTGGCGCCGGCTCACCCGGGCCGGCCGCCAGGAGCGGCTGACCCGCCCCGCGTAGCCCCCGGCGCCACCGCACGCCTGGGCCACCGCACGCCGGGGCCACCGCACGCCGGGGCCACCGCACGGACGAAGGGCCCCGACCGGATCTCCGGTCGGGGCCCTTCGTCGTCGTGCCGGGGACTACACCCGCTCGTAGCCCCACTGCTCGAAGGCGCTGCTCCAGCTGTCCATGGAGGTCAGGTCGCCCGCGGCCTCCTGGTAGCGGCGCTGCAGCTCCGGGAACTCCGCCGACATCCGGCGCAGGTACCGCGCCGACGTCGCCGCCAGCCGGCGGAACGTGGCCGGGTCGCGACGGCGGAAGGTGACGCCGCGGCCGTCGGCGGTGCCCACGGTGGCGCTGTCGAGCCGGGAGAGCAGGAACCAGCGGGCGTCCTGGAACGCCAGGTTCAGCTGCGGGGTCTCCAGGTTGGCCTCGTCCACCGGCCGGGCGTTGTGCACCAGGCCCTTGACCAGGGTCTTCGCGATCGACACCGGCGACACCGGGATCTTGCGGAAGCGCACCGCCTTCGCCGTCGGCATGGACGGCAGCGGCAGGTCGGCCGAGGAGGGCAGCACCTGGCCGTCGGAGTGCGTCGCGCGCACCTCGCGGGCCCGGACCACCGACTGCGGCATGCCGGCGAACAGCCCCTCCGGCCCGGCGAGGAAGTCGCGGTAGGCCAGGTGGTGCAGCTCGACCGTCGAGTACTGCAGGTTGATCAGGAACCGCAGGTCGGCCTTGAGCATCTCGCGGAACAGCTTGCCGCCGTGCTTGTGCGGCGAGTGCAGCGCCGCGGCGACCAGCCGGTTGCGGATGTGGAAGTACGCCTGCCAGTCGCTGGCGTCGTCCTTGTCACCCCAGGAGAGGTGCCAGATGGCGGTGCCGGGCAGCGACGCCGTCGGGAAGCCGGCGGCGAACGCGCGCAGGCCGTACTCGGCGTCGTCCCACTTGATGAACACCGGCAGCGGCATGCCGATCTGCTCGGTGACGGCGCGGGGGATCAGGCACATCCACCAGCCGTTGTAGTCGACGTCGATGCGCCGGTGCAGGTCCGGCGACTCGCGCAGCGACTCCTTGCCGAAGTCGTGGTGGTACTCGGTGTTCGGCGCGTTGGTCCAGAAGAACGTCTCGCGGTCGACGATCTCGCCCATGCTGTGCAGGATCGAGCGGTTCTGCAGGGCCAGCATCTGACCGCCGACGAGCATCGGGCTCTTCGCGTAGGCGGCGAAGGCGCGGGCCCGCAGCAGGCTGTCGGGCTCGATCATGATGTCGTCGTCGAGCAGCACGACGTGCGTGGCGTCGCTGCGGGTGAAGGCCTCGTGCATGGTGCGCGCGAAGCCGCCGCTGCCGCCGAGGTTGGGCTGCTCGACCACGCGCAGCCGGTCGCCCAGGGCCGCCTTGACCTCGGCGTAGCCGGCGGCGTCCTTGACGTGGTTGTTGCCCTGGTCGGCGATGGTGACCAGCGCGAGCCGGTCGAGCACCGCGGCGTCCTCGACCAGCGCGCGGGCGGCGGCCAGGGCGTCGACCGGGCGGTTGTAGGTGCAGATGCCGACGGCCAGCCGCGGCTCCTCGGCCGGCGCCTGCGGGGCGTACCAGCCGGCCTCGCGGACGACGGTGTCGGAGTCGGCGGTGACGTCGAACCAGTACCAGCCGCCGTCGATGAACGGTGCCAGGTCGAGCTCGAACTCGAGCGTCCGCTCGTCGTCGCCCTCGTGGGAGACGCCGGTGACGTGCATCGACTCGCCGTCGGCCTTGGAGCGGTGGACGTCGATGCGGCAGCTGCCGGCGACGGTCACCCGCAGCACGATCGAGCCGAGCACGCTCCAGCGCCGCCAGTAGCTGGCCGGGAAGGCGTTGAAGTAGGTGGCGAAGGAGACCTCGGAGCCGGCGGTGATCGTGCCGGAGTGGCGGCCGTCCTGCCGCACGCGGACCGGCGCGTTCTCCTCGTCGAGGTAGAGGCTGCGGACCTTCAGCGGGTCGGCCGGCCGCGGCATGAGGACGCGCTGGACGAGCGTGACGGCCTTGTCCGGCGTGAGGTCGGTCTCGGCCGGCTCGCTCACGGCGTCGGGCTTGACCGGCGCGTCGGCGACCTGGGGTGCGGTGGTCGTCATGGGGGAGTAGTCCTCTGTGTCGACGTCGGAGCGGTCAGTCGTCGAGGCGGCCGTCGAGCGAGCCGCCCTCGTCGAAGAACGGCCGGATGCGGTTGTCGAACATGCTCAGCGCCGAACCGATCGCCATGTGCATGTCCAGGTACTTGTAGGTGCCCAGCCGGCCGCCGAAGAGCACACGCTTCTCCGCGGCCTCCTGCTTGGCCAGCTCCCGGTAGCGCTCCAGCTTGGCGCGGTCCTCGGGGGTGTTGATCGGGTAGTACGGCTCGTCGCCGGACTCGGCGAAGCGCGAGTACTCGCGGACGACGACCGTCTTGTCCTCGGGGTAGGACCGCTCGGGGTGGAAGTGCCGGAACTCGTGGATCCGGGTGAAGGGCACGTCCTCGTCGGCGTAGTTCATGACCGAGGTGCCCTGGAAGTCACCGATCGGCAGGACCTCGGTCTCGAAGTCCAGCGTGCGCCAGCCGAGCTCGCCGGCCTCGTAGTCGAAGTACTTGTCGATCGGGCCGGTGAAGACCGTCGGCACGTCGGCCGGCAGCTCGTCGCGGACGTCGAAGTAGTCCGTGGAGAGGCGGACCTCGATGTTCGGGTGGTCGGCCATCTTCTGCAGCCACGCCGTGTAGCCGTCCTTGGGGAGGCCCTCGTACGTGTCGTTGAAGTACCGGTTGTCGAACGTGTACCGCACCGGCAGGCGGGCGATGACGGCGGCGGGCAGCTCGGTCGGGTCGGTCTGCCACTGCTTCTTCGTGTACCCGCGGATGAACGCCTCGTAGAGGGGGCGCCCGATCAGCGAGATCGCCTTCTCCTCGAGGTTCTTCGCCTCGGCGGTGTCGATCTCGCCGGCCTGCTCGGCCACGAGGGCCCGGGCCTCGCCGGGGGAGAAGCTCTTGCCGAAGTACTGGCAGATGGTGGCCAGGTTCATCGGCAGCGAGTACGTCTGCCCCTGGTAGATCGAGTACACCTTGTGCTGGTAGCCGGTGAACTCGGTGAACTGGTTGACGTACTGCCAGACCCGCTCGTTGGACGTGTGGAAGAGGTGGGCGCCGTACCGGTGGATCTCGATGCCGGTCTCGGGCTCGGGCTCGGAGTAGGCGTTGCCACCGATGTGGTCACGTCGGTCGAGGACGAGCACGCGCTTGTCCAGCTGGCTGGCCACCCGTTCGGCAACGGTCAGTCCGAAGAAGCCGGAGCCGACGACGACGAGGTCAGGTCTCGCTGAGGTCACGGGGACCGACGGTACCCGGGAGGTCGCCCGCAGCCACGTCGACGGATGTGGTGTCGGGGGCGTCGGTTACGGATGTGACGAACCCGTCCGGTCTGCGTGACGGTCAGGGCGCCACGAGGGAGAACGAACCCGAGCCGCGCCACGCGGAGGTCACCGGCCAGTCGCCGTCGGGGCGGCCGCCCTCGTACACCAGCGCCCGGTCCGGCTCGGCCGCCGGCGGCCGGTCGAGGTTGGCGAAGTTCAGCCGCAGCAGCAGCCGCATCACCGTGCCGGCCTCCTCCTGCCGCTGGTCGATCTGCGGCAGCAGCGTCCCGCGGTCGGAGAACGGGTCGACGATGTCGCACCGGCAGGCGTAGGCGAGCGTGCCGATCTCACCGGGGCTGCGGACGACGTCGTCGCCCACCTCGGCGCGCAGGTCCTCGCCGATCGCCAGGTACTGCTCGGCGGTGGCCCAGTTGGTGGTGATCGGCGTCATCTCCCACGGCACGCCGCGCTGCAGGGCGAAGGCGGCGTCGACCAGGAGCAGCGCGGCCGCCACGGCCGCGGCCAGCAGCGCCACGGGCCGGCGCCGCACGGGGGCGGGGGACCCGTCGGCCGCGGGGGCGGGCCGGCGCCCGGCGGCCGCGGCGCCGAGGAAGGCCGCGGTGACGGTCAGCGCGCCGACCGAGGGCGCGTAGTACCAGTGGAACGGCGGCGGGGCGAGCAGCGAGTAGGCCACGGCGTGCAGCACCCCGGCGGCGCCGAGCGCCACGACCGGGCCGAGGCCCGCCCAGCGGGCCCGGCGCCGCACGAAGGGCCAGACGACGAGCGCCAGCAGGCCGGCCAGCGCCGGGATCGCGGCGAGGACCGTCGCCGCCGGGTAGCGCTCCAGGTAGAGCTGCCAGCCGTTGGCGAAGTCCCACGGCCCCCACGCGCCGGTGGACACCGTCTTGATGACCAGCGTGTCGGGCACCAGCGCGCCCAGGGCCACCCAGCTGAAGACGTACCAGGGCGCGGCCACCAGCAGCGCCGTGCCGAGGACGACGTGCGTGCGGCGCAGCAGCCCCGGGGTGGCCAGCAGCAGCACGAGCGGGACGACGGCGAGGTCGACGCGGGTGAGCACCAGCAGGGCGGCCAGCGCGCCGAACAGGACCGGCCGCCGCTCGGCCGCGGCCACCGTCGCCCAGACCGCCAGCGTGAGCGCCAGCGTCATCTCCATGCCCACGATCGCGAGGAACAGCGGGGACAGCAGCAGCAGCGCCGTCGCCGCGACCGCCGCGCCGCGGGAGAGGTCCAGCCGCCGCGCCAGCCGGGCCAGGCCCAGCGCCTGCAGCGCGGTCAGCACGACGAACACCACGCCGAGGCCCCACACCGGGTCGCGGACCACGAACGCGGCCAGCCCGAGGACCAGCACGTTGAGCGGGGAAGTGGCGCTGTTCGCCGTCCGGAACGGGGTCAGCCCCCAGTGGAACTCCTCGGCGAGGTTCCGCGCGTAGGACAGCGTGATGTAGGCGTCGTCGATGAGGCTGGCGCGCACCAGCAGGAAGCACAGTGCCGCGACGACGGCGGCCCCGCCGGCCAGCAGCAGGTCCGCCCGCTCCGTTCGACGGGGGCGGGGGGAGGGTGGGGACACCGGCGACGACGGGCTCACCTGGGACGTCTGCACGGGACCTGCTCCTCGGGCGGGAGCCGACCGGTCCGTCCCGGTGGCCGCCGCCGCTGCCTCGGGGGTCGGACCCCTCGACAGTAGGCGACCGGGCGGCCGGGCCGCGCCGGTCAGGGCACCCGCTTCAGGTAGATGGTGGCCGGTCCGGTGGCGGGGGAGTCGGTGGGCCAGGTGTACGCGCCCTCCGGCACGGCGCCCTGCGTCCAGCGCAGCCGCCACTCGGGCGTCAGCGGCCGGTCGCCGCGGTCGAGGCGGGCGAAGTTGGCGTCGAGCAGCGCGCGCATCAGCGGGCCGGCCTGCTCGGTGCGCTCCTCGACGAGCCCGACGGCGATGCCCCGGTCGGAGAAGTAGTCGACCATCTCGCAGCCGCACGCGTAGGCCAGCGTGCCGATCTCCCCGGGCGCCTCCACGGTCTCGTCGCCCACGATCGCGGCGACCTCCGCGCCGATCTCCCGGTACTCCTCGGGCAGGGCCCACGCGCCGAAGTAGACGGGGCGGTCCCACGGCACCGGGCGGTCGCCGGAGGTGACGGCCAGCAGGGCGACAGCCAGCGCGGCCAGGCCCAGGGGGACGGCGTGGCGGACGGCGCGCACCCGCGGCGCGGGCAGGAACAGCGCCGCGCCGAGGACCCCGGCGGTGGCCAGCGCGACCGTCGTCGGCACGTAGTACCACTGGTACGGCGGCACCTGGAGCAGCGAGTACGCCGCGTACCAGGCGAGTCCGCCCACCACGAGCCCGGCCAGCGGGCCGGCGAGCCCCGGGTGCCGGCGGCGCACCCGCGGCACGGCCAGGGCGACCGCGACGGCGATGCCCGCGAGCGCCGGGACGAACGCGAGCGACAGCTGCAGCACGCCCCGGTCGAGCCAGAGGGTGAAGGGGCCGTTGGCGAAGGTGAAGTCGCCGAACGAGCGCTGCAGGGTCTTGATGACGAAGGTGTCGGGGATCGCCGAGCCCAGGACCGTCCAGCTGAACGCGAACCAGGGCAGCACCACGGCGGTCGCCAGGACCGGCGCGCGCCAGCCGCGGACGGCCGGGGTGAGCAGGAACACCCCGGCGACGATCACGCCGAGGTCGAGCCGGGTGAGCACCAGCACGCCGGCGACCAGCCCGAACGCGACGGGACGCCCGGCCACCGCCGCCCAGGTCAGCCCGGCGAGCAGGGCGGCGATCGGCAGCACCTCGAGGCCGATCGCGGAGTTGACGAACGGGTTGGCGAGCACCACGGCCAGCAGCGCCACCGACCACGCCCCCGAGCGGCCCAGGCGGCGTGCCGTGGCGGCGGTGGCGCCGGTGAGCAGCGCGCACCAGGCGACGGTGGCGATCCCCAGGCCCAGCACCGGCCGCACGTCGCCGGTGACCAGCGACACCAGCCAGGTGACCGCCGCCAGCGACAGCACGTTGAACGGCGAGGTGGCGCTGTTGGCCGTCTCGGTGGGGATCAGGCCCCAGTGCAGGTCGGCCGCCACGTTCCGGACGTAGGAGAGGGTGATGTAGGTGTCGTCGATCAGGGCGCGGGAGACCACCAGGAGGAACAGGCCGCCGGCCACCGCCCCGACCGCGGCCCAGCCGAGCACCGGCCGCCGGTCCCGCCGGCCCGCAGGGGGTGCGGCGGACGCGTCCCCGGTGCGCTCGTGCTCGGTCGGCGGCGCGCTGCTGGCCACGCTGGTCCCCTCGGTCGGTCGTCGTCGTGTCGCGCGTGCCCTGGTCCCCGTGCACCCCGGGTGTCGGGCCGACCCCGGAGCGCGGCCTCTAGTGTCGGGGACATGAGCGCCGAGCACGCGGGGCCGCTGCGCGTCGTCGCGGTCACCTACTCCCCGGGCGAGGCGCTCGAGGGGTTCGTCACCTCCCTGGCCGAGGCCACCACCCGGCCGGTCGAGGTCGTGCTCGCCGACAACGGCTCCACCGACGGCGTCCCCGAGGACGTCGCCGCGCGCCACCCGCAGGTGCGGCTGCTGCGCACCGGCGGCAACGTCGGCTACGGGGCGGCGGTCAACGCGGGCCTGGCCGGGGCGGCGGGCCGGTACGCCCTGGTCGCCAATCCCGACGTCCGCTTCGAGGCCGGCGCCGTCGACGAGCTGCTCGCCGTCGCCGCCCGCTGGCCGCGCGCGGCCACCGTGGGCCCGGCCATCCGCACCCCCGAGGGGGAGCTGTACCCGTCCGCGCGCGACCTGCCGCGGCTGTCGACCGGCGCCGGGCACGCGCTGCTCGGCTGGGCGTGGCCGGGCAACCCGTGGACGGCGCGCTACCGCCGCGAGCGGGAGGCGCCGCGGGAGCGCACGGCCGGCTGGCTGTCGGGCTCGTGCTTCCTCGTCGACCTCGAGGCGTTCCGCGCCGTCGGCGGCTTCGACCCCGGCTACTTCATGTACTTCGAGGACGTCGACCTCGCCGAGCGCCTCGGCCGCGCCGGCTACCTGCACGTCTACGCGCCGTCGGCGGTCGTCGTCCACGAGGGCGGGCACGCCACCCGCCGCGAGCCGCACCGCATGCAGCGGGTGCACCACACCAGCGCCCTGCGCTACCTGGCCGGGCAGTACCCGGGCCGCCGGAACGCCCCGCTGCGGGCGGCCCTGCGGGCCGGGCTCGGCGGCCGGATGCTGGTCAGCTACGTCAGCGGCCGGGTGGCCGCCGGGGCCCGGTTCCAGCGCCGGGCCGACGACGTCGGCCGCGCCGCGCGGCGGACCCGGACGCCGTAGACGCGCCGCCGGACGGGTGATCCCGGCCCGGAACCGGGCCTGATCCGGCC
The DNA here is from genome assembly GCF_037034165.1 of Geodermatophilus sp. FMUSA9-8. NCBI lineage: Bacteria > Bacillati > Actinomycetota > Actinomycetes > Geodermatophilales > Geodermatophilaceae > Geodermatophilus > Geodermatophilus sp. FMUSA9-8. The sequence continues at coordinate 169,984 of NZ_JBAGKE010000002.1, read as the reverse complement.
GTGGGCGTGCGAGCATCGGCGCCGAACACCGTCGCGAGGAAGTGGAGTCGATGAAGCGCGCGCTGATCACCGGGGTGACCGGACAGGACGGGCTGTACCTGTCCGAGCTCCTGCTCGACAAGGGGTACGAGGTCTACGGGCTCGTCCGGGGCCAGAACAACCCCAAGGTGGAGATCGCGCGGCAGATCCCCGGCCTGAAGCTGCTGTTCGGCGACCTCACCGACCTCTCCAGCCTGCTGCGCGCGGTGCAGACCGCGCAGCCCGACGAGGTCTACAACCTCGGCGCGATCTCCTTCGTCGCGTACTCGTGGGAGAACGCCCACCTGACCTCCGACGTCACCGGCAAGGGCGTGCTCAACATGCTCGAGGCCGTGCGGCTGTCCTGCGGTGACGACCCGGGCCGGATCCGCTTCTACCAGGCGTCGAGCTCGGAGATGTTCGGCAAGGTGCAGGAGGTCCCGCAGCGGGAGAGCACCCTGCTGTGGCCGCGCTCGCCCTACGGCGTCGCCAAGGTCTTCGGCCACTACATGACGATCAACTACCGCGAGTCCTACGGGATGCACGCGTCCTCCGGGATCCTGTTCAACCACGAGTCGCCGCGCCGCGGGCCGGAGTTCGTCACCCGCAAGGTCACCCGCGCCGTCGCCCGCATCTCCCTCGGCCTGCAGAAGGACCTGGAGCTCGGCAACCTCGACGCCCGCCGCGACTGGGGCTTCGCCGGCGACTACGTCGACGCCATGTGGCGGATGCTGCAGCAGGAGCAGGCCGACGACTACGTCGTCGCCACGGGGGAGACCCACTCCATCCGCGAGCTGCTCGACGTCGCCTTCGCGGCCGTCGGGATCGAGGACTGGGACCAGTACGTGAAGCTCAACCCCGCCTTCCTCCGCCCGGCGGAGGTCGACCTGCTCATCGGGGACGCCTCCAAGGCGAAGGAGCAGCTCGGCTGGGAGCCGAGGGTCGGGTTCGAGCAGCTGGTCCAGATGATGGTCGAGAACGACCTCGCGGAGCAGCGCGCGCTGGCCGGCTGACGTGGCGCTCGCACTGGTCACCGGGATCGGCGGCCAGGACGGGGGCTACCTCGCCGAGCAGCTCGTCGCGGCCGGGCACCGGGTCCACGGCACGGTCAGCGGGGGAGCGGGCGGTCCGCTGCCCGCCCACCTGGCCGCGCTCGGGGACGCCCTGACGGTCCACACCGCCGACCTGCGCGACCCCGGCGCGCTGCCGGGGCTGGTCGACGAGGTCGCGCCCGACTGGGTGTTCAACCTCGCCGGCGCGTCCAGCGTGGCGGCGAGCTGGGCCGATCCCGTCGGCACCCTCGACGTCAACGGCCGGGCGGTGCTCGCGCTGCTGGAGCACCTGCTCCGCCGGGCGGAGGAGGGCGCGGAGGTCCGGCTGGTGCAGGCCTCCAGCGGCGAGGTGTTCGCCGGCGCCACGGGCGGGCCGGTCACCGAGGCGTCCCCGGTCTCGCCGGTGAACCCCTACGGCGTCGCCAAGGCCGTCGCGCACCGGTCGGTGGGCATGTACCGGGAGCGCGGCCTGCACGCGAGCTCGCTGGTGCTGTTCAACCACGAGTCCCCGCGCCGGCCCGAGCGGTTCGTCACGCGCAAGATCACCCGCGGCGTCGCCGCGATCGCCGCGGGCCGGGCCGACCGGCTCGTGCTCGGCAACCTCGACGTCCGCCGCGACTGGGGCTGGGCGCCGGACTACACGGCCGCGATGCTGCTCGCCGCCGAGGCGCCCGAGGCCGGCGACTACGTCGTCGCGACCGGGGTGGCGCACAGCCTGCGCGACCTGGTGGCCGCCGCCTTCGCCGAGGTGGGCGTCGCCGACTGGGAGCCGCTGCTGGCCTCCGACCCCGGCCTGGTCCGCCCGGCCGACGCCGAGGTGCTGGTCGGCGACCCGTCCCGGCTGCGCGAGCGGCTCGGCTGGGCGCCCACGGTCGGCTTCGAGGAGATGGTGGCGACGATGGTCCGGACCGACCTGGCGGAGCTGTCCGCCGACGAGGGGGAGACGCGCCGGTGAGGCACGCGGTCATCATGGCCGGCGGCTCGGGCACGCGGCTGTGGCCGCTGTCGCGGGCGGCCCGGCCCAAGCAGCTGCTCGACGTCGTCGCCGAGCCCGGGGGAGGGGCGCACAGCCTGCTCGCCGAGGCGTTCGAGCGGCTGGAGGCGGTGCTGCCGGCCGAGCGGATCTGGGTGTGCACGGCGGCGCGCTACGGCGAGCAGGTGCGCGCCGCGCTGCCGCGGCTGCGCCCCGACCGGCTGGTCCTCGAGCCGGTCGCCCGCGACACCGCCAACGCCGTCGGGCTGGCCGCCGCGCTGGTGGCCGAGGCCGACCCCGACGCCGAGCTCGCCGTGGTCAGCGCCGACCACGTGATCCGCCCGGTCGAGCGCTTCGCCGCCACGCTGACCACCGCCTTCGACGCGCTGGCCGCGCGGCCGCGGGCGCTGGTCACCCTCGGCATCACGCCGACCGCCCCGGCCACCGGCTTCGGCTACGTCCGCCGCGGCCCGGCGACCGAGGTGCCCGGCGTCGCCGAGGCCGCCGCGTTCAAGGAGAAGCCCGACCGCGCCACCGCGGAGGGCTACCTGGCGTCGGGTGAGTACCTGTGGAACTCCGGCATGTTCGTCTGGCGGGCGCGCACCGTGCTCGACGCGCTCGCCGACCACCTGCCCGCCTCAGCCGAGGGGCTGGCCCGCGTGGTGGCCGCGCCGGCCGGCCCCGAGCGCGACGCCGTCCTCGCCGAGGTGTTCCCGACGCTGCCGAAGACCAGCGTCGACTACGCGGTGCTGGAGCCCGCGGCCACCGAGCCCGGCCGGGTGCTGGTGGCCGACCTGGACGTCGAGTGGCTCGACGTCGGCTCGTGGCCGGCCCTGGCGCAGACGCTGGCGGTCACCGGCGACAACGCCGTCTCCGGGCTCGCGGTCGCCCTCGACAGCGCGGGCAACATCGTGCTGAGCGACGAGCCCGACCACCTGGTCGCGCTGGTCGGCGTCCGCGACAGCGTCGTCGTGGCCACCCGCGACGTCACGATGGTCTGCCCGGTGTCCGACGCCGAGCGGGTCAAGCAGCTGCTCGCCGCCGTCGAGGAGCGCTTCGGTGGCCGCTTCAGCTGAGCGGTGACGCTGGGGATGTGCGGATGCGGCGCATTCCGCTGAGGGGATGCGCCGTCACCGCACATCACCGCGCCGGCACCGGCGCGCGTGTGCACTCGGCACGCAGAGCCCGGGCACCCGGTGCCGGGTCCGCGCCTCCGCGTGATGGGATGCCGGCATGCAGAGCTTCGACGTCGCAGCTGTCGTGTCCGGCGGGGCCTCGGGCCTCGGGGAGGCCACCACCCGCGCGCTCGCCGCGCGTGGCGCCGCGGTCACCATCGCCGACCTCAACGAGGAGCGCGGGCCCGCGCTGGCCGGCGAGCTGGGCGGTCACACGACGTTCGTGCGCACCGACGTCACCGACGAGGCCCAGGTCGCCGCGGCCGTCGCCGACGCCACCGGCAAGGACCGGCCGCTGCGGATCGCCGTCAACTGCGCCGGCATCGGCTGGGCGCAGCGCACCGTGGGCAAGGGCAACACCGCCCACGACCTCGAGCCGTTCCTCCGCACGGTCCAGGTGAACCTGGTCGGCACCTTCAACGTGCTGCGCCTGGCCGCCGCGGCGATGGCCGCCACCGAGCCGGAGGAGGACGGCGAGCGCGGCGTCGTCGTCAACACCGCCTCCATCGCGGCCTTCGACGGGCAGATCGGCCAGATCGCCTACGCCGCGTCCAAGGGCGGCATCGTCGGCATGACCCTCCCGGCGGCCCGCGACCTGGCCAGCGTCGGCGTGCGCGTGTGCACCATCGCCCCCGGGCTGGTCGACACCCCGCTGCTCGGCAGCCTGCCCGAGGAGGCGCGGACCGCGCTGGCGGCCGGCATCCCCTTCCCGAAGCGCCTGGGCCGCCCCGACGACTTCGCCCGGCTGGCGCTCGGCATCATCGAGCACGGCTACCTCAACGGCGAGACCATCCGGATGGACGGCGCCCTGCGCATGGCGCCCCGCTGACGGGGGCCGCTGCTCCTCTCCCTCTTCCCCGGAGAACCGCGTGACCACAGCACTGCCGGCCCCGACCCCGCCGGCGCACCACCCCGCACCGGCCCCGGCCGGCGCCGACTTCGCCGACTGCTGGCGGCCGGACTGGACCTTCGACCTCAGGGCCGTCCTCCGCCCGCACCAGCGCAGCGCGAGCGACCCCACCATGCGGTGGGACGGCGACGCCGTCTGGCGCACGACCACCACGCCCTGCGGGCCGGCGACCGTCCGGATCACGCACCGCGGCGGCGAGGTGCAGGTGCTGGCGTGGGGCCCGGGCGCGGAGTGGGCCGGGACGGCGGTGCCCGGGTGGCTCGGCGCGCAGGACGACCCGGCCGGCTTCGACCCGAGCGGCCACCCGCTGCTGCGCGAGATCGCGCGGCGCACGCCCGACCTGCCGCTGAGCCGCACCGGGCGCACCTGGGACGCCCTCGTCCCCGCGGTGCTGGAGCAGAAGGTCACCGTCATCGAGGCGCACCGGGTCTGGCGGGCGCTGCTGCGGCTGGCCGGCCAGCCCGCCCCGGGCCCCGCGCCGGAGGGCATGCGGGTGCTGTTCTCGCCGCGCCGGATGCTGGAGATCCCCGACTGGGAGTGGCACCGCGCCGGCCTCGACGGCGCCCGGCGGCGGGCGCTGCGGCACGTCGCCTCGGTAGCCCACGCCCTCGAGCCCGACGGCGGCTGCGACTCCCCGACGCTGCAGCGCCGGCTGCGCACCGTCCCCGGCATCGGCGTGTGGACGGCGGCCGAGGTCGTGCAGCGCACGCTCGGCTGCCCCGACACCGTCAGCTACGGCGACTACCACCTCAAGAACCTGGTGGGCTGGTCGCTGGCCGGCCGCAAGACCGACGACGACGGGATGATGGTGCTGCTCGAGCCGTGGCGCGGGCACCGCCAGCGGGTCGTCCGGCTGCTGCACCTGGGCGGCAGCATGCCGCCCCGCCGCGGGCCCCGGACGGCGCCGACGAACTACAAGCGGATCTAGCGGTCCTCGAGCAGGCCCAGCAGGTAGTCGCCGTAGCCGCTCTTGGCCAGCGGCTCGGCGGCGCGGCGCAGGCCGTCGTCGTCCAGCCAGCCCTGCCGCCAGGCGACCTCCTCGATGCAGCCGATCTTGAGGCCCTGCCGCTCCTCGACCACCGAGACGAACTCCGTCGCCTGACGCAACGAGGCGAAGGTCCCGGTGTCCAGCCAGGCCGTCCCGCGGTCCAGCACGGTCACCGTGAGCCGGCCCTCGCGCAGGTAGTGCTCGTTGACGGCGGTGATCTCCAGCTCGCCGCGGGCGCTGGGCCGGATCGAGCGGGCCACCTCGACCACCGACGACTCGTAGAAGTACAGGCCGGGCACCGCGTAGGAGCTCTTCGGCCGGGCGGGCTTCTCCTCGACGGAGAGCACGCGGCCCGACGGGTCGAACTCCACGACGCCGTAGTCGGCCGGGTTGGCCACGTGGTAGGCGAACACGTGCCCGCCGTCGGGCTCGGGGAGGCGCCCCAGCGCCGTCCCGAGGCCCGCGCCGTAGAAGATGTTGTCGCCGAGGACCAGCGCGACCGCCTCGTCCCCGACGAAGTCCGCGCCGATGAGGAACGCCTGCGCGAGGCCCTCGGGGCGCGCCTGCACCGCGTACTCGATCCGCATCCCGAGCCGGCCGCCGTCGCCGAGCAGGGCGCGGAACGCCGCCTGGTCGCCGGGGGTGGTGATCACCAGCACCTCGCGGACGCCGGCCATCATCAGCGTCGAGAGCGGGTAGTAGACCATCGGCTTGTCGTAGACGGGCATCAGCTGCTTGCTGACCGCCTGCGTGATCGGGAACAGGCGGCTGCCGGTGCCCCCGGCCAGGATGATCCCCCGCATGACGGCGGACGCTACCGAGAGCGGGCTGGTCAGGCGCGCGGGGAGCCCAGCCACAACCTCCCGACGAGGGAGGAGCCGCCCGGCGTGCCCACCGGCTCCCAGCGGGTCGACCAGCCCTCGGCGTGCAGCTGGACGACGACCGCGCCCACCAGCGCACCGAGGTTGAGCGCCGCCGTCGTGGTGGCGCGCTCGGTCAGGTGCACGTCGACGGCGCCGTCGCCCTCCCCGCCGTGCCGCAGCACCACCGGGAACTCCGGCAGCGCGGCGCTGGCCACCCGGAACGCCTCGGCCACCGCCTCGCGGTCGCCGGGCCGCGGCACCAGGTCGGCGGCCGCCCGGCGGGTGGCCACCAGGTCGCGGCTCCCGTAGGGGAACAGGTCGCCGGGACCGAGCCGGACCAGCGGCCGGGTGCCGGCGTCGTCGGCGGGCCGCGCGAACGGCAGCCCCCGGACGACGGCGACCGGCACCCCGCCGAGCTTGCCCTTCACCAGGTCGGCGGCCGAGGCGAGCTCGTCGACGACGGCGACCTGCGTGGTCTCCAGCCGGTTGCCGTGCGCGTCGACGTCGCCGCGGTGGTCGGTCAGCGCGGCGATCCCGGCCGACCCCACCGCGACGTCGGTGAGCCCCTCCCGCCAGGTGCGGCCGAAGGTGTCACTGACGACCACCGCCACGTCGACGCCGAGCAGCTCCCGCAGTCGGGCGCGCAGGCCGCGGGCGGAGGCGTCGGCGTCCTCGGGGAGCAGGACGAGGGAGTCGCCGGGCACGTTCGAGGCGTCGATGCCGGCCGCGGCCACCACCCAGCCGTGCCGGGTCTCCACGATCTTCAGCGGCCCGCGCCGGGCCACCACCCGCACGGTCTCCTCGTCGATGGCCCGCTGGCGCACCGCCTCGCGGTCGGCGCCCGGGGGCACCGGCACCACCCGGCCCTCGACCTTCGACACGACCTTCGACGTCACGACGACGACGTCGCCGTCGGCCAGCCACGGCGCGGCGGCGGCCACGGCGCCGGCCAGGTCGTCACCGGCGGTGAACTCGGGCAGCCCCGGGACCGGATGGACGGAGATGCCGACCGTCGGCCCCTCCGCAGGGACCCGTCGCGAGCTCGCCGGCGGCCGTGGACGGAGGGGTCCCTCGTCAGACACCCGCGGCGTCCAGGGCGGCGCGGGCCATGGCGGCGGTGGTCTCCGGGGAGTCCATGAGCAGCGGGACGGCGCGCACGTCGACGCCGGGCACCTCGGCGCGGTCGCCGGTGTGCACCAGCCAGGCGTCGAGCAGGCCGCCGTCGGAGCGGGCGCCGTAGTGCCGGCCCACGCCCTCGGCGCTGACCTCGACGCCGACCACCGGCAGGCACCGGTCGGCCATCCCGCGCACCACGGCGCCGCCGACGATCGGGGACAGGCCGACGATCCGGCCCGGGGTGGCCAGCAGGGCCTCGCGCAGGCCGGGCACGCCGAGGATCGTGCCGATCGAGACCACCGGGTTCGACGGCGCCAGGAGGACGGCGTCGGCGCGGGCCAGGGCCTCGGCCACGCCCGGCGCCGGGCGCGCGCGCTCGGCGCCGACCTGCACGAACGCGTGCGCGTCGAGCTGCGCGCGGTGGCGCACCCACCACTCCTGGAAGTGGATGGCGCCGCGGCGGCCGGTGGCGGGGTCGTCGACGACGACGTGCGTCTCGACGCGCTGGTCGCTCATCGGCAGCACCGTGACGCCCGGCTCCCAGCGGGTGGCCAGCGCGGCGGTGACGTCGGAGAGGGGGTAGCCGGCGTCGAGCATCCGGGTGCGCACGAGGTGGGTGGCGAGGTCGCGGTCGCCGAGGCCGAACCAGGTGGGCTCGGCGCCGTAGGCGGCCAGCTCCTCCTTGACCGTCCACGTCTCGCCGGTGCGGCCCCAGCCACGCTCCGGGTCGATGCCACCGCCCAGCGTGTAGACCACGCTGTCGAGGTCGGGGCAGATCCGCAGGCCGTGCATCGTCACGTCGTCGCCGGTGTTGACCACCGCGGTGACCGACCCCGGTGGTGCCACGTCCCGCAGTCCGGTGAGGAAACGGGCTCCTCCGACACCTCCGGCGAGGACGACGATCTCCACGAAAGTCATCGTGCCCCATGGGCACTTGTCCACTGTTCGACGGGCGTGTTGCGTAGGTGCACGAGAACTGACGAACGATCCGTGACGCGTGGGACGGGTGTGGTCAACCGCTTACACCGGGCGATGTTGACGCTCGGGCAACGACACGCGTGTAATTCCGGCGGTGTGAGGCGCAGGGAGCGCCGGGAGGAACCCGGTGACCCGCGCTCCGGACGACAGCGAGAGGGGACGCATCGTCATGGCAGAGGTCTCGTGGCTGAGTGACTACGTCAGCGGAGCCGAGCGGCCCGGCCGGGGTGCCGGCGCCGCCGACCAGGGTCTGATGGGCATGCTCGGCATGGGCCTGACCGACGACATCGCGTCCTGGCAGGAGCGCGCGCTGTGCGCCGAGACCGACCCGGAGGCGTTCTTCCCCGAGAAGGGCGGCTCCACTCGCGAGGCGAAGAAGATCTGCACCGGCTGCGAGGTCAAGGCCGAGTGCCTCGAGTACGCGCTGGCCAACGACGAGCGGTTCGGCATCTGGGGCGGGCTCTCCGAGCGGGAGCGCCGCCGTCTGCGCCGTCGCGCCATCTGACGAAGGACCTCCCTGCCCCCGCTCGCGAGCTCGCGGCGGGCCCCTGCAGGGAGGCCGTTCCAGCCCCTCACCGGCCCCCGGCGGCACCGCCGCCGGGGGCTGCGGCGTCCCTGTGGTCGGATGAGCGGGTGGGGGACGCGCACACCGGGGTCGCACGCGGCCGGGCGGAGGTCGTGCGCGAGCTGCACGCCGCCGTGCCGCTGGCCCGCGACCTCCGGGCGCCGCTGACCGCCTCGGCGCCCTGGCTCACCACCGTCCTGTCGGTGCAGTCGGCGCACCGCCGGCCCCGGCTGACGCCCGTGGCGGTGGTCGCCGGGCCGCGCGGGTCCGGCGGCCCCGACGGGCTGGCGCTGCTGGCGCTGGCGACCGCGGGCCCCGTGGTCACCGCGACGCTCCTCGGCGACGGGCTGCCCGTGCCCGGCGGCCGCCCCGCCGCCCGGCTGCTGGCCCGCGACGACGACGCCGCCGACCGGCTCGCCGCCGGGATGCTCGGCGTGCTCACGGCGCTGCGCCGGCCCTGGCGGATGCGCCTGACCGGGCTGCCGCTCGGCGACCCGACCGTGCGCGCGCTGGTGCGGCGGCGGCCCGACGCCGTGGTGGCCAGCGCCCGCAGTGCGCGCCTGGTCGACGACCTCGACGCCCTGCCCGCCGATGCCCTGCCCGCCGGCGGTCTCGTCCGCAGCCGGGACGCCCGCGACCTCGACGCCGCCCTGCCCGGACTGCTCGCCGGGGTCCGCGACCGCCGCACCACCGACCTGGTCCGCGCCGCCGCCCGGCTGCACGCCGCGGCCGGCCGGCTCGAGGTGGCCACCGTCCGCGACGGCGGCCGGCTGTGCGCCGGGCTGCTCACCCTCCTCGACGGCGGCGACCGGCTGCCCTGGTGGGGACGCTCCGAGGTCGGCGGGCTGCGCGAGGAGCGGGGCGCGCCGCTGGTCGGCGTGTCGCTCTCCGGCCGCGGCAGCGTCGTCCGGGCGGTCGTGGACCGGGTGGTCCCGCTGCTGCCCGGGGGCTCTCCACCCCCCCCGGCCCCTCAGCCGGCCGGCCGGAACCGGCTGAGCAGCGGGTCGGGCAGCGAGTCCGCCCGCTCGGTGCCGAGGAACAGCGTGCCCTCCGCCGGCGCCTCGCCGTCGCGCGGCGGCCCCGCCGGGGCGACGGTGACGCTCAGGTCGTAGACCCGCCCGGTGTAGGCGGGCGGGGTCCCGGTGGGCCGCGTGTAGGTGGGGAAGCGGCCGGTCAGCCGGAGGGCGTCGCCGTCGCGGGTGACCCCGAGCGCCGGCGTCGGCAGGTCGGCGTACTCGACGCCGGTGGCCGCGCAGCCGGCGGCGGCCGGGTCCTCCGGCGCCGTGCTCCCGAGGCAGTTCCAGGTGACCAGCCGCAGGTGCGCCAGCGCCGCGCCGCCCTCGCCCGCGGTGACGCTGACGGCCGGGTAGCCGACGCTCACGCCGACCGCGCGCCGCTCGAGCACCAGGCCGCCGAGGGCCAGCCGGGCGCTGACGCCGCCGTCGCCGAGGGGCACCGACCGCGCGGCGAGCAGGCCCGCGCCGCGCTCGCCGGGCAGCGGGTCGGCCGGCGGGAGCGGCAGGTCCGGCGCGGCCGGGGCGGGCGCCGGCGGCGGGGGAGCGGCCGTCGCGACCGGCGGGGGAGCGGCCGCGGGGCTGGGGTCCTCGCGGGCGGCCAGGGCCACGCCGGCCAGGACGGCGACCAGCGCCAGCGCCGCCGCGGCCAGCGCGGCCACCGCGCGGCCCGCGTCGCCGTCGTCGTCCGGCCCGGCGAGCGGCGGCTCGGGCGGCGCGGCCACCGGCGGCCGGGGCGTCCCGGGCGGCGCCTCGTGGAAGGCGGGGAGGTCGTCCTGCGCCCAGCGGGAGGCCGGGGCGGGCGCGGGCGCGGCCGTGCGCTGGGCCGGGCGGCCCGCCGGCCGGGTGCGCGCCAGGAGCACCGCGGCGGCGGCCAGCCCCGCCAGCGCCAGGCCCAGCACCAGCCAGGCGGCGACCGGCGCGGTGGACTCCATCCCGCAGAGCATCGCAGGGCGCCGCGGCCGGATCAGCCATCGCGGCCGGGCGGGGCGCCTGACACGATCCCGCTGTGGCAGACAACGGATCGACGTCGTCCGGTGTCCGCGACCGCGTGACCTCGCTGCTCGCCGAGCTGGGGGTGACCCAGCCCGTGACCGCGGTCGCCGACCTCAGCGCCCGCCTGGGCGTGGTGCAGGGGGTGCTCGCCGACCGCGTCCTCGACCTCGCCGTCACCGAGAGCGGCCGCCGCCGGCTGCGGGCGGAGCTGCGCGGCCGGCGCTGGGCCGAGGAGCGGCAGGTCGGCGTCCCCGAGGTGCTCGCCGCCGCCGACGACGGCCGCTGGCTGCTGTCCCGCCGCGTGCACCCCGGCGTCTCCGGCGGCCAGCGGTGGACGGCCGCGGCGGTGGAGACCGCCGTCCGCATCGCGCCGCTGCCCGTCCCGCCGGGGCAGCCGTGGTCCCCGCCCGCGGGGCCGGCGCTGCGCCGGGCGCGCGCCACCGTCGGCGACACCGGCCGGCTGCTGCGCGGCGGCCTGCGGATGGGGGAGCTGCGGGCGGTCCGCGCGGCCGCGGCGCAGCTGCCGCTGTCGGAGGTCGGGCACGGCGACTACCGCGCCGCGAACGTCGTCCTCGACGCCGACGGCGCCGACGAGGGGGACCGGGTCGTCGTCCTCGAGTGGTCGGGCGTGCGCGCGGCCCCGCGGCACCGCGACCTGCTCACCCTGTGGGCGACCACTCCCGACGCGCAGGACCGCGCGCAGGTCGGCGAGGTGGTGCTCTCGCGCACCGCCGGCTGGGAGGAGCCCGACGTCGGCCTGCTGTGGCACGCCGTCGCGCTGGAGCAGCTGGTCGCGCGGCTCACCCGCGCCGACCGCGGCGACGGGCTCGACGCCGCCTTCGCCCGCGCCCGCCTCGACGAGGCGCGCGGGATGGCCGAGGAGCTGGGCAGCCCGGTCGAGCGCTGACCGCCGGGGCCTCAGCCGGTGGGGTCGATCTCCTCGGGGTCGCGGCCCAGCAGCACCGCCACCTGGTCGACGACGACGTCGCGGACGAGGTCGGCCAGGTCGTCGCGGTCGTGCGCCCGGATCTCCAGCGGACGCCGGTAGACGACGATCCGCGGCGGGACCTCCCGGCCGTCCTCGCGGTGCGCCGGCAGCACCCGGGCCAGCGGCACCGTCCCGTCGTCGAGGACGTCGGGGTCGAGCACCACCTCGTCGGGGCTGGTGTGGTCGACCCACGGCACGTCCTCGACGGCGAACTCGACGCCGGCGAGCTCGCGCTCCCAGCGGCGCTCGATGTCCTCGACCGCGTCGAGCACCAGGTCGTCGAACTGCTCGGCGCGGCTGCGCGAGAGCGGGACCTCCTCGGGCACGAGGCGCCCGCGCAGGCCGCGGCCGTGGCGGTCGCGGCGGGAGCGGGATCGGCCGGGGGAGGGTCGCGGGGCGGGTCGGCTCATGGCGCGCCGAGCGTACGGCGCGCCCGCGGGGGCGGGCAGCGCGCGCGGGACACGGCGCGCGGGACACGGCGCGCGGGACACGGCGCGCGGGACACGGCGCGCAGGACACGGCGCGCAGGACACGGCGCGCAGGACACGGCGCGGGACGTCGTGCCCCGGGACCACCCGCCGCGGGCCTGCGCGGACCCGGTCCCGGGGCGCGCGGGGACGTCGGGTTGGATGGGAGAGGTGGTGCGCCGGGCCGGTGCGCCTGCTCGCCGGACCCCGCGGGCGCGGCTACTGTGCCTCGCGTGAGGAACCGGTGGTGAGGCAGTCACGTCGCTGCTCGCGCAGCGGCTGCGCGCAACCGGCGGCGGCGACCCTGACCTACGTGTACGCCGAGTCGACCGCCGTCGTGGGTCCGCTGGCGACGTACTCGGAGCCGCACAGCTACGACCTCTGCGAGTTCCACGCCGAGCGGCTGACCGTGCCGCGCGGCTGGGAGGTCGTCCGGCACGAGATCGACGTCGAGGACTCCGGCCCGACCGGCGACGACCTGCTCGCGCTGGCCGACGCGGTCCGCGAGGCCGCCCGTCCCGAGCCCCCGCGCAACCCGGCCGACGACGGCCGCGGCACCCGGCGCGGACACCTCCGGGTGCTCCCCGACCTCGACTAGGCGCGTTCGCCCGGGGCTCCGGATAGGGTCGTCCGGCACCGGGGTCGGCCCGGGGCGAGGCCGGCGCGAGGGTGGGCTGTGGCGGATCTGTCGTCGATCATCAAGGCCTACGACGTCCGGGGCGTGGTCCCGGACGAGTGGGACGAGGACGTGGCGCGGCGCATCGGCGCCGCCTTCGCCGAGTTCGTGGTCACCGAGAGCGGTGCCACGACCGTCGTCACCGCGCACGACATGCGCCCCTCGTCGGTGCCGCTGTCGCGCGCCTTCGCCGAGGGCGTCCTGTCCCGCGGCGTCGACGTCGTCGAGGCGGGCCTCGGCTCCACCGACCTGCTCTACTTCGCCGCCGGCTCGCTCGACGTGCCCGGCGCGATGTTCACCGCCAGCCACAACCCGGCGCAGTACAACGGCATCAAGCTCTGCCGCGCCGGCGCCGCCCCCGTGGGGCAGGAGTCCGGGCTGGCCACCATCCGCGAGTGGGCCGAGGTCGACTCCTACGACCGCGACCCCGGCCGCACCGGCGGGGTCACCCAGCGCGACCTGCTGGCCGAGTACGCGGCCCACCTGAACCGCCTGGTCGACCTGTCGGCCGTCCGGCGGCTGCGGGTCGTCGTCGACGCAGGGAACGGCATGGGCGGGCACACCGTCCCGGTCGTGCTCGACGGGCTGCCGCTCGACGTCGTCCCGCTGTACTTCGAGCTCGACGGCACCTTCCCCAACCACGAGGCCAACCCGCTGGACCCGGCCAACCTGGTCGACCTGCAGGCGGCCGTCGTCCGCGAGGGCGCCGACATCGGGCTGGCCTTCGACGGCGACGCCGACCGCGTGTTCGTCGTCGACGAGCGCGGCGAGCCGGTGAGCCCCTCGGCGGTGACCGCGCTGGTCGCCGTCCGGGAGCTGGCCAAGGGCCACGGGACGACGGTGATCCACAACCTGATCACCTCGCGCGCGGTGCCCGAGATCGTGCGCGAGCACGGCGGGCAGCCGGTGCGCACCCGCGTCGGCCACTCGTTCATCAAGGCCGAGATGGCCCGCACCGACGCCGTGTTCGGCGGCGAGCACTCCGCGCACTACTACTTCCGCGACTTCTGGCGCGCCGACACCGGCATGCTCGCCGCGATGCACGTGCTGGCCGCCCTCGGAGAGCAGTCCCGGCCGCTGTCGGAGCTCACCGCCGCCTACAGCCGGTACGCCGCCTCCGGGGAGATCAACTCCCGGGTCGACGACGCCGCCGGGCGCACCGCGGCGGTCCGCGAGGCGTTCGAGGCCGAGGGCGCGACCTTCGACGAGCTCGACGGGCTCACCGTCGACCTGCCCGACGGCTCGTGGTTCAACCTGCGGGCGAGCAACACCGAGCCGCTGCTACGGCTGAACGTGGAGGCGCCCGACGCGGCGCGGATGGCAGAGCTCCGGGACCGGGTGCTCGGGATGGTGCGCGCATGACGCAGGGGACGACCCAGGGGCCGCTCGGCCTGGACCCGGTGCTGCTGGAGATCCTCGCCTGCCCCGACACCCACCACGCGCCGCTCACCGTCGACGAGGCGGCGGGCGAGCTGCTGTGCACCGAGTGCGACCGGGCCTTCCCCGTGCGCGACGGGATCCCGGTCCTGCTGCTCGACGAGGCGCGCCACCGCGGGGGGAGCGGGGGAGCATGACCTCGCCGGAGCTGGCCGAGGAGGTCCTCGACGACCTCGACGTGCTGCGCGCCCGCGACCCGCGCGGGCTGCTGCCGGCCGTGGCCGGCGCCGGCGCGCAGGTGCGGGAGACCTCCCGGCTGGTCGACGAGGCGGGCCTCGGGCGGGTCGTCGGCGGCGGCCGTCCCCGCGGGCTGGTGGTCGTCGCCCGGCGCGAGGGCGCGGTCGCGGCGTCGGTGCTGCGCGCGCTGCTCGGCCCGGCGAGCCCGGTCACCGTCGACGTCGTCCCCGGCCCGGACCTGCCGGTGTGGACCGGCCCGGCCGACATCGCCGTCGTCGCCACCCGCACCGGCGCCGGCCGGTACGCGGTGACCCCGGCCTACGAGGCCGCGCGCCGCGGCGTGACGCTGCTCGGCATCGGCGCCGAGGACGCGCCGCTGCGGGCCGCCTGCTCGACGGCGCGGATGCCCTACGTCCCGCTGCCGGGTACGCGGGTCCGGCACACGACGCTGTGGTCGCTGCTCACGCCGATGCTGCGGCTGGCCACCGAGCTGGAGCTGGTCCGGCCCGAGGTGGCCGACCCCGAGGCGATCGCCGCCGCGCTCGACGAGGTCGCCGTGGAGTGCGGCCCGGCGCAGGAGTCCTTCGTCAACCCGGCGAAGACCCTCGCCCTCGAGCTGCTCGACGCCCTGCCGGTCATCGCCGCCGAGGGTCCGATGGCCGACACCGCCGCCACGCGCTTCGCCGACCAGCTGGCCACCCTCGCGGGCCTGCCGACCAGCGGGTTCCGGCTGCCCGACCAGCGGGTGGCGGCCTGCGCGGTGCTCGGCGGGCCGCTGGCCACCCCCGACGCCGACGACTTCTTCCGCGACCGCGCCGAGGACACCGGCCGGCGGCTGCGGCTGCTCACCATCCGCGACACCGACGCCGCCTCGCACGACGGCGCGGGGGAGCGGGAGCCGCGCTCGGCGCCGGAGGCCCTGGCCGAGGTGCTGCGCACCGCCGCAGCGAACAACGTGCCGGTGAGCGGGCTGGCCGAGCACGGCGAGCCGGAGCGCTGGGGCCGGCTGCCGCGGCTCGCCCGCCAGCTCGCCGTCGCCGACTTCGCCGCCGTCTACCTGGCGCTGGCGCTGGACCAGGAGCGCGCGCAGCGCCGGTGACGTCCACCGGCCCGTGTCCCCGGCGCCCGGCCGGGGTACCGGCTCGCGATCGACCGTGCAGCGCACCCGACTGCTGACCGACTGGAAGGACCTCCCGTGGCCGGTGGACTCGTGGCCCTGTTCGACGACGTGGCGCTCATCGCCCGCGCCGCCGCCTCCTCGATCGACGACGTGGGGGCCGCGGCGGGCAAGGCGAGCATGAAGGCCGCCGGTGTCGTCGTCGACGACACGGCCGTCACGCCCCAGTACGTGCAGGGGATCAGCGCCGAGCGCGAGATCCCGATCATCCGGCGCATCGCGATCGGGTCGCTGCGCAACAAGCTGCTGATCATCCTCCCGGCGATCCTGCTGCTCAGCGAGTTCCTGCCGTGGCTGCTCACCCCGATCCTCATGGTCGGTGGCGCCTACCTCTGCTACGAGGGCGCCGAGAAGATCTGGCACCGGCTGCGCGGCCACTCGGCCGCGCACGGCGACGCGGAGAACCACCCGCCGGACGAGGACACCCTCGTGCGCGGCGCGGTGCGGACCGACCTGATCCTGTCGGCGGAGATCATGGTGATCTCGCTCAACGAGGTGGCGAGTGAGGGCTTCTGGTCCCGGGCGGCGATCCTCGTCGTCGTCGCCGTGCTCATCACCGTCCTCGTCTACGGCGTGGTCGCGCTCATCGTGAAGATGGACGACGCCGGGCTGCGGCTGTCGCGGTCGGACAGCCGGGGCGTCGCCGGCTTCGGCCGGGGCCTGGTCAAGGCGATGCCGCGGCTGCTGGCGGCGCTCACCGTGATCGGCACGGTGGCGATGCTGTGGGTCGGCGGCCACATCCTGCTGGTCGGCACCGACGAGCTCGGCTGGCACGCCCTCTACGACGTCGTCCACCACTGGGAGGAGGCCGCGCACGAGGCGACCGGCGCCCTCGGCGGCGTCGTCGGCTGGCTGGTGAACACCCTGGCGAGCGCGGTCGTCGGTCTCGTCGTCGGGGCGGTGGTCGTGGCCGTGCTGAGCCTGACGCTGCACCGCCGGAAGGGGCAGAAGGCCGAGGGCGCGGCCGCCCACTGAACGGGTGGCGCGTCACCCAGCCCGACCGGGTGATGTGGCGGGAGAGACGGGTGGGACGGGCCGATCCGGGCCCGTCCGCCGCTAGCCTGCTCGGTGATGTGGCAGCTGAGCAGCGCGGTCCGGAACTACCCCTGGGGTAGCCGCACCGTCATCCCCGAACTCCTGGGCCGGCCCAGCCCGGCCGCGCAGCCCGAGGCCGAGCTGTGGATGGGCGCGCACCCCGACCAGCCCAGCGTGCTGCCCGACGGCAGCCCGCTCGACGCGGCGATCTCCGCCGACCCCGAGCGGCTGCTCGGCGCCTCCGTGGTCGAGCGCTTCGGCGCCCGGCTGCCGTTCCTCATGAAGGTGCTGGCCGCCGAGTCGCCGCTGTCGCTGCAGGCGCACCCGACGATGGCGCAGGCCCGGGCGGGCTTCGCGGCCGAGGAGGCGGCGGGGATCCCGCAGGACGACCCGACGCGGACGTTCAAGGACCCGTGGCACAAGCCCGAGCTGCTGCTCGCGCTCACCACCTTCGAGGCGCTGTGCGGCTTCCGGCCGATCGAGGAGTCGCTGCACTGCCTGGCCAAGCTGCAGCTGCCCGACCTCAAGCCGACGATCGCGGCGCTGGCCCGCGGCGGGCTGCAGGCGGCCATCCCGCAGCTGCTGGCCCTGTCGGGCAAGCGGCGCACGCACCTGGTGGAGGTGGTGGCCGAGCGCGCCGCCGGCTTCGTCGCCGCGCACGACCCGGAGTTCATCAACACCTACCGGTGGGCGGCCACCCTGGCCGAGGCCTACCCCGGCGACCCGGGCGTCGTCATCTCGCTGATGTGCAACCACCTCAAGCTCGCTCCCGGTGAGGCGGTGTTCCTGCCCGCCGGGAACCTGCACGCCTACCTGTCCGGGGCCGGCGTCGAGGTGATGGCCAGCTCGGACAACGTGCTGCGCGGCGGCCTGACCAGCAAGCACGTCGACCTCGCCGCGCTGATCGAGGTCCTCGACTTCTCCGACGGCAAGATCCCGGTCCTGCACCCGGTGCTCGGCCCCGGCGGGCTGCGCTACCCGGTGCCGGTCGACGACTTCGACCTCACCCGCGTCCAGCTCGACGAGCAGGCCGGCCCGCTCACCACCCGCGGCCCGCAGGTCGTGCTGTGCACCGAGGGCCGCGCGGTGCTCGCCGGAGCCGACGGCGAGGTGGTGCTCGAGCGCGGCTCGTCGGCGTTCGTACCGGCCGGCGCCCCGGTCACCGCGCGCGGCCCCGCCGTGCTCTACCGGGCGACGACGAACCTGCGCTGACGCGACAGGACCTGCGCCGACGACCGGCTGACCGGGGCCGCGTGTCGCGGCGGGGGAGGGTCCGCCGGCCGACGTAGCGTCGGTCGTGCCCTCCCCGTCGTCCCGCCGCGCGCTCGCCGCGCTGGGCGTCGCGGTGGCCCTGACGTCGGGCTGCGACCTGGTCACCGGTGCCGCGCCCGCCCCGGTGACCGGCCCGCCGGGCAGCGCCCTGGAGACCCTCGCGACGGTCGACGTCCGCGGCCGCGGCCCCCGGACCGGCTACGAGCGGGACGAGTACGGCGACGGCTGGGTGGACACCGACCGCAACGGCTGCGACACCCGCAACGACGTCCTCGCCCGCGACCTCACCGGCGAGACGTTCGTGCCGGGCAGCCGCGACTGCGTCGTCGCCACCGGCACCCTCGACGACCCGTACTCCGGCCGCACCATCGCGTTCCGCCGCGGCGAGGGCACCAGCGAGGCCGTGCAGATCGACCACGTCGTCGCCCTGTCCGACGCCTGGCAGAAGGGCGCCCGGCAGTGGGACGACGCGCGCCGGACGCAGTTCGCCAACGACCCGCTCAACCTGCTCGCCGTCGACGGCCCGCTCAACATGCAGAAGGGCGACGGCGACGCCGCCACCTGGCTGCCGCCGGACCGCTCCTACCGCTGCGCCTACGTCGCCCGGCAGGTGGCGGTGAAGGCCACCTACGGCCTGTGGGTGACCCAGGCCGAGCGCGACGCGATGGCCGCGGTGCTCGGCACCTGCCCCGGCGAGCCGCTGCCGGGCGGGCAGCCGCTGCCCGCGCAGGAGACGCCGCAGGGGCCCTTCCCAGACTGCGCCGCGGCGCGCGCCGCCGGCGCCGCGCCCCTCCGGGAGGGCGAGCCGGGCTGGAACCCCGACCTCGACGGCGACGGCGACGGGGTCGGCTGCGAGTCCTGACCGGCGCGCTGGGCTACCCTGGACGACGGCACGAGCCCCGCCGAAGCCTCGGCATGCTCGCTCATCTCAGTGACCCCGAGCCCCGCCCTCCTGGCGCGGGGCATCGACCCTGGAGCGACATGACCGCCTCTACCGGCACACGTCCCCTGACCACCCCGAGCGGGGAGGCCGACTTCAAGGTCGCCGACCTCTCCCTGGCGCCGTTCGGCCGCAAGGAGATCCAGCTCGCCGAGCACGAGATGCCCGGGCTGATGGCGCTGCGCGCCGAGTACGGCGACGAGCAGCCGCTGGCCGGCGCCCGCATCGCGGGCTCCCTGCACATGACCGTGCAGACCGCCGTCCTCATCGAGACCCTCGTCGCGCTCGGCGCCGACGTCCGCTGGGTCTCCTGCAACATCTTCTCCACCCAGGACCACGCGGCCGCGGCGATCGTCGTCGGCCCCGAGGGCACGGCCGAGGCGCCCGCCGGCGTCCCGGTCTTCGCCTGGAAGGGCGAGACGCTCGAGGAGTACTGGTGGTGCACCCAGCGCCTCTTCGAGTTCCGCGACGAGGCCGGTGACGTCGTCGGCCCGAACATGCTGCTCGACGACGGCGGCGACGCCACCCTGCTGGTGCACCTCGGCACCCGCTTCGAGGCCGACGGCGCCGTGCCCGACACCACCGAGGCCGACTCCGAGGAGTACGGCGTCATCCTCGACGTGCTGCGCGGCACCCTGGCCGCCGACGCCGGCTACTGGACCCGCATCGGGCAGGGCATCCAGGGCGTCACCGAGGAGACCACCACCGGCGTCATGCGCCTGTACGAGCTCGCCCGCGACGGCCGGCTGCTGTTCCCGGCGATCAACGTCAACGACTCGGTCACCAAGAGCAAGTTCGACAACCTCTACGGCTGCCGGCACTCGCTGATCGACGGCATCAACCGCGCCACCGACGTCATGATCGGCGGCAAGGTGGCCGTGGTCTGCGGCTACGGCGACGTCGGCAAGGGCTGCGCGGAGTCGCTGCGCGGCCAGGGCGCCCGGGTCATCGTCACCGAGATCGACCCGATCAACGCCCTGCAGGCGGCGATGCACGGCTACGAGGTGACCACGCTCGACGAGGTCATCGGCAAGGCCGACATCATCATCACGGCCACCGGCAACCGCGACATCATCACCGCCGAGCAGCTCGGGCAGACCAAGCACCAGGCGATCGTGGGCAACATCGGCCACTTCGACAACGAGATCGACGTGGCCGGCCTGGCCCGCACCCCGGGCATCACGCGGACGCAGATCAAGCCGCAGGTCGACGAGTGGCGGTTCGCCGACGGCCACACGATCATCCTGCTGTCGGAGGGCCGGCTGCTGAACCTCGGCAACGCCACCGGGCACCCGAGCTTCGTCATGAGCGCCTCGTTCTCCAACCAGGTGCTCGCCCAGATCGAGCTGTGGGCCAACCGCGCGGCGTACGAGGGCAAGGAGCCCACCGTCACCGTGCTGCCCAAGCGGCTCGACGAGCACGTGGCCCGGCTGCACCTCGACGCGCTCGGCGTGAAGCTCACCGAGCTGTCCAAGGTGCAGGCCGACTACATCGGCGTGCCGGTCGAGGGACCGTACAAGAGCGAGCACTACCGCTACTGACGAAGGACCCCCTCGCCCCCCACGCCTCGCACGCTCGGCGCGGGACCCTGCGAGGGGGCCGTTCCCGTCCCTCGCCAGGGGGAACCTGGGGCTGATGGGGGCGCCGGACCGGGACTCTCCGGTCCGGCGCCGCCGTTATCGGCCCGTGACGTCGCAGAATGGGTCCGTGCCTCCGACCGCAGCGAACACCGGGCCCAGCCGCGGCCGCGTCCTCGTCGTCGACGACGACGCCGCCCTCGCCGAGATGCTCGGCATCGTGCTGCGGCGCGAGGGCTACGACCCCGCCTTCGTCTCCGACGGCAACCGCGCGGTGTCGGTGTTCCAGCAGACGCGCCCCGACATCGTCCTGCTCGACCTGATGCTGCCCGGCCGCAACGGCCTGCAGATCGCCCAGGACATCCGCGCCCAGTCCACCGTCCCGATCGTCATGCTCACCGCCAAGGGCGACACCATCGACGTCGTCCAGGGCCTCGAGGCCGGCGCCGACGACTACGTGACCAAGCCGTTCAAGCCCGTCGAGCTCGTCGCCCGGGTGCGCGCCCAGCTGCGCCGCGGGGAGACCGGCCAGGCCGAGTCCCTGGCGATCGGCGACGTGCAGATCGACGTCCCGGCCCACCAGGTGACCCGCGACGGCCAGCCGATCGCGCTCACCCCGCTGGAGTTCGACCTGCTGGTGGCCCTGGCCCGCAAGCCGCGCCAGGTGTTCACCCGCGAGCTGCTGCTCGAGCAGGTGTGGGGCTACCGGCACGCGGCCGACACCCGGCTGGTCAACGTCCACGTGCAGCGGCTGCGCGCCAAGATCGAGCGCGACCCGGAGAAGCCGGAGATCGTGCTGACCGTGCGCGGGGTGGGTTACAAGGCCGGCCCGCCGTGACCGCATGAGCACGACCGAGCGGGCCGCCGCGCCGGCGGACGCCGAGGTCCTCGAGTCGCCCCGGTCGGCGGCGCGGCGCCGGCTGCCCCGGGACCTGCCGACCCTGCGGCGCGGCGTGCGCCGGCGGGCCGGGCGGGCGCGCCGGATCAGCCGTGCCCTGCTGGCCGCGGCGCTGTCGGCCTGGCGCTCGTCGCTGCACGTGCGGATCGGCGCGATCACGATGGTCGTCGCCGGCACCGTCGTCGTCATCGTCAGCCTGGTGCTGTTCAGCCAGATCCGCACCCAGTTGCTCACCGTCAAGCAGCAGGCGGCGATCGACCAGGTGCAGTCGGGCGTCTTCTACGCCCAGACCGAGGTGGTCGGCATCGCCGCCGGCGATGCCGCGAGCGTGCGGACCACGCTGGACCGCACCGTGCAGCAGCTGCTCACCCGCGGCGGATCGGCCGGCGACTTCGACGTCGTCATGGTCTACCGGGCCGGTGAGACCGAGCGGCCGCCCGCGGTCAGCCAGCGCGGCATCTACCCGGCGCTGCCCGACGGGCTGCGCGCCGACGTGCGCGGCGGCGGGCAGTCCTACCAGTACGCGATGGTCCCCAACGCCGCCGGCCAGGAGCGCCCGACGCTGCTCGTCGGCTCCCCGGTGCCCGGCGGCGCGTCGTCGTCCGGGCAGATCGAGCTGTACTACGCCTTCCCCCTCGACCAGGAGGAGGAGACGCTCTCGCTGATCCGCAGCACCGTGGCGATCAGCGGCATCGCGCTCACCCTGTTCGTCGCCGGCATCGGCGTGCTCGTCACCCGGCTGGTCGTCGACCCGGTGCGCCGCGCGGCGGGCACCGCCCAGCGGCTGGCCGAGGGCCAGCTCGAGGAGCGGATGGCCGTGCGCGGCGAGGACGACCTCGCCCGGCTGGCCACCAGCTTCAACGCGATGGCCGACAGCCTGCAGCGGCAGATCACCCAGCTCGAGGGCCTCTCGCAGCTGCAGCAGCGGTTCACCTCCGACGTCAGCCACGAGCTGCGCACCCCGCTCACCACGGTGCAGATGGCCGCCGACGTGCTGCACGAGTCGCGGGAGGACTTCGCGCCGCACGTGGCGCGGTCGGCCGAGCTGCTGCACGAGGAGCTCGAGCGCTTCGAGCGGCTGCTGTCGGACCTGCTGGAGATCAGCCGCTACGACGCCGGCGCCGCCGTCCTGGACTGGGCGCCCACCGACCTCGCCGCCATCGTCGGCCGGGTCACCGACGGCATGTCGGCGCTCGCCGAGCGGCACGGCTGCGAGCTGCAGGTGACCTGCCCGCGCGACCCGGTGATCGCCGAGGTCGACGCCCGGCGGGTGGAGCGGATCCTGCGCAACCTCGTCGGCAACGCCATCGAGCACGGCAACGGCAAGCCGGTCGAGGTGACGCTCGCGGCCAACCGGACGGCGGCCGCGGTGACCGTCCGCGACCACGGGGTCGGCCTCACCTCCGCCGACGCCCAGCACGTGTTCGACCGGTTCTGGCGCGCCGACCCCTCCCGGGTGCGCACCGTCGGCGGCAGCGGCCTCGGCCTGTCGATCAGCCTGGAGGACGCGCGGCTGCACGGCGGCTGGCTGCAGGTGTGGGGACAGCCCGGCCTCGGCGCGCAGTTCCGGCTCACCGTCCCGCTGACGGCGGGCACCGACCTCACCAGTTCCCCGCTGCCGCTGCGGCCCACGATCGTGCGGCGCCCGGCCGGCGCGACGGCCCGGTCGGCCGCGCAGCCGGCGACCCGCCCGGCCCTCCCGGCGGTGTACCGGCCGTGACCCGACGCCGCGCCGTCCTCGCCGCGCTCGTGCTGGGGCTGCTCACCGCCTGCTCCACGGTGCCCACCGGCTCCCCGCCGGTGCAGATCACCGAGGCGCCCACCCGGCCGGCCGGCGAGGTCGGCATCGAGCCGGTCGGGCCCGCCGCCGGTGCCTCCCCGGAGGAGATCGTGCGCGGCTTCGTCGACGCCGCCGCCAGCAGCGTGCAGCGCCACCCCGTCGCCCGCGACCACCTCACCCCCGAGGCCGCGGCCTCCTGGTCCGACGAGTCGGGCATCACCCTCGTCGGCGCCGACTACGCCACGGTCACCGTCGAGGAGGGCACCGTCGCGCTCACCGGCGACCTGGTCGGCACGGTCGACCCGCGCGGGGTGTTCGAGGCCTCCGCCGGCCAGCCGTTCACCCACGAGTTCACGCTCACCGAGGTGGGCGGGCAGTGGCGGATCGCCAACCCGCCCGACGGCCTGGTCATGCTCGTGCCCGACTTCGAGCGGCTCTACGACGACCTCGCCGCCTACTTCGTCGACCCGACCGGCCAGCGGGTCGTGCCCGACCGGCGCTACCTGCTCGGCGGCGGCGCCCAGCCGACGACGCTGGTGCAGCGCCTGCTCGACGGCCCCTCCCCGGCGCTGTCGGCGGGCGTGGGCAACGCCCTGTCGGGCGTGACGCTCACCCGGGCGGTGACCGTCTCGGGGGCCACCGTCACCGTCGACCTCGCCGGCCTCGACGACCTGCCGGCTCCCCAGCTGTCCACCCTGTGCGCGCAGCTGGTCTGGACCCTCGACCAGCTCGACGGCGTGAGCTCCGTGGAGATCACCAGCGGCGGCGACCCCCTCCCGCTCGACGGCGTCCCGACCGTGCAGCGCACCGACGACTGGGCCGGCTCCAGCCCGGACTCCGTGCCCGCCGACGCCGCCGGCCACTACCTCGACGGCGGCCGGCTCATGACCGTCGACGGCCGGCCGGCGCCCGGGCCGGCGGGGGAGGGCGCCTACGGGCTGGCCTCCGCGGCGGTGTCGGCCGATGCGCGCACCAGCGCGCTGACGTCGATGGTCGGCGTCTCGGTGTCCGGGGGCACCGCCACCTTCCTGGCCGGCGACTACGGCCGGGAGCTCACGACGGTGTTCACCGCCGGGCGGCTCTCGGTGCCCACGGTCGCCGCGACGCGGTCGGAGTACTGGGTGGTCCGCGACGAGACGACCGTGGTGCGGGTGCCCGCCGGCGGCTCGCCGCAGCCGGTCAACGCGCCGACGCTGCCCCAGCAGGGCCGCGCGACGGCGCTGCAGCTCTCGCCCGACGGCGTGCGGGCCGCGCTCGTCGTCGGCGCGGCCGACGGGTCCTCGCTGCTCGTGGGCACCGTCGTCCGCTCCGACGACGGCCCGGTCGCGCTGCGCGACCTGCGCGAGATCGCCCCGTCGCTGACCGGCGTCACCGACGTCGCCTGGCGCGACGCGGGCACCCTCGTCGTCCTCGCCGCCGCCGGCGGGGAGGACGGCACCGTGCCCTACGAGGTCGGCGTCGACGGCTGGGGCCTCACGGAGGTGCCCACCGCGGGCCTGCCGAGCCAGCCGACCGCGGTGGCGGCCGCGCCCGGCCAGCAGCCGCTGGTCAGCGCGGGCGGGTCGGTCTGGGTGCTGGCCGGCGGCACGTGGGTGACGCTGGTGCGCGGGCAGCAGCCGGTGCCCGGCATCGAGCCCTTCTACCCCGTCTGAGTCCACAGATCGGGCGGCGCCCGCCCGCCACGGCCGCGCCGGCCGGAGGGTGGCGGAGTGCGCGCGCTCGCGGCGGCCCTCGCCGACCTGGTGCTGCCGCGCACCTGCGCCGGCTGCGGCGTGCCCGGGCCGGTGCTGTGCCGCCGCTGCGCGGGACTGCTCGCCCGCCCGCGGGAGGCCGCCCCGCGCCGCGTGCCGTGGGGGATGCCGCCGACCGTCGCGGCGGGCGCCTACGCCGGGCCGGTGCGCCCGGCGGTGGTGGCGTTCAAGGAGCGCGGCCGCGCGGAGCTGGCCGGGCCGCTGGGCACCGCGCTGGCCCTCGCCGTCGCCGTGCACGCCACGCTGCTGCCCGGCCGCCCGGTGGTGCTCGTGCCGGTCCCGGCCACCCGGGCCGCGCTGCGCGAGCGAGGCCGTGACCACGTGCGGGAGCTGGCCGGCGCCGCCGTCGCGGAGCTGCGGGCCGCCGGGGTGGAGGCGGCCGAGGCGCGGCTGCTCGCCCGCGCCGGCCGGGTCCGCGACTCGGCCGGGCTGACGGTGGCGCAGCGCCGGGCCAACCTCGCCGGCACCTTCGCCGTCCGGGGCGCGGCGCCGCCCGGGGCGCTGCTCGTGGTGGTCGACGACGTCGTCACCAGCGGCACCACGCTCACCGCGGCGGCGGGCGTGCTGGCCGCGACACGCCCGGACGGCGACACGCCGGTGCTCGGTGCCGTCGTCGCCGCGACGCCACGGCCGGTCCTCCCGCGCGTTCCCGCGGCGCCACCAGCGGTCCCGTCCCGGGGCGCGCGCACCGGTCCCCGGCGCCCCGGCTGATCGACTGTCCCGGCAACGTGACAGCGACTAGCGTGCCATTGGTCACACCCGACGACCGGGAGGTCCTATGGAGATCGTGGTCCGTGGCCGCAACGTCGAGGTGCCGGAGCACTTCCGGCAGCACGTCGAGGACAAGGTCGGCCAGCTCGAGAGATTCGACGGCAAGCTGTCCCGCATCGACGTCGAGTTGTTCCACGAGAAGAACCCCCGCCAGTCCGCCAGCTGCCAGCGCGTCGAGATCACGCTGCGCGGCAAGGGGCCCGTGGTCCGCGCCGAGGCCAGTGCGCCGGACTTCTACGCCGCGCTCGACCTGAGCTGCGGCAAGCTCGACAACCGCCTGCGCCGGGCCAACGACCGGCGCCGCGTGCACCACGGCCGGAGGACCCCGGCCAGCGTGCGCGTGGGCGGCGGCCCGGCCGACGCCGCGCCGCTGGCCACCCCCTCGCTCGGCCTCGCCGACGGCGCCCTCGACCGGTTCGCCGACAGCGAGCCGGTGGTCACCGACCTCGACGAGCACCTGCCGGGGCAGATCGTCCGGGAGAAGCACCACCCGGCCACCCCGATGACCGTCGACCAGGCCCTGCACGAGATGGAGCTCGTGGGGCACGACTTCTTCCTCTTCCACTGCGCCGACACCGGGCAGCCGACCGTCGTCTACCGGCGGCACGCCTTCGACTACGGCCTCATCCGGCTCGTCGACCAGCCGCTCGGCGCGGCCACGTCCGCGGCGGCCCCGGCGGCCGAGCCCGCCGCCGTCCCGCGCTGACCCGGGGGCAGGGGCCCGGCATTCCGGGCCCCTGCCTCAGTCGGTCGCCAGCCGCCCGAACAGCACCGCGTCGGAGTAGCGGCCGTCGCGCAGCGGCAGGCAGCCGCGCACCACGCCCTCCTCGGTGAACCGGGCGCGCCGGGCCACCGCCTGCGAGGCGGCGTTGTCCACGTCGACGACGAGGTGCACCCGCGGCGCACCGTGCGCGAACGCCCAGCCGGCGAGGCCGGCGGCGACCTCGGCCGCGAAACCGCGGCGGCGCGCCCAGGGCGCCACCGAGTAGCCGATCTCGGGGCCCAGGTGGCGGGCGCCGCCGAGCAGCAGGCCGCCGGTGCCCACGAACCCGCCGTCGGCCTCGGCCACCACCGGCAGGCCGGTGCCCTCGGCGCGCTGCCGCAGCACCGTGTCCAGGAACGCGCGGGCGTCGTCCTCGGTGTAGGGGACCGGCGCCCCGGTGACCCAGCGCTGCGTCTCGGGGTCCTGCATCGCGCGGGTCACCGCGGCGGCGTCATCCGTGGTCGGCGGGCGCAGCACCAGGCGGGCGGTGCGCACCACCGCGGTGGTCAGGTCGGTGCCGGAGAGGTCCACCAGATGATCGTCACGCAGTGTCCAGCCGTTTGTCGGCCCCGTCCCGAGGCTCGCGCCGAGCTCGCGAGGCGTGAGGAGGACGGGGTCCTTCGATCACGCGTTGCCCAGCACCCGGTCGACCGAGATCTCGATGACGACCCGCGCCGGGTTCTCCCGCGGCTGCCGGTAGCGGCGGGCGTAGCGAGCCTCGGCGTCGGCGACCGACGCCGGGTCGTCGCGCACGACCGCCGCCCCCTCCAGGGTCAGCCAGCGCCGGCCGTCGACCTGGCAGACGGCCACCCGCGACTGCCCGGCCCGCACGTGCCGGGCCTTGGCCGACGTGCCGGAGGTGATCACCCGGGCCGTGGCGGTGTCCGGGTCGAAGGTGACGCCGACCGGCACGACGTGCGGGCTGCCGTCGGCGCGCAGCGTGGTGAGCGTGGCCAGGTGCCGCTCGGTGAGGAAGGTGAGCAGGTCCGGCGCGAGGTCGTGCGGGTCGTGGGCCACGCCGAGAGGTTAGGTCGCCGCGGCGGCGGGCACCGGCGGCCCGTGGAGCTGACCGGGGCGAAGGTGCTGGTGGCGGGCGCGACCGGGGTGCTCGGCGGGGCGCTGGCCCGCGCGCTCGCCGACGCCGGGGCACGGGTGGCGCTCGCCGGGCGGGACGGCGGCCGGCTGGAGGCGCTGGCCGCGGAGCTCGGCGGTGCGCCCGCGTCCGCCGTGGACGCCGTCGACGTCGACGCCGTGCGGACCGCGGTCGACGCCGCCGCCGGGTCGCTGGGCGGGCTCGACGCCGTCGTCGTCGCGTGGGGCGTGGTGGCCTTCGGCCCGGCCGCCGACGCCGACGACGCGGTCACCGAGGAGCTGTTCGCCGTCAACGCGCTCGCGCCGATGAGCCTGGTCCGCGCCGCGCTGCCCCACCTCGCCGACGGCGGGGCGGTGGTCCTGCTGTCGGCGGTCGTGGCCGACGCGCCGACCCTCGGCATGGCCGAGTACTCGGCGAGCAAGGCGGCGCTGTCGGCCTGGGCGTCGGTGCTGCGGCGCGAGCTGCGCGGCCGGTCGGTGGCCGTGCTGGACGTGCGCCCGCCGCACGTCGACACCGGCCTGGTCGACCGCGCCCTGGCCGGGACGCCGCCGCGGCTGCCCGCCGGGCACGACCGCGGCGAGGTGGTGGCCGCGGTGCTCGACGGCATGCGGCAGGGCGCGCGGGAGGTCGTCGTCGACCCGCGCGAGAGGCGCCTCGTCGTCCGCTGACCTGCGGATGGGCCGGGAGGGTACGTGCGGCGTCCCCGGCACGCCGGGTGGGCCGCCTACGCTGGGGTCGTGGTGTTCTCGAGGATCCTCCGGGCCGGAGAGGGAAAGCTCGTCCGTCGACTGGAGCGGATCGCCGACGCGATCGACTCCCTGTCCGACGACGTGGCCGACCTGACCGACGCCGAGCTGCGTGCCAAGACCGACGAGTTCAAGCAGCGCCACGAGGACGGCGAGACGCTCGACCAGCTGCTGCCCGAGGCGTTCGCCGTCGTCCGCGAGGCGGCCACCCGGACGCTGGGCCAGCGGCACTTCCGCGTCCAGCTCATGGGCGGGGCGGCGCTGCACCTGGGCAACATCGCCGAGATGCGCACCGGTGAGGGCAAGACCCTGACCGGCGTGCTGCCGGCCTACCTCAACGCCCTGTCCGGCAAGGGCGTGCACATCGTCACGGTCAACGACTACCTGGCCCGCCGCGACGCCGAGCAGATGGGCCGGGTGCACCGGTTCCTCGGCCTGTCGGTGGGCACGATCCTGTCGGGCGAGAAGCCGGCGCACCGCCGCGAGCAGTACGCCTGCGACATCACCTACGGCACGAACAACGAGTTCGGCTTCGACTACCTGCGCGACAACATGGCCTGGTCGAAGGCCGACCTCGTGCAGCGCGGGCACAACTACGCCATCGTCGACGAGGTCGACTCGATCCTCATCGACGAGGCGCGCACCCCGCTGATCATCAGCGGCCCGGCCGAGTCGGCGGGCAAGTGGTACGTCGAGTTCGCGCGGATCGTGCCGCTGATGAAGCGCGACGTGCACTACGAGGTGGAGGAGTCCAAGCGCACGGTCGCCGTCACCGAGGAGGGCGTCGAGTTCGTCGAGGACCAGATCGGCATCGACAACCTCTACGAGGCGGTCAACACGCCGCTGATCGGCTACCTGAACAACGCGCTGAAGGCCAAGGAGCTCTTCCACCGCGACCAGCAGTACATCGTCAGCAACGGCGAGGTGCTCATCGTCGACGAGTTCACCGGGCGCGTGCTGGCCGGCCGCCGCTACAACGAGGGCATGCACCAGGCCATCGAGGCCAAGGAGAAGGTGCAGATCAAGGACGAGAACCAGACGCTCGCCACGATCACCCTGCAGAACTACTTCCGGCTCTACGAGAAGCTCTCCGGGATGACCGGCACCGCCCAGACCGAGGCGGCCGAGCTCAACCAGACCTACAAGCTCGGCGTCGTGCCGATCCCGACGAACCGGCCGATGATCCGCGAGGACCGCTCCGACGTCATCTACAAGACGGAGAAGGCCAAGTTCGAGGCGGTCATCGACGACATCGCCGAGCGGAACGAGGCCGGCCAGCCGATCCTCGTGGGCACCGCGAGCGTGGAGAAGTCGGAGCTCCTGTCGAAGATGCTCGTGCGCCGCGGCATCCCCCACGAGGTCCTCAACGCCAAGAACCACGCGCGGGAGGCCGCGATCGTCGCCCTGGCCGGTCGGCTCGGCGCGGTCACCGTGGCCACCAACATGGCGGGCCGCGGCACCGACATCCAGCTCGGCGGCAACGCGGAGTTCCTCGCCGACGAGACGCTGCGGGCCCGCGGCCTGTCGCCGTCGGAGACCCCGGAGGAGTACGAGGCCGCCTGGGACGAGGCGCTGCAGGCCGCCAAGGACCAGGTGGAGAGCGAGCACGAGGAGGTCGTCGACGCCGGCGGCCTGTACGTGCTGGGCACCGAGCGGCACGAGAGCCGCCGCATCGACAACCAGCTGCGCGGCCGCTCCGGCCGGCAGGGCGACCCGGGGGAGTCGCGGTTCTACCTCTCCCTCGGCGACGACCTGATGCGCCGGTTCAACGGCCCGATGCTCGAGTCGATGATGACCACGCTGCGGGTCCCCGACGACCAGCCGATCGAGTCGAAGATGGTCACCCGGGCCATCCGCTCGGCGCAGACGCAGGTCGAGCAGCAGAACTTCGAGGTCCGCAAGGACGTCCTCAAGTACGACGAGGTGCTCAACCGGCAGCGCACCGTCATCTACGAGGAGCGCCGCAAGGTCCTCGACGGCGAGGACCTGCACGACCAGGTGCAGCACGTGCTCGACGAGGTCGTCGGCGCCTACGTCGACGGCGCCACCGAGACCGGCTACGCCGAGGACTGGGACCTCGAGGTCCTGTGGAACGGGCTCAAGGCGCTCTACCCCGTGGGCCTCGACCGCACCGAGCTGCTCGGCCGGGTGGCCGACGGCGAGCAGGCCGCGCTGACCGCGGACGTGCTCCGGCAGGAGCTGCTCGACGACGTCCACCGCGCCTACGAGGAGCGGGAAGCCGCGCTCGGCTCGGAGGTCATGCGCGAGCTCGAGCGGCGGGTGCTGCTGTCGGTCCTCGACCGCAAGTGGCGCGAGCACCTCTACGAGATGGACTACCTGCGGGCCGGCATCCACCTGCGCGCGATGGCCAACCGCGACCCGGTCGTGGAGTACCAGCGCGAGGGCTACGACATGTTCAACGCGATGCTCGACGGCATCAAGGAGGAGTCGGTCGGCTTCCTGTTCAACCTCGAGGTCAAGACCAAGGAGCAGCAGGAGGCCGAGGCGAGGGCCCAGCAGGCCGAGGCCGAGGCCAAGGCGCTGGCCGCCGCGCAGGAGGGCACCGCCCGCGTGCTCGCCCGCCAGCGCGCGCAGCAGGAGGCCGCCGCCCGCGAGGCGGCCGCGTCCGCCGCTGCCGCCCCGGCACCCGCTGCTCCGGCCCCCGCCGTGGACGGCGACGGCTCCGCCCCGGCTGCCGCGGCCCCCGCTCCCGCGACCCCGGTGTCGGTGTCCAAGCCGTCGGCCAAGCCCGCCGCCCGCCGCTCCACCGGCGGCCCGGCGAACCGGCCGGCTGCGCGCACGACGCCGCCCGCACCGGCCCCCGAGGCCCCGTCGCCGTCGGGCACCGGCCCGCAGCTGGCGGTCAAGGGCCTCGACGAGCCGCGGCGGCCCCAGGAGGAGCTGAGCTACTCGGCGCCGTCGCTGGACGCATCGCCCAAGGAGAGCGGCCCGGCCAAGGCGGCCAAGACCGCCACGGTCACCGGCACCAAGGAGCCGTCGCGCAACGCGCCGTGCCCCTGCGGCTCGGGGAAGAAGTACAAGGTCTGCCACGGAGCGGCCGGTCGCTGACCGCTCCCCGCAGCCGACGGCGCCCCGCCGACCTCCGTGGTCGGCGGGGCGCCGTCGTGTGCGGGGCGGTGCTCAGGCCGGGCGCGGTCCCGCCCGGCGCGACCCGGCCCGCCGCCGGACGAGGAGGACGGCGGTCGCGACCACGAGCAGCGGGAGGCCGAGCGCGGTGGAGGCGCTGCGGACCAGCGGCAGCGCGGAGGACGCCAGCGCGCCGGCCGACACGAGGCACGACGCCCAGACCAGCGCCGCCGGGACGGTCCCGCGGAGCATCTCGGCGGGGCGCACCCCGGCCCGGGCGGCGACACGGGGGGCGAGCGTGCGCGCCCCGGCGACGAACTGGGCCGCGGCCGCCGCCCGCACCGGCCCGCGGCCGACCGCCTCGACCCAGGGCGCGGAGAGCCGCTCGGCGAGGGCGCGCGCCCGCGCGGGGAGCAGCCGGCCGAGCGGTCCCGCCGTCGGCAGCAGGGACCCCGGCCCGCCGCGGGCGGCGGCGTGGTGCCCCAGGGCCGCGCCCAGGACGGTGGCCCCCGCCGCCGTCAGCACGGCCGCCGCCGGGGAGAGCGCGCCGGCGCCGGCCAGCACGCCCAGCCCCAGGACCAGCGACGACGCCGGCATCACGACGCCGACCAGCAGGCCCGCCTCCGCCGTCAGGAGGACGGCGACGAGCACCGCCGTCCCGGCGGCGGACGGGTCGGCAGCCCAGCCGCTCACCGGCCGGCGAGGCAGGGGTCGCCGGCGCGCACGGGCCGGGTGGCGGTGTAGACGACCGCCGGCGGCAGGTTGCGCCAGACGGTCGGCGACAGGTCGACGCTGCCGAAGTGCCGCCGCAGCCGCCGGTGCTGGCGACGGCCGGGCGGCGCCCAGCGGGTCGCGCTGTAGGTGAACTGGGTGTGGGCACCGGACGGCGCCAGGCAGGCGGCGACGTCGGCGACCAGCGCGTCGCCCTCCGGACCGGCGAAGGCCTGCCACGGCAGCCCGCTGACGACGAGGTCGACCGGCCCGAGCCCCCGCTCGGCGAGGGCGCGGGCCAGCCCGGACGCGGAGCCGCGGACGACGTCGATGCCCGGGAAGCGGGCCTCGAGGTGGTCGGCCATGGCCGGGTTGAGCTCCAGGGCGAGGTAGCGCGCCGCGGGCGCCGCCGCGCGCAGGGCCGCGGTGAAGGACCCGGTGCCCGGCCCCAGCTCCACGATCACCGGCGGGTGCAGGAACGGCCGGCGCAGCGGGGCGACCATGCGCTCGGCCAGGGCGGGGGAGCTCGGCACCAGCGAGGCGGTGCGCAGCGGCGCGCGGGCGAACTCGCGGACGAACAGGCCGGTGCCGGACGGTCGCCGCCCACCCCGCGGGGCGGACGGCGACCCGGCGGCCGGGGCGCCGGTCACGGGACCTCCGGGCCTCGGCGCGACGCCGTCAGGCAGGTGCACGACGGTCGCCGGCCGGTCCGGCGACGTGCCCGGCACCGTCCGCGGGGAAGGCCAGGCCGGTCAGCTCCTCGGAGAGCCGTCAGATGCGCGCGGCGTCCTCGGCGCTGCGCAGGGTGCGGTACAGGCGCTGCTCGGCCGGCGGGCCGCTCACGTGCCAGAACCGGCTGGGGCCGTAGAAACGGCCGCCGACGGCGTCGGGCGCCGTCGCGGCGAGCAGCGCGGGGAGGGCCGCGGTCTCCGGCGTCCCCGCGATGCCCAGCGCCGACAGCCGGCGGATGATCCGGAGCTCGCGCCCCTCGTCCGCCCGGCCGATCTCCGGCCGCGCCGCGAGCAGGCTGGTCGGGGCGACGCCGGGGTGGCTCAGGGTGCTCGTGACGCCCCAGCCGTGGGCGACGCTGCGCCGGTCGAGCTCGAGGGCGAACAGCCCGGCGGCGATCTTCGACTGGCTGTAGGCGCGCATCCCGTCGTAGGACCGCTCCCAGTCCGGGTCGTCCCAGTTGATCGCATTGCTGTTCGCCGCGATGCTCAGCTGCGTCGTCACCCGGGCACGGCCGGCACGCAGCAGGGGCATCAGCCGCGCCACGAGGGCGAAGTGGCCGAGGTGGTTCGTGCCGAACTGCAGCTCGTGCCCCTCGGCCGTCGTCCGGCGCTCCGGCGGCGTCATCACGCCCGCATTGGCGATCAGGACGTCGATCGGGCGGCCCTCGGCGAGCAGGACGCCGGCCAGGTCGTCCACCGAGGCGAGGGAGGACAGGTCGAGCGCGTGCAGGGTGATCCGTGCCCCGGGGACGCGGGCGCGGATCTCCGCCGTCGCCGCCTCGCCCTTGCCTCGGTTGCGGACCGGCAGGACCAGGTCCGCACCGGCCTGCGCCAGGCGGCGGGCCAGGACCAGGCCGATGCCGTCGCTGCCTCCGGTGAGGACCACCCGCTTGCCCGACAGGTCGGGGACGGGGATGTCGATGGTGCGGGCCATCTCAGGCTCCTGTGCTCGTGGGGTCGGCGCTGTCCGCGCCGTGTCCCCACCGTCGGCGCTCCGGCCGGCGCGAGGCAGGACCTGCTGGTCCCCCCGTCCGACGGGGGCCGGCCGGGACGGGGGCACCGCTCCGGCTGCGGAGGGTCAGTCCCGCAGGGTCTGTCCCGGGGAGACGCCGTAGGCGGCGCGATAGGCGGCGGCGAAGCGGCCGGGGTTGGCGAAGCCCCAGCGGGCGGCGACGGCCGCGACCGTGTCTCCGCGGGTCGGGTCGGCGCGCTGCAGCTCGCGGCGTGCGTGCTCGAGCCGGACGCGGCGGAGGTACCCGAGCGGGGTCGTGCCGAGGTACCGGCGGAACCCGTACTGCAGGGCCCGCGCGCTGGTGCCGGCCGCCGCGGCGATGTCGCCGAGCTGCAGCGGCAGGTGTGCGCAGGCGTCCATGTGCGCCACGGCGCGGCGGACCGTGGCCGGCGCGACGGCGCCCGGGCCGGGCACGTGCTCCCGGCCGAGCGCCGTGTTCGGGAAGACGTGCAGCGCGGCGGTGGCCACGGTGCGGGCCATCTCCTCCGCGAGCAGCGGGGAGCCGAGCGGGGACAGCGGGTCCATCAGTGCGCCGCTGACCAGACCGACCAGGGACCGCCAGTAGCGGTGCATCGACGGCGAGACCGGCGTGATGCCGGTGAACCGCACGTCGGCGGCGGACGTCCCCGTCGTGTCCTCGGCGACCCGGCCGACGCGCTCGGCCGGCAGCCGCAGGGTGGTCACGTCGAAGCCGTTCATCACGAAGTCGACCGGCACCGCGAGCGGGTAGAGGGAGACGTCCCCGGCGGTCGCCACCGTGCCGGCGTGACGGCTGTCCACCTGCACGCTGCCGGCGTGCACGACGAAGAACACGTGGTCGGCGAAGCCGTCGGCGGAGTGGCCGCTGCAGTCGATGGACGTGCGCACCCGGTCCGCGCGGACGAACGGCGTGTCGTGGACCAGTGCCGAGAAGCGCGCGCCGTTCCGGATGGGGGCGAACCTCGCCGTGTTGTCGGCTTACGTCTGCCGGATGAAGTCGGTGACCTCGGCCTCGTCGGCGGAGGTGAACGACGACCGCTGGACGGTCGCTGTCTCAGGTGCCGGCATGCCGCGTCCCGGGGTGCGGAGGGGGACCGGCGGCCTGCTGGTCCCGCCGGACAGATTACGCACGTGCGGGCCCGTGGGCGAAGCCTCGACCAGGGACCCCTTGGCCGTCGCGTGGCGCCGCTGCATCGTGGGACCGCGTCGGGTCCAGCCCGGGTCGGGCGGCGAGACGCCGTCCGGGTGGGTCCAGCAGGGGGCCCGCCCGGACGTCCCGCCGGGGCGTCCCGCCGGGGCGTCCCGACCGGACGCCGCGATCGGACGGCCTGACCTGCCGGCCTGACCTGGCGCCCCGGACGGACGCCCCCGGCCGGTCGTCAGCCGATCGACAGCGCGGTGCAGCGCCACAGGCCGTGGTTCTCCTCGAGCCGGGCGGCGACGGCGTGCGCCCGGCCGGCCCGGCGCGCCACGGCGCTGACCTCCGCGACGCCGTCGACCGGCTCGCAGACCGACACCGGCCCGAGCAGGAGCGGTCCGGCGCCGTGGCTGCACCACGCCGGCCGACGCCCGGCCAGCAGGGCGGCGTGCACGCCCGGCGCGGTCAGCCGCTGGACCTGCCCCATCGGGCGGCGGCCGGCGAGCGCCTCGAGCACGGTGGTGAACAGCAACCGCCCTGCCGCGCGCGGGTCGGGCAGCCCGGCGCGCACCGACCACGCGGGACCGAGCAGGTCGGGCCGGCGCGCGGGTCCGCCGTCCGCGGCCGGGCGCGGACCCGGGCGGTGCGGCGGCCGTGGCGGCGGGGTGGTCGGGTCGACCAGCACGGCGGCGGGCCCGCGCAGCGGCGGGTGCAGGGCCGGGACGAGCGTGAGGTGCGGGGCGGCGACGGCCGGCTGCGGGCCGGCGGGGGAGGCGGCGGTCACGGGGGCTCCCGGGGGCAGGTCGGAGGGGTGGGCCGGGGGAGCGGCCGGGACGGGGCGGTGCAGGTGGTGGGGGCAGGTGGTGCGGGCAGGTGGTGCGGGCAGGCGGTGCGGGCAGGCGGGACGGGCGGGTGGTTCAGGCGGGTGGTTCAGGCGGGTGGGCGCAGCACCTGGCCGGGCAGCAGGAGGTCGGGGTCGGTGCCGATGACGTCGGCGTTGACCGACCACCACCGGCCGACCGCCTCGGCCACCTCGGCGTCGGCCGGCTCGCGCCCGGTCCGCTCGCGGAGGTCGGCCTCGGCGATCGACCACAGGCACTCGCCGCGCAGGACGACGTGGTCGCCCGGTGCGGGGAGGGGCCAGTCGGGGACCGGCGTCGTCGGAGTGCCGGTGGGGGTGGCCGCCGGCGCGGTGGGCCAGTCCGGCACGGCGGCCGGTGTGGTGGCGGCGGGCGTTCCGGCCGAGGCGGTGGCGGCGGCCGGGACGACGGCGGCCGAGCCGGTGCAGCCGGTGAGCACCGGCGTCGCGGCGAGACCGACGCCGAGCGCGAGCGCGGCGGCCCGCCGGCCGGCGGCGGGCAGGACTCCGCGCAGGACGTGTGCGGCGGCCGCACCGGCGAGGCCGGGGAGCGCGGAGAGGGCGGTGAGCACCAGCCCGAGCGCGCCCCACGCCCACGCCAGCCACGCGGCGGCCGCGACCGCGGACAGCAGCACGGCCTCCGGGCCGGCCGTGTCGACGGCGCGCTGGAGGCTCCCGGCCGAGAGCCAGGACGGGTCCGGGGTGAGCACGGCCAGCACGGCCGCTACCGCCGCCATCGCCGCCGTCGTGACGACGAGCCGACGCATCGACATGTCTCCTCCTCTGCACGCGTCGGCGTACTAGACCAGACAAACGCACGCAAACGCAACGAATGCTGTGGATCTACGCTCCGGTCATGCGCTGGCAGCAGCTGTTCACCGACCTGCAGGCGGAGTTCGAGGAGGCCGCCGCCGCGGAGGAGCGCGCCGAGCTGCCGTCCCGGTCGCGGGCCGAGACGGCGGCCGTCCGGCTGACCGGGCGGCTCGGCGGCGCGGTGGGCGCGCGGGTGTCGCTCCGCTGCCGCGGGGCGGGCGAGGTCGCGGGCCGGCTCGAGGAGGTGGGGCCGGACTGGGCGCTGCTGACCGACGAGGCCGGGCGGGAGGTGCTGGTGGCCCTGCCGGCGGTGCTGGCGGTGTCGGGACTGGTGCGGTCGACGGCGGCCGCGGAGCCGGCGTCGCCGGTGCGCGCGGCCCTGGACCTGCGGCGGGCGCTCCGCGGGCTGGCGCGCGACCGCGCCGCCGTGGCCGTCGTCCTGGACGACGGCGCGGTGCTCACGGGCACGGTGGACCGGGTGGGCGCGGACTTCGTCGAGCTGGCCGAGCACGCGCCGGAGGACTTCCGGCGGGCCGGGGCCGTGCGCTCGGTGCGCGCGGTGGTGCTGGCGGCGGTGGCCGTGGTGCGGACGCTGACCCCGGGCGCCGCCTGAGGTCAGCGGCGGGTGCGCCGTCCGCGGACGGGGCCGGCCTCTGCCGGTGTCTCGGCCTCGGCGTCCCCGCCCGCCGGGGGGGCGTCGGCGGACGCGAGCTCCTCGGCGGCGGGGACCGCACCGGCGCGCGCCTCGGCGTACTTCCGCTGGATGAACCGCTCGAGCTCGTCGACCTCGACCCGCCACTGGCCACGGCCGCCGATCTGGATGGCGATCAGCTCCCGGCGCCGCACCAGCGCGTAGGCCTGCGACCAGGAGACGTTGAGGACCTCGGCGACGTCGTCGAGGGTCAGGAATCGCGGTGTGGGCATGGCTCTCCGTCCGGTCGCCGCCAGTCTGTCAGCACCGCGACCGTCCGCGTGCATCCCGTCCACACCCGAACGTGTGGACAACCCGTGCGTCCATCCGCACCCGTATCGCATCATCTGCGTCCGACCGCGCGGGACGCCGGTCGTCACGCCCGCCGGTGCGGGGGAGCCGCACACGGCTCCGGGGACTGAGAGGAGCGCCCGGTGAGCGCTGCCACGCGCACGGTGCCGCCGACGGCCACGCCGGCCACGGGGACGGCGGCGGGCCCGGTGCCGCGCCGCGTCCGCCCGCCGCGGTGGCTGGACCTGCGGCTGGTCCTCGGGGTCCTGCTCGTGCTGGGGTCGGTGCTGCTCGGCGCGCGGGTGGTCGGTGCCGCCGACGCGACCGTGCCCGTCTGGTCCGTGGCCGCCGACCTCGCCGCGGGCACCGAGATCCAGGCCGCCGACCTCGTCGCCGTGCAGGTCCGGCTCGGCGACGCCGCCGGCGCCTACCTGTCCAGCGGCACCGACCCCGCCGGCCGCACGCTCGCCCGGGCGGTGCGGGCCGGGGAGCTGCTGCCGCGCGCCGCCCTGGAGGAGCCGGCCGACCTGGTCCAGGTGGCCCTCCCGGTGCAGGCCGGCTACGTCCCGCCGGGCCTGACCCGCGGACAGGTCGTCGACGTCTACGGCGTGACCGACCCCGCCGGCACCACGACCGGCGAGGGCGTCGTCCCCGTGGTCGAGGGAGCGACGGTGCAGGCGGTCAGCGGGCGCGCCGAGGGCGTGCTGTCGACGGCGACGACGACGGTGCAGGTGGTCGTCGGCGTCCCGACCGCGGACGCGGCCGCGGTGCTCGGGTCGATCGGCGGGCGGCCGCTGGTCGTCGTGGTGCACGGCTCGGTGGACGGCCCGGTGGACGGTGCTCCCTCCGCGGCTCGGCCGTCGGCCTCCCCGTCCCCGGGCGCCCCGACGACGGGCGCCCCGACGACGGGCGCCCCGACGACGGGCGCCTCCTCGACCAGCACCCCGACGACCGGCGCGCCCGCCGCGGGCGGTCCGCTGCCGGCGCCCGCCGCGCCGTCGACGGCGGCCGCGCCTCCCGCGGTCCAGCCCGCCCCGGCGCCGGTCGCCGGCCCGGGCGCTCCCGCCGGGCCCACCCTCTGATGGCGCTGCAGGTCGTCACCGCGGTCACCGGCGCCCCCTGGGAGGCCGCGCTGGTGGGCGCGCTCGACCGCGCCGACCACGGCGTCACGGTGGTCCGCCGCTGCGTCGACGCCTCCGACCTGCTGGCCACGGCGGCGACAGGCACCGCGCAGGCGGCGCTGCTGTCGGCGGACCTGCACCGGCTCGACGTCGACGCCGTCGCCCGGCTGAAGGCCGGAGGGGTGGCCGTCGTCGGTCTCGTCGACCCCGGCGACGAGCGGGCCGGCGACCGGCTGCGCGCACTCGGCGTCACGACCGTGCTGCCCGCGGACGCCGCTCCGGAGGAGGTGGTGCGGGCCCTGCGCGAGGCCGTCACCGGCGGTCCGGCGGGCGGGCACGACGTTGCCGACCCGCGTGCGGCGCTCCCAGGAGCCGGCGGGGACGGGCCCGGACCGGCCGACCGGCGGCCCGCCCGCGGCCGGGTCGTCGCGGTGTGGGGACCGACCGGGGCGCCCGGGCGGACCACGGTCGCGGTCGGCCTCGCCGACGAGGCGGCCCGGCTCGGCGTGCCGACGCTGCTGGTCGACGCCGACGTCTACGGGGGCGTCGTCGCGCAGGTGCTCGGGCTGCTCGACGAGTCACCCGGGCTGGCCGGAGCCGCGCGGCAGGCGGCCGCCGGCACGCTCGACGAGGCGGCGCTGCTCCGGCTCGCCTGGTCGGTGCGGCCGCAGCTGTCGGTGCTCACCGGGCTCGCGCGGGCCGACCGCTGGCCCGAGCTGCGGCCCCGCGCGGTCGGCGCCGTGCTGGACGAGGCCCGCCGGGTGGCGGACCTGACCGTCGTCGACTGCGCCTTCAACCTCGAGGAGGACGAGGAGCTGTCCTTCGACACCGCCGCACCACGGCGCAACGGCGCCACCGTGACGGTGCTCGAGAGTGCCGACGAGGTGCTGTGCGTGAGCGGCGCGGACCCGGTCGGCCTGCAGCGCACCATCCGCGCCCTGGGCCAGCTGCGTGACCTGCTGCCCGAGGTGGAGCCGGTGGTGGTGGTCAACCAGGTGCGCCGCGGGCCGGTGCCCGGGGACGCCCGCCGGGAGATCGGGGAGGCGCTCGAGCGCTTCGCCGGCCGGCCGGTGCGCGCCTTCCTCCCGGCCGACCGCGGTGCCACCGACGCGGCGCTCGCCTCGGGCCGGACGCTCGCCGAGGTGGCGCCGGGCTCGCCGCTGCGGGCGGGCCTGCGAGGGCTGGCCGCCGTGCTGGCCCGGGTGCCCGAGCCGGCACCGGGACGCCGCGGGTGGCGCCGCCGGCGCGCCGGGTGACCCGCACCCCCGGCCGGGACGGGGACCGCCGCGCGGACTGGGGCGCCGCCGCCCGGCCCCGTAGCGTGGGGCACCGATCCGGAGGAGGACGATGGCCGAGCGGCTGACGACCCTGGACGCGTCGTTCCTGTACCTGGAGGACGCCGGGGCGCCGATGCACGTCGCGGGCGTCCTGGTGCTCGAGCCGGTCCAGGGCGGCCTCGACGCGCTCGCGGAGCTGCTGGAGGCGCGGCTGCCGCTGGTGCCGCGCTACCGGCAGCGGATCGTGCCGGTGCCCGGGCGCCTGGCCAACCCGGTCTGGGCCGACGACCCGGACTTCGACGTGGCCTACCACGTGCGGCGCTCGGCGGTGCCCCGTCCCGGCACCCGGGCGCAGCTGCTGGACCTCGTCTCCCGGGTGACCTCGCGGCCGCTGGACCGCGACCGGCCGCTGTGGGAGGTCTACCTCGTCGAGGGGCTCGAGGAGGGCCGGGTCGCGGTGGTCACCAAGACCCACCCGGCGCTGGTCGACGGGCTGGGTGCGGTGGACATCGCGCAGGTCCTGCTCGACACCACCCCCGAGGCGTCCCCGCCGGCCGCGGACTCCTGGGTGCCGCGGCGGCTGCCGGGCCGAGTCGGTCTGGTCCGCGACGCGCTCGTGGAGTCCGTGCAGCGGCCGACGGCGGTGCTGGAGAACGCGCGCGCGGCCGTCGGGGACCTGCGCTCGACCGCCGCCCGCGTCGCCGGGGTGGCCGAGGGGCTCGCCCGCGCCGCACGCTCGGCGATCCTCGCGGCCCCGCACGGCCCGCTCGGCCGGACGCTGGGCACCCAGCGCCGGGTCGCGGTGGCGCGCGCCGACCTCGAGGACCTCAAGGCCATCCGGAAGGCGCACGGCGGCACGGTCAACGACGTCCTGCTCACCGTGCTGACCGGCGCGCTGCGCGACTGGCTGCTCTCGCGCGGGGAGCCCGTCCTCGGCTCGACGGCGGTGCGCGCGCTGGTGCCGGTGTCGGTGCAGGGCGAGGAACAGCGGGCGCCCGGGGGCAGCGTCGCGGCCTACCTGGTCGACCTGCCCGTCGGGGAGCCCAACCCGTGGGTGCGGCTGGCCCGGCTGAGCTACGCCATGCGCGGCGTCACCGACTCGGGCCGCTCGGTGCGCGCCGACGCGCTCATCGCCCTGACCGGCTTCGCGCCGCCGACGCTGCACGCGCTGGGCGCCCGCGCGGCGCGGGGCCTGTCGCGGCGGATGTTCAACCTCGTCGTCACCAACGTCCCCGGCCCGCAGCAGCCCCTCTACGCCGCGGGCAGCCGGATGCTGGAGGTCTTCCCGGTCGTGCCGCTGGTGGGCGGCCAGGCGCTGTCGGTCGGGATGACCAGCTACGACGGCTCCGTGTACGTGGGCCTCAACGCCGACCGCGACGGCGTCGGCGACGTCGACGTGCTCGCCGACCTCGTCGAGCAGGAGGTCGCGGCGCTCGCCGAGTCCGTGCGCTGACCCGCTGGCCGCGGCCTGCGCTGGGGCGCGGGATACCGTCGCGGTCCCCGACAGGAGAGGAGCGGCCGGGTGCGGATCTACCTGCCGGCGACGACCACGGTGCTGCGGCGCCTGGTGGACGAGGGCCGCCTCGCCGGACCGCACACGGCCTTCGCCGTCACCGCCCGGCTGCGCGGGTACTACGCGCTCAGCGACGCCGCGGCCGACGTCGAGGAGCTCGAGTACGCGGCGCTGCTGGCGGGCGCCCGGGCGAGCCTGCGGCTGATCGACGTCGACCCGGGAGCCGCCCGGCGCCGGGTGGTGCTGGCCGCCGACGTACCCGACACGACTGTCACCGAGGTCGACGACGCCGACACCGACCCCGGCGCGGTGCGGGTGACCGGGGACGTCGCGCTCGCGGACGTGGCCAGCGCGCACGTCGACGGGGCCGACGCGGAGGACGACGTCCGGGCCGCGGTCGGCGTCGTCCTGGAGGCCGACCTCGGCAGCGACGAGGCGCAGTTCGTCGTCGACCAGGCCGAGGGGCACGAGCTGGCCTGGTACGCGACGCAGGAGATCGGGCCGGCGCTCGACCTGCTCTGACCCGCCGGTCACGGCCCGCCGCCGGCGGCGTGCCGGGCGACCTGGACCCGCTGCGCGACGCCGGCGGTCACCAGCCAGCCCGATCCCGGGCGCACCGGCACGGGAGTGCGCGGCAGCCGGATGCCGAGCAGCTCGGCGTCGCCGGGACCCGGGCACAGCAGCAGCCCGCTGCGGCTGCGGCGCAGGTCGGCGACCGGGCCGCGGAAGGCGCCGGACAACTCACCGGCGGTGCCGGCGGCGAGCGTCACGACGTCCCGCCCCGAGGGCCCGCTGGTGGCGCTGAGGACCGGCGCGTCGGCGAGCGGGCCGGCGTCGTCGACCAGGAGGACCCCGGGGCCGCCGTCGAGGGCGCGCAGCCAGGCGTGCCAGCCGGCGACGTCGTCGGCGGCGAGGGCCAGCGCGCCCGGCGCGACGACGGGCTGCCGGCCGCGGACGAGCTGCGCCACCGGGACGCCGGAGCCCGCGAGCGTGCCGGCGACCGCCGCGAGTGCGCCGGTGCGGCCGCTGCGCGGCGGCCCGACGACGAGCAGCCCGCCGCCGCGGCGCAGGTCGGCGTGCAGCACGGTCCC
The DNA here is from genome assembly GCF_037034165.1 of Geodermatophilus sp. FMUSA9-8. Taxonomy (NCBI): domain Bacteria; kingdom Bacillati; phylum Actinomycetota; class Actinomycetes; order Geodermatophilales; family Geodermatophilaceae; genus Geodermatophilus; species Geodermatophilus sp. FMUSA9-8. The sequence continues at coordinate 127,475 of NZ_JBAGKE010000002.1, read as the reverse complement.
CTCGTCGCCACCCGGTCCGAGCGGCACCGCGGCCAGCGGGTCGTCGCCGGCGCCGCCGCCGGGCGGCAGCACCGGCGCCGGCGGCAGCTCGGGGATGCGCAGGGCCGTGGACGCGGCCGGCCCGGCGAACGGCGCGGGCAGCGGCGCGGGCAGCGGTCGCGGGAGGGCCAGCTGGCACTCGAGCGCGTCCTCGCCGAGCAGCGCCCGGCCCGGCGGCCGGGTGGCGGGGACGGCACGCACCGGCACGCCGGCGACGGCGTAGTCGGCACGGTCGGGCAGCGGGAGCACCAGCCGGGTGCCGGCGACCGCGGCCAGCCGCCCGCCGGGGACCGCCCGGTCGGCGGTGAGGACGCCGGTCAGGCCCGCCGCGGCGCCGTCGCGCAGCAGCCGCAGCAGTTCGGCCGACCCCTGTCCCGGCAGGGCCTCGTCGAGCTGCGCCATCAGCGACTCGACGCCGTCGACGAGCAGCAGCACGGGGGGACCGCCGTGTTCCGGGGACGCGCGGCGGGCCGCGACCGACTCCGTGAGCCGGGCCAGCAGCCGGACGGTGCGCAGGGCGTCGCCCGCGCCGACGACGGTGCCGGTGTGCGGCAGCCGGGCCGCCTCGGCGGCCAGCGCGCCGCCGCCGTGGTCGAGGACGTGCACGTGCAGCCGGTCCGGTGTGAGCCGGGTGACCGCCTCGGCGAGCACCGTCCGCAGGAGGGTGGTGCGGCCGCTGCGGGGCCCGCCGACGGCCAGCCAGCCCCCGCCGCCGGTCAGGTCCAGTGCGAGCACCTCGCGGGCCTGCCGGTCGGGGCGGTCGACGAGGCCCACCGGCAGGCGGGTGCCCGGGCCGGCCGGGGCCGGGAGGTCGGCGGCGGGCAGCCGGTCGGGCAGGGCCGGCTGCCAGGGGCGGTGCGGCGGTGCCCCGCCGGCCGACCCGGCCGCCCGCGTCACGGCCTCCGCGATGCGGGCCAGGTCCGTCACGCCCCGCGGCGTCCCCGGCCCGCCGTCGGAGGCGGGCCCGGGCGGCCACGGCCGGCGGCGCACGGCGGGACCGGTGGCCCGCGGCGGAGGGGTGCTCGCCACCCGGGCGGCCTGGAAGGCGACCGGACGCGTCGACCCGACGCGCAGGAGCCCGCCGCCGGGCCGGTCGGCCGGGACGCGCGCCGCCTCGGGGCCGCCCAGGACGTCACGGGAGTCGGCCTCGTCGGTGGTGCGCAGGCACAGCCGCAGCGAGCAGTTGGCCCGGATCTCGGGGGACACCACGCCGCCGGGCCGCTGGGTGGCCAGCACCAGGTGCACGCCCAGCGACCGGCCGCGCTGCGCGATCCCGACCAGCCCGCTGACGAACTCCGGCAGCTCCTCGGCCAGGCCCGCGAACTCGTCGACGACGATCACCAGGCGGGCCAGCGCCACGTCGTCGGGCAGGGCGGCCAGGTCGGCGACGCCGGCCGCCGCGAGCAGCGCCTCCCGGCGGGTGAGCTCCGCGGTGAGCGAGCGCAGCGCCCGGGCGGTGGCTGCGGCATCGAGGTCGGTCACCAGGCCCACGGTGTGCGGCAGCGACGCGGCCTCGGCGAAGGCGGCACCGCCCTTGTAGTCGACGAGCAGGAAGGAGCACCGGTCGGGCGGGGAGGCGAGGGCGAGCCCGGCGACCAGCGTCTGCAGCAGCTCGGACTTCCCCGACCCGGTCGTGCCGGCGACCAGCGCGTGCGGCCCGTCGCGGCAGAGGTCGACCACGGCGGTCCCCTCGGCCGTGCGCCCCAGCGGGACGCGCAGCGAGTCCCGCGCGCGCGACCAGGCGACCGCCACCGGGCCGCCGTCGTCCGGCCCGACGAGGTCGAGCAGCCGGACCGTGCGCGGCAGGGGAGGGGCCGCGCGGCCCGCGTCGAGCGCGGCCAGGTCGCGGGCGAGCCGGGCGGCGACCGGCCGGGGCAGGCGGTCGGCGGTGAAGTCGGCCCGGGCGGACCCGTCCCCGCGGTCGAGGAGGCCGGTGTCGCCGGTCTCGCCCCCGACCTGCACCGCGGCGCCGCCGGACACGGGCAGCTCGCCGATGCGCCCGGCGACCGACAGGAGCAGCGCCCCGGCCGCGCGGCAGCGGCGGAGGGCGTCGCGCTCCTCGTCGTCCACCGGGCGGTCGACGACGAGCAGCAGCCGCCCGCCCGGCCGGACCACCAGCGCCGCCAGCCACCCGGCCGCCGTGCCCGCCCGCGCGTGTACCGCGCCGGGCGCCAGGTGCGGCAGCCACCGCGCCCACGCCCAGTCGCGGGCACGGTCGGGCGCCGCGAGCAGCGCGACGTCGACGTCGCCGGGCGGGTGCAGCGCCGCCACCTGCGCGAGCACGCCCGCCGCGACACCGAGGGCGGCCGCCCGCGGGCCGGTGACCCCCAGGCCGCCGGCGCGCAGCAGGTCCAGGTCGACGGGCAGGTCACCGGCGGTCTCCGCGTGCCGCCGTCCCTCCTCGACCCGGACCACCCGGGTCGGTCCGGGGCCCAGGCCCAGCCGGACGACCAGGTCGTCGGCGCCACGCGACCACAGCAGCGCAGTGCGACGGCGGGCCGCGCCGGCCAGGGCGGCGAGGTCGGGCAGCGCCCGGGCGGCGGCCCGGACGTCGGCCCGGACGGCCCCGGCCAGCCGGGCCCGCGCCGCCGCCACCTCCTCGGCGTGCGCGGCGGCCGCCCGGCGCACCGACCGCCGGCCGGTCCACCGGTCGGAGACCCAGGTGCCCACCGCGACCAGCGGCGAGAGCAGCGCAAAGAAGAGGAACGTCGGGGTCGCCAGCGCCCAGGCCAGGAACGCGCCGGCGACGGCGGGCAGCAGCACTGCCACCCAGGCCAGCCTCCGGCGCGGGGCGTCCTCCGGCGGGCCGGGCAGCACCACCTCGGTCTCGGGACGCCCGGCGGACGGCGCCACGCCCGGCTGCAGGAGCACCCGCCCGCCCGGGGCCGGACGCGTGGCTGCCGGGGCGTCCCGCGGACCGGTGACCGCCAGCGTGGTGGCGCCCACGCGCAGCGGCGCCCCGTCGGGCCAGGCCGCCGGGCCGGTGAGGTCGCGGTCGTCGAGCCGGGTGCCGTTGGTCGAGCCGAGGTCGGTCACGGTGGTGCCGCCGGCGCCGACGTCGAGCCGCACGTGCCGCCGGGACACCCCCGGGTCGGGGAGCGGCAGCGTGGCGCCGGCGCCGCGGCCGACCACGTGCCTCCCGGAGGCCAGGCCGACGGTCGTCCCGGCCGCCGGGCCGCCCACCACGTGCAGCTCCAGCGGGCTCGGCGGCCGCTCGTCGCGGGGCGTCGGCCGCCCGAGGCCCAGGACGGCGCCATGGGCGAGCAGCGGCGAGGTCAGCGGCAGGTCGTCGCCGAGCCGGGTCGACCCGGACCACACGCCCGCCGCCGGGACGCCGAGCGCCGCGGTGAGCACGGGCAGCACGGCGCCGAGCGGATCGTCGTCGGCGGCGGAGACCTCGACGTCGACGGCGCCCTCGGGGCCGACCACGGTCCAGCAGCGCGGGGGGACGTCCGGCGGGGGAGCGGGCACCCGGCGACCGTGCGGTCCCACGCGCCCGGGCGGAGGCCGCCGGCGCGGACTGTGGACGGGAGGCGGGCTGTGGACGGGGGAGCGGGCGCCGTCGCGGTCCCGGCCTAGCGTCCGCCCCCAGGTCCCGGGAGGTGCCCGGGACGGAACGGAGGGGTCATGAGGGTCGACATCGCCACGCTGCAGTCGCTGGCCGGGCAGTGCCAGGCGGAGGCGGCCGACACCGCCGCCCGGCACGCCACCCTGTCCAGCAGCGTCACGGGCTCGGTGCTCGACGGGTGGACCGACAGCCAGGCGGCCGTGCAGTTCAGCGCGCTCTACGAGCAGTGGCGGGCCTCGGCGCAGTCGGTCAGCGACGCGCTCACCGGCATGGGCGGGCTGCTCACCGCGGTGGCGGCGTCCTACCAGCAGCACGAGGCCGACGTCGCGGCCCGGATCGGGGCGCTGGTCTGAGCCGGCTCAGCCCGGTGGCACGGCGGCGGGGGCGGCCGGTGCCCGTCCCCGCCCCAGCCGCCCGCGCACGGCGGCGACGGCGTCGGGGAACCGCTCCCACGGCAGGATCGACAGGATCGCGACGCAGTGCGGCAGGAAGATGATCCGCAGGCCGCCGAACACCATGAGGTGGAAGCCGAGCAGGAAGAGCACCAGCGCGGTGCGCGCCCGGTCGGACCGCACGAGCAGCATCAGCGGCGCGGCGAACTCGAGCACGAGCATCGACCACTGGACGGCGGTGAGCAGGCCGGGGACGTCGAGCGTCCACTCCGACAGGACGGTGCCGCGGCGGATGACCGCGCGGGTGATCGTCGAGCCGGTCGCCCAGTCCCAGCCGCCGAAGCGCATCTTCGCCCAGGCGGCCAGGAAGTAGGTGAGCATCACGGTCACCATCACCGCGGCCATCGCCCAGCCGGCGGCCTCCGACGAGCGGCGGTCCCGCCAGCGGGCGACGCCGATCGTGGGCAGCACCGCGAGCGCGACGAGGTAGGCGATGCGGTCGTGGTCGACCTTGCCGTAGCTCATCGCGATGACCATCCACTCGAGGTAGAGGACGAACACCGCGGTACCGAGCAGGCGGGGTGCGCGACCGGTCGCTGCCGCCAGCGCGCAGGCCACCAGGGCCCACTGCACGACGTGCACGACGGTCGAGGTCGGGGTGGGCAGGTCCAGCAGCCGGCCGATGACCAGCGGCTGGTAGTAGGCGGTCGGGACGTCGGCGTGCGCGCTCACCCAGGCGGTGGTGAGGAAGACGTCGACCGGCACGAACAGGTAGGCGATGGTGCGGAACACCGCGATTCGGGCCAGCGGCACCGGCTGCGTCCAGAAGCCGCGCAGCGGGGTGCGCCGGCGCGGACCCGCGGGCGCCTCGGCGGGCAGGGTGGCGCTCACGGGCCGACCTCCAGCTCCTGCTCGACGAGCACCTCGTCGGTCCACGCGCCGGTGACCTCGCCGTCGACGAGCTCGAAGTGGCGCTGGACCACCTGCACCTCGACCAGCTCCGGACCGCCGGGGTGGTGCTCGGCGTAGGTGTCGGCGAGCAGGACCAGCAGCGCCGGGTCGTCGACCAGGCGCGGCAGCTGGCCCTCGAACTCGGCGCGGCGCAGGCCCACCTCGCCGCCGGACAGCCGCACCTCGCGCCCGTCACCGGTCAGGCCGACGACACGCGTGGAGACCACCGGGGCGTCGTTGGACGCGCGGGTCGAGTACATCTTGAACGGGCCGAACGGGAAGTGGGCGTCGGTGCCCCAGACCGTGCCGGCCAGGAGCAGCGCGAGGACCACCAGCGCGGCGGCCAGGCGGGCGCGGCGACCGGCGGGGGACAGGCTGATGACGTCGCCCTCCGCGGGGTCGCCGGTGCGGAGCGGGCGGACCACCCGGGCATCGTAGGATCGGCGGCCGTCCAGATGGGTCACCGGCGCCGCGTGGTGGGCAACTGGCCCCACCCGTCCCACGGGGCCCGTCCGTGCGCGTGCGCCGCGCCCTCTCACCGCACGACGACGTCGGGAGAGCACACGTGCAGTTCGGTCGGTACTACGAGGAGTTCGAGGTCGGCGCGGTCTACAAGCACTGGCCCGGGAAGACCGTCACCGAGTACGACGACCACCTGTTCTGCCTCATCACGATGAACCACCACCCGCTGCACCTGGACACCCACTACGCGGCGGAGACCACCGACTTCGGCAAGAACGTGGTGGTCGGCAACTACGTCTACTCGCTGCTGCTCGGCATGAGCGTCCCCGACGTCTCGGGCAAGGCCATCGCCAACCTGGAGATCGAGTCGCTGCGGCACGTCGCGCCGACCTTCCACGGCGACACGATCTACGGCGAGACGACGGTGCTCGACAAGACCGAGTCGAGGTCGAAGGACGACCGCGGCGTCGTGTACGTCGAGACGATCGGCTACAAGCAGGACGGCACGGTCGTGTGCGTCTTCCGCCGCAAGGTCATGGTGCCCAAGCGCTCCTACGGCGAGGCCCGCGGCGGCGAGCAGCCCGGGCGCCCGGAGCCGAGGCCCCGCAGCTGAGGCCCCGCAGCTGAGGTCCCGCGGCTGAGGTCCCGGAGCTGGGCCCCGCGGTTCAGGCCCAGCCGGGACCCTGCAGCCGACGCGCCGGGGCGCGCCGCCCGCTCAGCCGGGCAGCGCGCCCCAGCCGCGCAGCGTCTCCAGCAGCCGCGGCGTGCAGGCCAGCCGGTCGAGCTCGGCCGCGTCGGCGAACACGACGGCGTCCGCGTCGTCGCCCGGCACCGGGTCGGCCGGGCCGGCGAGCGTGCAGGCGAAGTCCGCGACCTCGTAGACGACGCCGTCGCCGGGGATGGTCACCCGCCCGACCTCGGCGCCCACGGTCACCGCCAGGCCGGTCTCCTCGCGGACCTCCCGGGCCACCGCGGCGCCCAGCGACTCACCCGGCTCCACCCGCCCGCCGGGCACCGACCACAGGCCCCGGCCCGGCTCGTTGCGGCGGCGCACCAGCAGCAGCCGCCCGGCGTCGTCGAGCACCACCGCGCCCACGCAGGCCTGTACCGGCGGGCCGGCGGCGGGGGAGTCGGGCGGCACCCGCGCAGGGTACGGCGACACGGACCGGGACCGTCCGCCCCCGCTTGACGGGAACCGCGCGTGACAGGACGGTGTCTCCGATGAGCGCCTCCCCGGTCTGCCCCCGCTGCGGCGAGCCGCTCGTCGTCCGGCCGGGGGACTCGGCGCAGGCCTGGTGCCACCTGCACGGCGCCGTCACCCCGCTGCACCACACCGCCGTCATCGCCCACGACGCGATCGCCGCCGTCACCGCCGACGCCCGCGTCCCCGCCTGGGTGCCCGACCCCGTGCCCGCGGGCTGGTCGGTCACCGGCCTGGCGTGGGGCGGGGAGCCCGGCGCGCGGGCGATCGTCGTCGGCTGCGCCGGCCCCGCGCCGCTCGGCGGTCCCGCGGAGATGGTGCTGGTCGCCGAGGAGCCGGGCACCGGTGTCGGCTGCGGTTACGCGGGCCTGCCCGGGCTCGACCCCGGCGACGTCATCACCGGCCCGTCGGTGGCCTCGGTCGAGGCGGCCGGGCAGCACGCGCCGCTGTGGGCGGTCCCCACCTCCGACGACCGGGCCGCGTTCGTCGGTGAGGCCTACGGCGTGTGGCTGTGGCTGGTGATGTGGCCGATGGCGGCGGGCTGGCTGGTCGCCGAGCCGCTGCGCCTGCTCGACCTGCGCGACCGGCTCTACCCCGACCTGCCGCTGGGACCGCCGAGCGAGCACTTCCTGCCCGGGGAGTGACCGCACCGGCGTGTCCGCCGTCGCCCCGGCTGGGACACGTGTTACCCATGGGGCAGGCCTCCGGGCCGACCCGCGCGGGCACCGTGCCCGCCGGTCCGCGCGCACTCCGGAGGTGGCGGTGAACCTGAAGAAGGTGCTCGTCTGGCTGGCCATCGCCTTCGTCGTCTTCTACGTGATCCAGCAGCCGGAGTCCTCGGCCGAGATGGTCAAGAGCGCCGGGGAGGCGCTCGGCGACGCGGCGTCCTCGATCGCCGACTTCGTCACCTCGCTCGGCTAGCCGGGCCGTGTCCGGCCCCGCCGACGGCCGCCCGCCGCGGTGGGCCAAGGACGCCGCCAAGTACCTGCTGCCCGGCGAGCAGGCGGTCGTCGCCACCCGCCGGCACTGGGCGGTGCTGCTGTCGCCGGCGGCCCGCGCGCTGCCGGCGTTCGCGATCGGCGTCTGGGTGCTCACCCTCGACCCCGACAACCGGTTCTCCGCCGGCGTCGGCCTGCTGGTCGCCGTCGGCGCGCTGGGCTGGTTCGCGCTGCGCGCCGGCGAGTGGTGGATGCGGCACTTCATCGTCACCCGCCGCCGCGTGCTGCTGACCTCGGGGATCGTCGCGCGCACCGTCACCCTGCTGCCGCTGCGCCGGATCACCGACCTCACGTGGAAGGAGACGCTGCTGGGCCAGGTGCTCGGTTACGGCACCTTCCGCTTCGAGTCCGCCGGCTCGCAGCAGGCGCTCTCGCAGATCACCTACCTGCCGCGGGCCGACCTGCTGTACCACGAGGTCAGCGGGCTGCTGTTCGGCAGCGACCACGGCGGCGCGTCCAGCGGCGACGACGAGGGCAACCCGGAGCCGGCCGTGCCGCAGCGGCAGCGACCCCGCGTGCGGCACGACACCCAACCCATCCCCGGCGCCCGCCAGGACCCGCCCGGCGCGTGAGGCTCCCGGCGCGGGCCGCCGCGCTGGGGGAGGCTGGACGCCGATGCTGATCGACCTGCACACCCACTCGTCGGTCTCCGACGGCACCGAGACCCCCGCCGAGCTGCTGGCCACCGCCCGCGCCGCCGGCCTCGACGTCGTCGCCCTCACCGACCACGACACCACCGCCGGCTGGGCCGTCGCCGCCGCGGCCCGGCCGGCCGGGCTCACCGTCGTCCCCGGCATGGAGCTGTCCTGCCGCTGGTTCCCCGCCGACCAGCCGCCGGTCAGCGTCCACCTGCTGGCCTACCTGTTCGACCCCGACCACTCCGAGCTGTCGGCCGAGCTCGGCCGGCTGCGCGCAGAGCGGCTCGGCCGCGGCGAGCGGATCGTCACCGCGCTCGCCACCGCCGGGTACCCCGTGGTGTGGGACCGGATCGTGCAGGCCTCCGGCGGCGGGGTGGTCGGCCGGCCGCACGTGGCCCGCGCGCTGGTCGAGGCGGGCGTCGTCGGATCGGTCGACGAGGCGTTCGCCACCCTGCTGAGCCACCGCAGCCCGTACTACGTCGCCAAGGCCGACACCGACGTCCTCGAGGGCATCGCGCTGGTCCGCGCCGCCGGCGGGGTGCCCGTCTTCGCCCACGGCCTGGCCACCAAGCGCGGGCGGGTGGTCGACGACGCCGCGATCGCCGCGATGGCCGGCGCCGGGCTGCTCGGGCTGGAGGTCGACCATCCCGACCACAGCCCCGCCGAGCGCGACCACCTGCGCGGCCTGGCCCGCGACCTGGGCCTGCTGACCACCGGGTCCAGCGACTACCACGGCACGAACAAGACGACGCCGATCGCCGCCTGCCGCACCGACCCGGGGCAGTACGAGGCGCTGCTGGCCGCCGGCACCGGCAGCACCGTGTTCTCCGGCTGATCGTCGGCGCGCCCGGCTAGCGTGGGGGCGTGCAGTTGGAGATGCCCGGCATGCCGCGGCGGCTGTTCCCGGCCACCCCGAGCAAGCTGGCCGCGTTCGCCGACTGCCCGCGCCGCTACCGGTTCGCCTACGTCGACCGGCCCACGCCGCCCAAGGGCCCGCCGTGGGCGCACAACACGGTCGGCTCCGCGGTGCACGCGGCGCTGCGCTCGTGGTGGGAGCTGCCGCGCGACCGCCGCACCGCCGCCGCGGCCCGCCAGCTGCTCTACGGCGTCTGGTCCGACACCGGCTTCCGCGACGCCGAGCAGTCGGCGTCGTGGCGGGCCCGCGCGGCCGGCTGGCTCACCGACTACGTGCCCACCCTGGACCCCGACGACGAGCCGGTGGGCACCGAGCGCCAGGTCGCGGCGACGACGGCGGCGCTGGCGGTGTCGGGCCGGGTCGACCGCATCGACCAGCGCGGCGACGAGCTGGTCGTCGTCGACTACAAGACCGGCCGGGTGCCCAGCACCGAGGACGAGGCGCGCGGCTCACCGGCGCTGGCGCTGTACGTGCTCGGCGTCCAGCGGACGCTGCGCCGGCCCTGCCGCCGGGTGGAGCTGCACCACCTGCCCAGCGGCACGGTCGCGGCGTTCGAGCACACGGAGCGCTCGCTGGCCAACCACGTCCGCCGCGCCGAGGACATCGCCGCCGACATCGCCGTCGCCACCCAGCGGGTGGAGGACGGCGCGTCCCCCGACGAGGCGTTCCCGACCGCGCCGGGCCGGCAGTGCGGCTGGTGCGACTTCCGGCCCAGCTGCCCGACCGGCCAGGCGGCGACCCCGGCGCGGGAGACGTGGAGCAGCCTGCCCGCCGACGACGACGCGGTCGTCTGACCCGGTCGGTCAGACCGCCTCGGCCGCCGCGGTGCGGTCGAAGCCGGCGCGCACGATCGGTGAGCGCCGCGCCCGCTCCGGGACCGCGAGCAGGCCGGTGCGGAACGCCTTCAGCGCCGCCGTCGCCGCCGTGTCGGTGAGCGCCAGGCCCGGCATCGAGGCCAGCCGGCGAGCCCACGGCGGCAGGGTGGCGACCGCCAGCGAGGCCAGCGACCCCCAGGCCGGGCGGGCCGGCGTCAGGAGCTGTACCCAGCGCGGCATCGGGGGGACGACGAGGAACCGCCACGCCTCGCGGGCGGCGCGCGTCAGCGCGAGCTGCGGGCGGACCCGCGCGAAGTAGGCCTCGAGCTCGGCGACGGACGCGGGGACGTCGTCCGGGTCGACGCCGATGAGCGCCGCCGCGGTGACCTGCTCGGCCACGTAGCGGTCGGCCTCCGCGGGGGAGACGACGCCGGCGCGGCGGGCGACGTCGAGCAGCGAGTCGACCTCGCAGGCGTGCACCCACAGCAGCAGGTCGGCGTCGTCGACCCGGTAGGTGCGCCCGGTCGTCTCCTCCGTGCCGCCGAGCCGGCGGTGCAGGCCACGCACCCGGCGCACCGCCCGGATCGCCTCCCGGCGGGTGCCGAAGGTCAGCGTGTCCACGTACTCGGCGGTGCGCGTGAGCCGCTGCCACGGCGACTCGCGGAAGACGGAGTTGCGGGCGACGCCGTCCATGGCGACCGGGTGCAGCGCCTGCAGCAGCAGCGCGCGCAGCCCGCCGACGCTGTAGACGGGATCGGCGTGCACCCGCCAGGTGACGCTGTCCGGGCCGAAGAAGCCGAGCAGGTCCTCCTCCGGCGTCCAGTCCCGCGCCGACGGCCGCACGCCGCTCACAGCGACGTCCAGAAGTCCTCGAGCGCCTGCAGCGTGCGCGGTGGGTTCTCGACGGCGGGGGAGTGGATCGCGTGCGGGACCACCTCGTGGCGAGCGCCGAGCCGCCGGGCCATGTCGGCCTGCTCGGCCGGGGACCACGCGTCGTCGGCCTCGCCGTGGGCCACGAGCACCGGGACGCCGGTGGCGGCCAGCTCGGCCACCCGGTCGGGCTCGGTGGTCATCGCGTCGGCCATGCCGCGCAGCCCGGCGGCGGTGTTGCCGAGGAAGCGGCGGGCGTAGAAGGCGCGGGTGGGCTCCGGCACGGCCTGGGCGCGCTCGTCAGTCATCGCCAGCTGCTCGAGGGTGGCCTGCACCAGCGGCACGCCGCCGGAGTCGAGCAGCGGCCCGAGGTGCTCCAGCAGCGCCACCCGCGGTCCGGTGAGCCGGGCGGGGCCGGAGCCGAGGAGGGTGAGCGAGCGGAACGCGGCGGGGTCGGCGAGCACGGCGGCGCGGGCGACCAGGCCGCCGAAGCTGTGCCCCACGAGGTGCGGGAGGCCGGTCTCACCGGCGAGCAGGTGGGCGACCGCGACGAGGTCGGCGGCGAGCTCGGCGACGGTGTAGGCGGCCGGGTCGTCGGGGCCGGGGGACTCGAACTGCCCGCGCTGGTCGATCGCGACGACGCGGTAGCCGTCGGCGGCCAACGGCGCGAGCAGCGGCGCGAAGTCCTCCTTGCTGCCGGTGTAGCCCGCGACCATCAGGACGGTCCCGCTCGGCCCGTCGCCGCCGGTGTCCAGCGCGGCCAGCGGGCCCGCCCGGCCGGGCAGGGTGCGCGGGGTGGCGTCGTGGTCGGCGAGCTGACGCAGGTCGTCGGTGGGGACGGCGAGGGTGGCGGACGGCTCGGGGCTCCCGGGCAGGACCATGCACCCAGTGAACCCCGACCCGGCGCGGCGTGCCGCCGAGGCCCCTCAGCGGTAGCCGAGCACCCGGTCCTCGAGCCGGTACACCAGCGCCGCCCCGGTCACGGAGGTGCGCCCGCCGGGCTCCAGGCCGCCGTCGACGTCGGCCCGTCCGGCCTCCTCGCCGGTGGCGAGGTCGCGGAGCACGAAGCCGCCCTCCTCGGGCACCCAGACGGCGACGTCCCCGGCCGCGGTCTTCGCCGCGTCCGCGGTGGCCGGCAGGCCCCGGGCGGGCCGCTCCCAGCGGACCTCGCCGGTGGCCGGGTCGACCGCCCACAGCGTGCCGCGGGCCCACAGCAGCGCGAGGTCGCCGGCGCCGCCCTGCAGGAGGCCGCCATCGCCATCGCCATCGCCATCGCCATCGCCATCGCCCTCGGGGAGGGGCAGCGCCGCCGCCTCGGAGCCGTCGTCGGGCCGGGAGGCCAGCAGCGTGCCGCCGGCGGCGACGGTGACCAGCCGGTCGGCGCCGACGAGCGTCACCTCCCCGCCGTCGGGCACGGCGACGTCGCGGCTCCACCGCGCCTGGCCGGTAAAGGAGTCGAACAGCCGCAGCCGGACGGCGTCGGAGCCCGGGCACCGCTGCAGGAGCGCCACCCCGGAGCTGCCGACGGCGGTGTCGGTGAGCCGGCAGCCCTCGTCCGCGGCGGTGCGCCAGCGGACGTTGTCACCGGTCGGGTCGATCACCACGACGCCGGTGGCGCTGCTGGCCAGCACGGCCTGGCTGGTGCCCTGGATCGTCGCGTCGCCGCGCAGGCTCAGGTTGCGCGTCCACTGCCGGACACCGGTGGCCGCGTCGAGGGCGAGTGCCTCGTCGCAGCGGCCGGCGGTGCGGAACACCGCCACCACGAGCCCGTCGACGGCGGTGGCGCCGCACAGCTCGGCGTCGTCGCGGCGGTAGTGCCACGCCTCCTCACCGCTGACGGCGTCGTGGGCCACGAGGCCGCTTTCGCGGGGCACCACGACCCGGCCCTCCTGCACCAGCTGCACGGGCAGGTCCTGGCCATCGGCCGACCATGCCTGCGCGACCTGCCCGGCCGGCGTCCCCCCGGGGAGCGGGGACGCCGGCGCGGTGGTGCTGTCGGTGGCCGCGACGCTGGAGCCGCGATAGAGCAGGACGGCGACGAGCGCCAGCACGAGCGTGCCCGCCGTCCAGATCCAGACCCGCAGCGGCGGGGGACGCAGCGCCACCTGCGGACGCGGGCGCCGTCAGGCGGCGGACTCGGAGTCGCCGCCCGGGCCGTCGCCGGAGTCGCCGGAGGACTCGCCCCCGGCCTCGGCGCCCCCGGAGCGGCGACGGGAACCACCGCGGCGGCGACGGCGGCGGCGCGGGGTGCCATCGCCGGCGGGCGCGCCGTCACCGGCGTCGGCGGCGTCGGACGGCGCGCCGTCGGCCGGGGCGACGTCCGACGCGGTGCCGGCCTCCGCGGGAGCCGGGCCGTCGGCGGACTCGCCGCCGCGGGTGCGGCGACGCGAGCGCGACCGCGAGCGGGCGGGCCGCTCGCCGTCCTCCCGGGACTCCTCGCGCGCGGGACCGCGGCCGGCGCCCTTCGTCTTCTTGCCGGTCTCGCCGAGGTCCTCGAGGACCTCGGCGTCGAGGCCCTCGCGGGTGCGCTGCGCGCGCGGCAGCCGGCCCTTGGCGCCCTCGGGCACGTCGAGGTCGGTGTAGACCCACGGCGAGGTGGAGTAGGTCTCCGGCGGGTCGGCGAACGGCAGGTCCAGCGCCTTGTTGATCAGCTGCCAGCGCGGGATGTCGTCCCAGTCGACCAGCGTGACGGCGACGCCCTCCCGGCCGGCGCGGCCGGTGCGGCCGATCCGGTGCACGTAGGTCTTCTCGTCCTCGGGGCACTGGTAGTTCACGACGTGGCTGACGCCGGTCACGTCGATGCCGCGGGCGGCGACGTCGGTGGCCACCAGGACGTCGACCTTGCCGCTGCGGAAGGCGCGCAGCGCCTGCTCGCGGGCGCCCTGGCCGAGGTCGCCGTGCACGGCGGCCGCGGCGAACCCGCGGTCGACGAGCTCGTCGGCGACCTTCTGCGCGGTGCGCTTGGTGCGGCAGAAGACCATCGCCAGACCGCGGCCGCGGGCCTGCAGCACGCGGGACAGCAGCTCGGGCTTGTCGAGGTTGTGCGCCCGGTAGACGAACTGGGTGGTCTGCGGGACGGTCGAGCCCTCGTCGTTGCCGTGCGCCCGGATGTGGGTCGGCTGGGTCATGAACGACCGCGACAGCGTGACGATCGGGCCGGGCATCGTGGCGGAGAACAGCATCGTCTGCCGCTTCTCCGGGACCATCGCGAGGATCCGCTCGATGTCGGGCAGGAAGCCCAGGTCGAGCATCTCGTCGGCCTCGTCGAGGACGAGCACGCGGACCTTGCCCAGGATCAGGTGGCCCTGCTGCGCGAGGTCCAGCAGCCGGCCGGGGGTGCCGACGACGACCTCGACGCCGGCCTGGAGTGCCGCGACCTGCGGCTCGAAGGCGCGGCCGCCGTAGATGGCCTGCACCCGGATGCCGCGCTTGGCGCCGGCGGTGCCGAGGTCGCGGGCGACCTGCACGCACAGCTCGCGAGTGGGGACGACGACCAGCGCCTGCGGGACGCCGTCGCCGCCCTCGGCCGCGGGGACGACGCGCTGCAGCAGCGGGACGCCGAAGCCGAGGGTCTTGCCGGTGCCGGTGCGCGCCTGGCCGATGAGGTCGTTGCCGGCCAGCGCGAGGGGGAGCGTCAGCTCCTGGATGGCGAAGGTGCGGGTGATGCCGGCCTCGGCCAGCGCCGCGACGACGTCGGGGTGGACGTCGAAGTCGCTGAACAGCGGGGCGGTCTCGGCGACCGGGGCGCCGCCCAGGGCCTCGACGGCCTGCTCGACCTGCTCGGGGGCGGGCGCGCCGCTCTCGGCGTGGTCGATCTCGGGGGTGGTGGGGGTGTTCTCGGTGGGGGTGTTCTCGGTGGAGGTCAGGGTTCTCGCCTCTGGTCGGCTGGGGGAGCGGCCGGGGGCGACGGTGGCGTCGCCCGGGCGCTCCGCGGTCGGGTGTCGCGGGATGCGTTCCAGCGCCGACGCGGCCAGCGGACCGGGGAGGACCGGGACGCACCCGGTGCCCGGTGGGGGCTCCTCGGGGCGTCTTCCGACGTTCGTCAGCGCACAGATGCCAGCGGACCTGGCGGCCCGCCTGTTCCCATGGTAGCGCGGGCAGCGGTTAGCCTCGGCTGCCGCGCGGGGCCACCCGCACCCGGACCGGCCCCGCGGCGGGCCCTGTGGCCGGTGCCCACCGGCCCCGACCCCGCCCGGAGGTGGCCCGTGACCGCGGCCGACCCGCGAGCCGTCGTCGACCTGCTCGGCGTGCTCGCCTACGCCGAGCTGACGGCGTTCGACCGGCTGGCCGAGGACGCGCGGATGGCCCCGACGCTCGACGGCCGCGCGGCGCTGGCGCGCATGGCGGCCGCCGAGATGGACCACCACGACCGGCTCGCCGCCCGGCTCACCGAGCTCGGCGCGGACCCGGCGACCGCGATGGCCCCGTTCGTGCCCGCGCTCGACGGCTTCCACGAGGGCACCCGCCCGCGCACGTGGCTCGAGGGCCTGGTGAAGGCCTACGTCGGCGACGGGCTGGCCGCCGACTTCTACCGCGAGATCGCGGGCTCGCTGCCGGAGCCGGACCGCTCGCTGATCCTCGACGTCCTCGCCGACACCGGCCACGCCGACTTCGCCGTGCGCGAGGTCCGCGCGGCCATCGCCGCGGAGCAGACCCTCGCCGGCCGGCTGGCGCTGTGGGGGCGGCGGCTGGTGGGGGAGGCGATCTCCCAGTCGCAGGCGGTCATCGCCGAGCGGGAGGGATTGGTCGGCCTCATCGTCGCCGGCACCGGCGACCTCACCGGCATCGCGCGGCTGGTTGACCGGATCACCGCCGCGCACACCGAGCGCATGCGGACCCTCGGCCTCAACCCGTGACACCGCGATCCTCCGGATCGCACCGCGGCCAGGTGCCGTTCCCCTGCTGAGCGGAGCCCCGCCGCCGCAGCCGGCGAGGACCCTCAGGGCCCGTCACCGGCTCCGTCCCCCGCGGGGGCGGCTCACCTTCTGCGCGAGCCCCCTCCCCTGAGACGGCGGGAGGGCGCCCCCGCGGATGCGGGGACGCCCTCCCGGACGACGTCGTCGGTGCTCAGGCGCCGCCGGCGACGAACCCGACCCGGCGCTGGTCGGCCTGGGCGATCTCGACGTAGGCGATCCGGTCGACCGGGACGAGGACGCGGCGCCCTCGCTCGTCCTCCAGGGTCAGCAGCCCGTCCTTGGTGCCGCCGGACATGGCGGAGGCCACGTCGGCAGCGATCTCGTCGGGGGTCTTCGGGCTGTCGACGACCAGCTCCCGGGGGGAGTGCTGGACACCGATCTTGACTTCCACTCGGGATGCCTCCTCGTGTTGCACGGCTGCCGACCACGCTAGTCCAGCGCGGGCGACCCGGCCCCGCCGCGGACCTGCGCCGAGAGCGAACGGCGCTCAGCCGGCGGCCGGCTCGCCCTCGACCCACTCGACCCGGGGGAAGCGGGAGATGCCCCGCCACGCCAGCGCCGACATCAGCGACACGGCGTCGTCGCGCGAGACCGTGCCCTTCTGCGCCAGCCACCAGCGGGCGCTGCTCTCGGCCAGCCCGGTCAGCCCGGAGGCGAGCAGGTGGGCCTGCTCCGGCGAGCTGCCGGTGTCGCCGGCGATGACCTCGGCGATCGCCTCGACGCAGGCGCGGTTGCCGCGGTCGGCGAGCGCCCGTACGTCGTCGTCGTTGCGCAGGTCGGACTCGAAGACGAGCTTGAAGGCGCCGCCCTCGGCGTCGATGAAGTCGAAGTACGCGCCGACGGCGCCGTGCACGCGCTGCCGGTTGTCCTCGGTGCCGGCCATGGCCTCGCGCACCCGGTCGGTGAGCTCGGTGACCTGCTGCTCGAGCAGCGCCAGGTAGAGCTCCCGCTTGCCGGGGAAGTGCTGGTAGAGGACGGGCTTGCTGACGCCTGCGCGGTCGGCGATGTCGTCCATCGCGGCGGCGTGGAAGCCCTGGGCGACGAAGACCTCCTGCGCGGCCTGCAGCAGCTGCAGCCGGCGCGCGCCCCGGGGCAGGCGTGACGTGCGGCGCACGGGGACCGGTCGGGAGGGCTGCATGGCGCCGGGGATGTTACCGGCGGGTCACCCGGCGCACGCGTCCCGGCCGCCTGGCATACCGTCGCCGCGTGCCCGAGGCCTCCCGCGCGCGCACCCGCCGGACTCCCGCGCCCCCCACCGTGTCGCCGTCGTCGACCGCCCGCTCCTCCGTCGCGGACCTCGCGCTCCCGGCCGAGCCGCCACCGGCCTGGCCGGGCGAGGAGGTCGCGGTGACCGGCGGGCGGGTGTTCGTCCGCGCCACCCCGTACGCCGGGCCGCCCGAGGGGCCGCGCGAGCGGGCGCTCTACGTGCACGGCCTCGGCGGCGCCTCCACCAACTGGACCGACCTCGCCGGCCTGCTCGCGCTCCGTTGCGAGGGCTGGGCGCTGGACCTGCCCGGCTTCGGCCGCTCCCAGCCGCCGCCGCGGAGCTCCTACTCGGTGCGCGGGCACGTGCGGGCCGTGGTCGACGTCCTCGAGCACGTCGCCGCCCAGCCGGGGGAGGCCGCCGGCCGGCCGGTGCACCTGCTGGGCAACAGCCTCGGCGGGCTGGTCAGCCTGGTGGCGGCCGCGCGCCGGCCGGACCTGGTCGCGTCGCTGACGCTGGTCTCCCCGGCGATGCCGGTCTACCGGGTGCCCGCCGCGTTCAGCCGGGCGCTGCTGCTGCTCCTGCTTCCGGGCGTGCCCGCGCTGGCCGAGCGGCGGCTGGCCGGCGTGACGCCCGAGCAGTCGGTGCGCGGGATGACGCAGATGTGCTTCGGCGAGCCCGCCCGGGTGCCGCGCGAGCGCCTGGAGGCCGCCGTCGAGGAGGCGCGGGAGCGGGCGGCGCAGGGCTGGGCCAACCGGTCGCTGACCCGCAGCATGCGCGGCCTCATCACCTCCTACCTGCGGGTCGGCCGGGCCAACGCCTGGCGGACGGCCGCGTCGCTGCGCATGCCGACCCTCGTGGTGTGGGGCGACCGCGACCGGCTCGTCGACCCGCGCCTGGCGTCGCGGCTGGCCGCCGTGGTGCCCGGCGCGCGGCTGCTGGTGCTCGAGACGGTCGGGCACGTGGCGATGCTCGAGGCGCCCGAGGAGACGGCACGCGCGGTGCTCGGGCTGATGGAGGACGCCGCCGTGGAGGCCCGCGCCGGCTGACCCGGCCGACGCGCCCTCGCGGTCCTGTCCGATCCCCGCGCCGCCGTGAGAGCCTGATCCCCGGGAAGCGCGGCGTCGCCGTCCGGGTGCGCTGCGCGACGGCAGGACGAGCGGCGAGGAGGCGGCACCGTGGCACGTCCGCCGTCCGGCCGGCAGCCCGAGCCGCTGCGCACCCGCCCCCCGGTGCCGCCCCCGCCGCGCCTCCGCGACCTGCCGCCGTCCGGCCGGTCCCGGGGCGACGACCCGCGGGCGGACCGCACCCGCCCCCCGGTCGTGCGCCGGCGGCCGGGCCGGCTGCGCCGCTTCGTCCGCCGGTACGGCTGGCGGGCCTACGCGATCCCGCTGCTCGCCGTCGCCACCGTGCTGACCCTCGTCGACGTCGTCGGCGCCCCGGACACCACGCCCGCCGCCTCCACCGGCGCCCCGACCTCGCAGGGGACCCCGGCGGAGGCCCCGGCGAGCACCGGGCCCGCCCCGGCTCCCGCCACGCCGACCGCGCCGGCCGAGGGCGACGCCGGCCCGACCGACGTCGTCCCCCCGGCCGCGGCGGCCACCTACGTGGAGCAGGGCAGCGGCGAGGTCGCCGTCGTCCCCGGCAGCTCCGGCGTGTACGGCAGCGGGCCGCTGCAGCGCTTCGTCGTCGAGGTGGAGGGCGGCATCGGCGTCGACGGGCCGACCTTCGCCGCCGCGGTCGAGGCGACCCTCGGGGACCCCCGGTCGTGGGGGAGCGGCGGGCGGATGTCGTTCCAGCGGGTCGACACCACCGACGCCGGCTCCTACGACTTCCGCGTGAGCCTGGTCAGCCCCGGCAGCATGGAGCGCTACTGCCCGGGCGTGGGCACCGGCGGCTACACCTCCTGCCGCTACGGCGAGCGCGCGGTCATCAACCTGGCCCGCTGGGAGACCGCCGTCCCCGACTACCAGGGCGACATCGCCACCTATCGCCAGTACGTGGTCAACCACGAGGTCGGGCACGCGCTCGGCAACGGCCACCAGCCCTGCCCCGGGCAGGGGCAGCTCGCACCGGTCATGCAGCAGCAGACGCTGGGCCTCGAGGGCTGCACGAAGAACGCCTGGCCCTTCCCCTGACCCCGGCGGGAACAGCGGCGCGTGCCACGCTGTTGTGCGCACGAACGCCGGCCCCCCGCGGGGCCGCTGGTCGCGACCCGAGGAGTCAAGCGTGTCCCTGCCACCCCTGGTGGAGCCCGCCGCCGACCTGTCGATCGACGAGGTCCGCCGCTACAGCCGCCACCTGATCATCCCGGACGTCGGGATGGACGGGCAGAAGCGGCTCAAGAACGCCAAGGTGCTCGCCGTCGGCGCCGGTGGCCTCGGCTCGCCGGTGCTCATGTACCTGGCCGCGGCCGGTGTGGGCACGATCGGCATCGTCGAGTTCGACACCGTCGACGAGTCCAACCTGCAGCGGCAGATCATCCACGGGGCCTCCGACGTCGGCCGCTCGAAGGCCGAGAGCGCGCGCGACTCGATCAAGGAGATCAACCCCTACGTCGACGTCCGGCTGCACGAGACCCGCCTGGACAGCGACAACGTCATGGGGATCTTCGAGCAGTACGACCTCATCGTCGACGGCACCGACAACTTCGCCACGCGCTACCTGGTCAACGACGCGTGCGTGCTGCTCGGCAAGCCCTACGTGTGGGGCTCGATCTACCGCTTCGACGGCCAGGTGTCGGTCTTCTGGGCCGAGCACGGCCCCAACTACCGCGACCTCTACCCGGTGCCCCCGCCGCCCGGGATGGTCCCCTCCTGCGCCGAGGGCGGCGTGCTGGGCGTGCTGTGCGCGACCATCGGCGCCATCCAGGCCACCGAGGCCGTCAAGCTGATCACCGGCATCGGCGAGACGCTGCTCGGCCGGCTGATGGTCTACGACGCCCTGGAGATGACCTTCCGCACGATCAAGGTGCGCAAGGACCCCGAGGCCGAGCCGATCACCGGGCTCATCGACTACGAGGCGTTCTGCGGCGTCGTCTCCGACGAGGCGCAGGCCGCCGCGGCCGGCTCGACGATCACCGTCGACGAGCTCAAGGACATGATGGACGCGGGCAAGGACTTCGAGCTCATCGACGTCCGCGAGCCGAACGAGTACGAGATCGTGTCCATCCCCGGCGCCACGCTCATCCCGAAGGACGAGCTGCTGTCGGGCCGGGCGCTGTCGCGGCTGCCGCAGGACAGGCCGATCGTGCTGCACTGCAAGACCGGCGTCCGCTCGGCCGAGGTGCTCGCCGCGGTCAAGAACGCCGGCTTCAAGGACGCCGTCCACGTGCAGGGCGGCGTGACGGCGTGGGCCACGCGGATCGACAAGACGCTGCCCACGTACTGACGGGAGGACCCCTCCAGGGGATCCGCCCAGCGGCTCACCGGGGCCCCGCACCTGCGTCTGCGGGTGCCGGGCCCCCGGCGTCTGTGTTGACTGGGGCGCGTGTCCGCACCCGAACCCGTCGAGCTGCTGGAGCTCTTCCAGCGCGCCCAGGCCGCCTTCACCGACCGCGTCGACGCCGTCGAGCCGGGCCAGTGGGACCTCGAGGCCCTGCCCGGCTGGACCGTCGCCGACCTCGTCGCGCACCTCGTCGGCGAGGCCCACTGGGTCCCCGGCCTGCTCGCCGGCGAGCCCCTCGACGACGTCGCCGCCCGCGTGCCGGAGGGCACCGGCGCGCTGCTCGGCGCCGACCCGCTCACCGCGTGGGAGGCGGTCGCCGACGAGGCGCTGGCCGCCGTCGCCGCCGCCGACCTCGCCGCGGGCACCGTCCACCTGTCCCGCGGCCCGACGCCGGCGTGGGAGTACGTCGAGGAGCTGACCACCGACCTGACCGTGCACTCCTGGGACCTCGCCCGCGCCACCGGCGGCGACGAGGCGCTCGACCCGGCGCTGGTCCGCGCCGCGGAGCGGCTGGCCGGCCGGCTGCCCGCCGACGGCGTGCCGGGGCTGTTCGCCCCGCCGGTGGAGCTGCCCGACGGCGCGTCCCCGCAGGAGCGGCTGCTGGCCCGCCTCGGCCGCCGCGTCTGACCCGCTGGGGTGTCGGCCGGTCCGGGACGGCCCGGCGGCGCCCGCACGTCCCTATCCTGCGGGCTCACGCACGCAGGAGGTCATCCCATGAGCCAGCCGCCCTCGGGTCCGTTCCCCGACGGCTCCGGCCAGCCGCAGCCCGGCCCGTACGGCCAGCCGCAGCAGCCCGGGCAGTACGGCGCCCCCGGTCAGTACGGCGCCCCGGGCCAGTACGGCGCGCCCGGTCAGTACGGCACACCTGACCCGTACGGCCAGCCCCAGCAGCCCGGTGCCTACGGCCAGCCCGGCCAGTACGGTCAGCCCGGCCAGTACGGGCAGCCGTACGGCCAGCCCGGCGGCCCGGGTGGAGGCAAGAAGCGGCGCGGGCTGGTGGTCGGCCTCGTCGCGGGTCTCGTGGTCCTGATCGCGGCCGCCGTCACGCTCTTCTTCGTCCTCCGCGACGACGACCCCGCGCCGGCGGCCGACGACACCACGACGACGACGTCGAGCAGCTCCAGCAGCTCGTCGTCGAGCTCGTCGAGCAGCAGCTCGTCGGCGACCACCAGCGCGCCGCCGCCCGCCGGCGGGGCCGGGTCGGCGGACCTGCTGGCGATCGTCCCGGCGGACTTCACCGACTGCGCCGAGGCCCCGCTGGCCGGCGACGGCGACGTCGCCCACGCGTCCTGCGGCGCGGCCACCACCCAGCCCGGGCCCCAGGTGGCGGAGTTCTTCGCCTACCCCGACGCGGCGACGATGGACTCGGTCTTCGCCACCGACACCGAGGGTGCCCCGGCCATCCCGGACGGGCAGGACTGCGCGACGACGCAGGGCGCCGGCACGTGGTCGTCGGACACCAACTCCGGATCGGTCGCCTGCGCGATCGACGCCGCCAGCGGCCAGGTCGGGATCATCTGGACCGACGACAACGCGCTGGTCGAGGGTGTCGTCACCGCCCCCGGCAGCACGCAGGCCGACCTCGCCGCGCTCTACACGTGGTGGACGGCGAACAGCGACTACCAGCTGTGAGCCGCCGGGCGCCCGGGGAGCCGCGGCCCCCGGGCGCCCGCGCGGTCCCCGACCCGGCCGACGTCGACCCGGCCGACGTCGACGAGGCCGTGTTCGACGCCGTCGAGGCCATCCCGCCGGGCCGGGTGAGCACCTACGGGGCGATCGGCCGGCTGGTCGGCGTCGGCCCGCGTCGCGTCGCCCGCGCGCTGTCCGGCGGCGGGGGGGCGGTGCCCTGGTACCGGGTCGTGCGCGCCGACGGCAGCTGCGCCGAGCCGGTGCGCGTGCGCCAACTGGAGCTCCTGGCCGGCGAGGGCGTCCCGCTGCGCGCGGGCCGGGTGGACCTCGCCGCCGTCGGCTGGCCCTGAGGCGATGAGTCCCGGGGCGCGGGCCGGTCTGTCCTGTGCCCCGCCCGACCGAGAGGACCCCGTGGCCACGCTGCTCTACTCCGCGACCGCGTCGCTGGACGGCTTCATCGCCGGCCCGGGCGGGGACATGTCCTGGCTGACGCCGCACCTGGGCGCGCCGAACCCGACCGCCGACCGGCTCATGGCGCGGACGACGGCGATCCTCGCCGGCGCCGTCACCTTCGGCGGCGACGACCCGAACCGCGGCACCGACCGGGAGGGCGCCTTCGGCGGGCAGTGGTCGGGGCCGGTCGTCGTCCTCACCCACCGCCCGCCCGCGCAGGCGCCCGACGGCGTCACGTTCACCGACGACCTGCACCACGCCGTCGAGCTGGTCCGCGCGGCCGCCGGGGACGGGACGGCCAACGTGCTCGGGGCCGACGTCGCCCGCCAGCTCCTGGCCGCCCGCCTGCTCGACGAGGTGCTGCTGTTCTTCGCGCCCGTCCTCCTCGGCGACGGGACGCGGGTCCTCGACGTCCCGGGCGGGACGCAGGTGCTGCTCGACCGCGTGCCCGGTGAGACCGAGCACTGGTACCGGGTCCGGTACCCGGACGCGCTGGCCGGCTGACGCCGCGCCCCGCGCGCGCCCGCGGCGATGTCGGACCGCCGTGGTGTCATCGAGGGGTGGCACTGCGGGGGGACACGACGCACGGGGACGGGGCGCCGGTCTACCGGCTCGTGCAGCCGGCCGCCGAGCCGCCGCGGCGGCCGCGGCTGGACCCCACGCAGCAGGCCGTCGTCGACCACCCGGGCGGGCCGCTGCTGGTCCTGGCCGGCCCCGGCACGGGCAAGACGACGACGATCGTCGAGGCGGTCGCCGCGCGGATCGACCGCGGCGTGGACCCCGAGCAGATCCTCGTCCTCACCTTCAGCCGGCGGGCCGCCGCCGAGCTGCGCGACCGGGTCACCGCGCGCGTGGCGCGCACCATCCGCGAGCCGCTGGCCCGCACCTTCCACTCCTACGCCTACGGGGTGCTGCGCCGGGCGGCGCTGCTGCGCGGCGAGGCGCCGCCGCGGCTGCTCACCGCCGCCGAGCAGGACGCCGTCGTCGCCGAGCTGCTGCGCGGTGACCTGGCGGGGGAGGGCGCGGTCCGCTGGCCCGACCAGCTCATGCCGGCGCTCGCCACCGCCGGGTTCCGCGGCGAGCTGCGCGACCTGCTGCTGCGGGCCACCGAGCGCGGTGTGGACCCCGAGCTGCTGGCCGCCTGGGGCCGCGAGACCGGCACCGACGCGTGGCTGCACGCCGCGGCGTTCCTCGAGCAGTACGAGGCGGTCACCGCCTTCTCCACGGCCGGCGGCGGCGACGCCTCCGGCTACGACCCCGCCGAGCTCGTCCGCGCCGCGATCGCCGAGCTGGAGGACGACCCCGAGCTGCTGCGCGCCGAGCGCGGGCGGGCCCGCTGGCTGTTCGTCGACGAGTACCAGGACACCGACCCCGCGCAGGTCGAGCTGCTGCAGCTGCTGGCCGGCGGCGGCGGGGACCTGGTCGTCGTGGGCGACCCCGACCAGGCCATCTACGCCTTCCGCGGCGCCGAGCCGCGCGGCATCGTCGACTTCCCCGACGCCTTCCGCACCGTCCGCGGGGAGCCCGCGCCGCGCGTCTCGCTCGGGGTGTGCCGCCGGTCGGGCCCGGCCCTGCTCGCGGTGAGCCGCCGGGTCGCCGAGGCGCTGCCCGGGCCCTGGGAGCACCGCCGGCTCGCGGCCGTCGACGGTGCCGAGGAGGGCGCCGCGGAGGTGCACGTCTTCGGGTCGGCGTCGGTGGAGGCCGCCTACGTCGCCGACACCCTGCGCCGGGCGCACCTGGTCGACGACGTGCCGTGGGGCGAGATGGCCGTCGTCGTCCGCAACGCCCTGGCCATCGGCCCGCTGCGGCGCGCGCTGACCTCGGCCGGCGTCCCGGTGGAGGTCGGCACCGACGACCTCCCGCTGGCCGCCCAGCCCGCCGTCGCGCCGCTGCTCGCCGCGCTGCGCGCGCTGCTGCCGCGGCGGGACGCCGAGCCCGGCACGCTCGACCTCGACGAGCCCGGCGCCGAGGCGCTGCTCACCTCGCCGCTCGGCGGGGCCACCGTGCTCGACCTGCGCCGGCTGCGGCGGGCGGTGCGCATCGCGCAGGCCCAGCGCGGCGTCGACGCCGACGAGCGCGGCGAGCCGCTGGCCGCCGCCCTCGCCGACGAGGCGCTGCTCGAGGAGCTGCCCGAAGCCGTCGCCCGGCCCGCCCGGAAGGTCGCCGGCGTGCTCGCCGCCGGCCGGGTGGCGCTGGCCCGCGACGGCTCGGCCGAGGACGTGCTGTGGGCGATGTGGCAGCGCAGCGGGCTGGCCGGCCGGTGGGCGCGGGCCAGCGCCGCGGGCGGGGCGGCGGGCGCGGGCGCCGACCGCGACCTCGACGCCGTCGTCGCCCTGTTCGACGCCGCGGCCGGCTTCGTCGACCGGCTGCCCTCGGCCACCGTCGGGGCGTTCGTCGAGCACCTCGCGGCGCAGGAGCTGCCCGGCGTCGCCGGTGCCGGCCGGGAGTCGGCCGCGGACGCCGTGCGGCTGCTCACCGCGCACGCGTCCAAGGGCCTGGAGTGGGACGTCGTCTGCGTCGCCGGCGTCCAGGAGGGCATCTGGCCCGACCTGCGCGACCGCGGCACGCTGCTCGGCACCGAGCTGCTGGTGGAGCGCGTCGCGGGCATCGACGGCGCGGCGGTCGACCGGCGCGTGCAGATGCTCGCCGAGGAGCGGCGGCTGTTCTACGTCGCCTGCACCCGCGCCCGGAGGCGGCTGGTGGTCACGGCGGTGGAGGGCGCGCTCGACGGCCCCGACGCCGGCGCCACCGCCTCGCGGTTCCTCGACCTCGTCGCCGCGCCGCCCGACGAGGGCCGCCCGCTCACGCCGCTGCCGCGCTCGCTCACCCTGCCCGCGCTGGTCGCGGACCTGCGGCGCACGGTCAGCGACCCGCAGACCGAGCCCGCGCGCCGCTCGGCGGCCGCGGCGGTGCTGCGCCGGCTGGCCGACGAGGGCGTCCCCGGTGCCTCGCCCGCCGACTGGTGGGGGCTGGCGCCGCTGTCCGACGACGCGCCGCTGGTGCCCGAGGGCGAGCCGGTGCGGGTGCGCCCGTCGGCGATCGAGACCTTCCAGCGCTGCCCGCTCAAGTGGGTGCTCGGCGCGGTGGGTGCCGAGGCGTCGCCGGACTCGACCCGCACCGTCGGCTCGGCGGTGCACGCGGTGGCGCAGCAGGTGGCCGAGGGGCTGCCCGCCGCCGAGGCGCCGGCCGCGCTGGCCGTGGAGCTCGACGCGCTGGACCTCGGCCCCGGCTGGGCCGACCAGCGGCAGCGCGTGGCCGCCCGCGACATGCTCGACCGGTTCCTGCGCTGGCACGCGGGCAACCGGCGCGAGCTGCTGGCCGCCGAGGCCGACTTCGACGTCACGGTGGGCCGGGCGCGCATCCGCGGCCAGGTCGACCGGCTCGAGCGGGACTCGGCGGGCCGGTTGGTCGTCGTCGACCTCAAGACCGGCCGCAGCCAGGCCAAGGGCATCGACACCCACGGCCAGCTCGCCGCCTACCAGGTGGCGGTCGCGGCGGGTGCCTTCGGCGAGCACGGCGACGCCCCCGGCGGGGCGGCGCTGCTGCAGGTGGGGTCCGGCGCGAAGGCCAAGGAGCAGGCGCAGGACGCGCTCCCGGCCGACGTGCCGGTGGGGGAGACGTGGGCCGGCGAGCTCGTCGCGGAGGTGGGCGACGGGATGGGCGCGGGCACCTTCGAGGTGCGCACCGGCAGCCACTGCTCCCGCTGCCCGGCCCGCCGCAGCTGCCCGATGCACGAGCGCGGCCGGCAGGTCACGGCGTGAGTCGACGTTCCACGCCCGCCGAGGACCAGCTGGCCTTCGACGACGCCCTGTTCGGCGGCGCGCCCGAGCCGGCGGAGCCGCGGCGGCTGCTCACCCCGGCCGAGGTCGCCGAGCGGTGCGGCCTGAAGTACGCGCCGTCCGACGAGCAGGCGCGCGTGGTGTCGGCGCCGGCCGACCGGCCGCTGGTCGTCGTCGCCGGCGCCGGGTCCGGCAAGACCGAGACGATGGCCGCCCGGGTGTGCTGGCTGGTGGCCAACGAGCTGGTCGCGCCCGACGCTGTCCTCGGGCTGACCTTCACCCGCAAGGCCGCCAGCGAGCTCAACGAGCGCATCCGCATCCGGCTCGGCGCGCTGGCACGGCACCCCGGCACCGACCCGGAGCTCCGGGAGCGGCTCGCCGTCGCGATGCCGACGGTGTCCACCTACCACGGCTACGCCGCCTCGCTGGTCAGCGAGCACGGGCTGCGGATCGGCGTCGAGCCCGGCGCGGGCGTCCTCGGCCCGGCCATGTGCTGGGGCCAGGCGGCGTCGGTGGTGTCGCAGTGGACCGGCGACATGGCCGACGTCCCGCTCACCCCGCTCACCACCGTCGAGGACGTGCTGGCGCTGGCCGGGGAGCTCGGCGAGCACGACGTCTCCGCGGATGCGCTGCGCGCCTGGACCGCGCGCCTGGAGCGCCAGGTCGCCGGCTACCCCGACGCGAAGGGCAAGCGCGGCCCGTACGCGCCGGTGCTCGAGATGCTCGCCCGGCAGCGGGCCCGCGTGGCGCTGCTGCCGCTGGTCGAGGCCTTCGAGGGGCGCAAGCGGGCCGCCGGCGCCATCGACCACTCCGACCAGGTCGCCCTCGCGGCGAAGGTGGCGGTCAGCGCGCCGGAGGTCGGCCGCCGCGAGCGGGCGCGCTGGCGGATCGTGCTGCTCGACGAGTACCAGGACACCAGCGTCGGCCAGTTGCGCATGCTCGAGGCGTTGTTCGGCCGCACCAGCGGGCACGCGGTGCTGGCCGTCGGCGACCCGCGGCAGTCGATCTACGGCTGGCGCGGCGCGTCGGCCGGCACGATCGAGCGGTTCGCGCGCACCTTCCCCGGCCTGCGCGGCCGGGAGGCGCAGCGGCTCACCCTGGCCACCAGCTGGCGCAACGACGGCGCCGTGCTCGACGTCGCCAACGCCGTCGCCGGGATGCTGCCCGCGCCGGACGTGCCGCTGCCCGACCTCGCGCCGGCGCCCGGGGCCGGGCGGGGCCTGGTCACCGCCGGCCTGTACGCCACGGTGGCCGAGGAGACCGAGGCGCTCGCCGACCGGCTGGCCGCCTGCTGGCTCGGCGAGGACCCCGACGTGCCGCCGCGCCCCGACGGCCGCCCGCCCACCACCGCGGTGCTCGTGCGCACCCGCAAGCAGCTGCCCGGTATCGCCGCCGCGCTGCGCGCCCGCGGGCTGCCCGTCACCGTGGTCGGCCTCGGTGGGCTGCTCGAGGTGCCCGAGGTCTCCGACGTCGTCGCCACGCTCACCGTGCTGGTCGACCCCACCGCCGGCGACGCGCTCGGCCGGCTGCTCACCGGCGCGCGCTGGCGGATCGGCCCGCGCGACCTCGCCGCGCTCGAGGCCCGCGCCCGGGCACTCGTGCACGGCCGCCGCCCCGCGCGCGAGACCGACGACGAGGCGGCGCCCCGGCCCTCGGAGCGGGGCAGCATCGTCGAGGCGCTCGACGACCTCGGCGACCCGGCGGCCTACTCGCCCGCCGCGTACCGCCGGCTGCGCCGGCTCGGCGCGGAGCTGGGGCACCTGCGCGGCCGGCTGGGGGAGTCGCTGCCCGACATGGTCGACGACGTCGCCCGCGTCCTCGGCCTGGAGACCGAGCTGGCCAGCGCGCCCGGCGTGAGCCCCGGCGCCGCGCGGGCGCACCTCGACGCGCTGCACGCCGTCGCCGCGGAGTTCACCGAGCTGGCCGAGCTGCCCTCGCTGCCGGCGTTCCTCGGCTACCTCAAGGACGCCGAGGAGCGCGAGCGCGGCCTGGAGCCCGGCGAGGTCGCCGTCGACCCGGAGTCCATCCAGCTGCTCACCGGCCACTCGGCCAAGGGCCTGGAGTGGGACGTCGTCGCGGTGCCCGGCATGACCGCCGACCAGTTCCCCGCCCGCACCGACACCGCCGACTCGTGGGTGAAGGACCCGGGCGCGGTCCCCGTCGACCTGCGCCTCACCGACCGCGAGGAGCTGCCGCAGCTGCGCCTGCCCGTGCCCGGCTCCGGCGACCAGGCCGCGGTGCGCGCGGCGCTCGAGGACTACGTCGAGGAGTGGAAGGGCTTCGGCGAGGCCGAGGAGATCCGGCTGGGCTACGTGGCGGTCACCCGCGCCAAGCACCTGCTCGTGTGCTCGGGCAGCTGGTGGCGGGAGGGCGTGAAGCCCAACGGCCCGTCGGTGCTGCTCGACACCGTCCGCCGGGCGTGCACCGCGGGCGCGGGCGTCGTCGTCGCGTGGGCCGAGCGGCCCGAGGACGGCGCCACCAACCCGGCGCTGGAGGAGTGGCCGGTCGGCGTCTGGCCGGCCGACCCGCTGTCGGCGCCGCGGCGCCGTGCCCTCACCGCCGCCGCCGAGCTGGTGGCCGGCGCCGCGCCGCACCCGCTCGACCCGAGCGCGGCCCTGGGCACCGCCGACCCCGAGGTGGCGCGGTGGGTGCGCGACGCCGACCTGCTGCTGCGCGAGCGGCGGCGCACGGCCCGGCCCACGGTCGAGGTGGCGCTGCCGTCGCACCTGTCGGTGTCGGAGCTGGTCACCCTGCGCCGCGACCCCGCCGAGCTGGCCCGCCGGCTGCGCCGCCCCATGCCCGCCGCGCCCGCGCCGCTGGCCCGCCGCGGCACCGCCTTCCACGCCTGGCTCGAGGAGCGCTTCGGCGCCGCCCGGCTGCTCGACCTCGACGAGCTGCCCGGCTCCGGCGACGAGTCCGCGGCCCCCGACGGCGCGCTCACCGAGCTGCAGCAGGCGTTCCTGGCCAGCCCGTGGGCGGAGCGCCAGCCGGTCGAGGTGGAGGTGCCCTTCGAGACGCCGCTGGGCCCGCTGACCCTGCGCGGGCGGATCGACGCGGTCTTCGGCGACGCCGAGGGCGGCTTCGAGGTGGTCGACTGGAAGACCGGCCCGCCGCCGTCGTCGGGAACGGAGCTGTCGGCCGCCGCGGTGCAGCTGGCCGCCTACCGGCTGGGCTGGTCGAGGCTGGTCGGCGTGCCGGTCGAGCGGGTCAGCGCCGGCTTCCACCACGTCTCCGCCGGGGTCACCGTGCGCCCGGTCGACCTGCTCGACGAGGCCGGCCTGCTCGCGCTGGTCACCGGCCGGGCCGCGGCCGGCGCCGAGCTGCCCGACGACCTGCCGCCTGAGCCGGACGACGACGAGCTCCCGCCCCCGCCGGACGACGAACTCGGCTGACGGGCCCGCCGCCTCGACGTCGCGCGCGCCCCATCTCACGCCGCGGTGCCCGACCTCGCCCCGCAGCGCGAGGTCGGGCACCGCGCGGCGAGGACGGCCGGTCAGGTCAGGTCAGGTCAGGTGGAGGCGATCCGGTCGAGGATCGCCGCGGCCAGCTGGTCGGGCGCCTCCTCGGGGATCCAGTGGCTCACGCCGGGCAGCTGCACGAAGCGGTAGTCGCCGGCCACGTACTCGCCGCAGCCCTCCGCGGCGATGCGGCCGATCGCGATGTCGGCGTCGCTCCACACGAACGTCGTCGGCACGGTCACGTCGTCCACCGGCGTCTGCGAGCTCATCGCCCGGTACCAGTTGAGCGCCGCGGTCAGCGCGCCCGGCGCCGACAGCACGGCCACGTACTCGTCGACGGTCTCGCGGTCGACGACGTCGCCGAACATGCGCCGCAGCCGCCGCGCGTCGTCGGCGAGCAGCACCTCCTCCGCCTTGCCCTCCTGCCAGAACAGCCGGATGTAGGCCGAGCGCTCCTTCTGCTCCGGGTCGCTGCGGTAGGCGGCGGTGAACGCGGTGGGGTGCGGGACCGAGACGGCGGTCAGCGAGCGCACCCGGTCGGCGTGCCAGGCGGCCAGCGCCCAGGCGGCGTTGGCGCCCCAGTCGTGCCCGACGACGTCGGCGACCGGCACCTCCATCGCGGTCATCAGGTCGGCGGTGACCTGCGCGAGGTTGGTCAGCGCGTACGCCTCCACCTCCTGCGGGCGGGCGCCGGGGGAGTAGCCGAGCTGATCGACGGCATAGGTGCGCAGCCCCGCCTCGGCCAGCCGCGGGGTCACCGCCGCCCACGACGCCGACGTCTCCGGGAACCCGTGCAGCAGCACCACCGGCCGCCCGTCCTCGGGGCCGTCGGCCCGCACGTCGAAGGTCAGGTCGCCCACGTCCACCCGCAGCAGCTCTCCGGCCATGTCCCCGAACCTAGTGGCCGGGGCGGACGGCGCCCGTCGACGCCGCTACCGTCGGCGACCGTGACGAGCCCGGAACGCGACTTCGTGCAGGCCCACCTCGACGACCTGCACGCCGACCTCGACGCCTGGGTGCGCATCCCGTCCATCTCGGCCGACCCGGCCCACGCCCCCGACGTCGCCGCGAGCGCCGAGTGGCTGGCCGAGGCGCTGCGCCGGACCGGCTTCCCGACCGTCGAGATCTGGCCGACCGCCGGCGCGCCCGCCGTCTACGCCGAGTGGCCCAGCGCCGACGCCGGCGCCCCGGTCGCGCTCGTCTACGGCCACCACGACGTCCAGCCGGTCGACCCGCTGGAGCTGTGGGAGCACCCGCCGTTCGAGCCGACCCGCGTCGAGGGCCCCGACGGCCCGGAGCTGCACGGCCGCGGCGCGAGCGACGACAAGGGCGTGCTGGTCGTGCACCTGCTCGGGCTGCGGGCCCACCTCGCCGCGACCGGCCGCGACACCCCCGCCGTCACGGTCAAGGTGCTCGTCGAGGGCGAGGAGGAGTCCGGCTCACCGCACTTCGAGGCGCTGCTCCGGGAGCGGCGGGACCGGCTGGACTGCGACGTCGTCGTCGTGAGCGACACCGGCATGGCCGCGCCCGACGTGCCCAGCGCGGTCACCGCCATGCGCGGGCTGGCCGACGCCGAGATCACGCTGCGCGGCCCCGCCGTCGACCTGCACTCCGGCTCGTTCGGCGGCGCGGTGCCCAACCCGCTGCACGCCATGGCGGAGCTGATCGCGAAGCTGCACGACGACCAGGGGCGGGTCACCCTCCCCGGCTTCTACGACGCGGTGCGCCCGCTGTCGGACCGCGAGCGCGAGCTCATGGCGCGGGTGCCCTTCGACGAGCGGGCCTGGCTCGCCGGCCCGGCCGCCTCGCGCGCCACCTACGGCGAGGCCGGCTTCAGCACCCTGGAGCGCACCGGCGCCCGCCCGACCGCCGAGGTCAACGGCATGTGGGGCGGCTACACCGGCCCCGGCCACAAGACGATCATCCCGGCCGAGGCGCACGCCAAGGTGACCTTCCGGCTGGTCTCCGACCAGCGGCCGGGGGAGATCGGGCCGATGCTGCGCGCCTGGGTGGAGGCCAACGTCCCCGAGGGCATCGAGGCCGAGGTGCACGCCCCGCCCGGCGGCGTCGCGCCGTGCGCCAGCGACCTGGACTCCCCGCACATGGACGCGCTCCTGGCCGCCATCGGCCAGGCCTTCGACACCGCGCCGGAGGACGTGCTGCTCACCCGGGAGGGCGGCAGCGGCCCCGAGGCGGCGATCGCCGGCGAGCTCGGCGCGCCGCTGCT
The DNA here is from genome assembly GCF_037034165.1 of Geodermatophilus sp. FMUSA9-8. Lineage (NCBI taxonomy): Bacteria > Bacillati > Actinomycetota > Actinomycetes > Geodermatophilales > Geodermatophilaceae > Geodermatophilus > Geodermatophilus sp. FMUSA9-8. The sequence goes on along the minus strand of NZ_JBAGKE010000002.1, from coordinate 95,512 downwards.
GTTCCTCGGCGTGGGGCTGCCCACCGACCGCATCCACTCGCCCAACGAGCGGGTCCTGCTGCCGATGCTGCACCGCGGCGCGGAGGCGGCGGCCCACCTGTGGCGCGAGCTGGCGGCGCGGTGACCGCTCCCGAGGTCGGCGGCCGCTTCGGGCCCTACCGCGTCCTCGGCGAGCTCGGCCGTGGCGGGATGGGCGCGGTGCTGCGCGCCCACGACGACGAGCACGAGCGCGACGTCGCCCTCAAGGTGCTGCACCCGGCGTGGGCGGCCGACGAGGGCTACCGCGAGCGCTTCCGCCGCGAGGCGCGCATCGCCGCCCGGCTCAACGAGCCGCACGTCATCCCCATCCACCGCTTCGGGGAGATCGACGGCCAGCTCTTCCTCGACATGCGGCTGGTCGAGGGGGAGGACCTCGCCTCCCTCCTCCGCCGCGGCGGGCGGCTCGCCCCGGCCCGCGCGGTCGACGTCGTCGGGCAGGTGGCCCGCGCGCTCGACGCCGCGCACGCCGGCGGGCTGGTGCACCGCGACGTCAAGCCGTCCAACGTGCTGCTCGTCGGCCGCGGCGACGGTGGGGACCTGCTGCGCTCGGCCCCCGGCGAGGACTTCTGCTACCTCGCCGACTTCGGCATCGCCCGCACCACCGAGGGCACCGGCCCCGCGCTGACGAGCACCGGCACCGCCGTGGGCAGCACCGAGTACATGGCGCCGGAGCGGTTCAGCAGCGCGACGCTGGACGCCCGCGCCGACGTCTACTCCCTCGCCTGCGTGCTCTTCGAGGCGCTCACCGGCCGCCGGGTGTTCCCGGCCGCCGAGCCGGTGGCGCTCATGGCCGCGCACATGCACGAGCCGCCGCCCCCGCCGTCGGCCCTGGCGCCCGGCATCCCGCCCGCCCTCGACGGCGTCGTGCTCCGCGGCCTGGCCAAGGACCGCGACCAGCGCTGGCCCACCGCCGGCGCCATGGCCGCCGCCGCGCGGGCGGCGCTCGCCCAGAGCGGCGTCCCCGTCCCGGCCGACGCCGGCACCGCCGTGGGTCCGGCCGCGGGCGGCGCCCCGGGCCGGGCGGTCACCCGCGAGCAGGGCGCCGCCCGCCCGCCCGCGCCGCCGACCACCGTCGGGCCGCGCCCGCCCGCCGGCCCCGCGCCCGCCCGGGCACCGCGGCTGCCGTGGGTGGTCGCCGCCCTGGCCGGGCTGGTCGCCCTGGCGCTCGCCGTCGCACTCGTGGTGGTCGCGCTGCGGTCCGACGACGCCGGCGACGCGGCGGCCGGCGCGGGGGAGCGGTTGGTCGCCGCCGCCCTGCCGGCCGGCGTCGCGATCGGCGACTGCACCGGCGCCGACCCCGGCGACGGCGTCCTCCGCGAGGTCACCTGCCCGGCCGACGACGAGGCCGGGGTCACCACCAGCACCGTCCGCGCACACGACGGCGACGGCGCCGCGCGGGCCCTCGCCGCCGACATCGAGCGGGAGGGCCTCGAGCAGCTCGACGAGCGCTACGACTGCGGCCAGGAGCTCGACGGCCAGCCCGGCCCCTCCGGCTGGTTCCCCGTCCTCGACGACGACGACGCCGAGGTCGGCCGGGTCGCCTGCTGGGTCGACGGCGACGGCGACGCGGTGCTCGCCTGGGCCTGGGACGACCTGGGCACCTACGGCATCGCCGAGCAGCGCGGCGGCGGCGCCTCGGGGCTCTACGACCTGCGCGGCTGGTGGGACGACGCCGACCGCGGCTACTGATGGGACACGTCGCGCCGCGGGAGCCCTGACCGGCGGCGTCGCCGTCCTACCCTGACCCTCGTGACCGGACCTGGGCTGACGACCGCGCCCGCGGGGTGGTACCCCGACCCCGACGGGGCGCCCGGGATGGTGCGCTGGTGGAACGGGGAGAGCTGGTCGGACGTGACGACGCCGGCCGGCCCCGGCGTCGCCGTGCAGACGCCGCCGGTGGCCCCCGCGCCGCGCCCGCAGGCCGGCTGGGGCGCCGGCCAGTGGGACGACGTCCCCCCGCCCCCCGCCCGCCGTCCGCGCACGGCGTGGTGGGTGGCCGGCTCCGTGCTCGCCGTCGTCGCCGTCGTGGTCGTGGCGCTCGTCGTGGGGCTGTCCGGAGGCGGGGGTGGCCGCGCCGTCGCCGACGACCCGCCGGTGCCGGCCGGCCCCTCGGGCACGGAGTTCCCGCCCGGCACGGTGCGGATCGTCGACGAGGAGGCGGGCATCTCCTACCCGTTCCTCGGCAACGGCTGGTTCGAGTACGACCTGGGGGACATGGCCGAGACGCGGACCATCGCCGGCCAGTACTTCACCACCCAGGAGGGGTCCCCTCCGGGGGCATCTTCATCGCCCAGTGCACCTCGGGCCCCGTCGCCGACGGCTACGGCTGGACCGGCCCGGGCAGCGAGCAGGCCACGGTCACGGCGCTGGCCGACAGCGTCCGGACCCTGTACTACCCGTACCCGAACGAGCGCGAGATCCTGCGCGACGAGGCCCTCACCGTCGACGGCCGCAACGCCCACCTGATCGAGTTCCAGCTCAGCTGGGACGTCGAGGGCTACGACTCCACCGGCGAGCGGGCGGCGCTGCTCGTCATCGACGTGGGCCGCGCCGACCCCGCGCTGCTCTACGTCTCCATCCCCAACACCCATGCCGAGCTGTACGGCGTCATCGACCGCGTCGTGGGCGACATCGACGTGCTGTGACATGGCGGTCCTCCGGACCGCACCGCGGCCAGGTGCCGTACCCCTGCTGCGCTGAGCCCTGCGGTCGCTGCGCTCCTCGGGAGCCCTCCGGGCCCCGCTCGTCGCTGGCCCTGCACCGCGGCCAGGTGCCGTACCCCTGCTGCGCTGAGCCGCTCCGCCGTGCCCGGTGAGGACCCTCCGGGCCCGTCACCGGGCACGGCCCTCGCAGGGCGTCCTGCGTCGTGTGCCGCGACCAGGTGACGTTCCTGGCCGCTGCGACGCGGCTGCGGTCGTGGCCTCCTCGGGGACCCTCCGGGTCCCGCTCGTCGGCCGCCCGGCGGCCCCGGCGCCCGCGTGGTTAGGGTCGGTCCGTGACAGCAGTAGGGGCCGATCTGACCTTGCGGCACCCGGTGGAACGCTTCTCGCTCGACAACGGGCTGCGGGTCGTCCTCGCACCCGACCGCAGCGTGCCGGTCGTCGCCGTGACCGTCTTCTACGACGTGGGCATGCGCAACGAGCCGGAGGGCCGCACCGGGTTCGCCCACCTCTTCGAGCACATGATGTTCCAGGGCTCGGCGCACGTGCCGAAGATGGAGCACGCCCGCCTGGTGCAGGCCGCCGGCGGCACGTTCAACGGCTCCACGCACCAGGACTACACGAACTACTACGAGGCGCTGCCGGCCGAGGCGCTCGAGCGCGCGCTGTTCCTCGAGGCCGACCGCATGGCCGCCCCGGCCATCACCGAGGAGAACCTCCGCAACCAGATCGACGTGGTGAAGGAGGAGATCCGGGTCAACGTCCTCAACCGCCCCTACGGCGCCTTCCCCTGGCTGCAGCTGCCGCAGATCGCGTTCGAGAGCTTCGCCAACACCCACGACGGCTACGGCTCCTTCGTCGACCTGGAGAGCTCCACCGTCGACGACGCCACCGACTTCTTCTCCCGCTACTACGCCCCCGGCAACGCGGTGCTGTGCATCGGCGGCGACCTCGACGTCGCCGAGACCGAGCGCCTGGTGCGCCGCTGGTTCGGGCCGGTCGAGGCCCGCGAGGTCCCGCCGACCCCGCCCACCGGCGAGCCCTCGCCGACGACGGTGCGCCGCGACGTCGTCGAGGACCGGCTGGCCCCCGCGCCCGCCGTCGCCCTCGGCTGGCGGGTGCCCGACCCGGTCGGCGACCTCGACACCTACCTCGGCACCGTCCTGCTCGCCGAGCTGCTCAGCGAGGGCGACGCCTCCCGCCTCGAGCGCCGGCTCGTGCACGACGACCGCCTCGCCGTCGCCCAGAGCAGCTACGTCGGCCTGTTCGGCGACCCGTTCGACGTCCGCGACGCCACGCTGCTCACCACCCAGGTCCACCACCCGGCCGCCGTCGGGGTCGACGACGTGCTCGGCGCCGTGCACGAGGAGATCGGCCGCGTGGCCACCGAGGGCGTGAGCGCCGAGGAGCTGGCCCGGGTGCAGGCCCGCACCGGCGCGCAGCTGCTGCGCCAGGCCGACTCGGTGCTCGGCCGCACGCTGGCCTTCGCCGGCGCCGAGCTGGTGCACGGCCGCGCCGAACTGGCCGGCGAGATCGCCGCCCGGCTCGCCGCCGTCACGCCCGACCAGGTGCAGACCGCCGCGCGGGGCCTCGACCCCGGCACCGCCGCGATCCTCGAGCTGAAGGCCACCGGAGGCACCCGATGAGCGCGCCGGTCCTCGACCTCGACCTCGTCCCGCCGCTGGGCGAGCCGCGCCCGCACCCGGTCCCCGAGGGCACGACGACGACGCTGCCCAGCGGCCTGACCGTCGTCGCCGTGCCGCGGCCCGGCGTCCCGCTGGTCGAGCTGCGGCTGCGGGTGCCCTTCGCGGCCACCACCCCGCGCGGCGCCGCCCAGCACACCGCCCGCGCCTCGGTGCTCTCCGGCGCCGTCCTGCTCGGCACCGCCCGGCGGGACGCCACCGGCCTCGCCGAGGCGCTGCAGGGCCACGGCGCCGAGCTGACGGTGGCCGCCGACCCCGACCGGCTGCTGTTCTCCACCACCCTGCTCAGCGAGGGCCTGACGCCGGTGCTCGAGCTGCTGGCCGAGGTGCTGACCGGCGCCGCCTACCCGGCCGACCAGGTCGAGGGCGAGCGCGACCGGGTCGCCGAGCGGATCGCCATCGCGCGGTCCCAGCCCGGCGTCATCGCCCGGTCCGCCCTGGCCGCCCGCCGCTACGGCACCCACCCCTACGCCGCGCAGCTGCCCGCGCCCGAGCTCGTCGGCAAGGTCGGCGCCGCGGCGCTGCGCAAGCTGCACCGCGAGCGGGTCCTGCCCGCCGGCAGCACGCTGGTCCTCGTCGGCGACCTCGACGCCGCCGCGGCCACCGACGCCGTCGCCGCGGCGCTGGGTGAGTGGACCGGCGAGGGCTCCGCCGCCGGCGCCCCGCCCGCCCCGGCGCTCGCCCCCGGACACCTCGAGGTGGTCGACCGGCCCGGCGCGGTGCAGTCCAACATCCGCCTCGGCGGCCCCGCGCCCGGGCGCACCGACCCCGACCTGCCCGCGGTCCGGCTGGCCAGCATGGTCTTCGGCGGCTACTTCTCCTCGCGGCTGGTCGAGAACATCCGCGAGCGCCGCGGCTACTCCTACAGCCCGCGCAGCGCCGTCGACCACCTGGCCGCGGCCTCCTCGTTCCTCGTCGAGGCCGACGTCGCCACCGAGGTCACCGGCGCGGCGTTCGTCGAGACGTGGGCCGAGCTCGGCCGGATGGCGCTCGCGCCGGTCACCGAGGCCGAGCTCGACGCCGCCCGCCGCTACGTCCTCGGCTCGATGGCGCTGTCCACCGCCACCCACGCCGGGCTGGCCAGCACGCTCTCGGCTCTGGCCGGGTCGGGCCTGTCGGCGGAGTGGCTGACCGAGCACCAGCGGGCGCTGGCCGAGGTCACCGTCGAGCAGGTGCAGGAGGCGTCCCGCCGGTACCTCGCCCCGGCCGCGCTGACCGCCGTCGTCGTCGGCGACGCCGAGCGGGTCACCGAGGGGCTGCGGGCGCTCGGCCCGGTCGACGTCACCGCGAGCGCCGCCGCGGCGGACCCGGCGTGACCGTCCCGCCGGGCGGCAGCACGCCCGAGGACGTCACGCGCGGGAACTGGCCGTCCGGCACGCCGCGCACCACCGGCGTCGTGCCGGTGCTCGCGCGCTCGGCGCACGACCGCGACCACCTCGGCCGCTCGCTGCCCGACCCCACCCGCGGGCGGCCGGTGCGGGTGCTCACCGTCGACGGGCGGCGCGCCGTCCCCGTGGCCGAGGGGCCCGACGGCCCCGCGCTGGTCTGGGACGAGCAGCCCACCCTCCCGGTCGGCGCGGTCTACCTCGGCGAGGCCGACGGCGTGCCCTACGCTGCCGTCCGCGGGGAGCGGGCGCTCACCGTCAACGGCCGGCCGGTCGACGCCTGGTCGGGGCTGCGCGAGCTCGGCACCGACCTGGGGGACCTCGACGCCGGCCTGCTCGCCGAGGCCATCGGCATCCTCGAGTGGCACGAGCGCGCCCGGTTCAGCCCCGTGTCGGGGGCGGCGACGACGATCGAGCGGGCCGGCTGGGTGCAGCGCGATCCCGAGACCGGCGTCGAGCTGTTCCCGCGCACCGACCCGGCCGTCATCATGCTCGTCCACGACGGCGGCGACCGCTGTGTGCTGGGCCGCCAGGCGGTCTGGCCGCCCGGGCGGTTCTCGGTGCTCGCCGGGTTCGTCGAGCCGGGGGAGTCCGCGGAGGGCGCGGTCGCCCGCGAGGTCGCCGAGGAGGTCGGGCTCACCGTCACCGACGTCCGCTACGTCAGCAGCCAGCCCTGGCCGTTCCCGCAGTCGCTGATGCTCGGCTTCGTCGCCCGCGCGGTCGGCGACCTCGAGCTGACCCTCGACCCCACGGAGATCGAGGAGGCCCGCTGGTGGACCCGCGACGAGCTGGCCTCCGGCGACGGCCCCGCCGCGCTGCCGCCGCCGGTCTCGATCGCCCGGCACCTCATCGACCGCTGGGTCGACGGCGAGATCTGACGCCGGCGCGGCGTCCTCCCTCACCGCCGGACCTCCTCCCTCACCTCCCACCGTGAGGGAGGAGGTGCTCCGATCAGGTCCCCTGGTCCCCGGACGACGCCCAGCGGCCCTGGAGCACCAGCGCGGGGTGCTCCGGCCGGTCGGCGAGCACCACGGCGTCGGCCAGGGCGGCGGGGTCGACCTCGTCGTCGTAGCGGTCGAAGGCCGGCAGCTCCCACGCCTGCTCCGGCGGGAAGCGCCGGCGGCGGGCGGCCGGGGCGACCCGCAGGTGGACGACGACGTCGAACGCCAGCCCGACCCCCTGCAGCAGCGGGCCCGGCACGAGCAGCACCCCGCGCGGGGGCATCGGCTCGTAGCCGGCCCGCGCCGCGCGGTCCCGCGCGACGTCCCACAGCACCGGCAGGTACTCGGCGGGGCCGCCGGGACCCACCCGGTCGAGCACCTCGCGGGCCAGCGCCCGGGCGTCGAGCCAGTCGGTGTAGCGCGCGTCGGGGTCGGTGCGGCCGTGTTCGAGCCGCAGCGACGCCGGCCGGAGGAACCCTGCGGCGGGCACGACGACGGCGGGGCGGCCCAGCGGGGGCAGCCGCTCGGCGACCGCTCGCGCCAGCGTCCCGGGTCCGGCGACGTCGGGGCCGTCGACGGCCACGCGCAGCGCGGCGGCGCCCGGCTCGGGGTCGGCGTCGGCGAGGAGGGCGGCCAGCCGGTCGGCCAGCGCGCCCGGGGTCAGCGGCTCCGGACCGCTCAGGGGCGGCCGTCCGCCGGGACCACGGAGCCGGGTCGGTGCGCGCCGCGCTCGACCCGCCGGCCCGGCGGGCGCCGGGGGACCGGCGGCAGCACGGTCACGGGCACGGGCTCGGCGGCCGGGACGGCGGGGGTCGTCGGCTCGGCGAGCCGGTCGAGGGTCGCCATCACCTCGCGGGCGAGCTCGTGCACCGGGCGCCCGAGCGAGCGGGCCTGACCGCGCAGCACCTCGAAGGCGGTGCGCGGCGCGGTGGCGTGCCGCTCGGCGAGGACGCCGATGGCGCGCTCGGTGGCGACCCGGGCGGCGAGGGCGTGCTCGAGCTGGGCGACGGTCCGCTCCAGCGCGGCGATCCGCGCGTCGCGGGGGTCGGTGTCCGGCGCGGCGTCCCCGTTGCCGCGGGCCGCGCGGCGGGCCGTGCGGTCGGGGTCGGTGGCGCCGCCCAGCTCCTCGGCCACCAGGTCGGCCAGCGACATCCCCTCGAGCAGGTCGCCGACGTCCTGGGCGCGGCCGGGCGCGAGCACGCGCCAGCCGCCGCCGGTGCGGGCGACGACCACCGACGGGCCGTCCCCGGCGGACTGCAGGGTCGCGGGGGAGGGCACGGCGTCCGAGGTCACGTCAGCGGCTCCCGTGGGGGTGACCGGCCGGGTGGCCGGGGCTCCGGCGGCGGTCACGGTCGCGACCCGCCGGGGCAGATGATGCACCGCCGGGGGTCGCGGACCGCGCAGCACCCGCCGGTCAGGCGCCGGGCTGGGAGGCGAGCTGGGACCTCACCTGGTCGATGCTCGGGTTGGTCAGCGCGCTGCCGTCGGCGAACACGAGCGTCGGGACGGTGCGGTTGCCGCCGTTGGCCTGCATGACGACGTCGGCCGCCGCGGGGTCGCGCTCGATGTCGACCTCGGCGTACTGGATGCCCTCGCGCTGCATCAGCTTCTTCAGCCGCACGCAGTACCCGCACCAGGTGGTGGTGTACATCGTCACGGCGGCGGGTGCGGCAGTCACTCGGGTCCTCCCGGGGAGCGGTCGATCGGTCCGGGACGCAGCGCATCCCGGAGTACGTGAACGCCCGGGGGCCGCCGGACCTTCCCTCCACAGCCGCGGGGTGTCCCGGCCGGATGTCGGCGGGGGCTGGGAGACTCGGAGCCGCACGCCCCGTCCCGTCCCCCCGAGGAGTACGACCGCATGCCGCGGACCGCCGACCTGCCCGGGTCCGCCGCCCCCTCCGCCGCCCCGTCCGCCGGGGCGGAGGCCGTGCTCGCCGGGCTCGACGACGAGCAGCGCGCCGCCGCGTCGGCCGTGGAGGGGCCGGTCTGCATCCTCGCCGGCGCCGGCACGGGGAAGACCCGCACCATCACCCACCGCATCGCCTACGGCGTGCACGCCGGCGCCTTCGTGCCCGAACAGGTCCTCGCCGTCACCTTCACCGCCCGCGCCGCCGGCGAGCTTCGGTCCCGGCTGGCCGGCCTCGGCGTCGGCGGGGTGCAGGCGCGCACCTTCCACGCCGCCGCGATGCGGCAGCTGCGCTACTTCGCCCCGCGCGTGCTCGGCGGGCCGATGCCGGCGCTGGTGGAGAACAAGCTGCGGGTGGTCGCCACCGCCGCCGCCCGCGCCCGGCTGACCACCGACCGCACCAGCCTGCGCGACCTCGCGAGCGAGATCGAGTGGGCCAAGACCACCCTGGCCACGCCCGAGGACTACCCGGCGCGCGCCCAGGCGGCGGGCCGCGAGCCCCCCTTCGACGCCGCCGCCGTCGCCCGGGTCTACGCGTCCTACGAGTCGGCCAAGCAGCGCGACGGGATGCTGGACTTCGAGGACCTGCTGCTGGTCACCGCGTTCGCGCTGGAGGAGCACCCCGACGTCGCCCGGCAGGTGCGCGCGCAGTACCGCCACTTCGTCGTCGACGAGTACCAGGACGTCAACCCGCTGCAGCAGCGGCTGCTCGACGCCTGGCTGGGCGGGCGGGCGTCGGTGTGCGTCGTCGGCGACCCGAACCAGACCATCTACTCCTTCACCGGCGCCGACCCCGACTACCTGCTCGGCTTCGCCGACCGCTATCCCGACGCCGAGGTGGTCAAGCTCGAGCGCGACTACCGCTCCACGCCGCAGGTGGTGGGGCTGGCCAACAAGCTCATCGGGCAGGCGCCGGAGCGCAAGAGCATCTTCCGGCTCAAGCTGCTCGGCCAGCGCGCCGAGGGCCCCGAGCCGCGCTTCTTCGAGCACGCCGACGAGCCCGCCGAGGCCGCCGCCGTCGCCCAGGCCTGCCGCGCGCTGGTCGAGGCCGGGACGCCGGCGTCGGAGATCGCGGTGCTGTTCCGCATCAACGCCCAGTCACAGGTGTACGAGTCGGCGCTGGCCGACGCCGGTGTGCCCTACGTGCTCAAGGGCGGCGAGCGGTTCTTCGAGCGGCCCGAGGTGCGCGAGGCCGTCGTCCTGCTGCGCGGGGCGGCCGCCGGCGGCAGCGAGCCCGGGATGCTCGTGCCCACCGTGCGCGACGTCCTCGCCTCCACCGGCTGGGTGGAGCACCGGCCGCCGCCCGGGGGAGCGGCGCGCGACCGCTGGCAGTCGCTGGCCGCGCTGGTCGACCTCGCCGTCGACCTGGTCGCCGAGGACCCGAGCACCGACCTGCCGCGCTTCGTGGCCCACCTCGCCGAGCGGGCCGACGCCCAGCACGCACCCACCGTCCAGGGCGTCACGCTCGCCTCGATGCACGCGGCCAAGGGCTTGGAGTGGGACGCGGTGTTCGTCGTCGGTCTCGTCGACGGCGTGCTGCCGATCTCGCAGTCGCTGTCGCGGCCCGACGCGGTGGAGGAGGAGCGGCGGTTGCTCTACGTCGCTGTCACCCGGGCCCGCGAGCAGCTGACGCTGTCGTGGTCGCTGGTGCGCAACCCCGGCGCCAAGCGCCCGCGCCCGCGCAGCCGCTTCCTCGACGGGCTGGTCCCGGGCTCCTCGCCGACCGCACCGGCGCCCCAGCGGAAGCCGAAGAGGGCCAAGGTCGTCCTCGAGGGCGAGGCCGGGGAGCTGTTCGAGCGGCTGCGCGCCTGGCGCAGCAGCACCGCGCAGGCCGCCTCGGTCCCGGCGTACGTCGTCTTCACCGACGCCACGCTGCAGGCCATCGCCGAGGCGCGGCCGACGAGCATCCAGGAGCTGTCGAGCCTGCCGGGCATCGGTGCCCGGAAGCTCGACCTCTACGGCGAGGACGTGCTCGCGACCGTCGGGGAGTGACCGATCACGGAGCGTGCGCACCGCACGCTCCTCCGGCGTGGCGTCCCCCGGCCCGGGGACGCGCTCGTTAATTGCGTTGCGCCGCCCGTGTGGCCTTCCCTACTGTCCTGACTGCGCCGCGGGGGACCCCGTCGGCGCGCCAGACCGAGACCGGCCCGACCGCCGGCTCCGACCCCGGGAGGAGGGGTTCCGATGATCGACACGCGCTTCGCTCTCGCCCCCGCCGGGGTCTCCGGAACGGGCGGCCTCGACGTGCGTCCGGCCGGCTGCGTCGCCGGTGGCGTCGTCGCGGACGACGTCCGCTGGGCCCGTCCGCGCTACGCCGTCGTCCGCTCGATGACGCCGTTCGACCTGACCGGCACCTCCGTTGCTGCGCCCACCGCCCCGTTCCAGGGGACCGGTCTGCCCGCTGACCCGCGCGGCACCGAGCAGCCCGCCGCCACCGTCCTCGGCGGCCACCGCACCGACATCGACAACAGCACCACCCTCGGGATCCACTCCCCGGGGAGACCGCAGAGCTAGCGCTCGACCGGTCCTCCTCGAGGCCGCGGAACCCGAACCCGGGATCCGCGGCCTTCGTCTTTCCTCGCGGCACCCGGCCCCGACCACCCGGTCGGCGGGCCCCCGCCGGCTGCGAGACGACGAGTACGAGGAGGAGCGGCAGTGCAGCAGACGATCGACCGCCCGACGTCCCACCGCCGACCCGGGCTCCCCCGGACCGGCGGCGCCACCCCGCGGACGCCGCACACGCCCCTGGCCCCGGCCCCCGTGCGGCGGCCCCTGCCGTGCCGCGGGACCGACGACCCGGACCTCTGGTTCGCCGAGAGCCCCGCGGCCCTCGAGCAGGCCAAGGTGCTGTGCGGCGACTGCCCGGTCCGCGACGCCTGCCTGGCGGGCGCGCTCGACCGCGGCGAGCCCTGGGGCGTCTGGGGCGGCGAGATCTTCGAGCGGGGCGTCGTGATCGCCCGCAAGCGTCCGCGGGGTCGTCCCCGCAAGGTCGTCGCCGCGTGAGCGGGGACGGCGACAGCGAACAGCGAGAGCACACCCACCGGGCCCCGACGCCCGACGAGCACAGAGGACCCACGATGTACGGCTACGAGTACGACCTGGCCACCACGCGGCTCACCGAGCTGCGCGCGGAGGCCGACACCGCCGGTCGCGTCCGGCGCCTGCGGGCCGCGCGCCGGTGGGCCCGGCGCGCGGAGTACGCCAGCCGGCGTGCCGCGCGGGCGAGCGCCGCCGTCCGCTGACCGACGGCGACCACCCGGGGCACGGCGTGCCCCTCCCGGACGAGGCCGGGTCCCCGACGCTCCCGGTGCGTCGGGGACCCGGCCTCCTGTCGTCCGGCGGTGGGCCGGCTCAGCCGCGGAAGCCGGGCAGCCACTCCTCGAGGACGCTGCGGTAACCGGCGGCGGCGTCGAGCTGGCAGAGCACCCCGATCGAGCCGACCGTCACCCGGTGGATGAGCAGGTAGGCCGGGGGCAGGTTGAGCTGGCGGCCGAGCTTGCTCGCATCGCTGCGCGGGTCGGCGAGCCGCGCGGCCTGCTCCTGCATCCACGCGCGGGTGAAGCGGAAGGTCTCCCGCTCGATGGGCTCGAGCATCGGCCGCAGGTAGTCGAGCACGCCCTGGGCGTCGACCTGGACCCCCGGCCGGACGAACCCCTCGGCGCGCAGGTCGGTCAGGACCTCCTCGGCGCGGCCCTCCAGCGCCCACCGCACCAGCCGGCCGATCGGCTCGGGCAGCCCGTCGGGCAGGCGGGCGGTGGCACCGAAGTCGATGACGCCGAGCCGGTCGCCGTCGACGAGCCGGAAGTTGCCGGGGTGCGGGTCGGCGTGCAGCAGCCGGGCGCGGTGCGGCGCGGAGAAGTGCAGCTGGGCCATCAGGTGGCCGGCCCGGTCACGCTGCTCGCGGGTGCCGTCGACGATGACGCGCGAGAGCGGGACGCCCTCGAGCCACTCGGAGACGATGACCTTCGGAGCGCTGGCCACCACCCGCGGGACGACGATCTCCGGGTCGCCGGCGTAGGCGGCGGAGAACTGCCGCTGCGCGTCGGCCTCGAGGCCGTAGTCGAGCTCCTCGACCACCCGGGCCTTCAGCTCGGCGATCAGCGGCTTGACGTCCATGCCCGGGAACACGGCGGCGAACAGCCGGGCGAAGCGGGCGAGCTGGTTGAGGTCGGCCATCAGGGCGGTGGCCGCACCCGGGTACTGGATCTTGACGGCGACGTCGCGGCCGTCGCGCCAGGTGGCCCGGTGGACCTGGCCGATGCTGGCCGCCGCGGCGGGCTGGTCGTCGAACTCGCGGAACCGTGTGCGCCAGGTGCCGCCGAGCTGCTGGGCGAGGACCGCGTGCACGGTCCGCACCGGCATCGGCGGTGCCTCCTCCTGCAGCTTGACCAGCGCCTGGCGGTAGGGCGCGGCCACCTCGTCGGGCACCGCGGCCTCGAACACCGACAGCGTCTGGCCGAGCTTCATCGCCCCGCCCTTGAGCTGGCCGAGGACGGCGAACAGCTGCTCGGCGGTGCGCTGCTGCAGCTCGGCGGTGACCGCCTCGGACGACTGCCCCGACAGCCGCTTGCCGATACCGAGCGTGGCGCGACCGGCGGCACCGAGGGGCAGCGCGGCCAGCCGCGCGGTGCGCGAGATGGAGCCGCCCGGGATCCCGCGTGCGTCGTCGCTCACCGTGCCATTGTCCCCTCAGGGGCACCGTCGCCGCTGGCGGGACGGCCGACCGGGTCCCCGATGGAGGGGCCGGTACACCCGCACGACGGGTGCGGCGGCCAGGGTCGGCGGCGGGGGACGAGGTCCGGCGGGCGCAGCTCCAGCGTGGCGGACAGTGCCGCGGGGCTCCCGCTGCCGTCGAGGTAGGCCAGCACCTGCTGGGCGGCGACCAGCGCGGTGGCCCAGCAGGTGAGCGTCGACCCGCCGGCCGGACCGGTACCCGTGGCGAGCTGGGCGGCGAGCATCGGCCAGCGCGGGTCGGCGTCGCGACGGTGCAGGTCGGCGCAGCGCAGGCAGCTGGTCACCCCGGGCACCACCAGCGGCCCGGTGACGCCGCTCGTCCCGCGCACCGTGGCCACCAGGTGCGGCACCCCGGCGTCGTGCAGTCCGGCGACCAGCGGGTCCGACGCCGACCACGGCCGCGACAGCACGACCAGGTCCGGAGAGACGCCCGGCGGCAGGGGGCGCAGGTCGGCGAGCGGGGCGGCACGGCGCACGGCGTCGGCGGCGGCCGGCCCGCACGGGCGGCCCTCGTCGTCGGCCCCCAGCCCGCCGACGACGGCGTCCGCGGCGGTGACCACGCCGTCGTCGGCCACGACGGTGCGGCCCACGCCGCTGGCGGCCAGCAGCGCCGCGAGCGGCACGCCGACCCGCGTGGCGCCGTCGACCACGACCGATGCGGCCCGCCGCGCCCGCCAGCGCCCGGGGCCCGACCGCGCGGCCGGCAGCTCGGCGGCGGTGCGCGCGGCGGCGGCGGGCCCGGCGTCCGAGGCCAGCAGGTCGGCGGCGTCGAGGTCGTCCAGGGTGCCGGCGTCGCGCAGGGTGTCCAGCAGCGCGCCGACCGGGCCGGGGTCCAGCCCGGCCGCGGTGGCGTCGGCCAGGACCGCGCGGCGGGTGCGGCGTCCGTCGAGGCCGCGCAGCAGGCCGCTCAGGGTGGCGGGGTCGGTGCCGCTGAGCACCGCGCCGGGACCGTCGACCCCGCCGACCTGGAGGGCGTCGGGAGCGCGGTGCAGCAGCGGCGTGCCGGGCGGCAGGAGGGGATGGGCGTCGGGCACCGGCGCAGGGTGCCAGCGGCCGGCGCGCTCCCGCCCGCGCTGTCCACAGACCCGGGAACGGCGACGGCGGCGCCCGCCGTGCGGACGCCGCCGTCGCCGGGCGGTTCCCGGGAGGCCGGTCAGGCCTTGCCGAGGATCCGGTTCATCTTGGTGCCGCAGACCGGGCAGGTGCCCTGGGCCATCCGGCGGCCGGACTCGCTGACCTTGACCTCGCCGTCGAAGTCCCGCTTCTCCTTGCACTTCACGCAGTAGCCGTTGTAGCTCTCCGCCACGGTCCGTCTCCCCTCCGGATGCTCGACCCCCGCTCCGGGCGCCCTCGCGGGGAACGCTACCCGGACGGGATCGTCCGCCCCGGCCCGGCGGGCGGTCCCGGGCGGCCGGTTCCCCACAGCCTGTGGACAACCCTGTGGGCGGCGTGGGGACCCGGCGGCGTGTCGCTGTGCGCGGACCGGGGACGGGGCGGGGGAGGGAGCCGGCCTCACCGTCGGGAACGGGGTCGTCACCTGCGATGACGCCGCTGCCGGAGCTGTGGACGGCGGACGGCCCGGCGGGGCGCCCGGCTGTCCACCGTCCGTGCGACTCGTACCCGAGCGGGTGGCTCCCCCGGGCGCGTCGGGGAGGGGCGGGCAACTACGGTCCTCCCGTGCCCGGAACGACCCCCGACTCCTCGAACGACCCGGCCTCCGCGCTCGGGCCGATCGAGGTCCGCCGCAGCGCCCGGCGCCGCCGCACGGTGACCGCCTACCGCGAGTCCGGTCGCACGGTCGTGCTCATCCCCGCCGCGTTCACGCCGGCGGAGGAGCGCCGCTGGGTGGCGCAGATGGTGGCCAAGCTGCAGACCCGCGAGGAGCGCCGCCGCCGGTCGATGGGCGGCGACGACGACCTGATGGCCCGGGCCCGGGCCCTGTCGGAGGCGCACCTCGACGGCGCCGCCCGCCCGGCCAGCGTCCGGTGGGTGGACAACCAGCAGCGGCGCTGGGGCTCGTGCACCCCGTCCGACGGGAGCATCCGGCTGTCGAGCCGGCTGCGCACGATGCCCGCCTACGTCGTCGACTACGTGCTCGTCCACGAGCTGGCGCACCTGCTGGAGGCCGCGCACGACGCCCGCTTCTGGGCGCTGGTGGCGCGCTACCCGCAGGCCGAGCGGGCCCGCGGGTTCCTCGAGGGCGTGGAGTCCGCCCGCGCCGACGGCCCCGCCCCGGCCGGGGACGACGACCTCGTCGACTGAGTCGCGGTGACATCGTGATCCTCCGGATCACACCGCGGCCAGGTTCCCGGACGGACCTCGGTGCCCCCCGCGCCTCGCGAGCTCGGCGCGGGCCCCTGCACCGAGGCCGATCGACGCGCTGAGCCGCTGCGAGCTCCCCTCGCGGAGGCCTCGGGCCCCCGCTCGTCGACTCAGCGGGCGGGGGAGTCCCCTTCCGCACCGTCGGCCGGGTCGTCCGTGTCGTCGGCCGCACCGCCCTGTGCCTCGGCCTCCTCGGTGAGGGCGCGCAGCTCGTCGTCGACGCCCTGGCGGGCCACGAAGTCCAGCGGCTCGTCGAGGTCGTCGGACGTGGGCAGCAGGTCGGGGTGCGACCACAGCCGGTCGCGCTCGGCCGACCCGTACCGCTGGGACATGGCGCCCCACACGGTCGCGGCGTCGCGCAGGCGGCGTGGGCGCAGCTGCAGGCCGACGAGCGTGGCGAACGTCTGCTCGGCCGGACCGCCCGAGGCGCGCCGCCGGCGCATCGTCTCGGCCAGCGCGCCGTGCCCCGGCAGCCGCTCGCCGGCCGCGGCGGCGACGACGGCGTCCACCCAGCCCTCGACCAGCGCGAGCAGCGTCTCCAGCCGGCGCAGCGCCATCTGCTGCTCGGGCGTCTCCTCCGGCTCGAGCAGGCCGCTGCCCAGCAGCTCCTGGATCGCCTCGGGGTTCGACGGGTCGAAGCCGCCGCCCATCGAGCCCATCGCGTCGTTGAGCCCGCGCTCGATCGCCTCGCGGTCGATGGTGATCCCGCGCGCGTAGGCGTGGACGGCGTCGTGCAGCTGCTGGCGCAGCCACGGCACGTGCGCGAACAGCCGCAGCGACGCCGCCTCGCGCAGGGCGAGGAACAGCCGCACCTCGTCGGCCGGGCGGTCGAGACCCTCGGCGAAGGCGGCGACGTTCTGCGGCACCAGCACCCCGGACCCGGCCGGCGCCAGCGGCAGCCCGACCTCGGTGCCGGTGAGCACCTCGCCGGCCAGCCGGCCCATCGCCTGGCCGACCTGGGCGCCGAACATCAGCCCGCCCATCCGGCCCATGATCCCGGCCAGCGGCCCGGCCATCGCCATGGCCTCCTGCGGCAGCGCGCTGGTCATCGCCGCGACGACCTTCTCGGCCAGCGGGTCGATGAGCCGGCTCCAGGCCGGCAGCGTCTGCTCCACCCACTCCACGCGCGACCAGGCCACCGCCCGGTCGACGCCGGAGGGCAGGTCGGTCACCTGGTCCAGCCACAGGTCGGCCAGCCGCAGCGCCTCGGCGACGGCGGCGCGCTCGGCCTCCGACGTCGGCTGCGTGCCGGTGGCCAGCCCGCTGATCGCGCCCTGGCGGGCGAGGTCCCAGTTCACCGGGCCGCCCGACCAGTTCATGAGCTTCTGCAGCTCGGCGAACAGCGGCATCTTGCCCAGCAGCTCCTCCGGCGTGCCCCCGGCGCCACCGGCCCCGAACAGCGCGGAGAACCCGAACGGGTCGTTCGGGCTGGGCTGGTCGCGGCGCTCGGGGTCCCGGTCGGGGAGCCCGAAGCCGAACGGCACGTCGCTCATGCCCCCACGGTAGACGCGTGATCACCCCGTCGCGGGCGGATCGGGGGCCCCGCTGTCCGCCGTCAGCGGACGCCGCCGGCATCACCACCTAGGCTGGCCGGTCGTGACCCGTCGCGTCGCCGTCCTCGCCGTCGGTGTGGTGCTCCTGCTGGTGGCCGGCGTGCTCGGGGCGGCGCTGCCGGTGCCCTACGTGGCCCAGGTGCCCGGCCCGACCTTCAACACCCTCGGCGACATCGACGGCGACCCCGTGATCAGCGTCCGGGGCCGCGACCGCAACGAGGTCAGCGGCAACCTGAACCTCACCACCGTCGGCGTCAGCCGCGCGGGCCTGAGCCTCGTCGAGGCGGTCCGCGGCTGGTTCGACGACGAGATCAGCGTCGTCCCCGAGGAGTCGGTGTACCCGCCCGACCAGACCGAGGAGGAGATCGAGCAGGCCAACCGGCAGGCCTTCCTCACCTCGGAGGAGTCGGCCGAGGCCGCGGCGCTCGGCGAACTCGGCTACCCGGTGAAGGTCGTCGTCCGCGGGCTGTCCGGGGACGACTCGCCGTCGGACGGCCTGCTGGAGGAGGGCGACGCGATCGAGTCGGTGGCCGGGCAGGCCACCCCGGACTCGGCCGCGCTGACCACCGTCCTCGGCGGCATCGCGCCCGGCACCGAGGTCGAGGTGGGCTACACCCGCCTCGGCGAGCCGGGGACCGCGACCCTGACGACGGCGGCCGCCGAGGGGCGCGCGGGCTCGGTGCTGGGCGTGCTGGTGACCGAGCAGCCCTCGGCGCCCTTCGACGTCGACATCGACGTGGCCGACGTCGGCGGCCCCTCGGCGGGCCTGATGCTGACGCTCGGCATCCTCGACCTCGTCGGCGACACCGACCTCACCGAGGGCGCCGTGGTGGCCGGCAGCGGCACCATCGACGCCGAGGGCACCGTGGGCCCGATCGGCGGCATCCAGCTCAAGATGGTGGCGGCGCAGGAGATCGGCGCCGAGCTGTTCCTCGTGCCGGCCGACAACTGCGCCGACGCGCTCGGCTCCCCGGCCGCCGGCCTGACCCTGGCGCGGGTGGCGACGCTGGACGACGCGCTCACCGCCCTCGAGGACGTCCGCGCCGGGCGCACGCCGCAGGGCTGCTGACCCCGGCCCCGGCACGGGACGCCCCGCGTGGGGGATGCTGTCGGCCAGCACGGGCCCCGCCGGGGAACCCGGTGCCGCGCCGGACGTTGGTCGGGGCGACACCGGGCCGTCCGGCGGACCGGTGTCCGCGCCGTCGCGGCGGCGCGCGTCCGACCGCACGCGGTCGCCCCACCGCGGGAACGCACCTCCCGGTGTGCCCCGCACCTGCAACTGAAGGAGACCGCTCGTGGCCATGCGGCCCCCCGTGTCCGTGCCGACGCTGTCACGGCGCGCGAAGGTGGTCATCGGGTCCATCGCCGTGCTGCTGGTGCTGTTCACGGCCATCGGGACGCTGACCAACGTCTACGTCGACTACCTCTGGTTCGACGAGACCGGCTTCACCGAGGTGTTCTGGACCGAGCTCCAGACGCGCGCGCTGCTGTTCGCCGTGGCCGGCGTGGCCACCGGCGGGCTGACCGCGCTGGCCGTGTACCTCGCCTACCGGTTCCGCCCGGCCTTCCGGCCGATGTCGCTGGAGCAGCAGAACCTCGAGCGCTACCGCCAGTCGCTCGAGCCGCGCCGCACCCTGGTGCTCACCGCCGTCGCCGTCGTCGTCGGCCTGTTCGCCGGGTTCACCGCGCAGGGCAGCTGGGAGACCTGGCTGACCTTCCGCAACTCGGTGCCCTTCGGCTCCGTCGACCCGCAGTTCGGGCTCGACCTGTCGTTCTTCGTCTTCGAGTACCCCTTCTACCGGCTGCTGATCAGCTTCGGCTTCGCGATCGTGCTGCTGGCGCTCATCGGGTCGCTGCTCACGCACTACGTCTTCGGCGGGCTGCGGCTCCAGACGCCGGGCCAGAAGCTGACCGGCGCGGCGATGGTGCAGCTGTCGGTGCTGCTGGGCCTGTTCGTGGCGCTCAAGGCCGTCGCCTACTGGTTCGACCGCTACGACCTCGTCTACTCCGACCGCGGCGAGCTGTTCAGCGGCGCGAGCTACACCGACGTCAACGCGCTGCTGCCGGCCAAGACGATCCTGGTCTTCGCCGCCGCGTTCTGCGCCATCGCGTTCTTCGCCAACGTCGTCGTCCGCAACTTCCGGCTGCCGGCCGCGGCGCTGGTCCTGCTGCTGCTGTCGAGCCTGGTGATCGGCGTGGCCTACCCCGCGATCGTGCAGCAGTTCGTGGTCCGCCCCAGCGCCAACGAGCGGGAGGCCGCCTACATCGAGCGGGCGATCACCTCGACCCGCGAGGCCTACGACCTCACCGACGTCGACTACATCGACTACGCGCAGCAGACCACCGGCGACAACGCGGACACCGACGCCGCCTCCGGTGAGCTGCGCGACGACCAGGCGACGATCCCCAACGCCCGGCTCCTGGACCCCAACGTCCTGTCCGACACGTTCACGGCGCGCCAGCAGATCCGCAACGTCTACGGCTTCCCCGACAAGCTCGACATCGACCGGTACACGGTCGACGGCGAGACGCGCGACTACGTGGTCGCCGTCCGCGAGCTGGAGAGCGGCAGCCTGTCGGAGAACCAGGACACCTGGATCAACCGGCACACCGTCTACACCCACGGCAACGGCTTCGTGGCCGCGCCGGCCAACCAGGTGGTCACCGGCCAGGAGGGCGGCGAGCCCAACTTCACCAGCCGGGACCTGCCGACGGTCGGCGACATCGACGTCGAGCAGGGGCGCATCTACTACGGCGAGCTCATCGAGGACTACTCGGTGGTCGGCGCGCCGGAGGGTGCCGACCCGCAGGAGTTCGACCGGCCCGAGGACGGCTCCGAGGGCGAGGTCAACAACACCTACGACGGCGAGGGCGGCGTCGCGATCGGCAGCTTCTTCCGGCAGCTGACCTTCGCCATCTACTACCGCGAGCGGAACTTCCTGCTCTCCAGCGCGGTCAACGACGCCTCCCGCGTCCTCTACGTCCGCGACCCGCGCGAGCGGGTGGAGAAGGCCGCGCCGTTCCTCGAGGTCGACGGCGACCCGTACCCCGCGGTCATCGACGGCCGGGTCACCTGGATCCTCGACGGCTACACGACGTCGGACGCCTATCCGTACTCCGAGCGCATGGAGCTCGGCGAGGCCGCGGCCGACGCGCTCACCGGCCAGGGGACGACGGCGCTGCCCAACGAGCAGTTCAACTACATCCGCAACTCGGTCAAGGCGACCGTCGACGCCTACGACGGCACCGTGCGGCTCTACGAGTGGGACACCGAGGACCCGGTCCTCAAGGCCTACGAGGCCGCGTTCCCCGGCGTCATCCAGCCGCGCGGGGACATGAGCGAGGAGCTCGTCAGCCACGTCCGGTACCCGGAGGACCTGTTCAAGCTGCAGCGGGACATCCTCACGCGCTACCACGTGAGCAACCCGAGCGACTTCTACCAGCAGAACGACCGCTGGGCGGTGCCGACCGACCCCACGCAGTCGCAGGAGACGCAGGCCACCGGTGAGGCGCAGCCGCCGTACTACATCCTGGCCGCGCGGCCGGGGGAGGACGGCGCGACGTTCCAGCTCACCAGCGCGCTGAACGCCTTCCGCCGGCAGAACCTCTCGGCGTTCATCTCCGCGTCGAGCGACCCGGACAGCTACGGGTCGATCCAGGTGCTGCAGCTGCCGGGCAACACCCCGTTCCGCGGGCCGCAGCAGGTGCAGCAGTCGTTCAACACCAACGACCAGGTCGCCCGCGACCTCACGCTGTTCAACAGCGAGGACTCGCAGGCGGTGTTCGGCAACCTGCTGACCCTGCCGATCGGCGCCAACGGCCTGCTCTACGTGCAGCCGCTCTACGTCGAGGGCACCGGGGAGAACTCCTTCCCGCTGCTGCGCAAGGTGCTGGTCAACTACGGCGGCCGCGTCGGCTACGCCGACACGCTCTCCGACGCGCTGGACCAGGTGTTCGGCGCCGGCGCGGGCGACACCGCGACCGACTCCGACGACGCGGACACCACGCCCGACCCGCAGGAGCCGGCCGACCCGACGACGCCGCCGGCCGACCCGTCGGCGCCGGCCGACCCGACCACCCCGCCGGACGGCGGTGGCACGTCGACGCCGGAGCTCGACCAGGCGGTGTCCGACCTCGACGCGGCCCTGCAGCGGCTCGAGGACGCGCAGCGCTCGGGCGACTTCGCCGCCCAGGGGCAGGCGCTGGCCGACCTGCAGTCCGCCGTCGAGGCCTACGAGGCGGCGCAGGCCGCGGCGGGCTCGGCGGCCCCGGCGTCGCCCACCGGCTGACGTCTCCGGCACGGCAGTCCGGGCCCCGGTCCTCCTCGCGAGGGCCGGGGCCCGCTGCCGTCCGGGGCCGCCTGCCGTCCGGGGCCGCCTGCCGTCCGGAGCCGCCTGCCGTCCGGGGCCGCATGGCCGCCCGCGGGCCGCTAGGGAAGGCTGTACGCGGCCGACGCGCGCGAGCAGGAGGACACATGCGGATCAGCGAGACCCCGGAGTGGCGGGCCCTGGCCGAGCACCACGGCGAGATCGGGCACCGGCACCTGCGCGACCTCTTCGCCGAGGACCCGCAGCGGGGCACCGACCTGGTCGTCACGGCCGGCGACCTGTACCTCGACTACTCCAAGAACCGGCTGACCCGCGAGACGGTGCGCCTGCTCGCCGCGCTGGCCGACGCCGCCGGCCTGCGGGAGCGCACCGAGGCGATGTTCCGCGGCGAGCACGTCAACAGCACCGAGGACCGCGCCGTGCTGCACGTGGCGCTGCGCGACCCGCGGACCAGCGGCCTCGACGTCGACGGGCACGACGTCAACGCCGAGGTGCACGAGGTGCTCGGCCGGATGGCGTCCTTCGCCGACCGGGTGCGCGGAGGGGAGTGGACCGGGCACACCGGCGAGCGGATCCGCGCGGTGGTCAACATCGGCATCGGCGGCTCCGACCTCGGCCCGGCGATGGCCCACCAGGCGCTGCGCGACTACTCCGAGCGGTCGATCACCGTCCGGTTCGTGTCCAACATCGACCCGGCCGACCTCGCCGAGGCCACCCGCGACCTCGACCCCGCCAGCACGCTGTTCATCGTCGCGTCCAAGACGTTCACCACGCAGGAGACGCTGACCAACGCCCGCGAGGCACGGCGCTGGCTGCTCGAGGGGCTCGGCGGCGACGAGGCGGCGGTGGCGAAGCACTTCGCCGCCGTGTCGACCAACGCGCAGAAGGTCGCCGAGTTCGGCATCGACACCGAGAACATGTTCGGCTTCTGGGACTGGGTCGGCGGCCGCTACTCGTTCACCTCGGCCATCGGGCTGTCGCTCATGGTGGCCATCGGCCCGGAGCGGTACCGCGAGCTGCTCGACGGCTTCCACGCCGTCGACGAGCACTTCCGCACCGCGCCCTGGGAGGAGAACCTGCCGGCGCTGCTCGGGCTGATCAGCGTCTGGTACGTCGACTTCTTCGGCACCCAGACGCAGGCCGTGCTGCCCTACTCGCAGTACCTGGCGCGGTTCCCCGCCTACCTGCAGCAGCTGTGCATGGAGTCCAACGGCAAGTCGGTGCGCCTCGACGGGTCGCCGGTCGACGTCGCCACCGGGGAGATCGTCTGGGGTGAGCCCGGCACCAACGGCCAGCACGCCTTCTACCAGCTGCTGCACCAGGGCACGGTGCTCGTGCCGGCGGACTTCATCGCCTTCGCGCAGCCGAACGACCTCGCCCACGGCAGGGACCTCGACGGCATGCACGACCTGTTCCTGTCCAACTTCCTCGCCCAGCCGCGCGCGCTGGCCTTCGGCCGGACCGCGGAGGAGGTCGCCGCCGACGGGACCGCTGCCGACGTCGTCCCGCACAAGGTCATGCCGGGCAACCACCCGTCCAACGCGATCGTGGCGCCGAAGCTGACGCCGTCGACGCTGGGGCAGCTCGTGGCCGCCTACGAGCACCGCGTCTTCACCCAGGGCGTGGTGTGGGGGATCAACAGCTTCGACCAGTGGGGCGTGGAGCTCGGCAAGGTCATGGCCAACGAGCTGGCGCCGAAGCTGCAGAGCGAGGGTGCGCCCGACTACGACTCCGACTCCTCGACGAACGCGCTGGTCCGGCTGCTGCGGGAGGGCGCGGGCCGGCCGGCCTGACCGGCCCGGCGACCCCCGTCTGCGGTCGCCGTCCCCGCGGGGTACAGTGGTCTCACCGACGCGGGGTGGAGCAGCTCGGTAGCTCGCTGGGCTCATAACCCAGAGGTCGCAGGTTCGAATCCTGCCCCCGCTACTCGCACGACGAGGGCCCCGGATCACCCGATCCGGGGCCCTCGCCGCGTCCGGGGCCGGCCCTGGGGGCCGTGCCGGGCGGAGGGCGACGGAGGTCACCGGAGGCCCGCGCCGAGGAGCCCCGGAGCACGTGTAGAGTGGGATCTACCGACGCGGGGTGGAGCAGCTCGGTAGCTCGCTGGGCTCATAACCCAGAGGTCACAGGTTCGAATCCTGTCCCCGCTACTGGCACGAGGGCCCCGGAGCACACCGCTCCGGGGCCCTCGTCGTCGTCCCGGAACAGGAACGGCCCGGCGCCGGTTGGCGCACGGCATGGAGCCGACCGTCCACGACGCCCCCGACGCCGACCGCTACGAGATCCGCGACGGCGACCGCCTGCTCGGCCTGGCCGCCTACCAGCGCCGCGGCGAGACGGTGGTCTTCACCCACACCGAGATCGACCCCGACTCCGAGGGCTCGGGCCTCGGCGGGAAGCTCGTCCGCGCCGCCCTGGACGACGTGCGGAGCCGGGGCGGCGCCGTCGTCCCGCAGTGCTCCTTCGTGCGCGGCTGGATCGAGCGCCACCCGGAGTACGGCGACCTGGTCGCGCGCGACTCCTGACGCGCGACGCCGCGGCCCGCCTGGTTGGGTGGACCGTGTGCGCGTCCTCGTGGCCGGGTGGTTCAGCTTCGACGAGGTGATCGCCACCGTCGGCGACGAACTGGGCGGGGACGTCGTCGCCGGCTGGCTCACCGAGCTGGGCGTGCCGTACGACGTCGCCGTCGCGCCGTTCCTCGAGGGCGGCGCGGACGGCCGCGGCGTCGACTGGCGCGACGCCGACCCTGCCGCGTACACGCACCTGGTCTTCGTCACCGGGCCGGTCCGCGACTCGCCGCTGCTGCGCGAGCTCACGGGCGCCTTCGCCGGCTGCCGCCGCCTCGCCGTCAACGTCTCGGTGGTCGAGGAGGCCGGGCGGGCGCTGTTCGACGAGGTGTGGGAGCGCGACGCCGACGGGATCGCCCGCCCCGACCTCGCCGCCGACGGCCCGGCCGCCACCGCGCCGGTGGTCGCGGTGGCCTTCACCCCGGCGCAGGCCGAGTACGGCGACCGCAGCCGTGCCGAGGGCGTCCGCGAGGAGATCGAGGAGTGGCTGGCCGACCGGCAGCTGCCCTGGTTCGAGCTCGGCATGGACATGTACGAGAAGCCGCACCCGCGGCGCCCCGCGCAGGTGGAGGCGCTGATCGCCCGCGCCGACGTCGTGGTGAGCATGCGGCTGCACGGGCTGGTGCTGGGCCTCAAGGCCGGCCGGCCGGTGGTGGCCTGCGACCCGATCGCCGGCGGCGCCAAGGTCACCCGGCAGGCCGGGGCGCTGGGCTGGCCGCTCGTGGTGCCGGCCGAGGAGGTCGGCGCCGCGGCCCTCGACGCCGCGCTGGCCCGCTGCCTGTCCGGCGAGCTCGACGGCGCGGTGGCCGGGGCGCGCGAGCGCGGGCGGCGCGGCAGCGTGGAGGCCCGCGCCTGGCTCGGCGGGCGACTCGGCCGGTCCTGAGCCGTCCGACGCGCCCGGGTGTGTTGCCCCTCACACCCGGTCCTCTCTAGCGTGCGGTCAGAGGTGACCGTTTCGACGAGGGAGTCGTCCCGTGACCATCGCAGCCGTGCCCCCGGCCGACGCAGGCGACGTCGACCTGGCGACCGTCGACCTGTCCGACCGGGACTGGTGGACGACCCCGCCGGAGTACCGCCACGCCGCCTTCGACCGGCTGCGCAGCGAGCGCCCGTTCGCCTTCTTCGCCGAGCCCGACATCCCCGGCTTCCCGCCCGGCCCCGGCTACCACGCGGTCACCCGCTACGCCGACCTCGAGGCGATCAGCTCCCAGCCGGCCGTCTTCTGCTCCGGCAAGGGCGCGGTGTCCATGCAGGACGTGCCGGCCGACCTCAACGAGTTCTACGGCTCGCTGATCAGCATGGACGACCCGCGGCACGCCAAGATCCGCCGCATCGTGTCGAAGACGTTCACGCCGCGGATGCTCGAGCGGACGCTGGACTCGGTGCGCGCCGTCGTCGACGACGTCCTGGTCCGCGCCCGGGCGAAGGCGGAGGCCGGCGACGGGAGCATCGACGTCGTCGCCGACATCGCCGCGCCGATCCCGCTGCGGGTCATCTGCGACATGATGGGCGTCCCGGAGGCCGACCGCGCCTCCGTGCTGGCGAACTCGAACGTCATCCTGTCCGGCGGCGACCCGGAGCTCATCGAGAACGACGACCCGCTGACCGCCTTCCTCACCGCGGGCATGGAGATGGCCGCCCTGATGGAGCGGCTGGCGGCCGAGCGGCTGGCCGAGCCGCGCGACGACCTCACCACCGCGCTGGTCAGCACCGAGGTCGACGGCGAGAGGCTGTCGCACCAGGAGATCGCCTCGTTCTTCATCCTGCTGCTGGTCGCCGGCAACGAGACGACCCGCAACGCGATCTCCCAGGGCCTGCTGGCGCTGTCGCAGCACCCCGACGAGTGGGCGCGCTGGGCCGCCGACCCGGCGCTGGACCGCACCGGCGTCGAGGAGGTCGTGCGCTGGGTCAGCCCGGTGACCTGGATGCGCCGCACCGCCACGCAGGACGGCGAGCTGAACGGCCACCGCTTCGCCGCGGGGGAGAAGTTCCTGCTGTTCTACGCCGCCGCCAACCGCGACCCGGAGGTCTTCGCCGACCCGCAGCGCTTCGACGTCGGCCGCGACCCCAACCCGCACGTTGGCTTCGGGTCCAAGGGGCCGCACTTCTGCCTCGGCGCGCACCTGGCCCGCCGCGAGCTGCAGGTGACCTTCCGGGCCGTGTTCGACCAGCTGCCCGACCTGGAGGTCACCGGCCCGCCGCACCGGCTGGCGTCGTCGTTCGTCAACGGCCTCAAGCGGCTGCCGGCGCGGCTGGGCGGGGACCGCTGATGCGGGTCGTGGCCGACCGGGAGGTGTGCGTCGGGGCGGGCTCGTGCGAGCTGCTCGCGCCCGACGCGTTCGAGGTCGACGACGACGGCGCCGTCCGGGTGCTGCAGGAGCGGCCGGACGACGCCGCCGCCGTGCGCGACGCGGTGTCGCAGTGCCCGACCGGGGCGATCAGCCTCCTCGAGGACGCCTAGCCGAGGGCCTGCTCGAGGTCGGCGAGCAGGTCGTCGGCGTCCTCGATGCCCACCGACAGGCGCACCAGGTCGCCCGGCACCTCCAGCGGGGAGCCGGCGGCGCTGGCGTGCGTCATCCGGTGCGGGTGCTCGATGAGCGACTCCACGCCGCCGAGGGACTCGGCCAGCGTGAACAGCCGCGCCCGCTCGCAGACCCGCAGGGCCGCCTCCTCGCCGCCGGCCAGCCGGAACGACAGCATCCCGCCGAACCCGGACATCTGCCGGGCCGCGATCTCGTGGCCGGGGTGGTCGGGCAGGCCGGGGTAGAGCACCCGCGAGACGGCCGCGTGCGAGGAGAGGTACTCCGCGATCCGGGCGGCGTTGGCCTGGTGCCGCTCCATCCGCACGCCGAGGGTCTTGATGCCGCGCACGACCAGCCAGTCCGACAGCGGCCCGGAGACCGCCCCCATGGCGTTCTGGGAGTAGGCCAGCTGCTCGGCGAGGTCGCCGTCGCGGACGACCAGCGCCCCGCCGACGACGTCGGAGTGCCCGCCGAGGTACTTCGTCGTGGAGTGCACGACGACGTCGGCGCCCAGCGTCAGCGGCCGCTGCAGGTAGGGGCTGGCGAAGGTGTTGTCGACGACGAGCAGCGCGCCGGCCTCGTGCGCGATCTCGGCGGTGCGCGCGATGTCGGCGACGTTGAGCAGCGGGTTGGTCGGCGTCTCGCACCAGACGACGCGGGTGGACCCCGGGCGGATGGCAGCGCGCAGCGCGTCGGCGTCGTTGAGGTCGGCCGGCGTGTGCTCGACGCCCCAGCGCGAGACCACCTTCGAGATGAGCCGGAAGGTGCCGCCGTAGGCGTCCCCGCCGAGCACGACGTGGCTGCCCGGCGCGCAGACGGTGCGCAGCAGGGTGTCCTCGGCGGCCAGGCCGGAGGCGAAGGCCAGCCCCGCGGTGCCCTCCTCCAGCGACGCCAGCAGCGCCTGCAGCGCGTCCCGGGTCGGGTTGGCGCTGCGGGCGTACTCGTAGCCGCCGCGCAGCCCGCCGACGCCGTCCTGCTTGAACGTGGTGGCCAGGTGCAGGGGGACGACGACCGCGCCGGTGGCCGGGTCGGGGTCCTGCCCGGCGTGGATGGCGCGGGTGTCGAAGCCGGGGAACTCGGTCACCGGGTCACCCCCGCCAGGTGGCCGAGCACGTCCTGGCGGGTGACCACGCCCGCGGGCTTGCCGTCGACGTGCACGACGAGCGCGTCGGCCTCGCCGAACTCCGCGACGGCGGCGCTCACCGGCTCGCCGGAGCCGATGATCGGCAGCGGCGCGGACATGTGCTTCTCCACCCGGTCCGACAGCGAGGCGCGGCCCGCGAACAGCGCGTCGAGCAGCACCTTCTCGTCGACCGAGCCGACCACCTCGCCGGCGGTCACCGGGGGCTCGGCGCGGACCACCGGCATCTGGCTGACCCCGTACTCGCGCAGGATGTCGATCGCGTCGCGGACGGTCTCGTTGGGGTGGGTGTGCACGAGCTCCGGCGTCTCCCCGCCCTTGCCGTGCAGCAGCTCGCCGACCGTCTCGCCGGTGGCGACGTCGAGGAAGCCGTAGTCGGCCATCCAGCGGTCGTTGAAGATCTTGTTGAGGTAGCCGCGGCCGCCGTCGGGCAGCAGCACCACGACGACGTCGTCGGGCCCCAGCTGCTCGGCCGCGCGCAGCGCGCCGACGACGGCCATCCCGCACGAGCCGCCGACGAGCAGCCCCTCCTCGCGGGCCAGCCGGCGGGTCATCCGGAAGGAGTCGGCGTCGGAGACGGCGACGATGTCGTCGGCGATCGACCGGTCGTAGGCCTCGGGCCAGAAGTCCTCACCGACGCCCTCGACGAGGTAGGGCCGGCCGGTGCCGCCGGAGTACACCGACCCCTCGGGGTCGACGCCGACCACCTGCACCCGGCCGCCGGAGGCCTCCTTGAGGTAGCGGCCGATGCCGCTGATCGTGCCGCCCGTCCCGACGCCGGTGACGAAGCAGGTCACCTTCCCCTCGGTCTGCTCCCAGATCTCCGGCCCGGTCGTCTCGTAGTGCGAGCGGGGGTTGGCCGGGTTGGCGTACTGGTCGGGCTTCCACCCGCCGGGCGTCTCGCGGGCCAGCCGGTCGGAGACCGAGTAGTAGGAGCGCGGGTCGGACGGGTCGACGGCGGTCGGGCAGACGACGACCTCGGCGCCGTACGCCCGCAGCGTGTTGACCTTGTCCTGGCTGACCTTGTCGGGGCACACGAAGATGCACCGGTAGCCGCGCTGCTGGGCGACCAGCGCCAGGCCGACGCCGGTGTTGCCGCTGGTCGGCTCGACGATGGTCCCGCCCGGCTTCAGCTCCCCGCTGGCCTCGGCGGCGTCGACCATCCGCACGGCGATGCGGTCCTTCACCGACCCGCCGGGGTTCATGTACTCGACCTTGGCCAGCACCAGAGGTGCGTCCGGGCCGAGGTCGGCGGTCACCGACGACAGCCGGACCAGCGGGGTGCCGCCGATCAGGTCGACGACGGACTCGGCGTACTGCACGCGGACCTCCTCGCCCGGCGCCCCGGTCGGGCGCGCTGCCCCCATCCCACCACCACCGATGAGTCCCGGCTGCCCGCGGCGTCGTAGCGGCATGACGACGACGGGCCCGCGGGTCGAGGAGGGGTACGCGCCGGTGACCGGTGGCGTGCGGATGTACTGGCGCAGCGTCGGGGAGGGCGGTCCGCCGCTGGTCGTCGTCCACGGCGGGTTCGGCGTGGTCGAGATGTTCGGCGACGTCCTCGGGCGGCTGGCCGCGGGGCGGCGGGTGGTCGCCGTCGAGCTGCAGGGGCACGGGCACACCGCGGACGTCGACCGGCCCTTCACCTGGGACGCGTTCGCCGACGACGTCGCCGCGCTGGTCGGCTCCCTCGGCCCCGGCCCGGCCGACCTGCTCGGCTACTCGCTCGGCGGCGGGGTGGTGCTGCGGACGGCGATCCGGTCCCCGGAGGCCGTGCGCCGGCTGGTCGTGGTGTCGGCGCCCTGCCGGCGGGACGGCTGGTTCCCCGACGTCCGGGCGGGGCAGGAGTCGGTGTCCTCAGCGGGGCTGGACTGGATGCGGCAGACGCCGATGTACGAGGCCTACGCGGCCGTCGCGCCCGACGTCGACGCCTTCCCGGCCCTGATGGACAAGACCGGCGCGCTGATCAGCGGCGACTACGACTGGACCGAGGAGGTCCGCGCGCTGACGCTGCCGGTGCTGCTGGCCTACGGCGACGCCGACGCCATCCCGCCCGCCCACGCGGCGGAGTTCTTCGCCCTGCTCGGCGGTGGGCTGCGCGACGCCGGCTGGGACGGCTCGGGCCGGCCGGCGTCGCGGCTGGCGGTCCTGCCGGGGCGCACCCACTACGACGTGTTCGCCGCCCCGGAGCTCGCGCCGGTCGTCGACGCGTTCCTGACCGCGGCGGACTAGCTCCCCGCGGGGACGTCGGCGGCGGCGTCGGTCCCGGCCGGCCGCCGCACCGGCTGCCGGGCGACGCCGGCCAGCGCGGGGCGGACGTCGACCAGCGGGGCCAGCAGTCCCGGGGCCGCCGCCCGCCGCTGCACGGGGGTGGGGCTGCCGGCCCGCCCGTCGGAGGAGCCGCGACGGCGGCGCGAGCGCAGGGCGGTGAGCAGGTCGACCGCCGCGAGCACCGACGCGCCGAGGAGAACGGTGCGCAGCCGCTCGTGCCGGTCGCCGCGGCGGTTCTGCAGCGCGACGCCCATGACGGCGAGGTCGACGGCGTCGCCGAGCACGCGGGTCCACGCCCAGCCCGGGCGCCCGGCGAGCAGGCCGGCGGCGTGCGCCAGCTCCCGGGCCCCGACGGCGGTGACGACCGGCAGCGCCACGGGGGAGTCGTCGACGCCGGCGAAGCGGGCCACACCTCGCGGGTCGACGAGCATCGTGGTGCCGAGGCCGAGGCTGGCCAGCCCGAGCAGGCGGGCGGTGCGGGGGGCGGGGCGCGGGCTCATGGGTCCTCCCGGGGAGTCGCGACCCCGGGCGGCTACCCGGGCCACCCCGAGGGAAACGGCCGGTGGCGTCCCGTCGGCGGCCGGGACGAGGATGCGGGGCATGACCTCTCCTGCGTCTCCCCGGACCCTCGGCCGGGACGGCCTGGTCGTCTCCGCGCTCGGACTGGGTTGCATGGGCATGAGCCAGATGTACGGCGCCGCCGACCGCGACGAGTCGATCGCCACCGTGCACCGCGCGCTCGACCTCGGGATCACCTTCCTCGACACCTCCGACGTCTACGGCGACGGGCACAACGAGGAGCTGGTGGGCGAGGCGATCCGCGGCCGGCGCGACGAGGTGCAGCTGGCCACGAAGTTCTCGCTGCGCCGCAACGGCTCAGGGGGCATGGACATCGACGGACGGCCGGAGAACGTGCGGGCCTGTGCCGAGGCCAGCCTGCGGCGGCTGGGCGTCGACGTGATCGACCTCTACTACCAGCACCGGGTGGACCCGCGGGTGCCGATCGAGGACACCGTCGGGGCGATGGCCGAGCTCGTGCAGCAGGGCAAGGTCCGCCACCTCGGGCTGTCGGAGGCGTCGGCGGCGTCGGTCCGGCGCGCGGTGGCGGTGCACCCGATCGCGGCGCTGCAGAGCGAGTGGTCGCTGTGGACCCGGGACCTGGAGGTCGGCGGGGGTGGCGGGGCGGGCGAGGACACCGTGCTCGGCGTCGCCCGGGAGGCGGGGATCGGCATCGTGCCGTTCAGCCCGCTCGGCCGCGGCTTCCTCACCGGCGCGATCACCGGCCCCGACGACTTCGCCGAGGACGACTGGCGGCGCACCCACCCACGGTTCACCGGCGAGGCGTTCGCGGCCAACCTGCGGCTGGTCGACGCCGTGCGGGCCATGGCGGAGGAGCGGGGCTGCACGCCCGGGCAGCTGGCGCTCGCCTGGGTGCTCGCGCAGGGCCCCGATGTCGTCCCGATCCCGGGCACGAAGCGCCGGTCCTACCTGGAGGAGAACGCCGGCGCGCTCGCCGTGGAGCTCTCGCCCGAGGACCTCGCCCGGCTCGGCGAGATCGCCCCACCCGGGGTGGCCGTCGGCGGCCGCTACGCCGACGCGGGCTACGCCTACGGCGACAGCCCGGAGCGGGGCGCGGCGTGACCGACCCGGCCTGCGGCGTCGCGCACGGGGCGCCGGGGGAGGCGCCGCCGGGCCGGGTGCTGGTGGCGGTGTTCGACTCGCCGGTGGCCGAGGTGCTGCTGCGCTGGGCGCCGGAGCTCGGCTTCCGCACGGTGCTGCTCGACCCCGACCCGGCCCGCGGCGCCGGGGTCCTCACCCTCGCCGACCTGCCGGAGGACCTCGCCGACGCCGACGTCGTGGTCACCGACCACCACCGGCCCGAGCTCGGCGAGGTGCTGCGCGACGCGCTCGCCCGGCGGGTGCGCTGGGTGGGCGTCATGGGCAACCCGCGGCACGAGGGACCGCACGTCGCGGCGCTGGCCGCGCTCGGCGTGCCGCCGGAGGAGGTCGCCCGCGTGCACCGGCCGATCGGCCTGGACATCGGCTCGCGGGCGCCCGCGGAGATCGCGCTCAGCACGCTCGCCGGCCTGCTCGCCGACCGCAACGGCCGCAGCGGCGGGGCGGCGCACGGCCCGCGGTGAGCGCCGTCCTGCTCGGCGCCGACCTGGGCACCAGCGGGCTCAAGCTGGTGGCCCTCGGCGAGGACGGCCGGATCGCCGCCGAGACGGAGGCCGGCTACCCGGTCGACGGCCCGCACGAGGGGTGGGCCGAGTGCGCCGTCGGCACGTGGCGGGCCGCCTTCGACGACGCCCTCGCCCGGCTGCTGCCCGCCCTGGGCGGGCGCCCGGTGGCCGGTCTCGGCCTCTCGGGGCAGATGCACGGCACCGTCCTGGTCGACGAGGCCGGGGCGGCGCTGGCGCCCGCGGTGCTCTGGCCGGACCGGCGGGCGGTGGCGGAGGTCGCTCGCTGGCGGGCGCTGCCCGACGCCGCCCGCGCCGCGCTGGCCAACCCGCTCGTGCCCGGGATGACCGGCCCCGTGCTCGCCTGGCTCACGGCGCACCGCCCGGACCTGGTGGCCCGCGCGGCCGGCGTGCTGCTGCCCAAGGACGCGCTGCGGGCCACCCTGCTGCCCGGCGCCGACTGGCGGGTCACCGACCGCAGCGACGCCTCCGGCACTCTGCTGTGGGACGTCGTCGCCGACACCTGGTCCGACGCCGCCCGGGCCGTGGCCGGGGTGCCGCCCGGCCTGCTGCCCGCGGTGCGGTCCTCGGCCGCGGTCGCCGGGACGGCGGTGCTGGGCGGGACGGCGGTGCTGGGCGGGGCGGGGGTGCCGGTCGTCGTCGGCGGCGCCGACACCCCGCTGGCGCTGCTCGCGGCCGGTACCACCGGCAGGCTGCAGGTGAACCTGGGCACCGGCGCGCAGGTGCTGCGGCCCGGCTGGACGCCCGCGCCCGCCGACGACCCGCCCGTGCACGGCTACGCCGACGCCGAGGGCGGCTGGTACGCGATGGCCGCGCTGCAGAACGGCGGCTCGGCGTGGGCCTGGGCGGCCGGCGTCCTCGGTGTCGCCCCCGGGGACCTGTTCGACCTCGCCGCGTCGTCGCCGCCGGGCGCCGGGGGTGCGGTGTTCCGGCCGTTCCTCACCGGCGAGCGCGGCGGAGTGGCCGGTCCGGGTGACCGCGCCTCGTGGACCGGGCTGTCGGCGGGCACCACGCGCGCCGACCTCGCCCGCGCCGCCGTCGAGGGGGTGCTGACCGCGGTCGCCGACGCCGCCGGGCTGCTCGGGGAGCCGCCGGACGGGCCGGTCGTGCTCACCGGTGGCGGCGGGCGCTCCCCGCTGGTGCGGCAGGTGCTCGCCGACCTGCTCGGGCGGCCGGTGGTGCCCCTCGCGTTGCGGAGCGCCTCCGCGGTCGGGGTCGCCGTGCTGGCCGGGCGGGGGGTCGGGTTGGCGGTGGAGCCGGAGCGGGCGGCGGGCGAGCCGGTGTCCCCGCGGGAGTGACCGGGCCGACGCCCGGGCAGCCGCATGGAACGGCGGGGGCGGGGCATCCGTTGACCTCGACGAGCGGGCCCAGCCGCGGGCCCCGGCGAGAGGAGGCACCCGACATGGCGTCGGTGTTCGACAAGGTGGCCCAGTTCGCCCGCAGTCCGAAGGGCCAGCAGGCGCTCAAGCAGGTCTCGGCCAAGGCCCAGAAGCTGGCGAGCGACCCGAAGACGAAGGCGCGCATCGACGACGCGCGCCGCCGGTTCTCCGGCGGCCGCGGCACGGGCGGTCCGCGCCCGTAGGCCTCCGCACCGCAGACGACGGCGGCCCCTCCCCGAATCGGGGAGGGGCCGCCGTCGTGTCGCGGGCCGGCGCGTCAGGCCGCGTCGTCCGGGGGCAGCCGCAGGTGCGCCAGCGCGGCGTCGTGCAGCAGACCGTTGGTGGCCAGGGCGCTGCCGCCCGCCGGGCCGGGGACGCCGGTGAGGTCGGTGAACCGGCCGCCGGCCTCCCGCACGATGACGTCGAGCGCGGCGAGGTCCCACAGCGAGACCTCCGGCTCGCACGCCACGTCCACCGCCCCCTCGGCCAGGAGCACGTAGCTCCAGAAGTCGCCGTAGGCGCGGGTGCGCCAGGACGCGCGGGTGAGGCCGATGAAGCCGTCGAGCAGGCCGCGCTCCTCCCAGCCGGACAGGCTGGAGTAGGACAGGCTCGCGTCGCCGAGGTCGGAGACGCCCGACACCCGGCAGCGCGTGGCCGACTCCAGCCGCCGGCCGGTCCACGCGCCGACGTCCTTGGCCGCCCACCAGCGGCGGTTGAGCGCGGGCGCGGAGACCAGGCCCACGACCGCCTCGTCGCCGTCGAACAGCGCGATGAGCGTCGCCCACACCGGCACGCCGCGGACGAAGTTCTTCGTCCCGTCGATGGGGTCGAGCACCCAGCGCCGCGGGCCGTGCCCGGTGACGCCGAACTCCTCGCCGAGCACGGCGTCGCGGGTGCGGGCCCGGGCGAGGGTGATCCGCAGCTGCTCCTCCACCGCGCGGTCGGCGTCGGTGACCGGCGTCAGGTCCGGCTTGGTCTCGACGGCGAGGTCGAGGGCCTTGAAGCGGTCCATGCTGATGGAGTCCGCCTGGTCGGCCAGCACGTGCGCCAGGTGCATGTCCCCCGTGAAGTCCCGGCCCGGTGTCATGGGCACCGAACCTAGCGGGACGTCAGTCGAACACCGCGGCGCTCACGCCGCTGGGACCCTCGTACTCGCGGTCCTCGATCTTCTGCAGCGCGTCGAGCACCTCCTTGTCGCCGCCCTTCGCGTGCTCGAGGAGCTGCTCCTTGCTGGCCGGGTACTCGATGCCCTTGAGGGCCTTCTGGATGTCGATCGGGCTCACCATGGCGTCCCGCTACCCCCGCCCCCGTCCGTCGATGCGCGGATACCGTCGCGGGCGTGGAGGCGGCGACGATCGTGGGGCTCCTGGCCGACCCCACCCGGTTGAGGGTGGTGGCGGCGCTGGCGCTCGGCGCCGGGACGATCGAGGAGGTCGCCGACGCTTCCGGGCTCTCGCTCAAGGACGTCGCGCTGGCCGCCCGCCGGCTGGCCCGCGCCGGGCTGGTGCGCCGCGACGGGCACGGCCTCGAGCTGCTGACCGACCGGTTCGGCGCCGCCGCGCGGGCCGCGGCCGCCTCCGCCCCGCCGGCCGAGCCGCTGTCGGACGACCCGGCGGAGTCCGCGGTGCTCGCCTCCTTCATCCGCGACGGCCGGCTGACCACCATCCCGGCCCAGCTGAGCAAGCGCCGCGTGGTGCTCGAGCACGTGGTGCGCGTGTTCGACGTCGGCGTCCGCTATCCCGAGCGGGAGGTCAACGCGCTGCTCGCGGTCTGGCACCCCGACACCGCGGCGCTGCGCCGGTACCTCGTCGACGAGGGGCTGCTGTCGCGGGACGCGGGGGAGTACTGGCGCTCCGGCGGCTGGGTCGACGTCTAGTCCCGGCGCGGGTCGTGCTCTGCCCCGCCGGGCGGGGCAGAGCACGAGTACTCGCAGGACAGGACCGTCCTCCGGGGGCCACACTCCCGCCCGTGCCCGACGCCGACGACCTCCGCGCGCTCGCCCGGTCCTCGCCGTGGCTGTTCCGCACGCTGCGGTTCACCCTCCGCACCCGGCGGTCCGGCGGCGCCGTCCGGGTCCGGCTGCGGCGCCCGGACCGGCTGCGCGTCGAGATCCTGGGCGGGGACCTGCTGGACGTCGTCCACGAGTCCCCCGGCAGCGGGACCGTCGTGCTCACCTCGTGGGCGGGCGGGGTCGCCCCGGCCCCCGAGCCGCCCGGGGAGCCGGTCCGGCGCCCCGACGGGCTGGTCGCCGTCCGCCCGTGGGACCGCGCGCAGGCCGAGGACCCGATGTGGCAGGACTACGGCTTCGTCGCCCTGCTCGACCCCGTCGAGTTCGCCGACGGCCGCGACCGGGACACCGGGGAGCCCGCGGGGCCGCCGCTGGAGATCGGCCCGGTCCGTGAGGTCGAGCACGGGGGCCGGCCCGCCTGGGAGGCCGTCGTCACGACGACCGGCTCGTACGAGCCGCGCTGCAGCTGCTGCTCCCTGCTGCACGACCCGGACGTCGACCGCCGCGAGTGGGGGGAGGCGCGCGACGTCGTGTACCCGACCGCCTCCCGGATCCGGCTGGACGTCGGCACCGGCGTCTGCGTCCTCGTCGAGGCCCTCGACGGCACCTCCGCCGGCGACGGCCACGAGGTGGTGGTCGAGGCCGTCGACGAGCCGATGGCCGACGACCTGTTCGTCCCGCTGCCCCGGCCGCCGGGCCCGGGTCCGGGTCCGGCAGCCGCTCCGGGCCGTCAGTCCGGCTGAGCCAGCCGCACCGTGCCGTCGGGGTCGACGGACCAGCCGGGGTTGTGCGCGACCTCCCAGACGACGCCGTTCGGGTCGCGCACCAGCGCGTGGAAGACGCCGCCGAAGGCGCCCTCCTCGGGCGGGGTGAGCACCGTCCCGCCGTGCGCGGCCATCCGGGCGGCCAGCGCGGCGACGGCGGGCCGGTCGGCGACGTTGTGCGCCAGCGTCACCCCGGACACCTCCGGACGCGCCGGGCCGGTGCCGAGGTCGCGGGCGAAGCTCCCCGTCTCGAAGAAGGCCAGCACCGTGCCCGGCGCGACCTGGAAGAAGACGATCTCGCCGGGGACGTCGAGCAGCGGCGTCCACCCGAGGCCCTCGACGTAGAACCGCCGCGCCGCGTCGAGGTCGGCGGTGGCGAGGGTGAGGAAGTGGACCTGCTGCTCCACGGTGACCTCCTAGTACCCCGGGCCGACCTGACCGACGGCGCCGAGCAGCCGTCGCACGCTGGCCAGCCGCTCCTCCCGGTTGTCGGGACCGGCCGCGGCCCAGGCGTCCAGCGCGCAGTCGGGGTCGTCGGACGAGTGCCCGCACCCGGGCGGGCAGTCGACCGCGGCCTCGGCGAGGTCGTCGAAGGCGGCGACGACGTCGTCGGCGGTGACGTGCGCCAGCCCCAGCGACCGGATGCCCGGGGTGTCGATGACCGTGCCGCCGCCGGGCAGGTCGAACAGCACCGCCGACGACGAGGTGTGCCGCCCCTTGCCGATCTTGCTGACGTCGCCGGTGGCCCGGAAGGCGTCGGGCACCAGCCGGTTGACCAGCGTCGACTTGCCCACGCCCGACTGCCCGACGAAGACGCTGGTGCGTCCGCCGATCCGGTCGAGCAGCGGCTCCAGCGGCGCCTCGCGCGACATCGGCACCGCGTCCACGTCGAGCCCGGCGTAGCGGTCCAGCAGCGGCTGCGCGCTGGCCAGGTCGGTCTTGGTCAGGCAGAACAGCGGCTGCAGGCCGCCGGCGAAGGCGGCCACCAGGCACCGGTCGAGGAAGCCCAGCGCGGGCTCCGGGTCGGTCACCGAGGTGACGACGACGAGCAGCTCGGCGTTGGCCACCACGATCCGCTCGGTGGGGTCGGTGTCGTCGGCGGTGCGCCGCAGCGAGGTCGCCCGCTCCTCGATGACGACGATCCGGGCCAGGGTGTCCGGGCGGCCGGTGGTGTCGCCGACGAGCCGCACCCGGTCGCCGACGACGACGCCGTGCCGCCCGAGCTCGCGGGCGCGCATCGCGGTGACCTCGACGGGGGCACCGTCCGGGCCCTCGACGCGGACGGTCATCCGGCCGCGGTCGACGGCGACGACGAGCCCCGGGACGGCGTCGCCGTGCGCCGGGCGGGTGCGGGTGCGCGGCCGCGAGCCACGCCGGCTCGGCCGCGTCCGGACGTCGTCCTCGTCCGACCGGCTGTCGAGCCTGCGGGGGCTCAGGTGCCCACCCCGGCGGGAGCCCCGGACACGTCGGCGCCGAGCATCGCCGCCCAGCGCTCCCGGAAGTCCGGCAGCGTCTTGGTGACCGCCTCGGGCCCGGACACCCGCACGCCGTCGATCGCGAGGCCCAGGACGGCGGCGGCGTGCACCATGCGGTGGTCGGCGTAGGAGTCGACGAGCGCGGCCCGGCCCGGGCCGGGGGTGACCACCAGCCCGTCGGGCAGCTGCTCGACCCGCGCGCCGACGGCGGTGAGCACCTCGTCGAGGGCCTGCAGCCGGTCGGTCTCGTGGCCGCGCAGGTGCCCGATGCCGGTGAGCCGGGAGGTCCCGTCGGCCAGCGCGCACAGCGCGGCGAGCACCGGGGTCAGCTCGCCGACGTCGCCGAGGTCGGCCACCAGCGGCGCGATCCGGCCGGTGCCGGTGACCCGCAGCCCCTCCGGGGTGCGCTCCACCTCGGCGCCCATCCGCGACAGCAGCGCGTCGAGCTGCGCGCCGGGCTGGGTGGTGGCCGCCGGCCAGTCGGGCACGGTGACCCGGCCGCCGGTGACCAGCGCGGCGGCGAGGAACGGCGCGGCGTTGGACAGGTCGGGCTCGACGACGCGGTCCAGCGGGGCCAGGCGCCCGGGCGCCACCCGCCAGCCGCGGTCGGTGGCCGCGACGTCGACGCCGTGCTCGCGCAGCGCGGCCACGGTCATCTCCACGTGCGGCATCGACGGCACCCCGCCGGCCAGCGCCAGGTCGATCCCGTCGGTGAAGCGGGCGGCGGCCAGCAGCAGGCCGGACACGATCTGCGAGGACTCGCTCGCGTCGACGGTCACCGCGCCGCCGCGGACCCCGCCGGTGCCGTGCACGGTGAACGGCGCCCGGCCGCGGCCGCCGTCGTCGACCGCCACGCCGAGGGCGCGCAGCGCGGCGATGAGCCCGGCGTTCGGGCGCTCGCGCAGCCGCGGGTCGCCGTCGAGCCGCACCGGGCCGTCGGCGAGGGCGGCCACCGGCGGCAGGAAGCGCAGCACGGTGCCGGCCAGCCCGGCGTCGACCTCGGCGGGGCCGCGGAGCGGGCCGGGGGTGACGAGCCAGTCGGCGCCGTCCTCGTCGACCCGCACGCCGAGGGCCCGCAGCCCGGCGGCCATGAGGTCGGTGTCGCGGGCGCGCAGCGGGCGCACCACCCGGCTCGGGCCGTCGGCCAGCGCGGCGAGCACCAGGGCCCGCGCGGTGATCGACTTCGAGCCGGGCAGCGCCACCACGGCGTCGACCGGGGTGCTGCGGTGCGGCGTCGACCAGACCTGGCTCACGGGTCCATCCTGCCTGGCCCGGCCGACGCCGCCCACGCTCAGCCGCCGACCGGGCGGTCGGCCTTCTTCACCGGCACCGTGCGGACCAGCCGCCGGTTGGCGAACTCGAACATCGCCAGCTCCGAGAGCTCGCGGCCGTAACCCGACCGCTTGATCCCGCCGAAGGGCAGCTCGGGGGAGGAGCCGGTGGGCTGGTTGATCCAGACCATGCCGGCCTCGAGCCGCTCGGCCACCGCGCGGGCGCGGTCGACGTCGCTGCTCATGACGGTGGCGCCGAGGCCGAAGTCGCTGTCGTTGGCCAGCGCGACCGCCTCGTCGGCGTCCTTCACCTTGTAGACGACGGCGGCCGGGCCGAACAGCTCCTCGCGGTAGGCGCGCATCTCCGGCGTGACGTCGGTGAGGATCGTCGGCTCCACGAAGGCACCCGGGTGGTCGGGGCGCCCGCCGCCGGTGACGACCGTGGCGCCCTTGTCGATGGCGTCCTGGATCTGGGCGTGCAGGTCCTTCGCGGCGCGCTCGCTCGACAGCGGGGCCAGCGACGTCGCCTTGTCGGCCGGGTCGCCGGGGGCGAAGGTGCCGAACGCCTGCCGCAGGCCCTCGACGAAGGGCTCGTAGTTCTCCTCGGTGACGATCAGCCGCTTGGAGGCGGTGCAGGCCTGGCCGGTGTTCTGCATCCGGCCCATGGTCGCGGCCTTCACCGTGGCGGCCATGTCCTCGGCGTCGAGCACGATGAACGGGTCGCTGCCGCCGAGCTCGAGCACCGACTTCTTGAGGTGCTTGCCGGCGAGGGCGCCCACCGCGCTGCCGGCCCGCTCGCTGCCGGTCAGCGTGACGCCCTGGATGCGGGGGTCGGCGATGACCTGCTCGACGTCCTCGATGCGCAGGAACGTGTTGGTGAAGACGCCCTCGGGCGCGCCGGCGTCGGTGAACAGCTGCTCGATGGCCACCGCGCACTGCGGGGTGATCTCGGCGTGCTTGAGGATGACGGTGTTGCCCAGCACCAGGTTGGGGCCGGCCACGCGGACCACCTGGTAGAAGGGGTAGTTCCAGGGCTCGATGGCCAGCAGGGCGCCGACCGGCCGGGTCTCCACGACCGCCTCGCCCTTGCCCATGAGCGGCGTGATCGACGTGGGCTCGAGGAAGCCGGGGCCGTTGTCGGCGTAGTACTTGAGGATCATCGAGCACAGGTAGAGCTCCCCGGTCGCCTCGTCGCGGCGCTTGCCCATCTCGGTGGTGATGAGCGACGCGAGCTCCTCGCGCCGCTCGTCCATCAGCTCGGCGGCGCGGCGGACCACGGCGGCGCGGTCCTCCACCGACCGCTCCCGCCACTCCTGGTAGGCGGCGTGTGCCTTCCCGACGATCCCGTCGATGGCGTCGGTCGGCGTGAAGTCGAACTCCTTCTCGACCTGGCCGGTGAAGGGGTTGACCGTCGCGTAGCGCCGCTCGGCGGACTCGCTCGCGGTCTTCGGCTGCTCGTGCGTGGGGTTCTGGGTGGCGGTCACCTGGGTGATCCTCGTCTCTCGTCGGCGTCGACTCCACCCCCGGCCTACCCGCGGCCGCCCGGGGCAGTCGCGCCGTCGGTCCCCCCACCTAGAGTCGGGTGCGACGGGCCCGCCGTCCGGGCCCGACAGCCGCCGGGAGGACCAGCCGTGTGTGGTCGCTACGCCGCCAGCCGCCGTCCCGAGGACCTCGTGGTCGAGTTCGAGGCCGTCCCCGCCGAGGGGCAGGAGCCGCTGCGGGCCGACTTCAACGTCGCGCCCACCAAGGACGTGTACGTCGTCCGCACCAAGCGGGAGCGCGACGCCGAGGGCAGCCCCACCGGCGCCGGGCACCGCGAGCTGCGGGCGGTGCGCTGGGGCCTGGTGCCCTCGTGGGCCAAGGACGCCTCGATCGGCAACCGGCTGCTCAACGCCCGCGTCGAGTCGCTCACCGAGAAGCCGGCCTTCCGCTCGGCCGCCCGCTCCCGGCGCTGCCTGGTGCCGGCCGACGGCTGGTACGAGTGGCAGAAGCGGCTCGACTCCCCGGGCAAGCAGCCCTTCTTCATCCACCCGGCCGACGGGTCGACGCTCGCCATGGCCGGGCTGTACGAGGTGTGGGGGAAGGGCGAGGACCGCCTCTACACCTGCACCGTGGTCACCGCCCCCGCCGTCGGGGCGCTCACCGACATCCACGACCGGATGCCGCTGGTGCTGCCCCGCGAGCGCTGGGCCGACTGGCTCGACCCGTCCCGCGACGACGTCGAGGCGCTCACCGAGCCGACCCCGCCGGAGGTCGTCGAGGCGCTGGAGCTGCGCCCCGTCGGCACCGCGGTGAACAACGTCCGCAACAACGGCACCGAGCTGCTGACCCGGGTGGAGGGCACCAGCGCCCCCGCCGACCAGCCGGCGCTCTTCTGAGGAGACCTGCCCTGAGCGAGCGCGCGCCCGCCGTCCCGTCGACCGACCCGCCCGCTCCGGCCGGCGCCGCGCTGCCCGGGTGGGTGGCCGCCGGGGTCACCTTCCTGTCCTCCGGGGCGGTGCTGGTGCTCGAGATCGTCGGGCTGCGGCTGATCGCGCCCTACGTCGGCATCACGCTGCAGACCAACACCGCCGTCATCGGCTTCGCGCTGGCCGCCATCGCGATCGGCGCGTGGGCCGGCGGTGCCACCGCCGACCGGCGCGACCCCCGGCAGCTCATCGCGCCGCTGCTGGTGGCCGGCGGCGCGCTGGTGGTCGCCGTCCTGCCTCTGGTGCGCTTCGCCGGGTCGTTCCTCACCGGCGCCGACGCCGGGAGCGTGCTGCTGCTGGCCGCCGTGGCCGTGGTGGTGCCCGCGGCGCTGCTGTCGGCGGTGCCGCCGATGGTGGTCAAGCTGCAGCTGGCCTCGCTGGCCGAGACCGGCGCGGTGGTCGGGAAGCTGTCGGGCATCGGCACGCTCGGCGGGATCGCGGCCACCTTCGCCACCGGGTTCGTGCTGGTCGCGGTGTTCCCGAGCAGCGGCATCCTCGTGGGCACCGGGCTGGTCACCGTGCTCGCCGGGATCGCGGTGTTCGTGCTGCTGCGCCGTTCGGCCCCCGCCGGCGCCGGGCGGCTGCCGGCGGCGCTGCTGCTGCTCGCGGTGGCCGGCTCGCTGCTGGCCGCGGTCGCGCCCACGCCGTGCGAGGAGGAGACCGCGTACCACTGCGCCCGCGTGGTGGCCGACCCCGAGCGCGAGACCGGCCGGGTGCTGGTGCTCGACACGCTGCGGCACAGCTACGTCGACCTCGCCGACCCGACGTACCTGGAGTTCGAGTACGTCCGCGCGATCGCCGCGGTCACCGACGTCCTCGCCCCGGCCGGGCAGCCGCTGTCGGCGCTGCACCTCGGCGGCGGCGGGGCCACGGTGCCGCGCTACCTCGCCGAGGTGCGGCCGGGCACCACGAGCCGGGTGCTGGAGGTCGACCCCGGCGTCGTCGAGATCGACCGCGAGCGGCTCGGGCTCGAGGAGTCCGCGGTGCTCGAGGTGCGGGTCGGCGACGCGCGGGTGGGGCTGGCCGACGAGGACGCCGGCACCCGCGACCTCGTCGTCGGCGACGCGTTCGGCGGGCTGTCGGTCCCGTGGCAGCTGACCACCGTGGAGGCGCTCGGGCTGGTCGACCGCGCGCTCACCGACGACGGCGTCTACGTCGCCAACCTCATCGACCACCCGCCGCTGTCGTTCGTCCGCGCGGAGCTGGCCACCATGCGCGAGGTGTGGCCGTCCGTGCTGCTGCTGGCCCGGGCGCCGGTGCTGGCGGGGGAGGACGGCGGCAACCTGGTCGCCGTCGCGTCGCACCGGCCGCTCGACGAGGCCGCGCTGGCCGAGGCCCTGCTGGCCCAGGACTCCACGTGGCAGGTGGCCTCGGCCGACGAGGTGGCCGCCTTCGCCGGCGACGCCCGGGTGCTCACCGACGACGCCGCGCCGGTCGACCAGCTGCTCACCCCCTACGGCGCCCCGGACTCGTAGTCGGCCCCGCGCAGGGGCCCGCCGCGAGCGTGCGAGTGGTGGGGGGCGAGGGGTCCTTTCGCGATCGGCGCGGTGCGGGCACGGGTGAGGCGCACCAGCTCGGCCGGCGGCAGCTCCACCTGCAGGCCGCGGCGGCCGGCGCTCACCATGACCGTCGCGAACCCCAGCGCCGAGTCGTCGACCACGGTCGGCAGCGCCTTGCGCTGGCCGAGCGGGCTGATCCCGCCCAGCACGTAGCCGGTGGTCCGCTCGGCGTCGGCGGGGTCGGCCATCGCGGCCTTCCGCCCGCCGGCCGCGGTGGCGAGCGCCTTGAGGTCGAGGGTGCCGGCCACCGGGACGACTGCGACGGTGAGGACGCCGTCGACGCGGGTGACCAGCGTCTTGAACACCTGGCGCGGGTCGGCGCCCAGCGCGGCCACCGCGGCCTCGCCGTGCCCCTGGTCGGAGGGGTGCTCCGGGTCGTAGGGGTGCAGCGTGTGCGCCACGCCGGCCTTCTCCAGAGCCCGCACCGC
Organism: Geodermatophilus sp. FMUSA9-8; assembly: GCF_037034165.1. NCBI lineage: Bacteria > Bacillati > Actinomycetota > Actinomycetes > Geodermatophilales > Geodermatophilaceae > Geodermatophilus > Geodermatophilus sp. FMUSA9-8. The sequence continues at coordinate 51,887 of NZ_JBAGKE010000002.1, read as the reverse complement.
GGGGGTCGCCGCCACGGCCGGGCAGCGTAGTCAGCGCCTCCCCGCGGCGCCGCCGGGTTCCGCAGGTGGGGAGCCCGGCGGGGAATGACGCCCCCGGGACGACCGTTGCAGCGACCGTGAGCAGCACCGTCTCCCTCGCCCGCACGCGGGCCTCGCGCCGGCGGCCCCCGGGCCGGCCCGACGCCGCGCGACTAGGATCGTCTGACGTGGTCGCCCGCACCCGGGCGCCGCAGAGAGGACGGTCGGTGCCTGAGGAGTCCGCGGGCGGGAACCCCGCCGTCGAGCCCGTCGAGACGCAGGTCCCGGGGGCGCCGGTGGAGGTGCCGGAGGCCCGCGAGGGCGGCAGCCGCACCGAGGTCGCCGAGACCCGGGCCGAGCGCGACGCCCGCTTCGAGCGCGACGCGCTGCCCTACCTCGACCAGCTCTACCCGGCGGCGCTGCGGATGACCCGCAACCCCGCCGATGCCGAGGACCTGGTCCAGGAGACCTTCGTCAAGGCCTACTCCGCGTTCCACCAGTTCGCCGAGGGCACGAACCTCAAGGCCTGGCTGTACCGGATCCTGACCAACACCTACATCAACAGCTACCGCAAGAAGCAGCGTCAGCCGCAGCAGTACCCCACCGACCAGGTGCAGGACTGGCAGCTGTACGCCGCCGAGGAGCACAGCTCCAGCGGGCTGCGGTCGGCCGAGATCGAGGCGCTGGACCACCTGCCGGACTCCGACATCAAGGAGGCCCTGCAGCAGCTGCCGGAGGACTTCCGCCTGGCGGTGTACCTCGCCGACGTCGAGGGCTTCGCCTACAAGGAGATCGCCGAGATCATGGGCACGCCCATCGGCACGGTGATGTCCCGGCTGCACCGCGGCCGGCGGGGCCTGCAGAAGCTCCTGGCCGACTACGCCCGCGAGCGCGGCTTCGTCCGCGCCGGCGCCGCCGAGGAGGGCCGGTCGTGACCACCGACCACGAGCACGCCACCTCCTGCGACGACGTCCTCTCGCACGTCTTCGAGTTCCTCGACCACGAGACCGACGACGCCCGCCGGGCCGTCATCGCCGAGCACCTCGAGGACTGCTCGCCGTGCCTGCGGCAGTTCGGCATCGAGCAGGAGTTCAAGGCGCTGGTCCGCCGCCGCTGCGGGGGCGACCCCACGCCGCTGGGCCTGCGCGACCGGATCAAGCTGCAGCTGACCACGGTCTCCTTCGACGAGGACGGCACGCACGTCAGCGTCGAGCAGGTGAGCACCGAGGTGGTCCGGGCCGACCTCGAGGACTGACCCCGCACGCGACAGCGCCCCGCACCGGACTCCGGTGCGGGGCGCTGCTGCGTTCGCGCTCAGGCGTTGGGGCGCTTGCCGTGGTTGGCCTTGTTCCCCTTGCGGGAGCGACGCTTGCGTCCGCGCTTGGACATCGCTGCCCTCCTTCCTCCGTCGTCGGGTCGCGGTGCGCCGGGAGGCGACCGCCGGGTCTGCCCCCAGGGTCCCACAGGCGGGGGAGAGCGCCCCGGCCGGTGCGGCGGGTGTCGGGGGCGGAGGGCACGATGAGGGCAGCCGGGACGACGGGGACCCGGCTCGGGACGGGGAGGACCGGAGCGTGGCGCAGCACGGGATCGAGAGCGTGCTCGTGGCGGGGCGGGGCCCCGCGGCCTGTGCGGTGATCGCGGCCTGCTCCCGGCTCGGGGTCAAGGCGGTGGCCGTCTACTCCGAGGCCGAGCGCAGCGCCCGGCACGTCCGACTGGCCGACGACGCCGTGCTGCTGGGCCCCGCGCCGGCGGCGGAGTCCTACCTCGCCGTCGACCGGGTGGTCGAGGCCGCCCGCCGCAGCGGCGCGGGCGCGGTGCTGCCCGTGCCGCCGGCGCTGGCCGGCAACGCGTCGCTGGCCGCCGAGGTCGCCGCCGCCGGGCTGACCTGGGTCGGGCCGCCGGCGGAGGTGCTCGAGCGGCTCGGCGGCGACGGCGTGGAGCCCGCCAGCGAGCACGGCCTGCTGGCGCTGGTCACCGAGGAGGGCCTGCGCTACCCGACGGCGGTCGCCCGTGACCGCGCCGCCGGCATCGCCCGCGTGTCCTGGACGCCCGACCCGGCCGGCGAGGTGCCGCTGGGCGCGAAGCGGCTGGTCGACGTCGGCTGGCGGGGGCTGGTCACCGTCGGCGTCTCCGAGGACGGCGAGCTCGGCGAGGTCGCGGCCGGGTTCTCCCTCGACATGGCCGTCCTGGAACGCGCGCACCGCGTCGACGCCGTCGACCTGGCGCTGGCCACCGCCGCGGGCCGCCGGGCGCCGCGCCGCCGCACGGCCGAGGAGCACCCGCCGCGGGCCGCCGTCGCCGTGCAGCTGCGCTCCACGCTGGCGCCGGGGCGCGCCGGCCGGGTCACCGGCCGGCTGCCCGCCTCCGGGCGGCTGCGCGGCGCCGCCGGCGAGACCGAGCTGGTCGCGGTCAGCGGCTACGACCCCGGCGACCGCCTCGACCCCTGGTACGACGCGCTGCTGACCACCGTCAGCGCCGGCGCGGCCGACACCGCCACCGCGGCCCGCGCCGCCGGTGTGGCCCTGTCGGACCTCCCCGACGCCGGCGTCCCGCACGACGGCGCCGAGGTGTGCGCGGTCCTCGACCGGCTGGCCGCGGGCGACCCGGCGCCGGGCGCCTGAGGCCCGCTCCCGCCGCCGCCGGGTACCCGGCCTGGTTGGATGGGGTCTCCGAGCCGAGGGGGTGCCGCGTGGCGGTCGAGGAGATCCACGCCGAGATGGTCTCCAGCGTCTGGAAGGTCCTCGTCGCGCCGGGGACCGAGGTCGCGGCGGGGGACACGCTGGTGATCCTCGAGTCGATGAAGATGGAGATCCCCGTGCTCACCGAGCGCGCCGGCGTCGTGCAGGAGCTGCACGTCGTCGAGGGCGAGGTGCTGCAGGAGGGCGACCTCATCGCCACCGTCGGCGACGCCTGAGGCTCACAGCTCCAGCGCGTACACCAGCAGGTCGATGCCCGGGCGCGGGCTCCAGTCGCGCTCCGGCAGCCGGGTGAAGCCCAGCCGGCCGTAGATGCGGTGCGCGGCGGTCATCCGCGGGTCGGTCGAGAGCACCATGAGCCGCTTGCCGGCGGCCCGCGCCCGGTCGAGGCAGGTGCGCACCAGCGCCTCGCCGACGCCGCGCCCGCGGGCCGCGGGGTCGACGACGAGCATGCGGAACGCCGCCTCGTCGTCGGAGCCGGTGACCTCACCGAAGTCGCCCTTCAGCACGAGGGCCACCGCGCCCACCACGACCCCGCCGTCGCGGGTTACGAGCAGCTGCGAGCGGCCCGCCCGCCCGGCGACGTCGGCCAGCTCCGCCTGGTACTCGTCGGAGGCGAGGCGCTCGTCGCGGTAGACGCCGGCGGTGAGCTCCGCGATGCGCGGCCAGTCGGCGGGGACGGCGTCCTCGACCCGCACGGGGGACGGCACGGCGGAGGGGAGCGGGGAGGGGAGCGCCACGTCCGCCGAGCCTAGGCAGCGGCCCCACCTACGCTCGGGGGCACCATGAGCACCCTCTCCGAACGCCTGCACCGCGGCTCGGCGACCGCCCCCTCGCAGGTCGACCACGCCCGGCGCCTGGTGGCCGACTGGCAGCTGCTGGCCGACCTGGCCTTCGCCGACCTCACGCTGTGGGTGCCCCTGCGCACGGGCGCGTGGTGGTGCGTGGCGCAGGTGCGGCCGCTCACCGCGCCGACCAGCCAGCCCGAGGACCTGGTGGGCAGCGAGGTCGACGGCCCCGGCGCCGACGCGTTCCGGCTGGCGCACCGCGAGGGCCGCCCGGTGACCGAGGGCGACGTCGACTGGTCGGGCACCGCGCCGCGCCGACGGGAGATCATCCCCGTGCGGCACGACGGCGTCGTCGTCGCGGTGCTGGCGAAGGACACCAACCTGGCCGTCACCCGGTCGCCGTCGACGCTGGAGCTCACCTACCTCGACATCGCCGCCGACCTCTGCCTCATGGTCTCGGCGGGCACCTTCCCGCCGGAGAAGCTGCTCGACGCCGAGATGAGCCCGCGGGTGGGCGACGGGCTGGTGCGCCTGGACGCGTCCGGGCGGGCCGTCTACGCCAGCCCCAACGCCCTGTCGGCCTACCGGCGGCTCGGGGTGACCGGCGACCTCGTCGGGGCGGACCTGGCGAGGCTGACGCGGTCGGCGGCCTGGGACCGGGTGGCCGGCGAGGCCGCCGCGGCGGGGATCACCGCGGCCGTGGCGGGACGGTTCCCCGACCCCACCGACGTCGAGGGGGCCTCGGCGGTGCTGCTGGTGCGGGCGCTGCCGTTGCAGGCGCCGGGCGCGGAGGAGGGCGCGCTGGTCCTGGTGCGCGACGTGACCGACCTGCGCAGCCGCGACCGGGCCCTGCTCACCAAGGACGCGACGATCCGCGAGATCCACCACCGCGTGAAGAACAACCTGCAGACGGTCGCCGCGCTGCTGCGGCTGCAGGCGCGCCGGATGACCGAGCCGGCGGCGCGGGCTGCGCTGGAGGAGTCGGTGCGCCGGGTGGCGTCGATCGCCGTCGTGCACGAGACGCTGGCCGGCAGCCGGGAGGACGTGGTCGACGTCGACGACGTCATCGACCAGGTGCTGCCGATGCTCGGCGACCTCACCTCGATCGGCCCGGCGGCGCGCACCCGGCGGGTGGGGCGCTTCGGTGAGCTGCCGGCGGCGACGGCGACGCCGCTGGTCATGGCGGTGACCGAGCTGCTGCAGAACGCCGCCGAGCACGCGTTCCCCGCCGACGGCCCGCCCGGCTCGATCGAGCTGGTGGCCGAGCGCGACGGCGACGATCTGGTCGTGCGGGTGCGCGACGACGGCCAGGGGCTGCCCGAGGGGTTCGACCCGGCGCACAGCGAGGGGCTGGGCCTGCAGATCGTGCGGACGCTGGTCACCAGCGAGCTCGGCGGCGCGCTGCACGCCACCACCCCGGCCGACCCGCCGGGGCCCGGCCGTCCGGGCACCGAGGTCGTGCTCGAGCTCCCCAACGCCGGCCGCGACCGCCGCTGAAACGGCCGCGAGGCCGGTCCCCCGGGTGGGGAACCGGCCTCGCGGCGTGGTGGTGCGGGTGTGTCAGGCGCGGACGCGGGTCCGGGACTGGCGGCGCTTGAGCGCGCGCCGCTCGTCCTCGGAGAGCCCGCCCCACACGCCCGAGTCCTGGCCGGATCGCAGGGCCCAGTCGAGGCAGGACTCCACGACGGAGCAGCGACGGCACACGGCCTTCGCCTGCTCGACTTGCACGAGGGCGGGGCCGGTCGTCCCGATGGGGAAGAACAGCTCCGGGTCCTCGTCCCGGCAGAGGGCGCGGTGGCGCCAGTCCATGTCGGTGCACTCCTCGGTGTCGACTACGTTGTGCGTGCAGATCGCTGACCACGGGCCGCTCGCGCGGGCGCGACACCGGTTGCCCAGCGCCTCGTTCCAGCGACCGCCTGCCGTTTGTTACCGGCAGGTTGCTTTCCTCTCGCGATGTTTTCACTTGAGGACCGCGTGTCAAGCGCGTGAGGGTCTCGGGTCGACCCCGCGTGAGCAACCTCACCACGGGCGTGCTAGGGCCGCCACTCGGCGGTACCGGGGTCGTTGACGGGCGCTCCGCGACGTGCGTGAGGAACGCCCGCCGTCCCTCCGCCGCCCGTCCGCGCGGACCTCGCCACACGGTGCCCGACCCCGCGCTGCGGGGCGAGGTCGGGCACCGCGGCGCGAGGTCGGACAGGGCCGCGGGAGGCCGCGGCCGGGCCGAGCAGCGAGCCCGGACGCCCGGCGCGGGGATCAGGCGACGACGGACAGCGCCGAGGGCACCGAGCGCACGCGCAGGCCGGTCGCGGTGCCCAGGTGGTCGCCGTCGAGCTGCCAGCCCTGCGGCCGGGACGCGGTGAGGGTGACCCCGTCGAGGTCGTGCAGGCGGTGCACGCCGCGGCCGCGCGCGTCGGGACGGCGGGCGAGCACCTGGCGGGAGTGGTGCAGCATCCGCAGGACGCCCATCCGGCCCATGGCGAACACGTCCAGCCCGGTCTCGAAGGAGGCCTGCGGGCTGGGGTTCACCGGCCGGGCGCCCAGGTAGGTCCACGGGCTCACGTTGGAGACCAGGCAGAGGAACAGCCCGTCGAGGTCGGGTTCGCCGGGCCGGGTCAGCGTCATCGCCGGGCGCCGCCGCTCGCGGCCGAGCACGAACGCGCGGGTGGCCTCCCGGACGTAGAGCGCCCCGGTCGAGCGCCGGCCGCGCGCCCGCTGCGCCTCCACACGGGCGATCACGTCGGCGTCGAAGCCGAGGCCCGCGGCGAAGACGAACCACCGCGGCTCGGTCCACCCGTCGTGCTCGGCCGCGCCGGCCTCGGCGGCGGCCACGGCGACGCGCTCGTCGACGCCGCGTGCCGGGGTGGTGCTCGTGCCGGTGGCGCGGGCGGTGCCCAGCGACACCCGCCGCGTCCGGCCGGCGCGCAGCGCGTCGAGGATCTCGCCGGTCGCCTCGACCGGGTCGCGGGAGCGGCCCAGCGCCCGGGAGAACACGTTGGTGGAGCCCCCGGGGACGACGGCGAGGGTGGGCACGTGCGCGCCCGGGCCGTCGGTCAGCAGGCCGTTCACGACCTCGTTGACGGTGCCGTCGCCGCCCAGCGCGACGACGACGTCGAAGCCCTCGGCCAGCGCCTGGTGCCCGAGCTCGCGGGCGTGCCCGCGGTGGGTGGTCTCCGCGAGGTCGACCTTCAGCTCGCTGGCCAGCGCGCCAACGAGCACGTCGCGGACCCGGCCGTTCGTCGTCGTCGCCGCGGGGTTGGCCACCACGAGCGCACGCATGTGGTCAGGCTAACCAGCACACGGGCCGCTGACCGGCACGGACGCGGCCGGTGCGTTCCTGCTGACGCGTAGCCTCGCTCGTGTGACGGAGGAGGACACCCCGCGCCGCCCCGGCCGGGCCGAACGGCTCTTCGGCGGCGCCGCGCAGCCCTCGTCGCGCCCGCCCCGGCCGCCCGCGCCCGAGGCCCCGCCGGCGGTGCGGCGCGCGGCGCTGGTGGCCGCCGTCGAGGCCGCGCTGCTGCTCGGCGGCGCGCTGGTGATCCTCTGGCTGACCCTCACCAGCGACCCCGACAGCGTCGGCCGGGCGTTGGCCGAGGTCGTCTACGTGGCCCTCTTCGGCGTCGCCCTGGCCTTCGCCGCGGCGGGGCTGCGCCGGCTGGCGGGGTGGTCCCGCGGCCCGGTCGTCGTCCTGCAGCTGCTGCTCGGCCTGTTCGGCTACAGCACCGCGTTCCCCGGCGGCCAGCCGCTGCTCGGCATCCCGCTCATCGTGCTGGCGCTGACCGAGCTGTACCTGCTGGCCACCCCCGAGGCGCGGCTGGCGTTCCTCGACCGCTGACCGCTGACCGCCGGCGCGGGCCGTCAGACCAGGTCGACGACGTCGGCGATCGAGTCGAGCACCCGGCTCGGCCGGAACGGGAACTGCGCCACCTGGGCCGCCGTCGTGGAGCCGGTGAGCACGAGGAACGTCTCCAGGCCCGCCTCGATGCCGGCCACGACGTCGGTGTCCATGCGGTCGCCGATCATCACGGTGGTCTCCGAGTGCGCCTCGATGCGGTTCATGGCGCTGCGGAACATCATCGGGTTGGGCTTGCCGACGAAGTAGGGCTTGGCGCCGGTGGCGGCGGTGATCAGCGCGGCCACCGACCCGGTGGCGGGCAGCGGGCCCTCCGGAGAGGGGCCGGTGACGTCGGGGTTCGTGGCGATGAACCGGGCGCCCGCGTCGACCAGCCGGATCGCCCGGGTGATCGCCTCGAACGAGTAGGTGCGGGTCTCGCCCAGCACGACGAAGTCGGGCGCGGTGTCCGTGAGGGTGTAGCCGGCCTCGTACAGCGCCGTCGTCAGGCCGGCCTCGCCGATGACGTAGGCGGAGCCGCCGGGCAGCTGGGTGGCGAGGAAGTCCGCCGTCGCCAGGGCCGACGTCCAGATCGACTCCTCGGGCACCTGCAGGCCCGACCGCGACAGCCGGGCGGCGAGGTCGCGCGGCGTGAAGATCGAGTTGTTGGTGAGGACGAGGAAGCGGCGCCGCCGCTCCACCAGCCGGGCGAGGAACTCCGCCGCCCCCGGCAGCGCCTGACCCTCGTGCACGAGGACGCCGTCCATGTCGGTGAGCCAGCACTCGGCGGGCCCGCGCTCGATCGTCACGCGCTCAGCCTGCCGTACCGCGCCGATCGGCCGCGAAGCCGGTCAGGGCGTCGTCGGTGAGCCGGAAGACCGTCCACCCGTCCATCGGCACCGCGCCCGCCGCCCGGTAGAAGGCGATCGAGGGCTCGTTCCAGTCGAGGACCGACCACTCCAGCCGGTCGTAGCCGCGCTCGACGCAGGTGGCCGCCAGCGTGCGCAGCAGCTCCCGCCCGAGGCCCGTCCCGCGGTGCCGCGGCTGCACGTACAGGTCCTCGAGGTGGATGCCGTGCGTGCCGCGCCAGGTGGAGAAGTTGAGGAACCACAGGGCGGTGCCGACGACGGCGCCGTCCGGGCCGAGGGCCACGTGACCGAACAGGGCGGGGGAGTCGCCGAACAGCGCGCCGGACAGCTGCTCCTCGGTGAGCCGCACCTCGTGCGCGGACTCCTCGTACTCGGCCAGCTCCCGCACCAGGCCGACGACGGCGGCGACGTCGCCGGGCTCGATGCGGCGGACGGTCACGTGAGCACCTCCCGCACCCGCTCCGGGACCAGCCGGCCGAGCGGGGACAGCACCGGGTTGAGCACCGGCGCGAGCAGGTAGCCGTAGGCCAGCACGCAGCCGGTGACCACCGGGACGGTGACGAAGCCGACGACGAGCGCGACGGCGGCGGCGACCAGCCCGTAGGGGCGGCCGCTCTTCGGGCTCACCAGCGACCGGAACGAGCGGAACCGGACGGTGCTGACCATCAGCAGCGCCGGGACGGCGACGATGAGCAGCACCCACAGCCGGTCGCGGCCCTGCATCTGGTCGCCGAAGGCGAACACCGAGGCCAGCACGACGCCGGCCGCGCCGGGGCTGGGCATGCCGGTGAAGTACCGCTTGTCGGCCGTCGGGTCGACCGTGGTGTTGAAGCGGGCCAGCCGGATCGCCGCGCACGCCACCCACAGGAAGCACACGACCCAGCCCAGCGGGTCCCACTCGTCGCGGCCCTCGGAGAACAGCGTGAAGGCCAGCAGCGCCGGGGCCAGGCCGAAGGACACGAGGTCGGCGAGCGAGTCGAACTGCAGGCCGAAGGCGCTGACCGCGCGGACCAGCCGGGCCACCGCGCCGTCGGCGATGTCGAAGAGCACCGACAGGCCGATGAGCACCGCGGCGAGGGAGAACTGCCCGCGGATCGACACCAGGATCGCGGCGAAGCCGCACATCATGTTGCCGAGGGTGAACAGGCTGGGGAGCGTGGCGAGGGCCCGGCGGCGGCTGCCCCGGACCGAGCCGCGGACGAACTCGACGGTCGCGAGCCGCCGGGTGGGCGCGCGGCCCTCGCCCGACGCGGAACTGGGCACCGGGGGCCCTCAGCCGGCGGCGGGCCAGCGGGCGATGACGGTGTCCCCGCCGCGCACGCGCTGGCCCTTCCGCACGGTGATCTCGCACTCGGCGGGGAGGAAGACGTCCATCCGCGAGCCGAACTTCATCAGCCCGAACCGCTCGCCGGTGGCCAGCCGCTGCCCCACGCCGGTGCGGGTGACGATGCGCCGGGCGAGCACCCCGACGAGCTGGCGGAAGACGACGGTCCGGTCGCCGTCCCGCAGCCACAGCTCGCTGCGCTCGTTGCGGTGCGCCGACTCCGCCCGGTAGGCGGCCAGGAAGCTGCCCTTGCGGTAGGAGCTCTCCACCACCTCACCGCGGTAGGGCGAGCGGTTCACGTGCACGTCGACGACGGAGAGGAAGACGCTGACCTGCTGCCAGCCGCCCGGCGGCGCGGGCTCGGGCGCCACGCCCTCCTGCGGCTCCCCGGCGACCATGACCATCCCGTCGGCGGGGGACAGGACGACGTCGGCCGGTGGCTCGACGCGGTCGCAGGGCCGCTCGGGGTCGCGGAAGAAGAGCAGCATGTAGGCCGAGAGCGCGAGGAACGGCCAGGCGGCGACACGCGCCCAGCGGCGTCCGGTCCGCGCGCCGGCGGCGGCCAGCACGGCGGCCGGGCCGAGGGGTCCGGTGATGAAGGGCCACCCGGCCCGGTCGATGCGCATCGAGGTGCGACGGTACCGGGGCCCCTCCGCGGGCCCGGGCACCCGCCACCGGCGCGCTCGGTCCGCGCCGCCGGCCCGGGGGCGGGGACGCCGACGGCCGGTGGGCGGGTGCCCACCGGCCGTCGGGACGTGCCGTCGGCCCCCTCGTGGGGTCCCGCCGCGAGCGTCAGCGAGCGGTGGGGGCGAGGGGGTCCTTCGTCAGGCCGCGGCCTTGGTCTCCCAGAAGATCTTGTCGATCTCGGCGATGTAGTCGAGCAGCTTCTGGCCCTCGGCCGGGTCCATGCTGCCCTTGCCGCCGGCGGCGCCGGCCTGCTTGGTCGCCTTGTTGAACAGCTCGTGCAGCTGCGGGTACTTCTCGAAGTGCGGCGGCTTGAAGTAGTCGGTCCACAGCACCCACAGGTGGTGCTTGACCAGGTCCGACCGCTGCTCCTTGATCAGGATGGCGCGGGTGCGGAAGGCCGGGTCCTCGTTGGCCTGGTACTTCTCCTGGATGGCCTTGACGGACTCCGCCTCGATGCGGGCCTGGGCCGGGTCGTACACACCGCAGGGGAGGTCGCAGTGCGCGGTGGCCTCCACGGCGGAGAACACGCGGCTGAACAGCATGTCTCTTCCTCCGGATGTCGCGGGATCGGGTCGTCTGCGACCCTACTCGCGGTGATCACCCCCCGTCCCGGCGAGCGCCCCGTCCCACCGCTGGCCGGCGCGTGGGTGGTGGCGCGGGTGAGCGGCCCGTCGATGTCGCCGACCGTCCGGCACGGCGACCGGCTGCTCGTCCGGCGGGTGCGCGCGGGCCGGGTGGCGCCCGGCGACGTCGTCCTGGCGCGGTTCCCCGCGCGGCCGGACCTGCTCGTCGTCAAGCGGGTGCACGCGCTGCTCGACGGCGGCGCCGTCGACGTGCGCGGGGACAACCCGCTGGTCACCGACGACAGCCGGGCGTTCGGGCCGGCCGTCGCCGTGGGCCGCGTCGTCGGCCGGCTGTCCCCCCGGCCCGGGAGGCTGCGGCCGCCGCCGCCGCCGCCCGCCCAGCCGCCCGCCCAACCGCCCGCCTAGCCGCCCGCCTGACCCCCGGCGCGCAGCTGCGCGTAGTGGGCCGTGCACTGCTCCATCGTGGGTAGCGTCCCCTGCGCGCGGGCCTCGGCCAGCGTCGGCGCGGCGCGGTCCTTGTCCGACAGGCGGACCTCCACGTCCGCGGGCCAGGGCAGGTCCAGCTCGGGGTCCAGCGGCGAGACGCCGAACTCGCGGCCGGGGGAGTAGCCGGTGGAGACCAGGTAGGTCACCGACGAGCCGTCCTCCAGCGCGAGGAACGCGTGGCCCAGGCCCTCCGCGAGGAAGACGGCGCGCGGCTCGGCGGCGTCGAGCAGCACGGAGTCGGAGACGCCGAACGTCGGGGAGCCGACCCGCACGTCGACGACGACGTCGAGCACCCGGCCCGCCGGGCAGTAGACGTACTTGGCCTGGCCCGGGGGGACGAGCGCGAAGTGCACGCCGCGCAGCACGCCGCGGGCCGACACGCTGTGGTTGGCCTGCGCGAGCGGCAGCGCCCAGCCGGTGGCCGCCGCGAGCACGTCGGCGCGGTACCACTCGGTGAACCGGCCGCGGTCGTCGCCGTGCGGCACCAGGTCGAGCACGTAGCTGTCCGGCACGGCGAGCTCGCGGATCTCCACGGCGGGCACGGTAGCGAGCCGCCGCGCGCCCGGGGTCGGCGGCAGAGGGACCCCCGGCGCCGCACTACCCTCCGGGGTCCATGAGCGCAGAGACGGGCTCGCCCGCGACCGCTGCCGACCGCACGCCGCAGGCCCCGGCGGAGGACCGCTTCGCCTCCGACCCGGCCTTCGGGGTGCACGAGGGCGGGAAGCTCGTGGTGCGCCCCACCCGCGGGATCGAGTCCCGCGAGGACCTCGCGCTCACCTACACCCCCGGCGTCGCCCGCGTCTCCAGCGCCATCGCCGCCGAGCCGGAGCTGGCCCGCCGCTTCACCTGGGCCTCCCGCGTCGTCGCGGTGGTCTCCGACGGCACGGCCGTCCTGGGCCTCGGCGACATCGGGCCGGCGGCGGCGCTGCCGGTGATGGAGGGCAAGGCCTGCCTGTTCAGCGAGTTCGCCGGGCTGTCGGCGGTGCCGGTCGTGCTGTCGACGACCGACGTCGACCGGATCGTGGAGACCGTCGCCGCCATCGCGCCGTCGTTCGGGGGCATCAACCTCGAGGACATCAGCGCCCCGCGTTGCTTCGAGATCGAGGACCGGCTGCGCGAGCGGCTCGACGTCCCGGTCATGCACGACGACCAGCACGGGACGGCGATCGTCGTGCTCGCCGCGCTGCGCAACGCCGCCCGGGTCACCGGCCGCACCCTGGCCGACCTGCGGGTGGTGGTGGCGGGCGCCGGCGCGGCGGGCATCGCCTGCACGCGGATCCTGCTCGGCGCCGGGGTCGGGGACATCTGCGTCGCCGACTCCCGCGGCGTGCTGCATCCCGGCCGCGAGGACCTCACCCCGGTCAAGCGGTGGGTCGCGGAGAACACCAACCGCGCGGGCTACGCCGGCACGATGACCGGCGCGCTCAAGGGTGCCGACGTCTACCTGGGCCTGTCCGGCGGCTCGGTGCCCGAGGCCGCGATCGCCTCGATGGCGCCGGGCTGCATCGTGTTCTCCCTGGCCAACCCGACGCCGGAGGTCGACCCGGAGATGGCCGCGCGGTACGCCGCCGTCGTCGCCACCGGGCGCAGCGACCTGCCGAACCAGATCAACAACGTGCTCGCCTTCCCCGGGGTGTTCCGCGGCGCCATCGACGCGGGCGCCACGGCGATCACCGAGGAGATGAAACTGGCCGCCGCGGAGGCCATCGCCGGCGTCGTCGGCGACGACCTCGCGCCCGGGTACGTCGTGCCGAGCCCGCTGGACCGGCGGGTGGCCACCGCGGTCGCCGAGGCCGTGGCCGCCACCGCCCGGGCGCAGGGCATCACCCGCTGAACGCCGCCCGGCGGGGCCGGTAGACCAGGTCGAGGACGCCGGCCAGCAGCCGCTCCGCCACCGGGCGGGGGAGCGCCGCGACCAGGGCGTGCACCGGCGCCATCCGCTCGGGCAGCCGCCCGCCGCCGACGCCGGCCAGCTCCAGCAGCGCGTCGACCTCGGCCACGGTGAGCGCGGACGGGTCGATCGTCGCGGCGGCCGCCACCAGGTCCGGGTCGGCGATCGGGCGGGGCAGCGCGGCGGCGGCCCGGGCGGCGTCGGCGAGGTCGGCGAGCAGGGCGTCCACCCGGCCCGCGGTGGCGCCGGTGACGGTGAGGTGCAGGGTGGCGGGCAGATCGGCGCCGCCGGGCTGGGCGAACGGCGGCTGGGGCTGCAGCAGCCAGCCCCGGGCGGTGGCCTCGTCGGCGAGGGTGAGCACGTCGACGCCGTCCGGGCCGTCCTGCGCCAGCGCGACCAGCGTGGCCACCGGCGTCCCGACCACCCGCAGGCCCGGGATCGCCGCCGCGCCCCCGGCCAGCGCCACCGTGGCCGCCCGGGTGGCCCGGGCGAGCTCCGCGTAGCCGTCGCGGCCCAGCCAGCGGTGCACCGCCCAGGCGGCGGCCATCGGGCCGGCCGGGCGGGTGCCGGCCAGCGTCGGGTTGACCACCGGGTACCCGGGCCAGCCGGCGGTGCTGAACCAGTGCCCCTGCCGCAGCTCGGGCTCGGCCGTGAGCAGCACCGAGACGCCCTTGGGCGCGTAGCCGTACTTGTGCAGGTCCACCGACAGCGAGGTCACGCCGGGCACGGACAGGTCGAACGGCTCGGGGACGTCGTCGAGGAAGGGCAGCACCCACCCGCCGATGCAGGCGTCGACGTGGCAGGGGACGCCCGCGGCGGCGGCCAGCGCGGCCACCTCGCCGACCGGGTCGAGCACGCCGTGCGGGTAGGACGGCGCGCTGACCACGACCAGTGCGGCCCGGTCGTCGAGCGCCTCGGCCACCGCCGACGGCAGCGCCCGGCAGGTGTCCGGGTCGACGGCGACGTCGGCGACCTCGAGGTCGAACAGGTGCGCGGCCTTGCGGAACGCGGCGTGCGCGGTGACCGGCAGGACGAGCCGGGGCCGCCCGCTGCCGCTCCGCCGGTCGCCTCCCCGCGCCCGCCACCGCTCGCGGGCGGCCAGCACCGCCAGCAGGCAGCTCTCGGTGCCGCCGCTGGTGACCGTGCCGACCGTCGCCGGGCCGCCACCCAGGAGGTCGGCCGCCGCGCCCACCAGGTCGTCCTCGATGCGGGCGACGCTCGGGAAGGCGGTCGGGTCCAGCGCGTTGGTCCACTGGAACGCGGCCTGCGCGGCGGCGGCGAGGTGGTCGACGCCGACCCGTCCCGAGTCGTAGACGTAGGCCATCGTCGAGCCCCCGTGGGTGGGCACGTCGCCGGCCTGCAGCGCGGTGAGCTCGGCCAGCACCTCCTGCGGCGTCACGCGGGGACCTCCTGGGGCCGGGTGGGGACGGGGTCGAGCCGGTAGCGGGCCAGCACCGGCAGGCTGGCCAGCACGAACAGCGCCGGGAGGACGGAGAAACCCAACCGCACGGCGAGCACCGCGCCGTCGGACTGCACGGCGTCGCCGCCGGCGGAGGAGACGTAGCCGGCCGCCGCGAGCAGCAGCCCGAGCAGGCCGGGCCCGACGGCGAGGCCGAGCGTCTCGGCCGCCGTCCAGACGCCGGTGAACACGCCCGCGCGCCGCTGTCCGGAGGCGGCCTCGTCGGCGGCCACGACGTCGGGCAGCATCGCCAGCGGGAACATCTGCATGCCGGCGTAGCCGACGCCGACCAGGACGACGAGGGCCAGCGCGGCCCCGGTGCCGCCCGGGCCGACCAGCGCGAGGGCCGCCGCGCCCGCGGTGAACAGCGCCGAGGACGCCAGCAGCCCGGTGCGCTTGCCCAGCCGGCGGCTCACCCGCAGCCACAGCGGCATGACGACGATCGCCGGGCCGACCAGCGCGGCGAACAGCAGCGACCCCGCGGCGGCGTCGCCGAGCACCTGCTCGGAGAAGTACGGGACGCCGGCGAGCATCACGCCGATGCCGAGCGCCTGGACGACGAAGCCGGTGAGCAGCACCCGGAACGGCCGGGACCGCCAGGCCAGCACCAGCGTGGCGCCGAGCCGGCCCTCGCTCGTGACGCGGGTAAGGGTGGGCGCGTGGCGGGTGCCGGCGACCGCGCCGAGCATCCCGCCGGCCAGCAGCAGCGCGACGAACACGGCCATCGCCAGGTGGCCGCCGCGCCCGCCGCCGAACGCGTCGACCACCGCCGGGGCGCCGGCGCCCGCGAGCAGGATGCCGAGCGCGAGGGCGGCCACCCGCCACGACATGAGCGTGGCGCGCTCGCCCGGGTCGTCGGTGATCTCGGCGGGCTGCGCGACGTAGGGCACCTGGAAGCAGCCGTAGGCGGTGGCGGCGAGCAGGAAGGCGACCGCCGCCCAGGCCGCGGCCAGCGCCGGTGGCTCGCCGGGACCGGCGAAGACGAGCACGAACAGCGGCGGCAGGGCCAGCCCGCCGGCGAGCATCCACGGCCGGCGCGGCCCCCAGCGGCCGGTCGTGCGGTCCGAGCGGCTGCCGATCCACGGGTTGAGCAGCACGTCCCACGCCTTGGGGGCGAACACGACCAGGCCGGCCAGCCCGGCGGCCACGCCGAGCTCGTCGGTCAGGTAGTACAGGAGGAGCAGGCCGGGCACGGTGCCGAACGCGGCGGTGCCGATGGAGCCCACGGCGTAGCCCAGGTGCGTACCCCGGGACAGGCGCGGTGCGACGGCGGTCACAGCGGGGCACCGTAGCGGCCGGCGGCCGGGCGCGCCCCGACCGCCCGCACCGCCGCGGTCAGCAGCCCGGCCAGGACCAGCACCCAGCCGGCGCGGGCGACCAGCCAGGCGGGGTCGTCCGGCAGGTCGTGCAGGCCGGGCAGTGGCGCGGCGGGCAGCGTGCCGAGCCACAGGAGCACGAACAGCGGCTGGTGCAGCAGGAACACCGGCAGCGCCGACCGCCCGGCGGCGACCGCGGCGTCGGCCAGCGGCCCGCGGGCCCGGCGCAGCAACGGCAGCAGCAGCCCGGCCGCGCCGGCCTGCGCCAGCCCCAGGGCGAGCGCGGCCGCCGACGGCGGGTCCAGGTTGGAGGCCCCGGCCCCCGGGACGCCGACCGCCGTCGCCTGCAGCCCGCCGGCGGTCACCAGCAGGACGACGGCGAGCACCCCGCCGGCCAGCAGCGCCGCGCAGGTGCCCCGGCCGGGCTCGCGCCGGGCGGCCGCCACGCCCAGCTGCCACGGCACCCACCACGCGGCCAGCGGGGTGACGACCGTCCCGGCGGTCCCCGGCACCAGCGGCGCGGCCAGCGCGAGCCCGAGCGGGAGGACGGCGGCCGCGGCGCCGAGGCGGGCGTCCAGCCGCACCACCAGCGGCGTCGCCAGCGACAGCACGAGGTACACGCCGAGGAACCACAGCGGCCGCAGCGACAGCGTGACGACGGTCCGCACGACGCCCTGCGACGCCCCGGCCACGGCCAGCGCTGTCGCGAGGGCCGCCACCGCGGCCACGAGGACGACCACCGGCCCGGCGGCCCGGCGCAGCGTCCGCGACCACCGCCGCGCCCCGGTCCCGCGGGCCGCCGCCCAGCCCGCGACGAGGAAGAACAGGGCGAGCGTCTGCAGCAGCCAGCTGACCGGCGCCAGCGCGGGCATCTCCGCGAGCGGGCTGCCGGTGACCACCCGCCCGTCCACCGCCCCGGGCGCCCCCGGCGCGGTGACCAGCCAGTGCCCGAGGACGACGCCGGCGAGCGCCAGGGCGCGCAGCAGATCCGGGCCGCGGTCGCGGGTCACGCCGCACCGCCCGCGGGCGCGGTGGCGATCCGGGCGATCGCGTCCAGCGACGCCGTCCCGGGTGCGAGGTAGCCGTCGTGCCCGCGCACGCCGTCGACCGGCAGCGGACGGGCGCCGAAGCCGGGGCCGGCCGGGTCTCGGCCGTGCCCGAGGTCGCCGATCCGCACGCCCGGCACCCGGCCGATCCAGTCGGCGTCCGCCCGCCCGGCCCACACCCGGGCGCGGGTGTCCAGGTCCGCCACCGACCCGGCGCGCGCCCCGGGGCTGCCCACGAGCACCACGTCCTCCGCGGCGAGGTCCGGCGCGGCCAGCGCCGCGACGACGGCGCCGTAGCTGTGCCCGACCACCGTCACGTGCGCCGCCGCCGACGGGCCGGCCCGCAGGTCGTCGACGAACCGCACCAGCGCGGTGGCCCCGGCGCGGGCGAGGCGCCCGCTCGCGGCGTCCACGCCCAGCCCGTCCGGCGTCACGTAGCCCACCCAGAGGACGACGGCGAGGCCCGGGCCGCCGGCGTCGGCGAGCGCGCGGGCCCAGCCGAACGGGCGCCGCTGCGGGGAGGCGGGGTCGTGCAGCCGGGCGAGGTCGGTGTCGGACCCGGGCACCAGCACCGCCACCGACCGGGCCGTCGCGAGGTCGCCGAGGACGACGACGGCGAGGCCCCGGCCGGCCGGGTCGCAGCCGAGGACGCCCACCGGCCCGAGCCGCGCGGCGAGGTCGGCGGCGCATGC
The DNA here is from genome assembly GCF_037034165.1 of Geodermatophilus sp. FMUSA9-8. NCBI lineage: Bacteria > Bacillati > Actinomycetota > Actinomycetes > Geodermatophilales > Geodermatophilaceae > Geodermatophilus > Geodermatophilus sp. FMUSA9-8. Next base: position 34,202 of record NZ_JBAGKE010000002.1, on the reverse strand, counting down.
GGCGTCGAGCCGCACGGGCGGCGGGACGGCGGCCTCCGACGGCTGCGCGGACGCCGTCCACAGGACGCTGAGCAGCAGGAACGAGGCGGTCCACCGGTTTCTCACGCTGCCCGACGCTAGGCAGATCGCGCTCCCGGATCGTCACACCGGGGAGCCCACCTGCGGGTGCTACCGGGGTACTCAGGAGCCGGGGGAGACCAGCCCCGTCTCGTACGCCAGTACCACCGCCTGCGCGCGGTCGCGCAGCCCCAGCTTGGTGAACACGCGGCTCACGTGGGTCTTCACCGTCTGCTCGGCGAGCACCAGGTGCGCGGCGATCTCGGTGTTGGACAGCCCGCGCGCCACCAGGGCGAGCACCTCCGCCTCGCGCTCGGTCAGCGCGGCCAGCACCTGCGGGCGGGGGGCGGGCGCGGCGGCCGGGCGGGCGGCCACGAAGTCGGCGATGAGCCGGCGGGTGACCGCGGGCGCGAGCAGCGCGTCCCCGGCCGCGACCACCCGCACCGCGTGCAGCAGCTCGGCGGCCGGCGCGTGCTTGAGCAGGAAGCCGCTGGCCCCGGCGCGCAGCGCGTCGTAGACGTAGTCGTCGAGGTCGAAGGTGGTGAGCACCAGCACCCGCGGGTGCGGCGGGTCGCCCGACAGCAGCGCGCGGGTGGCCTCCAGCCCGTCGAGCACCGGCATCCGCACGTCCATGAGCACGACGTCGGGCGCCCGCCCGGCCGCGGCCAGGCCCGCGTGGGTGGCCAGCGCGGCCGCGCCGTCACCGGCGGTGCCCACGACGTCGACGTCGGGCTGGGCGCCGAGCAGCGCGGCGAAGCCCTCGCGGACCATCTCCTGGTCGTCGACCAGCATCACCCGGATCACCGGCGCGCGACCTCCAGCGGCAGCTCGGCGAGCACCCGGAAGCCGCCGTCGGCGGTGGGGCCGGCGTCGAGGTGCCCGCCATGGAGCTCGGCCCGCTCCCGCATGCCGGTCAGGCCGTTGCCGGCGCCGGGGGTGCCCGGCGCGGCGCCGCGGCCGTTGACCACCTCGACCCGCACGGCGCCGCCGTCCTGCCGCACCGTCACCCGCACCGGCGCCCCCGGGGCGTGCTGGGCGGCGTTGGACAGCGCCTGCTGCGCGATGCGGAAGACGCTCAGGCCCAGGCCCGCGGGCAGGTCGAGGTCCGCGACCTCCACCCGCAGGTCGGTGCCCGCCGCGCGGACGCCGGCGAACAGCGCGTCGAGGTCGGCGGTGCCCGGCTGCGGCGCTCGCTCGGCGTCCTGGTCCTCGGCGCGCAGCACACCGAGCAGCCGCTGCAGCTCGGTGAGCGCGGTGCGGGCGGTGCCGGCCACCTCGGCGAGCTCCGCGCCGGCCCGCGCGTCCAGCGGGGCCAGGCGGTAGGGCGCGGTCTCGCAGCGCACCGCGATGAGCGACAGGTGGTGGGCGACGACGTCGTGCATCTCCCGCGCGATCCGGGCCCGCTCGGCCAGCGCGCCGCGGGCGGCCTGCGCCTCCGCCGTCCGGGCCTGCTCGGCCTCCAGCGCGCGCCGGGCGTCCCACCGGGCGCCCAGGCTCGCTCCGACCACCAGCGGGGCCAGCACGCCGAGGAACGCCACGGGCAGGGTGAGCAGCAGGTCGACCGGCCACGGTGTCGTCGCGCCGAGCACGACCACGAGCACCAGCGAGACCACCGCGACGCCGAGCGCCACCCGCCGGGCGCAGGCCCAGGCGACGGCGAGCAGCACCGGGCACCACAGCGTCCACTGCCAGCCCTCGAGGACGGGCGCGGGCGCCGGGGGAGGGGGCAGCGCGTAGCCGACGAGCACGAGGCCGAGCAGCGACAGCCGCCAGCCGTCGAGCGGGCGGCGCACCGCGAGCACGAACCCGGCCAGCAGCGGCGCCGCGGTGAGCAGGAACAGGCCGCTGGAGAGCCTGCTCGAGGCGCCCGCCCCCGACGCCGTCAGCCACGTGACGTAGCCGGCGAGCGCGACGACGAGCAGCAGCAGGCGGTCCCAGCGCCGCTTGCGGGGCCGCCACGGCGGGCGGCCGTTGTCGACGGCGGTCCACAGCGCGGCGGCGACCGCGCCGGGCACGGGGCGCAGCAGCGGCAGCGACCAGCGCGCTGCGGTGTGGAGGACGGTCATGGCGAGCGCAACCTAGCGCTGCCCGGTTGCTCAGCCCAGGCTGAGCAACCCCTGCAGGTAGGGGTCGACGACGTCGCGGGCGGCGGTGTTGCTGTAGAGGAACCAGACCGCGACCAGCAGGAACGCCGGCGCCAGCACCGCCTTCTCCAGCGTCGTGCCCGTCCGCATCGGGGTCAGGGCCACCCGCTTGCGCTTGAGCAGCCACAGCACCGGCAGCGGCACGCCCTGCTTGGTGATCAGGTCGCCGGCGACGTGGGTGAGCACGCCGAGCGCCACCGCCCACGGCAGCCAGGTCGGCTGCGGCGAGTGGGCCAGCAGCACCCACGCGCCGCCGAAGGACAGTGCGAGGTTGCCGACGACGGTGTTCTCCGCCCGGCCGGGGATGACGAAGTGCAGCGCCCGCAGCGCCAGCCCGATCGCCAGCGCCATGACCACGAGGCTCGACCAGTACAGGTCGGCCGCGGCCAGCGCGACCGCGCCGAACGCGATCGGCGCCAGCAGCGCGTCGTGGGTGCCCCAGCGGTGCCCGCCGGACAGCCGGCCGATCGCGCCGGAGGGCACGTCGGTCAGCGGGCCCCACATGTCCGAGACGGTCGAGCCGGAGTGGTCGAGGTCGGGGAGCATGGCGAACCCGCCGGCGGCGGCCACCCATGCGACCTGCGCGACGGTGCCGTCGACCGGGGCCCAGGGGAGCGTCGCCGCGCCGGCGGCCAGGCCGGAGAGCGCGTGGGAGTGACCGAGCACGTGCGCAGCGTCCCGCCTGGTGGGGCGCCGCCGGCGGAGGCGCTCCGTAGCGACGATCAGCCGGGATCACCGGCGTGCGTCCTGGCTCACCGTGGGAGGTGAGCCAGGACGCAGCACGATCAACTCACCTGATCGTGCGTCCGGCGCTCAGTCGTCGTCGACGTCGTCGGTGCCGCCGCGCGCCAGCCACGTGGCGAGCCGCTCGATCGGCACCTCGAAGTCGGGGTTCTGGTCGACGAACGCCTGCAGCTGGTCGGCCAGCCAGGCGAGGGTCACCTGCTCCCCGCCCCGCCGGTCGGCCAGCTCCTCCAGGCCCCGGTCAGTGAAGTACACGGCCGGGACGTCCTCTCGTGGAGTACACGTCAGCTCGCGAAGGCCTCGGCGACCAGCGCCTTCTGCTCGCTCTCGTGCACCTTGGCCGAGCCCACGGCGGGGCTGGCCGACGCCCGGCGGCTGACCCGGCGCAGCGTGCGGCCGCCGAGGTGCTCGGGCAGCTCGAGCGCCATGAACGACCAGCCGCCCATGTTCGCCGGCTCCTCCTGCACCCAGACGAGGTCCGGCGCGTTCGGGTACCGGCCGACCGCCTCGGCGATCTGCTCGGCCGGCAGCGGGTAGAGCTGCTCGACCCGCAGGATCGCGGTGTCGGCGCGGCCCTCGGCCTCGCGCTGGGCGACCAGGTCGTAGGCGACCTTGCCGCTGCACAGCAGCACCCGGCGCACCGCGGCGTCGTCGAGCGGCTCGCCGCCCACGCCCGGGTCGCCGAGCACCGGCCGGAAGGACTCCTCGGTGAAGTCCGCGACCGGGCTGACCGCCGCCTTGGCCCGCAGCAGCGACTTCGGCGTGAACACGACCAGCGGCCGGTGCACGTCGGAGAGCGCCTGGCGGCGGAGCAGGTGGAAGTAGTTGCCCGGCGTCGAGCAGTTGGCGACCGTCATGTTGTTCTCGGCGCACAGCTGCAGGAACCGCTCGATGCGGCCGCTGGAGTGGTCGGGGCCCTGGCCCTCGAGGCCGTGCGGCAGGAGCATCGTCACGCCCGAGCGCTGGCCCCACTTGGCCTCGCCGGAGGAGATGAACTCGTCGATGACCATCTGCGCGCCGTCGACGAAGTCACCGAACTGCGCCTCCCAGAGGACCAGCGCCTTCGGGTTGGCCACCGAGTAGCCGTACTCGAAGCCGAGCGCGGCGTACTCGGAGAGCAGGGAGTCGTAGACGAAGAACTTCGCCTGCTCCTCGGACAGGTTCGCCAGCGGCGTGTACTCGCCGGCGGTCTCCCGGTCGATGAGCACCGAGTGGCGCTGCACGAACGTGCCGCGGCGGGAGTCCTGGCCGGCCAGCCGCACCGGGACGCCCTGCATGAGCAGCGACCCGAAGGCGAGCAGCTCGCCCATGGCCCAGTCGATGCCGCCCTCGCTGACCATCGCCGCCCGCCGCTCCAGCAGCCGCTGCAGCTTCGGGTGCACGGTGAAGCTCTGCGGCAGCGAGACGTGCGCGTCGCCGATCGCCTTCATCACCTCGGGGGTGATGGCGGTGGCGACCGTGCTGACCTGCTGGGCCGGCTGGTCCATGACCGGCTGCGGCTTCGGGGTCTCCGTGGCGTCGTGCGTCTCGGCGAAGGCCCGCTCCAGCTGGTCGCGGTAGTCCTTCAGGGCCTCCTCGGCCTCGCCCAGCGTGATGTCGCCGCGGCCGATCAGCGCCTCGGTGTAGAGCTTCCGGACCGAGCGCTTGCGGTCGATGATGTCGTACATCAGCGGCTGGGTCATCGAGGGGTCGTCGCCCTCGTTGTGCCCGCGCCGGCGGTAGCAGACCAGGTCGACGACGACGTCCTTGCGGAACGCCTGCCGGTACTCCACGGCCAGCCGCGCCACCCGCACGCACGCCTCGGGGTCGTCGCCGTTCACGTGGAAGACCGGCGCGTTGACCATCCGCGCGACGTCGGTCGAGTAGAGGCTCGAGCGGGCCGCGGCCGGGCTGGTGGTGAAGCCGACCTGGTTGTTGATGACGACGTGCACGGTGCCGCCGGTGCGGTAGCCGCGCAGCTGCGAGAGGTTCAGCGTCTCGGCGACGACGCCCTGGCCGGCGAACGCGGAGTCGCCGTGCAGCAGGACCGGCAGGACGGTGAAGCCCTGCTCGCCCTTGTCGATCATGTCCTGCTTGGCGCGGACGATGCCCTCGAGGACGGGGTTGACCGTCTCCAGGTGCGAGGGGTTGCTGGCCAGCGAGACGGCGATCTCCGCGCCCGGCTGGAACGGGTTGGCGAAGGTGCCCTCGGCGCCGAGGTGGTACTTGACGTCGCCGGAGCCCTGGACGGTGCCGGGGTCGATGTTGCCCTCGAACTCGCCGAAGATCTTCGAGTAGCTCTTGCCGAGCACGTTGGCCAGCACGTTGAGCCGGCCGCGGTGCGCCATGCCGATCGCCACCTCGTCGAGGCCGTGGTCGGTGCCGGCGATGAGCACCTCGTCGAGGATCGGGATGACCGACTCGCCGCCCTCGAGGCTGAAGCGCTTCTGGCCGACGTACTTGGTCTGCAGGAAGGTCTCGAACGCCTCCGCGGCGTTGAGCCGGCCGAGGATGTGCTTCTGCTTCTCCCGGTCGGGCTGCTCGTGCTTGACCTCGATCCGCTCCTGGAGCCACTCGCGCTCCTCGGGATCGGTGATGTGCATGTACTCCACGCCGACGGTGCGGCAGTAGGAGTTGCGCAGGACGCCGAGGATGTCGCGCAGCGGCATGACCTTCTCGCCGGCGAACCCGCCGACGGGGAAGGGGCGGTCGAGGTCCCAGAGGGTGAGGCCGTGCTGGAGGATGTCGAGGTCGGGGTGGCTGCGGACCTTGAACTCGAGCGGGTCCGTGTCGGCCATGAGGTGGCCGTTGCGCCGGTAGGACTCGATGACCTCGATGACGCGGGCTTCCTTGTCGATCTGCCCCTCGCGGCTGACCCGCACGTCGGGCATCCAGCGCACCGGCTCGTAGGGGATGCGCAGCGACCGGAAGACGTCGTCGTAGAAGCCGTCCTCGCCGAGGAGCAGCTGGTGCAGCCGGCGCAGGAAGTCGCCGGACTCGGCGCCCTGGATGATCCGGTGGTCGTAGGTCGACGTCAACGTGATGATCTTGGAGATGCCGAGGTCGGTGAGCGCCTCGGGGCTCATCCCCTGGAACTCGGCCGGGTACTCCATGGCGCCGACGCCGATGATCGCGCCCTGGCCGGCGGTCAGTCGCGGCACCGAGTGGACGGTGCCGATGGTGCCCGGGTTGGTCAGGCTGATCGTGGTGCCGGAGAAGTCCTCCAGCGTCAGCTTGTTCGCCCGCGCGCGGCGGATGACGTCCTCGTAGGCGCCCCAGAACGCGGCGAAGTCCATCTCCTCGGCGCCCTTGATCGAGGCGACGACGAGGGAGCGCGAGCCATCGGCCTTGGGCAGGTCGATGGCCAGGCCGAAGTTCACGTGCTCGGGCTGCACCAGGGTCGGCTTGCCGTCGACCTCGGCGAACGCGGCGTTCATGTTCGGGAAGTCGTCCAGCGCCCGGACCAGCGCGTAGCCGATCAGGTGGGTGAAGGAGACCTTGCCGCCGCGGGAGCGCTTGAGGTGGTTGTTGATGACGATGCGGTTGTCGGCCAGGAGCTTGGCCGGCACCGCCCGCACGCTCGTCGCCGTGGGCACGGTGAGCGAGGCGTTCATGTTCTTGACGACGCTGGCCGCCGCACCGCGCAGCGGCGTGCGCTTCGGGCCCTCGCCCGCCGGCTGGGCCGGCGAAGCCGGCTTGGCCGCGGCCGCCGGCTTCGGCGCGGGGGCGGCGGCGGTCCGCTGGTCGGCGCGGTCGGCCGCGCGGTCGACGACGGTGGCCTCGGTGCGCTCGGGCACCGGGGTGGACCGGGCCGGGGCGGGGGTGGCCGGGGCGGCGGGCGCGGCCGCGGTGGGAGCCGAGGCGGCGGCGTCGGCGGCGGCCGGGCGCGCGGCGCCGTTCGCGGGCGCGGCGGCCCGGGGGGAGGCCGGGGCAGCGGCCTGGGAGGAGGCCTGCGGTCGTGCCGGGGCGGCGGCCTGCGCGGGCGCCGGGGCCTGCTCACGGTCGTCGCTGGCGGCGACCGGGCTGCCCGGCCGGTAGTCGGCGAAGAACTCGTGCCACGCCTGGTCCACGCTGGACGGGTCGGCGAGGAACTGCTGGTACATCTCCTCGACCAGCCACTCGTTGGTGCCGAAGCCCGCCACGGCCGAGGAGGCGCCGGTGGTGGACGGCCGGGATGCGTTGTCGCGTGACACGGGGTCGAGTGCCTTCTTCGTCGTCGGTGGGCGTCTCTGGACCGGGGACTGACTCTACGCCCGTCCCTCCCGGCCGACCTGCAGTGCGGAGCCGGTGTGCCGGGCCCGCGGCAGGGCCCGCGGCAGGGCCCGCGCGACCTCCCTCAGCTGCTCGCGCCGGCGGCCACCAGCAGGTCCACCAGGGCGTCGCGGGCACCGGCCCGACCTGCGTCGTCGCGCCGGTGGCGGGCCGCGGCGACCCGGCTGATGTCGAGGGCGCTGGCGCCGTCGCTGGTGGTGGCGTCGACGTCGGCCCCGGCGGCCAGCAGGAGCCGCACGACCTCGGGCGCGTCGCTCTCCGGCCCGGTCCCCGGCCCGGCCGGCGCGCCCGCCGGCGTCCCGGCCGACACCGCGTCGTGCAGCGCGGTGCGCCCGGTGTCGGGGTCGCGGCGGTCGGCGCGGGCCCCGGCGTCGAGCAGCGCGCGCACCAGGTCCGGCCGGCGGGCGGCGGCCGCCGCGGCGAGCGCACCGCCGTCGGGGTCGGCCCCGCGCTCGAGCAGCAGCCGGAGCGCCCCGGCCGCGCCGCCGGCGGCGGCCACGGTCAGCAGGTCCAGGCCCGTGACCGGGTCGGTGAGCGCGGCGCCGCCGTCGAGCAGGGCCGACAGCCGCGCGGTGTCGTCGAGGTAGGCCGCGGCCGGGGCGTCGACCGGCGCGCCGAGCTCACCGAGCAGCGGCACGAGGTCCGGCGCCTCCAGGACGGCGACGTGCAGCGGCGTGCGGCCGGACTCGGTGCGCGCCCCGAGGTCGGCGCCGGCCGCGGCCAGGTCGCGGACGGCGACGGCCTGCCCGCAGGCGACGGCGACGTGCAGCGGCGTCCAGCCGCTCTCCCCGGCGCGCTCCACCGTGCCGGCCAGCAGCCGGGGCGCCTCGGCCACGGCCGCGCGGACCGCCCCGAGGTCGCCGGCCTCCACCAGCCGGATGAGTCGCTGCACCGTCATGCGCGTGGTCATGCAGGGGTTCCCCGTCCTCGGGAGTGGTGTGCGGGAGCGGCGCCGTGCCCGTGGCCGGGGCGGCGCCGGTGCTCGGGACGTCGGTGCGGGTGGCCGGTGCTCAGCTGACGTCGCGGCGGACGGCGAGCAGGGTGCCCAGCAGCGCCGCCACCAGACCGTAGCCGAGCAGCAGCAGGCCGCCCTGCCACGGTTCGAGCAGGTCGGGGGCCTGGAAGTCGGAGGTGACGGCCTGCACCGCGCCACCGGGCAGCCACTTGTAGGCGCCCTGGACCGCGCCGATCGAGGAGATGATCGGCTCGACGACGTAGAGGTAGACCAGCGATCCGACGATCGCCCCGACCTGGTTGCGCAGCAGCGCCCCGACCCCGACGCCGATGACCGCGAACACGACCAGCACCAGGCCCGCCGCGCCGAGCGTGCGCAGGTTCTCGGCGTCCAGCGACGGCGCCGCGCCCCGGGCGCCGGCGTAGAGCAGCACGACGACGACGTCGACGACGAGCACGACCAGCGCGACCGGCACCGCGGCCGCCGCGTAGGCCAGCAGCTTGGCGACGACGACCCGGCCGCGGCGCGGGGTGGTGAGGAAGGTCGGCGTCGCCGTGCGGTGCCGGTACTCCTGCGTCATCCCGATGATCCCGAGGATGAGCAGGAAGACGCTGGCGTTGGCCGCGACGGAGAAGACGACCTCCTCGTACTGCGGCGTCCCGACCGGCGGCAGGCCCGGCTGGCCGTTCTGCTCGACGCCGGCCAGGCCGGTGAACAGCGCGGCGAACCCCCCGGCCATCAGGCACGCCCCGAGCGCCAGGCCGATCCAGACGCGGGTGGTGAACAACTTGGTCCACTCGGCGCGGACGAGCGCGGTCATCGCGCCGCCTCCTCGGTGGTGGTCGCGGTCCGGTCGGGCGTGGCGGCGAACTGCTCCTGGCCCGCGGTGAGCCGGAAGTAGAGCTCCTCGAGGCCGGTGCTCTCGGCGCGCAGCTCGTGCAGCTCCACCTGCGCGGCGAACGCCCGGGCCCCGACGTCGGCGGGGCTCGCGCCCTCGACGGTGACCAGCCCGTCGTCGCCGCGGGCGGCGGACAGCCCGCCGGAGGTGAGGACGGCGGCGAGCCGGTCGGCCTCGGGGCTGCGGACGAGCACGGTGCCCGCACCCTGCGTGCCCGAGCGCAGCTCGGCGATCGAGCCCTGCCGCACCAGCCGGCCGGCGCCGACGATGACCACCCGGTCGGCGGTCTGCTCCATCTCGGCGAGCAGGTGGCTGGACACCAGCACGGTGCGGCCCTCGTCGTGGGCCAGGTGCCGGAGGAAGCCGCGCAGCCAGAGGATGCCCTCGGGGTCCAGGCCGTTGGCCGGCTCGTCGAGGACCAGCACCGGCGGGTCGCCGAGCAGCGCGGTGGCCAGCGCGAGCCGCTGCCGCATGCCGAGGGAGTAGCCGCCGGCGCGGCGCCGCCCGGCGGCGGTGAGGCCCACCCGCTCGAGCGCCTCGTCGGCGCGGGCGACGGGCAGGCCCGCGGCGCGGCAGTAGACGCGCAGGTGGTCGCGGCCGGAGCGGGCCGGGTGGAAGGCGGTCTCGAGCACCGCGCCGACGGTGCGCACCGGGTCGGGCAGCGCCGCGTAGGGGACGCCGTCGAAGGTGGCGCGGCCGCTGTCGGGGGTGACCAGGCCGAGGACCATCCGCAGCGTCGTCGTCTTGCCCGCGCCGTTGGGGCCGAGGAAGCCGGTGACGGCGCCGGGCTCGACGGTGAACCCGAGGTCGGACACCGCCCGGACCGAGCCGAACGTCTTGGTCAGGCCGGCGACCTCGATCCGCACCGGCCGTGGTCCGGCGGTGGTGCCGGTGGGCATCGGTCCTCCTCGTCTGTGCGTGCTCCCCGTACGGCAGTCATCCAAGCGCACCCGGCCGACGGTTCCGACCCCTCCGGCCGCGGGGCGCGGCGGCCCGCCCCGGCCGGCCACCCGCCGTCCACCAGCCGTTTCCCCGCGGCCCCGATCGGGTGCGCGGCCGTGACCGCGGGCACAGCCGGCCCGGCCGGTCACTACAGTGCGGCCGTGAGCGCGTACCGGACGGTCGTCGTCGGCACCGACGGCTCGGACTCCTCCCTGCGCGCCGTCGCGCGCGCGGGCGCCCTGGCCGGCGCGTGCGGTGCCGCTCTCGTGGTGGCCTGCGCGTACCTGCCGACGGAGGAGGACGACCGGGAGCTCGCGCGGGCCCGGGACGTGCTGCGCGACGAGGCCTACCAGGTGGTCGGCTCGCACCCCGCCGAGGACACCGTCCGCCGGGCGGGGGAGGCGGCGCTGGCCGCGGGCGCGGGGGAGGTGCGCACGGTCGCCGTCGTCGGCTCGCCGGTGGAGGCGCTGCTCGACGTGGTCCGCCGCGAGGACGCCGACCTGCTCGTCGTCGGCAACCGGGGGCTCGCCGGCATCAGGGGGCGGCTGCTGGGCTCGGTCCCCGCCGACGCCACCCGGCGCTCGGCCTGCGACGTCCTCGTCGTCCACACGACGGGCTGACCCGGAGCCGGACGTGGACCCCGCCGGCCCCGATCCCGACGTCCGGGAGTCGCTGGAGCGCCTGCTGCTGGGCGGGCCGCGCCGGCTGACGCGCCTGGAGGTCGCGGCGGCGGCCGGCATGCCGCCGGAGCGGACCCAGCGGCTGTGGCGCGCGCTCGGCTTCCCCGACGTCGCCGACGACGACCCGGCCTTCACCCTCGCCGACGTCGGCGCGCTGGCGACCGTCTCGGCGCTCATCGACTCCGGCTTCGTCGAGCCCGGGACCGAGGCGTCGATCGCCCGGGCCACCGGGCAGGCGCTGTCGCGGTTGGCCGACTGGCAGACCGACCTGCTCGCCGCCGCGCTGCTGCGCCAGGGGCGGGACGCGGAGGGGCCGGTCGACGTCGTCGCCGCGGCCGAGACGCTGCTGCCGCTGCTGGCCCGCACGCAGGACTACGTGTGGCGCCGGCACCTGGCGGCCAACGTCGACCGGCTGATGTCGGCCGGGGCGCCCGGCGACCGCCGCGAGCTCGCCGTCGGGTTCGCCGACCTCGTCGGCTACACCTCGCGCTCCCGCGGCATGGGCGGGCGCGAGCTCGGCGCGATGGTGGAGGCGTTCGAGGCCACCGCGACGGAGGTCATCGCCCGGCACCGGGGCCGGGTGGTCAAGACCGTCGGCGACGGGGTCCTCTACACCGCCGTCGACGCCGTCGACGCCGTCGAGATCGGCCTGACCCTGCCCGGTGCCTGGGACGCCGAGGACCGCCCGCCGCTGCGGGTGGGCGTCGCGTACGGGCGCGTGCTCACGCGGCTCGGCGACGTCTACTCGCCGGTGGTCAACCTGGCCAGCCGGCTCACCTCGCTGGCCCGGCCCGGCACGCTGCTCGCCGACCGCGTGCTGGCCGGGCACCTGCGCGGCCTGCGGCAGTACCGGGTGCGCCCGCTCCGGCGGGTGTCGGTGCGCGGCTACGACCACCTGCAGCCCTGGCTGGTGCGCCGCCGGCCGCCGGGGGAGGAGGACAACGCACTGGAGTCGATGCTCGACGAGATGGCCGACGACGTCCTCGCCGGCGAGGACGCCGAGGACGACGCCGGGGACGACACGGTGGACGACGCCGAGAACGACGCCGAGGACGACGCCCGGGAGGACGGCGCCGGGAACCCGCACGACGGCTGAGCGCCCCCGCGCTACCGTGGTGGCGTGCTGTGACCCGCGGACCCGACGTCGTCCCTCCTCCGACCGTCCTCCCGGGAGCACCCCATGAGCGCCACCCTCGTCGCGCGCGCCCTCTCCGCCGGCCACGGCGCCCGCGTCCTGTTCTCCGGCCTCGACCTCGTCGTGGCGCCCGGCGACGTCGTCGGCCTGGTCGGCGTCAACGGCGCCGGCAAGTCCACGCTGCTGCGCACCCTGGCCGGCGAGCTGCCCGCCGGCGGCGGCTCGGTGTCGCTCAGCCCGCCGGCGGCGACCGTCGGGCACCTGCCGCAGGAGCGCGACCGCCGCGAGGGCGAGACCGTCGCCGCGGCCGTCGCCCGGCGCACCGGCGTGGCCGCCGCGCAGGCCGCCCTCGACACCGCCACCGCCGACCTCGCCGAGGGGCGCCCCGGTGCCGACGACGCCTACGGCGAGGCGCTGGAGCGGTGGCTGGCGCTGGGCGGCGCCGACCTCGACGACCGGCTCGACGCGGTGCTCGCCGAGGTGGCCCCCGGCGTCGCGCCGGACGCGCCGATGCCCGCGCTGTCCGGGGGGCAGGCCGCCCGCGTGGGGCTGGCCTCGCTGCTGCTGTCCCGCTACGACCTGCTGCTGCTCGACGAGCCGACCAACGACCTCGACCTCACCGGGCTCGACCAGCTCGAGCGGTTCGTCACCGGCAACCGCGCCGGCATCGTCGTGGTCAGCCACGACCGGGAGTTCCTCGCCCGCACCGTCACCCGCGTCGTCGAGCTCGACCTCGCCCAGCAGCTGGTCCGGGTGGTCGACGGCGGGTACGAGGCCTACCTCGTCGAGCGGGAGGTGGCCCGGCGGCACGCGCGCGAGGAGTACGAGGAGTACGCGGAGACCCGGGCCGACCTCGAGGCCCGCGCCCGCATGCAGCGCAACTGGCTGGCCAAGGGCGTGCGCGACGCGGTCAAGAAGAAGAAGGACCCGGACAAGCACATCACCGCGCACAACCGGTCGACGGCGGAGAAGCAGGGCGCCAAGGTCAAGCAGACCGAGCGGCGGATCGAGCGGCTGGAGGTGGTCGAGGAGCCCCGCAAGGAGTGGGAGCTGCGGATGACGATCGCCGCGGCCCCGCGCGCCGGCGCCGTCGTCGCCACGCTGCGCGCCGCCGTCGTCCGCCGCGGCGGGTTCGCCCTCGGGCCGGTGAGCCTGCAGGTCGACTGGGGCGACCGGGTGGCCATCACCGGCCCCAACGGCTCGGGCAAGACGACGCTGCTCGGCGCGCTGCTGGGCCGGGTGCCGCTGGACTCCGGCAGCGCCTCGCTGGGCCCGGCGGTGCGGCTGGGTGAGGTCGACCAGGCGCGCGGGCTGTTCACCGGCGACCGGCTGCTGCTGGACGCCTTCGGCGCGGAGGTGCCCGACTGGCCCACCGCCGAGGTGCGCACGCTGCTGGCCAAGTTCGGCCTGACCGCCGAGCACGTGCTGCGCCCGGCCGCGACGCTCTCGCCGGGGGAGCGCACCCGCGCGGCGCTGGCCCTCCTGCAGGCCCGCGGGGTGAACGTGCTCGTGCTCGACGAGCCGACCAACCACCTCGACCTGCCGGCCATCGAGCAGCTGGAGTCCGCCCTCGCCGCCTACCCGGGCACGCTGCTGCTGGTCACCCACGACCGCCGGATGCTCGACGCGGTGGCCACCACCCGCCGGTTCGCCGTCGAGGACGGCCGGGTCACGGAGTCCTGAACCTCAGCTCAGTCGAAGGACCTCCCTGCCCCCCACCGCTCGCGAGCTCGCGAGCGGGACCCTGCAGGGAGGCCGGGAAACGGGAGCGGGAGTCAGCTCAGATCGTGGCCGAGCGCCTCGTCGAGGCCGACGGTGGCCATGCCCGACCACGTCTCGTCGACGTGGTGGGCCAGCACCATGAGGTCGCGCAGCTGCCCCTCCCGGTCGCGGACGTGGTCGCGCAGCAGCGCCTCCCCGGTGAAGCCCAGGCCGGTGAACAGCGCCAGCGCGCTGCCCTGCTCGGCGACCACCTCGACGACGAGCTTGGTCAGCCCGTCGCCGACCGCCGTCACCAGGGCGTGCCGGGCCAGCGCCCGGCCGAGGCCCGAGCCGCGGCGGGTGGGGGAGACCACGAGCCGGACCTCGCCGACGTGGGAGGACCAGCCCGTCAGCCGCCGGATCGCGACGTAGCCGGCGACGTCGCCCCCCGGGTCGTCGCCGTCGACGGTGACGAACCGCCGGGCGCTCCCGCCGCCGGACGCCCAGGACCGGACGACGTCGGGGTCGGTGACCTCCTCCTCGATGAAGGTGAGGTCCTCCTCCGGCAGCGACCGGAAGAACCGCAGCAGCGCGTCGCAGTGCGCCTCGCCGAGCTCGACGACGTCCACGCTCACCCCTCCTGCCCGGCGGCGCGGCCGGGCGTGTGCTCGTCGCTGCGCTGGCGCAGGAACCCGATGATCTCCGGCACGGTGGTCTTGGCCGCCGTCCGGCCGACCACCAGCCCCATGTGCCCCGCGGGCAGCCGCAGCTCGTGCTTGTCCTCCGACCCGACCAGGTCGATCAGGGGCGCCGTGGCCGCCGGCGGGACGATGTGGTCGCGGTCGGCGCGCACGGTGAGGAACGGCAGCCGGATGTCGGACAGGTGCACGCGGTCCCCGCCGACGGTCAGCCGGTCGGTGACCATGCCGTTGTCGCGCACGAGCATCTGCACGGTCTCCCGCGCGGCAGCGCCGGGGAACGGGATGTGGTCGTCGGACCAGCCGGTCATCGCCTGGTAGGCCGCCACGTACTCGTCGTTCCAGAGCCGCTCCCACAGCGTCACGTAGCGGGTGACCTCGGCGGTGGGGGTGAGGGTGCGGAAGCCCTGGACGACGATGCGCGGCGGGACGTTGCCGTTCTCGTCGACGACGTCGTCGACCTCCATCCCGCCACCGCGGAAGATGTCGGCCATCGGCCCCATCTCCGTGAAGTCGACGGGGGTGGCGAGGACGCTCAGGCTGCGCACCGGGGCGTCGGGGTGGTGCGCGGCGTAGAGGAGCGAGAGGTCGCCGCCGAAGCAGTAGCCGAACAGGTTGACCTCGTCGGCGCCGGAGATCTCCCGCACCCGGTCGACGGCCGCGGGGACGTAGTCGTCGACGTAGTCCTCGAGGCGGTTCTCGGCGTCGCGCTCGTCGGGCTCGCCCCAGTCGACCATGTAGACGTCGAAGCCGGCGTCGAGCAGCTGCTCGACGAAGGAGTTCCCCGGCGTCAGGTCGAGGATGTAGCTGCGGCTGATCAGGCTGAACACGATGAGCAGCGGCGGTGAGTACCGCACCTTCTCGCTGCGGTAGTGCCACAGCTGGGTGCGGCCGCGCTGCCAGACGACGTCCTTGGGCGTGAGCCCGACGCCGGGCCGGTCGACGCCGGCGGCGAGCTTGATCCCGTTACGTGCGCGGAGGGCGTTGCGCTCGACGTCGCGGCGCACGCGGTCGAGCACCGCCTGGGGACTGGGGACCGTCGGCATCGGGCTCCTCCGGGGTGGGGTCGGCGGCACGGGCACGTCGTTCGTTCTCCAGCTGCACGGTCAGCCGGCGCACCTCGCGGTCCAGCGCGCCGATCTGCGCCCGCAGCCGGGCCAGGTCGCTGCCGGCGGGCAGGTTGACCAGGTGCCAGGCGCGGGCGGACACCCCGCGCGCGGTGTCGCGCGCCATCGTCTGCGCGCGGCGCAGCAGCGTGACGCCGGTGGCGAACCCGGGGGTCCGCACCAGGTTCTCCGCGTGCGGGGTCACCGCCTTCTCG
Source organism: Geodermatophilus sp. FMUSA9-8 (assembly GCF_037034165.1). Classification (NCBI taxonomy): domain Bacteria; kingdom Bacillati; phylum Actinomycetota; class Actinomycetes; order Geodermatophilales; family Geodermatophilaceae; genus Geodermatophilus; species Geodermatophilus sp. FMUSA9-8. The sequence continues at coordinate 18,676 of NZ_JBAGKE010000002.1, read as the reverse complement.
GCGGCGTCGAACGCCTGCCGCCACAGCGGCGTGCCCGGTGGCTGTGCCGACGTCATGCCGACTCCCTCCCCGCGGGTCCTGCTGCCCGCGCAGCACCCCCTACCCGCCCGGCCGGTGATGTACCGCACAGTCCGGATACGGTCCCGGGGACGGGATGGCGGCGAGGGGAGTGCGCGGTGGCGGACAAGAGCGTCCTGGACATGTTCCGGCTCGACGGCAGGGTGGCGATCGTGACGGGGGCGTCCTCGGGGCTGGGCGTGGTGTTCGCCCGGGCCCTGGCGCAGGCCGGGGCCGACGTGGCGCTGGGTGCCCGTCGCGAGGACCGCATGGCCGCGACGCGGGAGGCGGTCGAGGCGGAGGGCCGGCGGGCGATCACCGTGCGCACCGACGTCGCGCGGGTGGAGGACTGCCAGGCGCTGGTCGACGCGACGATGGCGGAGTTCGGGCGTGTCGACGTGCTGGTCAACAACGCCGGCATCGGCACCGCCGCGCCGGCCACCCGGGAGAGGCCCGAGGACTTCCGGTCGGTCATCGACGTGAACCTCAACGGCTGCTACTGGATGGCGCAGGCGTGCGGGCGCGTCATGCAGCCGGGCAGCTCGATCGTCAACATCTCCAGCGTGCTGGGGCTGACCACCGCCGGGCTGCCGCAGGCGGCGTACGCGGCCAGCAAGGCCGGGCTGATCGGCCTGACCCGCGACCTCGCGCAGCAGTGGACCGGACGCAAGGGCATCCGGGTCAACGCGCTGGCGCCGGGTTTCTTCGCCTCGGAGATGACCGACCAGTACCCCGAGGGCTACCTCGACCAGCAGATGGGCCGGGTGCTCGCCGGCCGCGCCGGCGACCCGATGGAGCTCGCGGCCGCCCTCGTCTTCCTCGTCAGCGAGGCCGGCGGCTACGTCACCGGGACGACGATCCCGGTGGAGGGCGGCATGCTCACCAGCTGAGCCCGGCCGGGGCCCCGCCGTGCGGCGGGGCCCCGGGAGGTCAGGCCCGCTCGACCCGGTCGACCAGCGCGGCGACCCGGTCGACGATCCGCGGCCACACCTCGCGCGGCAGGTCGTGGCCCATCCCGTCGACGACGAGCAGCTCGGCGCCGGGGATCGCCGCCGCCGTCGCGCGGCCGCCGGACACGTTGACCAGCGCGTCCTGCTCGCCGTGCACGACCAGGGTCGGGACGGCGACCGACGCCAGGTCGGCCGTGCGGTCCGGGCTGGCGAGGATCGCGGCGAGCTGGCGGGCGACGCCGGCCGGGTCGTGGGCGCGGTCGAAGGACAGCCCGGCGCGCTCGCGCAGGCCGGCCTCGTCGAACTCGAAGCCCGGCGACCCGATGACGCGGTAGGTGTCGACGGCGCGCTGCAGCGCGGACTCCCGGTCGGTGGCCGGCGGGGCGAGCAGCACGCCCATCGCGGCCTCGGCGGGGGAGCCGACGGCGGGGTCGCCGGTCGTCGACATGATCGAGGTCAGGCTGCGCACCCGCTGCGGGTACCGGATGGCCAGCGTCTGGGCGATCATCCCGCCCATCGAGGCGCCGACGACGTGCGCGCTGTCGAGGCCGAGCGCGTCGAGCAGGCCCGCGGTGTCGTCGGCCATGTCGGCCAGCCGGTAGGCGACGCGGCTGTGGTCGCCGCCCATGACGGCGAGCACGTCGGGCGCGCCGGCGTCGTGGAGGTGCGTGGACAGGCCGATGTCGCGGTTGTCGAACCGGACGACGTACAGGCCGCGGTCGGCGAGCATCCGGCAGAACCCGTCGGGCCAGCCGACCATCTGGGTGGCCAGGCCCATGACCAGCAGCAGCGGTGTGTCCTCGGCCGAGCCGAAGGTCTCGTAGGCGATCTCGACGTCGCCGGCGCGGGTGGTCTGCACCCCGGTGTGCTCCATGCCGCGCACGCTAGTGCGGCAGCGCGGGGGACCGGCGGCGGGCTCGGGGAGCCGGGCGTGACCGGGCACACGGGAACCGCGGCGGCGCGCGCGACGACCAGAGGGGGGAGAGGTGCGGCCCGCCGCACCCGACCACCGACCCGAGGAGAACCGTGTCCCGCACCATCCACCGGCTGGCCGTCGTCCTGGCGGCCGGCCTGGCCGCGCTCCTGACGACCGCCGGGGTCGCCTCGGCGCACGTGACCGTCTCGTCGCAGGACGCGGCCGCCGGCGGCTACGGGAAGCTGACCTTCCGCGTGCCGAACGAGAGCGACACCGCCAGCACCGTGGCCGTCCGCATCTCCGTCCCGGAGGAGGCCGCGATGGCCTCGCTGCGGGCCATGCCGGTGCCCGGCTGGACGGTGTCGACCACCCGGGCGCAGCTGGCCGAGCCGCTGGAGTCCCACGGCCAGGAGATCACCGAGTACGTCTCCGTCGTCGAGTTCCGCGCCGAGGAGGGCCAGGGCATCGGCCCCGGTGAGTTCCTGGAGTTCGCGCTGTCCGGCGGCCCGTTCCCGGACGCCGACGAGGTGAGCTACCCGGCCGTGCAGACCTACAGCGACGGCACGGAAGCCGCCTGGATCGAGCCCACGGTCGGCGGCGAGGAGCCCGAGTACCCGGCGCCGGTGCTGACGCTGTCCGGTGCCGCGGCCGCCGACGGTGGGGACACCGCGACCACCGACGTCGCCGAGGCCTCGGCGAGCGGGGACGGCGGCTCCGGCACCGCCACGACCGCGCTGGTGCTCGGTGTCGTCGGCGCGGTCACCGGCGTCGCCGGCCTGGCGCTCGCCTGGACCACGCGCCGGCGCACCCCTCCCGCCTGAACCGGCGCGGCGGCCCTCCTCCTGGGGGCCGCCGCTCAGGCGACCCGGACCGCCAGGTGCGGTGGTGGATCCCCGCCGTGCAGGAGCGCGGCGAGGGCCTCGACGCCGTCGACCAGCCGGGGGCCGGGGCGGACGACCACCGCGTTGCCGTCGACCGCCCACACCGGCACGCCGGGCAGCCGGCCCGCGACGTCGGCCGCCTGCCCGGCGGCCCCGTCCAGGCCGAAGCCGCAGGGCGCGACCACGACGACGTCGGGGCGGGCGGCGGTGAACTCGGCCCACGGGACCGGCGCCGACCGCTGCCCGGGGCGGCACGCCACCGGCTGCCCGCCCGCGGCGGTGACCAGGTCGGGGACCCAGTGCCCGGCCGGGAACGGCGGGTCCACCCACTCGACGACGGCCACCCGCGGACGGGGCCGCCCGGCCACCCGGCGCGCGACGGCATCCAGCCGGGCGCGCAGCGACGCCACCAGCTCCGCGGCCCGCGGTGCGGTGCCGGTGCGCTCGCCGACGGTGGTGATGGTGGCCAGGACGTCCTCGAGGGTGTGCGGGTCGAGGGTCACCACGTCGGCGCGGCAGCCCAGGTGGGCCAGCGCGTCGTCGACGGAGCCCGCGGGCAGCGCGCAGACGCGGCAGAGGTCCTGGGTGAGGACGACGTCGGGGTCCAGCGCCGCGAGGGCGCCGGCGTCCAGCGTGTAGAGGTCCTCCCCGGCGGCGACGCGGGCGCGGACGGCGGCGTCGACGTCCGCCGGCGTCATCCCCGCGGTGTCCAGCCCGCCGACGAGGACGGCCTTCTCGGCGCGGGCCCGCGGCGGCTCGTCGCACTCGAACGTCACGCCGACGAGCTGCTCGCCGAGGCCCAGGGCGTAGACGATCTCGGTCGCCGACGGGAGCAGGGAGACGACCCGCACGGGTCGGCCCGGTGTCAGCGGGCCCGGGGGCCGGGCGCGAGGCGCTGCTGCACCCGGCGGGCCAGCGCGCGGGCCACCCGCAGCGCTGGCGGCTCGCTGCGGTACCGGCGGGCGGCCCCCGGTGCCCCGACGGCGGACTCGACGGCGGCCAGGCGCGCCTCCAGGTCGAGCACCCGCGCGTCGACCGGGACCGGGCGGGCCGGTGCCGCGGCCAGCTGGGCGAGCCCCTCCGACAGGCCGGACACCAGGTCGGCGGCCTCGTCGGGCCGCAGCTTCACGGTGCCGACGCACACGTCGTCGCGCCAGATGCTCAGGTTGAGCAGCCCCTGGGCGGCGTGCGCCGAGACGCGGACCGCGCGCGTCCGGTCGCGCGCGTCCCAGACCCACCTCCCGCGCGAGGGCAGTGCGGTGACCGTCATCACCCGATCATCGACCACCGGGGGCCGCAGGGCCAGGAGGACCGCCCGCCAGGGTGCCGCGCACCGGCACGGTGCATGGACCCGCAGGTCCGGGGGGTAGGGGGGCGCCGCGGCGCGCTCGCGCCGGAGGACCGCGGGGCGGGTGGGCGAGTGGTGCAGCGCGGCGGAGCAGACGCCGACCGGCTGGTCGGCGACGCCTCCGCCGTCCGCGTCGCCTACGACCAGATGCCGCTGATCCTGTGCGTCTACGGCGGCCCGGAGCACGCCGTCGTCGCGGCGAACGGCGCGATGCGGGCGTTCTTCGGCCGCGACGACCTGGTCGGCCTGCCGATCCGCGACGCCCTGCCCGAGCTGGAGGGCCAGCACATCTTCGAGCTGCTCGACGAGGTGTTCACGACCGGCCGCGACCGGGTGGCCCGGGAGTGGCGGCTGCAGGTGGACCCCGGCGGCACCGGGGAGCTGCAGGAGGTCTTCCTCGACTTCCACCTCGCGCCGACCCGCTCGGCCGACGGCGAGGTCGACGGCGTGGCCACCTTCGCCCACGACGTCACCGAGCAGGTGCTCGCCCGGCAGGCGGCGCAGGAGCAGGCCGCCGACGCCGAGCGGCGCTTCCGGGACGCGCGGGCCCTGGTCACGACGCTGCAGGAGGCACTACTGCCGGCCACCCTGCCGGTGCTGCCCGGCGCCCGGATCTCCGCCCGGTACCTGGTGGCCGCGGGCGACCAGGTGGCCGGCGGCGACTGGTTCGACGCGATCCCGCTGCCCGCGGGGACCGTGGCGCTCGTCGTCGGCGACGTCGTCGGGCACGGGGTGGCGGCCTCGGCGGCCATGGGCCAGCTGCGCGCGGTCCTCGGCGACGCGCTGCTCGCCGGCCTCGGGCCCGCCGAGGCGCTCGCCCGGGCCGACGCCTTCGCCGCGCGCAACCCCCGGCTGCACGCCGCGACGGTGGCGCTCGTCGTCCTGGACCCGGTGACCGGCGCCCTCCGCTACGCCTGCTGCGGCCAGCCGCCGCCCCTCGTGGTCGACGGGGAGGGGACGACCCGCTTCCTCGCCCCCGGGGCGGCGGGACCGCTGGGCACCGCCGCCCCGGGCTCCGTCCCCGAGATCACCGACGACGTCCTCGCGCCCGGCGAGACGGTGCTCCTGTACAGCGACGGGCTCATCGAGCGGCCGTTCCGCAGCATCGCCGACGGCATGGCCGAGCTCGCCGGCGTCGCCTCCGACGCGGCCGCCAACCGGGCCCTCCCGCTCGGCGCGCCGGGCACCCCCGACGAGCGGCTGTGCCGGCTGACCGTCGAGCTGCTCACCCGCACCGGCTACGACGACGACGTCACCACGCTGGCCGCGCACCGCCTCCCGGTGCCCGTGCCGCCCCTGCACGCCGACTCCGGCACGGCCCGCGACGAGGTGCGCCGGCTGCGGCGGACCGTCGACGCGTGGCTCGACGAGCTGGACCCGGCCGCCGACGACCGGGGCGCGGTCGAGCTCGCCGTGTGGGAGGCGGTGGCCAACGCCGTCGACCACGCCTACCCGCGCGGGGAGACCGGCCCGGTCCGGCTCGACGCGGTGCTGTTGCCCGACGGCGTGCTCGAGTGCCGCGTCGCCGACGAGGGGCGGTGGCGCGACCCCGACCCGGGCGCCTCGCACCGCGGGCGCGGGCTGCTGCTCGCCCAGCAGCTCACCGACTCCCTGCACGTGCAGCGCTCCGACGGCGGCGCGGGGACCGTGGTCACGCTCCGGCACCGGCTCCACCGGCCGGCGATGCTCGGCGCCGACGCCGGCCCGGGCGCCGCCGCGCCGCCCCGTGAGCCCTTCGGCGTGGTGCCCGAGGAGCCCGACGGCGCCCCCGGCGCGGTGCGGTTGCGGGTGAGCGGGCCGGTCGACGTCACCAGCGTCGACGAGCTCGACCGCACGGTGGCGGCCGCCACCCGCGGCGGCGTGCTGTCGCTGACCCTCAACCTGTCCGCGGTCACCCTGCTGGCCAGTGCGGGCGTGCAGGTCCTGCACCGGGTGCGCGATCAGCTCGCCGGGCACGGCCGCGAGCTCGTGCTGCTCGCGCCGCCGGGCAGCGCGGCCCGGGCGGTGCTCGACCTGGTGCGGCTGCCCGCCGCGGGCTGAGGCGCCACAGGCCGGTGATCGCTACGCTCCGCCGGCACGGCCGGGCCGACGGAGCGGGGGAAGCGTGGCGGGAGCGTCGGACGACGAGGCGCGGCGGTTCGCCGAGGGCCTGCAGTCGCTGCTGAACTGGCTGCACGCGCCGGCGCAGGGGGCCAACGAGGTCGTGGCCCTCGTGCGGGGGGCGCTCGGCGCGGCGGGGCTGGCGGAGTCCGTCGTCTCCCGGACGCTGTCGGGCTTCGAGCACGTCAACCTGCAGACGGCGCTGGACGCCTGGACGGCCGCCGAGGGGCGCACGGTCGAGGTGCACGGCGTCGTCCTCCCGCCGCACTACGGCGACATCTCGCTGCAGCAGCTGATGACCGGCGAGGCGCTGCCGCCGGTGCGGCTGTCCGCCCCGGCGGTGGTCGACCTGCCCGACGGCCCCGACTCGACGCTCGCCTGCCTGCGGCTCGCGCTGCTGCTGGTCACCGACGCCAGCGGGCACTACGTGCTCCTCGTGCAGGGCCCCGGCGAGCACCGGCCCACCCTGTCGGTGGAGGTGGCGGGGCTGCCGGTCCGCGCGGCGCAGGAGGTGCTGGCCCAACTCGACCGGCTGCGCCGCGAGCGCAACGTCTACCGCGGGCAGCTGGTCGAGGTGACGCCGACGCCGATGGGCGGCGTCGAGCTCACCTTCCTCGAGCCGCCGGGCCTGACCCGCGACGACGTCGTGCTGCCCGCCGTCGTCCTGGACCGGGTCGAGCGGCACGCCGTCGGGGTCGCCGAGCACCGCGCGGGCCTGCGCGCCGCCGGCCAGCACCTCAAGCGCGGCCTGCTGCTCTACGGCCCGCCCGGCACCGGCAAGACGCACACCGTGCGGTGGCTGCTCGGCCGGATGGACGACTACACCCGGCTGCTGCTCACCGGCCGCTCCCTCGGGGCGATCGGCGCGGTCGCCGAGCTCGCCCGCGAGCTGCAGCCGGCCGTCGTCGTCCTGGAGGACGTCGACCTGGTGGCCGCCGAGCGCTCGTTCGGTCCCGGCGGCAGCCCGGTGCTGTTCGACCTGCTCGACGCGATGGACGGCGCCGCCCCCGACGCCGACCTGCTGTTCGTGCTGACCACCAACCGGGCCGACCTGCTCGAGCCCGCCCTCGCCGCGCGGCCTGGGCGCATCGACGTCGCGGTCGAGGTCGGCCTGCCCGACGCCGCCGCCCGCCGCGACCTGCTGCGGCTCTACGGCCGGGCGGTGCCACTGCGGCTCACCGGCGACGACGTCGAGCGGGCCGTCGAGCGCACCGACGGGGTGACGGCGTCGTTCCTCAAGGAGCTGCTGCGCCGCGCGGTGCTCGAGGCGCTGCACGAGCAGGACCCGGTCGAGGTGGTCACCGGGGCGCACGTGGACCGCGCCCTCGACGACCTGCTCGACTCCACCCAGCAGGTCACCCGGGTGCTGCTCGGCGTGGGCGCCGAGGAGGTCGTCGCGGCGGCCGACGACCTCGACGGCGGCCCGCGGCCCGGGCTCGCCCCGCCCGACGCCTTCCCGGGCGGCTGGGTCGCCTACCCGGGCTGACCGCCGTCGGCCCGCTCAGCCGAGCTGCTCCGCCCGGCCGCGCACCGCGTCGAGGAAGGCGGCCAGGGCCGGGGGAGCGGGCTGGTCGCGGGTGAGCAGCACGAGCCGGCGCCGGACGGCGGCCCCGGCGACGTCGCGCACGGCCAGCGCCGGGTCGCCCCCGGGCAGGGTGAGCGCGGGCAGCAGGGCGACGGCGCCGGCGCGGCGCACGAGCTCCAGCTGGACGTCGGCGTCGTCGGACCGGTGCCGCAGGTCCGGCTCGAACCCGCCCAGGGAGCGGCAGGCGCCGACGACCAGCGCCGTGTGCCCGGTCCCGGCGCCGGAGGCCGCCCAGGCGTCGTCGCGCAGGTCCGCCAGGGCGACCGGGCCTCCCGGGACGGCCGCGGGGTGGTCGGCGGGCAGGACGAGGTGCAGCGGCTCCTCGTGCAGCACGGCGAACCGCAGCCCCGCCGGCCGCGGGCGCGGGTGGCCGTCGTACTCGTCGCTGACGACGACGTCGAGGCCGCCCGACCGCAGCTCCGGCAGCGCCTGCTCGAGCTCCAGCTCCGACACCTCGACCCGCACCCGCGGGTGCTCGCCGCGCATGCCGGCCACCGCGGGGACGAGCAGGCGGCGGGTGGCCGACTGCAGGCCGCCCGCCCGGACCGTGCCGCGGACCTCGCCGCCGAGCGCCGCGAGGTCCGCGCGCGCCGCCTCGGCCGCGGCGAGCAGGACCCCGGCGTGCCGGGCGAGCAGGCGCCCGGCGTCGGTGAGGCGCACGCCCCGGCCCGCCCTCTCCAGCAGCGGCGTCCCGGCCTCCCGCTCCAGGACCGCCAGCTGCTGCGAGATCGCCGACGGCGTGTAGCCGAGCCCGGCGGCCACGGCGCCGAGGGTGCCGCGCAGCTCCAGCTCCCGCAGCACGCGCAGCCGGCGGAGATCGAACTCGACCATGCAGGGACGCTAACCAGTGCGGTCCACGAACCGTCGCTGGAGCTGACGGGACGTGCGGGCGAGGCTGTCCGGCGTGGGTCTCGCACTGTGCCTGCTGTCGGCGGCCTGCTTCGGCGCGATGGGGGTGTTCGGCAAGCTCGCCTACGCCGCCGGGGTCGGGCCCGAGGCGCTCCTCGCGCTGCGGTTCCTCCTCGCCGCCCTGCTGCTGGCCGGCGTGCTCGCGCTGCGGCCCGGGCTGCGGTCGGGCGGCCCGGGGCCGCGGCGGCCGCTCGGCCGGCGGCTCCTGCTGACCGCCCTGGCGCTCGGCGCCGTCGGGTACGCCACCCAGGCCACCCTCTACTTCACCGCACTCGAGCGGATCGACGCCTCGCTGGTGGCGCTCGTGCTCTACACCTATCCGGCGCTCGTCACGCTGGCCGCGGTGCTGCTCGGCCGCGACCGGCTGACCCCGGCGCGCGCCGCGGCGCTGCTGGTCGCGTCCGGCGGGACGCTGCTGGTCCTGCTCGGCGCGGGCGGCGTGCGGTTCGACGGCACGGGCGTGGCCCTCGCCTTCGGCGCCGCCGTCACCTACACCTGCTACATCCTCGTGGCCGACACGGTGGTGCACCGGCTGGCGCCGGTGGTGCTGTCCGCGCTGGTCATGGCCGGCGCCGCCGTGGCGCTCACCGGCCGGGCGGTCGCCGGCGGCGGGCTGGACCTCGGCTTCGGCCGGGCCGGGTGGCTGTGGGTCGGCTGCATCGCCGTCGTCTCGACCGTCGTCGCGATGCTGGCCTTCTTCGCCGGGCTGCGTCGCACCGGCCCGTCGACCGCGGCCATCCTGTCCACCGCCGAGCCCCTCGTCACCGCGGCGCTGGCCGCCGTGACGCTGGGGGAGTCGCTGACGCCGGTCCAGCTCGCCGGCGGCCTGCTGGTGCTGGCGTCCGTGGTGGTCGTGCAGCTGCGCCCGCGCCGCCGGACGGCCCTCCCGGCGGAGGCCCCGGCGGCCGCCGTGTCCTGACCGGTGGGTCAGCGTCCCTGTTGGCGCCGGGCGACGAGCACGAGCACGCCGAGCACCAGCGCCAGGGGCGCCCACGCCGGCAGGGCGAAGCCGCCCAGCAGCAGCTGCGCGACGCCGAGGAGGAGCTGGAAGGCCAGCCAGAACCCGACCAGCAGGACGAGCCAGTAGAGCACCGGGCGCTCGGAGCGCAGGCGGTTGAGGTAGTCCATGTCCCCTCCTCGGGCGCGCACCGGGGGCGGGCGCGTCGTCCAGGGAGCACAACGCCGGGCCGGGCGTCCCGCGTTCCTGGCCCGCCGCGGGTCCTCCTCCCGAGGGGTGCCGGCCCTCCGGTCAGCCCCGGGACAGGCAGGCCCAGACGTGCTTGCGGCCGTCGTGGACGTCCCAGCCGCAGGCGATCGACAGGTCGGCCACCAGGTTGAGGCCCATCCCGCCCTGCGCGGGGTCCCGCCCCGTCGCCGGCTCCGGCGCGCACTCGGGCACGGCGTCGCTGACGGCGAGCAGCAGGTCGCCCGCCGAGGGCGCGACGCTGACCCGCACGGGCGGGAGCCCGTGCCGCAGGCCGTTCGACGCCAGCTCGTCGAGGGTCAGGAGCAGCTCGTCGAGCAGGTCGGGGTCGCTGGTCACGGCGGGCAGCCACTCCCGCAGCCCGGCGCGCATGGTGCGCAGCTGTGCCGCGGTGGCGAGTTCGTAGTCGTAGCGGGACCCCGTGGTCTCGGGGCAGGGCCGTCGTGGCCAGTTCCGTGCGGTCATCGGCTCGTTCCGGTCGGCGTCGTCCGATACCGGTGTTCCCCGTCCCGGAGATCGGCAACCCCCCGGTGCCGGCCGCTACCGGCGCGTCACGCCAGGGTGGTCGTGTCGATCACGAAGCGGTAGCGCACGTCGGAGGCCACCACCCGGTCGAAGGCCTCGTCCACGCGGTCCACGCCGATCGTCTCGACCTCCGCGGCGATGCCGTGCGCGGCGCAGAAGTCGAGCATCTCCTGGGTCTCGCGGATGCCGCCGATGTTCGACGCGGCGTAGGACAGGCGCCGCATGAGCAGCGAGGCGACGTCCAGCGACTGCGGGTGCTCGGGGATCCCGAGGTTGACCAGCGTGCCGTCCACGTCGAGCAGCGACAGGTACGCGTCGACGTCGACCGACGCGCTGACGGTGTTGAGGACGAGGTCGAACGAGCCCGCCAGGCGGGCGAAGGTGTCCGGGGCGCTCGTGGCGGCGTAGTGGCCCGCCCCCAGGCGCAGGCCGTCCTCCTGCTTCCGCAGGGACTGGGACAGCACCGTGACCTCGGCACCGAGCGCGGCGGCGACCTGGACGGCCACGTGCCCCAGCCCGCCCAGCCCGACGACGGCGACCCGGGTCCCCGGGCCCGCTCCCCAGTGGCGCAGCGGGGAGTAGACGGTGACTCCCGCGCACAGCAGCGGGGCGGCCACGTCGAGCGCCAGGCCGTCGGGGATGCGCAGGACGAAGTCCTCCGTGACGACGATGCCCTCGGCGTAGCCGCCCTGGGTGGGCCGCCCGTCCCGCCCGGTGCTCGAGTAGGTCTCGACGTAGCCCTCGGTGCAGAACTGCTCGTCCCCGCGCCGGCAGTAGCGGCACTCCCGGCAGGAGTCGACGAGACAGCCGACGCCGACGCGGTCGCCGACGCGGAACCGGCTCACCTCGGCGCCGACCTCGGCCACCACCCCGGCGATCTCGTGACCGAGGACGACGGGGTAGCGCGTGGCGCCCCACTCGCTGCGCGCGGTGTGGATGTCGGAGTGGCAGATGCCGACGTACCGGATGTCGATGCGCACGTCGCGGGGGCCGACGTCCCGCAGCTCGATCGTCGTCGGCGCCAGCGGATCGGTGGGCGACGTGGCGGCGTAGGCGCGGACGGTGGTGGGCACGGGTCCTCCAGGGGGCGGGACGAGGGCACCCGCGTGTCGCCGGACCCGATCGACCGCTACGGTAATCCCCATGCAGTCGGTCGGGATTGTGCGGTTGGCGCTCGTCGAGCGCCGGCACGTCGACCTGCTGCGGTGCGCGAGCGCGCTCTGTCGGGCCTGAGGACCGTCCCCCGTCCCGTCCCGCCGCATCCCCCGGAGTCCTCGCATGACCCTGCTCGCCGCAGCCCCGACCCAGCCCGCCGACGTCCACGGTGACGTCGCCACCCTCGAGCTCGAGCGCCTCGAGCCCACCATCGGCGCCCGCGTCCACGGCCTCGACCTCGCCCGCGCCACCGACGAGCAGGTCCGGGCCGTCCGGGCCGCGCTCGCCGAGTACAAGGTGCTGTTCTTCGCCGGCCAGCACGACCTGCACCCCGACAGCCAGATCGCGCTGGGCCGCCGGCTCGGCGAGGTCACCGAGTCGCACCCCGTCGTCCCGGGCGTCGACCAGGAGCACCCCGAGATCTACGCGCTCGACAGCGCCACCGGCGGGTTCGCCGACATCTGGCACACCGACGTCACCTTCGTCCGCCGGCCCCCGCTCGGGTCGGTGCTGCGCGCCGTCGTCCTCCCGCCCACCGGTGGCGACACCCAGTGGGCCGACCTGGAGCTGGCCTACCGCTCCCTGTCCGAGCCGGTGCAGCGGCTGGCCGACCAGCTCGTCGCGGTGCACGACGGCACCCGCGAGTTCGGCTACTACATCGCCCAGCGCGAGGAGCGCACGAAGTGGGAGGGCGAGGAGTACCGCGCCCTCGTCCCGGTCGCCCACCCGGTCGTCCGCGTGCACCCCGAGACCGGCCGCAAGGGGCTGTTCGTCAACCCGGGCTTCGTGTCGCACATCGAGGGCGTGTCCGACGCCGAGAGCCGGTACCTCCTCGACCTCTTCTACGCGCACATCACCAAGCCGGAGCACGTCGTCCGGCACCGCTGGTCGGTCGGCGACGTCGTGATGTGGGACAACCGCTCGACGGTGCACTACGCCAACCGCGACTACGGCGACCAGCGCCGTGTCATGCACCGCATCACGCTGCGCGGCGACGCCCCGGTCGGTCCCTCCGCCGGGTGACGGCGGGACACCCCCGCCCAGCACGACCGCCGCCTCAGGCGCAGGCTCTTCCCAGGGAGGGGCCTGCGCCTCGTCGCGCGCGCCTCCGTCCGCCGCGGCCTCCCGGGCCCGACGACCTCCAGGGAAGAGACCCCATGCAGCGCACGACCCTCCGGCCCCGCGCCTCCGCGGTGGCCCTCACCGCCGTCCTGGCCGCCGCCGTCGCCGGCTGCACCAGCGAGCAGCCCGACTCGGGCGCCGGTTCCGGCAGCGGCGACGGGATCACCGTCCAGACCGCGCAGTTCAGCTGGACCGCGGCCGGCCTGACCACCGGCATCCTCGGCGAGATCGCCGCCGACAACCCCGACCTCGGGGTCGCGTCGCTCGCCACCACCCAGCTCGACCCGGCCGCCGCGTGGGCGGGCGCCCAGCGCGGGGACATCGACCTGCTCACCGAGGTCGCCCTGCCCAACCAGCAGGAGCTCGCCGACTCCGCCGCCGACCGCGTCGAGATCGTGTCGGAGACCTACGGGGACGCCTCGCAGGGCTGGTTCGTCCCCGCGTACGCGCTGGAGCCGGGCGGTCCGCTCGAGGGGCTGACCAGCGTCACGCAGCTCGACGAGTACGCCGACCAGCTCGGGAACAAGTTCTACGACGCCGACCCCGGCTACATCACCACCGAGCAGAACGCCAAGCGCCTCGAGGGCTACGGCATCGGGCTCGAGCACGTGGTGTCCAGCGAGGCCGCCGAGCTCGCGCAGCTGGCGAACAGCTACAGCCGCGAGGAGCCGATCGTGCTGTACCTGTACCACCCGCACGCGGTCTTCGCGCAGTACGACATGGTGCAGCTCGAGGAGCCCACGCCCTACAGCGACGGGTGCCTGACCACCGGCGACGGCGCCTGCGCGATGCCCTCCTACAGCGCCAACATCGCCGCCAGCGACGAGCTGCGCGAGCAGGCGCCGGCGTTCGTCGACCTGCTGACGGACTTCCGCATCTCCGTCGAGGAGATGGAGGAGATGCAGAAGCGGGTCGACGTCGACGGCGAGGACGTGGCCGCGGTGGCGCGCGAGTGGGTGGACGCGAACGCCGACCAGATCGACGAGTGGATCGGCTGACGTGACGGCCCCGGTGCTGCGGGTCACGGGCCTGACGAAGGTCTTCGGCGCGCGGGAGCAGGAGGCGCTGCGGCTGGCCGGCGAGGGGCTCGGGCGCGACGAGATCCTGCGCCGGACCGGCGCGACGCTCGCCGTGCACGACGTCGGCTTCGCCGTCGAGCGCGGTGAGCTGTTCGTCGTGATGGGCCTGTCGGGCTCGGGCAAGTCGACGCTGGTGCGGCTGCTCAACCGGTTGATCGAGCCGAGCGCCGGCACCGTCGAGGTCGAGGGCCGCGACCTGCGCGCGCTCGACGACGCCGAGCTGCGGACGGTGCGCAACGAGAAGATCAGCATGGTCTTCCAGCACTTCGCGCTGCTGCCGCACCGGACGGTCCGGGAGAACGCCGCCTACGCGCTCAAGGTCCGCGGGGCGCCCGCGGCCGTGCAGCGCGAGCGCGCGGACTGGGCACTGGAGACCGTCGGCCTCATCGACCGCGCCGGTGCCCGGCCCGAGGAGCTCTCCGGTGGCATGCGGCAGCGGGTCGGGCTGGCCCGGGCGCTGGCGGCCGACTCGGAGGTGCTGCTCATGGACGAGCCGTTCTCCGCACTCGACCCGCTGATCCGCCGGGACATGCAGGACCTGCTCGAGCGGCTGCAGTCGGAGCTGGCCAAGACGATCGTGTTCATCACGCACGACCTCAACGAGGCCATGCGGCTCGGTGACCGGATCCTGATGCTCAAGGACGGCCGCACCGTCCAGCTGGGCACCGGTCCGGAGATCATCTCCGCGCCCGCGGACGACTACGTCGCCGATTTCACCTCCGACGTCGACCGCACCCGGGTGCTGACCGCCGGTGACCTGGTGCGCGAGCCGCGGATGACCGCCCGGCTCGGCGACCCGCCGGGGGAGGTGCTGCGGCGGCTGGGCGCTGCGGAGGCCAACGGCGTCTACGTCCTCGACGGCGACCGGCGGGTGGCCGGCGTCGCCCGGGACGACCTGCTGGCCCGCGCCGTGCAGGAGGGCCGCGACGCGCTCGGCCCGCGCGAGCTCGTCCCCGATTACGCGACGATCGGCGCCGACCGGCCCGTCGTGGACTTCGTGCACCTGGTCGGGCGGCACACGGTGCCCCTGGGCGTCCTCGACGACGACGGCCGGCTGCTCGGCGTCGTCCCGCGGGCGGCGGTGCTCGACGCCCTGTCGGCCGTCCCGGCCCGGGGGAGGCGGTCCTGATGCCACACGTCCCGCTCGGCCGGTGGGTGTCGGACCTCATCGACTGGCTGCTGGCCACGGTGCCGTGGCTGTTCGACGCCGTCTCGGCGGTGATGTCGGCGCTCGTCGAGGGCCTGACCGACCTGCTGGTCACCCCGCCGCCGGTGGTCTGGATCGTCGTCTTCGCCGTCGTCGCGCTGCTCCTGCGCGGACCCTGGCTGGCGCTCTACACCGTGCTGGCGTTCCTCCTGGTGGTGTCGCTCGAGCTGTGGGCCGAGACGATGCAGACCCTGGCGCTGGTCCTCGTCGCGGCAGTCATCGCGGCGGCGATCGGGGTCCCGCTGGGCATCCTCGCGGCCCGCAACCGTGCGGTGAGCGTCGTCGTCCGGCCGGTCCTGGACTTCATGCAGACGACACCGGTCTTCGTCTACCTGATCCCCGCCGTCTTCTTCTTCGGCGTCGGGGTGGTGCCGGGCGTGGTGGCCACGATCCTGTTCGCCATCCCACCCGGGGTCCGGCTCACCGAGCTCGGCATCCGGCAGGTCGACCGCGAGGTCGTCGAGGCCGCGCGGGCGTTCGGTGCCCGGCCCGGGCAGGTGCTGCGCGAGGTGCAGCTGCCCCTGGCCCTGCCGTCGATCATGGCGGGCGTCAACCAGGTGATCATGCTGGCGCTGTCGATGGTGGTCACCGCGGGCCTGCTCGGGGCCGCGGGGCTCGGCGCGGTGGTGGTGCGGGCGGTGACCCAGCTCGACGTCGCCGCCGGCTTCGAGGGCGGCCTCGCCGTCGTGCTGCTGGCGATCTTCCTCGACCGGCTGACCGGGGCGTTCGGGCAGCGGGCCGCGCTGTCGCGCTTCCGCGCGGCGCGGGCGCAGCGCAGCCTGCGCGACCGGGAGCCGGCGGCGCAGGCACCCGTCACGGGGGCCGCTCCGGCGGCCTCCCCGGCGCTCGAGACGGCGCCGGACCGCTGACGCGGTCGCCTGGAGACCAGGAACCGAGAACGGCCCGGACGGAGGACCGTCCGGGCCGTTCTCGCGTGGGTGCCCCCGGCAGGATTCGAACCTGCGCACCCGCCTCCGGAGAGCCCTCCGAAGCAGCATGATTGAGGTTGGCAGACGCTGAATACGCAGGTCAGTCGATGAAGCCGGCGTTGATCGGCGTTGGACAGGATTGCTTCCGTACGGACCTGTCGTGTACCGGGTGTGTACCAGCAGGACGGCGGTGCTCGTGACGCCTCTCGCTCAGCCTCGGTGCAGGAGGTGTGTCGGGTCGTGATCTTGAAGAGGGGAGTGGTCTCCAGTGGCCGTTTGGTGGCCGGTCCGAGCGGCGGCCACGGCACGTGAGATGGGCGACGATCGGCGGCAGGTCCGTGGAGCCCGGCGCGGCCGGTGTCCGATGCTGTTCGATCGCCTGGATCAGAGCGAGGACGTGCCGAGCCCGGTGGTGGCCAGCCATGCCCGCAGCCAGATCATCATGGCGTCCCACCAGCCGGTCAGCAGCAGGGTCCCGAGGACGATGAGCACCACCCCGCCCACCCGCATGACCGTCCGGGCGTGCCGCCGGGCGAAGGCGGAGAACCGCAACGCGCGTCGCGTGCCCAGGGCCACCAGCACGAAGGGGACGCCGAGGCCCAGGCAGTAGGCCAGGCCCAGGATGGCGCCGCGCAGAGCCGAGGCCTCGGTGTAGGCCAGGGTGTTGACCGCGGCGAGGGTCGGCCCCAGGCAGGGGGTCCAGCCCAGGCCGAAGACGACGCCGAGAACGGGCGCGCCGGCGAGGCCGGCCGGCGGCCGGCGGTGGATGCGGCGTTCCCGCTGGAACCAGGTCAAGGCTCCGAGGAACGACAGCCCCATGACGATGGTGACGACCCCGGCCACCCGGGTCAGGGTGGGCGCCCACTCGTAGAGCAGCCGGCCAAGGCCACCGAAGAGGGCGCCGAAGGAGATGAACACCGCGCTGAAGCCGGAAACGAACAGCAGTGAGCCGGCCAGCAGTCGGCGGCGGCTGGGCACGGCCATCGTCCGGCTGGGGGTCGTCGCCGCCGCTGTGGTCGGTGTAGAGACACCGACCGTGGCTGTGCCGGGAGCGCCTTCGGCGGTGGCGTTCGCCGTCGGGCGGTTCTCAGCGGTGACATCAGCGCCGGCCAGTCCGGCGACGTAACCGACGTAACCGGGAATGAGCGGCAGGCAGCAGGGGGAGGCGAAGCTGATCAGCCCCACGAGCGCGGCGACGGCCATCGCCAGCAACAGCGATCCGTCGGTGACGATGCCGGCGAAGGTGGCCCCGAGGTCGCTCACTACGTCCCTTCCATGAGCAGCAGGTCGATGGCCGTGCGGAGGTCATCGCCGCGGACCGCGCCGGTGCAGACGGCGGCGACCCGGCCCGCCCGGTCCAGCAGGATGGTGGAGGGGACCACGTTGGCCGGGAAGCCGCGGAAGGCCAGGGCGACCTCCCCGCGGGGGTCGAACAGCGACGGGTAGGTCGCGTCGACGCTGTCGACGAAGGCGATGGCCAGTTGGCGCTGGTCCTTGACGTCGATGCTCAGGAACTGCACGCCCTGGTCGGCGACGTCGGCGTAGACGGCCTGGAACTCGGGGGTCTCCACCCGACACGGTGCGCACCACGAGCCCCAGAAGTTGATGACGGCGATGTCGCCGGTCAGCGAGGAGGACTCGAACCGGCTGCCGTCCAGCAGTTCACCGTCGAAGGTGGGTGCCGGAGCTCGAGCCGCTGCATCAAGGACGGTGGCCGTCGGCGTGGCGCCGGTGAACTCGTACTGCGCGCCCGGCGTCGTCCGGTCGCCGCCGCCGGCCGAGCAACCGACCAGAACGCTGAAGGCCGCCGCGGTCGCGACCGTGAGCAGCGCGCGGCGGGTCGGCCCGGGAGTCACTGCCGCCGCCGTCCGCACCTGGACGGGACGGTAGTCACGGACTTGTGTCCAGCGGCGGTGAGGACGAGAAAGGGCGCCGCTGAACTCGAGCGGGCGCAGGCGCCGTCGATGGAGGGAGCCAGAGCCGGTCTCGGATCCGCTGCCGGTGTCCGGTGCCGACGGGCTTCCCCACTCGCCGGTGCCGATCAACATGACGGCGGCCGGTGGTGAGGAGGTTGGATACCGCAGCGCGAGAGCAAGGGGCGGTTCTTCGGCCAGGCGTACGGGTCACCGGCGAGTGCCTGCGCCCAGCGGCTGCCTTTGGTGATCCGCGGTGGCCGGCGGCTGGAGCGCGGGCTCCTGGCTGGCCGGCCGAGGGGATGCCTTCAGCCGGCCGGCGCGGACGCCGTTGGCGATGACGAGGACCTCGGCCAGTTCGTGGGTGACGATGACCGTGCCCAGGCCCAGGACGCCGAAGGCGGCCAGCGGGATGAGCACGACCAGGATCGCTCCGGACAGCAGCAGGCTCTGCAGCATGATCCGCCGCGCCCGGCGGGCGTGGGCCAGGGTGCGGGGGAGTTGGCGCAGGTCCTCGCCCATTAGTGCGACGTCGGCGGTCTCGATCGCCACGTCGGCGCCCATCGCACCCATCGCGATGCCGACGTCGGCGGTGGCCAGCGCGGGGGCGTCGTTGATGCCGTCGCCGACCATCGCGACCCGGCCGCGGCGGCCCAGTCGCTCGACGAGGGTGGCCTTGTCCTCCGGGCGCAGCTCCGCGTGCACATCGTCGATCCCGGCGGCGGCGGCCAGGTGGGCGGCGGTGCGCGGATTGTCGCCGGTGAGCATGCTCGTGCTGATGTCCATGCGGTGCAGC